>NZ_DAHUXJ010000112.1 GCF_027307225.1 Bradyrhizobium sp. | reverse complement strand
CTAGTGCCCACTTTCCGAAGTTCGTGCTCCATCGCAGCGCCCACCTTCACGAACTTCGGAAAGTCATGGGCTACTCACAAATTTATTGATTCTAGTACCGCTTTATCGATCTGAAGTCCCTGATCGAATTCGCCGCTTGTGGTGCAGGGACGTCAGATCGGCGGTACTAGCGGCCGGCCTCACTCCTGGGCCGCCAGCCGAAACCACCAGCGACATTGCTTCTCGCTCGCGTATGGGGGTATTCCATGCAACCCTCATTGGCTTCATCTGTCGATCGGATGATCGTGAATTTAATGACATTTGCAGACGCCAAACCACCTCGAAGACTGCTCTACGTCGTCAACGAGGATTGGGCCTTTCTGTTGAACCGCCTGCCAATGGCGCGGGCGGCCAAAAAGGCCGGTTTCGAAGTGCATGTCGCCACCCGCGTCAACGAGGGTGCGGCTGCCATCGAAGCTGAAGGATTCACGCTGCACCCGATCCCCTTGCGTCGCGGCGGCACCTCGCCGCTGTCGGCCATGCGGGCGATCCTCGCGCTTCGGCAAATCACCGGCCGCATCAGGCCGGACATTGCCCATCATTCCGGCCTGCAATGTTGTGTCTATGGATCGATCGCGGCCTTCGGCCGGCGGTTTCCCTATGTCAGCGCATTGACCGGAATGGGCTATGTTTTTACCTCGGCGACGTGGCGGACCCGCTTGCTGCGCGCGATTCTGAAACGGCTGTTGCCTGCGCTCCTCGATCGACCAGGCGATGTGGTGCTGGTCCAGAATCCGGATGATCGCGCCGCTCTTATCGATCTCGGGATCAGCGAGAAGTGCATCGTTCTGATTCCGGGATCCGGTGTCGATACCGACGCCTTGCAGCCTTTGCCCGAACCCGACGGACCGATCACATACGGCTTTGCCGGACGTCTGCTGACTGACAAGGGCATCCGCGCGCTGGTCGCAGCGCACGGCATCGTCCGCAGCCAAGGCATGGAAACCAACCTGCTCATTGCCGGAAATCCGGACCCGGCCAATCCTGCCTCGGTCTCCATGGAGGAGGTGAACGAGTGGACGCAGCGTCCTGGCATCACCTGGCTCGGGCACGTCAAGGATATCGCCTCGCTGTGGGGGCGGTGTCATTTCGCGATCCTGCCGTCGCATCGCGAAGGCCTGCCCGGAAGCTTGATGGAGGCCGCCGCCTGCGAACGCGCGATGATCGCAACCGATGCGCCAGGCTGCCGCGAGATCGTGATCAACGACCAGACCGGTCTGCTGGTGGGAATCGAAGACCCGAAGGCGCTCGCCCAGGCGATCGCGAAGCTAGCGACCTCGCCTGCATTGCGCGCACGATATGCGAAGGCCGCGCGGGAACTGGTCGTAAGCCAACTCTCGGCCAAAATCATCGGCGAGCAGATTGTTCGGCTTTATGAAGATACGACCGCGGCGCGCTCTGGTCCAAAACTTCCGTTTTGACAGGGGTTCCGGCAGGCGCCGATCAATTCCGGTTACCTCGCAGAAAGGAACGAGACCTGCGGTAACCGCAAGGGGATCGTAATCGAACAGGATTGTCGAGTGCGAAGCGGTCTCCTATACCTGCAACATAACAATAAGAGGGACGGTTGCTCGTCCCGTTGATCTCGTCGGAGCCGCCCAAAATGCCATCCCCGCGCGCCTCGCAGGCCCTCGCCCGCTTCACCGTGCTTGACCTCACCCGCGTCCGGGCCGGCCCGACCTGCGTGCGGCAGCTGGCGGATTGGGGCGCCAACGTCGTCAAGATCGACGCGATTCTGGAGGATGGCGGAGAACAGCTCGGCGGCCCGCGCCACGGCTCCGACTTCCAGAATTTGCACCGCAACAAACGGGCGATGGCCCTCAATCTGAAGAAGCCGGAAGGCCTCGAAGTCTTCAGGCGGCTGGTCGAAAAGGCCGACGTCATCGTCGAAAATTTCCGTCCCGACGTGAAGGCAAAACTCGGCGTCGATTATGAGCGCGTGCGCAAGATCAATCCGCGCATCGTTTACGGCTCGATTTCCGGCTTCGGCCAGGATGGCCCCTATCACAAGCGTCCGGGCTTCGATCAGATCGCGCAGGGCATGGGCGGTCTGATGTCGATCACGGGCGCGCCCGGCGAAGGCCCGATGCGGGTCGGCATTCCCGTCGCCGACCTCACGGCGGGCCTGTTTTGCGCGATGGGAATCCTCACCGCGCTGCTCGAGCGCGACGTTTCCGGCGAAGGCCAGTGGGTCAAGACTTCGCTGTTGCAGGCGCAAGTCTTCATGCTGGATTTCCAGGCCTCGCGCTGGCTGATGGACCAGGACGTCGCCAGGCAGGCCGGCAACGACCACCCGACCTCGATCCCGACCGGCGTGTTCAGGACCTCCGACGGCTACATCAATATCGCCACGACCGGCGGGCGGATCTGGTACCGCTTTTGCGAGGCGCTCGGGGCGCCCGACATCGCGAACCGGCCGGAATACGCCACGGGGCCAGACCGCTCGAAGAACCGGAAAGCGCTCAACGCCGAAATCAACAAATTCACCGAGAAGAAGTCGAGCGAGACCTGGGTGACGGAATTCAATGCCGCCGGCGTTCCCTGCGGCCCGATCAATTCCATCGACCAGGTATTTGCGGATGCGCAGGTGGAGCATCTCGGCATCGCGCAGGATGTGCCCAACCCGGAAGGCCGTCACATCCGCCTCGTCGGGCAGCCCTTCACGTTGTCCCGCACGCCGAGCAAGATGGCGGCGCGGCCGCCGGAATTCGGCGAGCAGACCGACGAAATCCTGGCCGAGTTTGGGTTCAATTCAGATGAAATTGGCAAACTGAGGCAAAGCAAGATCGTATAGGGCTTTGCAACGCGGGGGAGCCTCGTGATCTCAATCTGAGGGTGTAGCCGGCCGCGCCAACCCTTGCCGCACGGGACGCCAGCGGCTATGGAGGAGTCGGCCTGCTGATTTTGGCCACTGAGCCCTGCCTGATGTCGCGATAGGCAGTGCTGACGGGGGGGCCGGATACATCGATCGGGTGCATGCAGCGTGACAGTCATGAAGCGGCTGGTGACGATTTCGATCCCGGTCCTGAACGAAGCAGACAACATAAGACCGCTCATGGAGCGGCTGCGAGCGGTCGCCGAAATCCATCATCGCTACGATTTCGAATTCTTGTTTACCGACAATGCGAGCACCGACGCGACATTCGAGCGGCTCGCCATCGAGGCACGAACCGATGACAGGGTTCGCGTGATCCGGTTCACGCGAAATTTTGGTTTTCAGACGTCGATCCTGACCAATTATCTGAATGCCAGAGGCGATGCCGCGATTCAGATCGATGCGGACCTTCAAGATCCCCCGGAGCTCTTTGGAGAGTTTCTCGAAAGCTGGGAGCAAGGCTACAAAGTCGTCTACGGGATCCGGCGCAGCCGACCGGAAAATCCCCTCCTGAGCATCCTCAGGAAGGTCTTTTATCGGGTTCTGGCGAGACTCAGCAGCGTCGACTTGCCGGTCGACGCCGGCGATTTCCGTCTGATCGATCGGATCGTCATCGAGGACTTGAGGCGGATAAAGGACGAGACCCCTTACATCAGAGGCGCGATTGCGCATCTCGGCTACCGCCAGACCGGGATTCCATATGACCGCTCCGAGCGTCAGCGCGGCAAAAGCAAATTTCGTCTTTTCTCGTTGATCCGTCTCGGCGTGGACGGCGTTTGTAGTCAGTCCACCAAGCCGCTGGAGCTGATCACGCTTTTCGGAACGACGCTTAGTGTTTTATCGCTTCTCGGCGCAATCTTTTATCTCGCCTGGTCGTTTTTGGCCGCAGGCAAGCCGCAAGGATTCACTACTCTGGTCATCCTGATCCTGCTGTCAACCAGTGTTCAAACGGCCTTTATCGGCCTGCTCGGCGAGTATATAGGCCGCATCTTCAAGAACACGCGGCAGATGCCGGCACCGATCATCGACCAACGTATCGAGCCGATGCGATCGCGCGACGCGGACCTTTCTCCTGCACAGGGTCCGCAATCCGCCAGCACAACGAGCCAAGCGTAAAGCCCGCGTTCCGAGGAAAGCAATGGATCCGCAACAACAAGCCATCGCCGAGGAATTTGACCGATACAGGGAGTCCTATGACGACGCCGTCAATCGAGCGATCGCGTTCTCAGGACAAAAAGTCGAATCGTTTACCAGGGCCAAGGCTCATGACCTGTTGCGAACCATCGCCTCGCATTTCGGTTCGCAGCGCGAGTTGAACCTGCTCGATGTCGGCTGCGGCATCGGCAACTATCACCCGTTCCTCACCCCGGTCGTTGGCAGTGTCAGCGCCGTCGACGTGTCGAGCGCCTGCATCGCGAAGGCAAAGGAACGGAACCCGGTGGTTTCCTACTCGGTCTATGATGGCGACCGGCTGCCTTATCCAGATGAGAAATTCGACGTCGCATTTTGTGTCTGCGTTATTCACCACGTTCCTCCGGGACGCTGGCAACAGTTCGTGAACGAGATGTGTCGCGTCACGCGCGCCGGCGGCTTGATCGTCGTCTATGAACACAACCCCGCCCATCCCCTCACTCGTAAGGTTGTCCACGATTGCGCGTTCGATCGTGACGCCGTTCTTCTCACCATGGCGCAATCGCGTGCGCTTCTGGAAGGCGCGGGTTGCGCCGACGTTACGACGAGGTCGATACTGACCCTGCCGCCGATGGCGGGGCTCGCGGAAAGGCTCGATGGGCTGTTCGCGCGCTTGCCGTTCGGCAGCCAGTATCGCGCGCTGGGCCGCGTCACGTGATCGCCGACGCGCTCATCTCGCCGTCGCCCGTACGCGACTAAGCGCCGCTGCGCATGCACGATAGATCGACACAGATCGAAGCTCCACACGGACCAGATGGAATGGCGCGGTCTTCCACCATCGAACGATGGCTTCGCGTTCCGCTGCTGCTCGTACCTGTCGCCCTCTGGATCTGGCTATGCCGGGACTGGCCGACACGCCTCGGCTTCTGCTCAGACGACTGGATGGTTTTGCTGCATCCTTTCGTCGGCACCGCCGAAGCCTTCCGGGATACGCTAAGGCTAGTCGCGACGCGTCCCGTTTCGGCGCCTTACATCTGGCTGGCGCAAGTGATCACCGATTGGTCGCCGGTCCGCGCGCAGTTCCTGAACGCAGCCATGCTGCTGATCGCCTCAGCAAGCGTAGGACTACTTGCCGGGGCTCTCATAACCGCGGTTCGCAATCTTAGAACTGGAGCATCGGTCGGCGCTTCAGTCGCTGCCGCTACTTTTATCGTCTTTCCCTCCACCATCGGGACGTTTGCCTGGGGGGTTGGCGTCACCACCGCGATTCCGGCGCTGCCGTTGTTCTGTCTCGCCACAAGCCTTCTTCTGCATTCCGGAAACAGCCGGTGGCGGCTCGGTGCAGGGCTCGTGTTGGCGCTGCTGTCCCACCTGTCGTATGAAGCCTTCTATTTCCAGGAAATAGTCTTTCTGCTGCTTGCGGCGACGCTTCGCGGAAGTACCATCAAGGAAATGCCATGGCGTGCGGTCGCAGGCACCGTATTGATCAACGTCGCTTGCCTTGCTTTCAACCGCTTGATTCCCGGAGGCGTGCAGAAGTCCTTCCATTGGGACTTCATTCATATCTTCATCGGTGGCTATTCGCATATTCTCGCGATCCTGGGTCACGCCGCGCGCGAACATAAATTCCTGATTGCCGGGACGGTGATTGTCGCGGGTCCATCAGGCGCCATTTGTCTGGCCCGACTCGTCGGCGCCTCGAGGATGGGTCTGGCGTTCCTCCTGGTGGTCGGCGGGATTGTCGCCTCGGGGTTGCTCTACGCCTCCGCCGGCTATGGACTTGCTTCAGAAGGGCCGATGGCGCGGGTCTCCATTGTCATTGCTACATACTATGCCATCGTCGCCGGCGTGCTCGCGGCGGCTGCCTGCTGCATGCCTGGTGGGAGTCGGTTGCCGGCCGTCACCTTTTGTTTTTCGGCAGCCATAGGCCTGATTGCGCTTGAACTGACGGCGCGGGCTCGGACCGGCGAATGGGCAGAAACCTGGTCGTACGAATTGGCAAGACTATCGCGATTGCCCGCAGCCGTTACGTCCGGAAACATCCCTGCTGGCGGCGATCAGCGTATCTACGTTGCCCTCGAGGATGGGCCGCCGCTATCCCTTGCCGCTGCCACCGCGCCCTGGGAAATCGCCGGGGCGGTAGCGTGGGCTTCCTACAAGATGACGAACAACCGATTGCTGACGATCGATCTCTGGAAAGGCAGCCGCACCTTACCCAGATGGTTTGCCGCCAGTCACGGATGGTTCAACCGGTGGGACGGACAGCGTTTTGAGCAAGGATTTTGCCACGGTGCGGTCATCTACAGTGCCGCCGGGCGGGAGCTCTGGTCCTGGAACTCCTCGACGGGCGATCTCCGCAAGGTCGATACGATCTGGGAGCATGGTTGCAACTAGTGCTCCGATTCCGAAGTTCGTATCATATTGCGGCTCCACGTTTACGAACTTCGGAATCAACGGAGCACTAGCCAATTATATGATTCTAGTGCGGTTTAGAATTTGAAGTTCCTATGACGAGGTTACCGCGAAGCTGATAGGAACTTCAAATTCACCGCACTAGCTAGCCATGCGCCGCCCGGTCTGGACGCATCGTCCGCGCTGACGTCATCAAGACGTCAGGTGAATATTGATCTGCGAGGTCCTGGAAAAAGGCATTCGCAGGAAATCCAGCGCAGCAAAGCCGATATGGAACAGCGGTGTGAGGCGGTGCTCAATCGAGGGGCGCTGCGCGGAGACCCGACAGAGCCCGAGCTTCCGCAGTTCGTTGATCATGCTCACGGTCCAGAACGGAGCACCTTGCGTGTACGAGCAATGCGCGACCTCGAAGCCGGCAGCCTTACAGTGGCGGACCAGGCTATCCCTGGTGAAGAGAACGAAGTGGCGCGGCGTGTGGTACCCGCCCCATGAGCGGTTCCTGAAAAGACGGGCATCAAGCGCATCGAAGTTCGGCGTCTTGATCCAGATACGTCCACCAGGCTGCAACAGCTGCTTTGCCTTGCGCAGAACCGCCATGGGATCGGTCACGTGCTCGATGAGGTTCAGCATCAGGATAACATCGAACCGGTCGTCTGTTTCAAACTTCTCGAATGTCGTCAGATGATAAGCGTGCCCGTTTGCGCGGGCGATATCCTCGGCGCGCGGATCGATGTCGACCACTGCCGTCCGCTTCACCCGCGGATCTGCCCGCTTGAGATCATTCAGCAGCCAGCCGCTGCCGCCGCCAACGTCAAGTGCAGCCAGGCTCGAGCCCTTGATGTTGCGCGTGAGGGCGGCAAATGCCCGCTCGTCCAGGAATCGCTTGATGCGCTGGGCGATCGATCGTTCGGCATCGACATGGAACGAGTAGTAATTGGTCGGGTAAATCTCTTCCAGGCGATCCGACGGCATCGGGTCGAGGAACAGGACATCGCAGTCGTGACAGCGAAAGAAGGTGAAATCGTCGGCGCTCGTGAAATATTCGATATCCTGCGCGGTCGCGTAGAAGGAGCAGCGCGGCCGGGCGCATATGGGGCACGCGGGTGTTGTGCTCATCGAACGTGAAACAGTGTCATGAAAGTCTGGAAGTAGCTCGATCGGCGCATCGCGATCACATTCGCAACACCCGTGTCGAGAAGATAGCTCTCGAGTTCTGGCAGGTTCGTATACGAAAGTGACGGCTCCCAGTGGTGCAGCAAATGCCGGTTGAACCCCGCCCCACCAAAGATCGACGAGAACGGGTCCGAACCAAAGATGCGGGTGTAGGCGCCATGATCCGTATTGAAGTAGTTCGTGCCGGGACTAGCGCGATCGTCGCGGTGTTCCAATAATTGACGCAGTGCGCCAAAGAACGGGAAGATCGCGCCGACACCGGCAATCCACGACAAGCTCAGCCAGATCGAGCCGAGAAAATATGTTGCCGCAAGTATGAGCATATGGGCAATCAATCCCGCCAGGCCCACATACTTGCCGCGCTGATGGGAGACCGCCTGTTCCTGCGTCGCTTTTCTCGACGAAAGCACTTCAAGCACGCGTATTCCGAACAACCCTTTGGCGATGAATACGAGATTCAACGGGAAGAAATAGGTCATCTCGCTATCGTTGACACCGCCCAGTTCGCGATGATGCTGAAAATGCACGACGCGATACTTCTGGACCGAAGAGCCGATCATCCAGGCAATCAACAGGTTGGAAATGAAGTCGCTACGTTCCCGATCGGGGCTCAGGTTGAAATGAGCGCCCTCATGAATGAATAACTGCAGGTAGGCGATCCAGAAACCGATCGATATCGCACCGATAGCGGCTGCGAGCCACGGGCTCAGCAGGCCGCGCGACGGCAGCGCAACGACAAGAACACATGTTGCCAGCAGACTTGCGTAACCGAGAGCGATATCGAGCCATACGCTGCGGTAGCGCGGGGAAAGGCTTTTCAAAAAATCGTGGTAGCGAATGCCACGGCTGTCGACGATTTGAGGCCGCAGCAGATGGAACGATTTCGAATAATCGGTCGCCATGTCGATAGCGGGCCTAATCGGCGTGTCAATCGTCATGGTCACCGTGAGTTGTCACTTGTGTCATTCTGAGTGCCGGCAGATCATATACACAACGCTGCATTCGAGGAAAACCTCCCAAATCGAAAAACCTCGTGCAGCTAGCTATAGAGGAATACTCATCGGTCCGCCCGCTCCCCAAACGCCCCTGCCAATGCCTCGTGCTCGGCCTGCAATACGCCGCGCTCGGTGATCAGCCCGCTGACGAGCCGCGCCGGCGTAACGTCGAAGGCGTAGTTGGCGACCGGCGATCCGTCAGGGACGATCCGCACGGTCTCGATCCGGCCGTCTTGTGTGCGGCCGGTCATGGTGGCGACTTCTTCCGCCGCCCGCTGCTCGATCGGAATTTGCCGTCCATCCTCAATGGAAAAGTCGATCGTCGGCGACGGCAGCGCGACGTAGAACGGCACGCCGTTGTCATGGGCGGCGAGCGCCTTCAGATAGGTGCCGATCTTGTTGCAGACGTCGCCATTGGCGGTGACGCGGTCGGTTCCGGTGATGACGAGATCGACCATGCCGTGCTGCATCAGATGGCCACCGGTATTGTCCGCGACTACCGTGTGCGGCACGCCGTGATGGGAAAGCTCCCAGGCGGTGAGCGAGGCGCCCTGATTGCGCGGACGGGTCTCGTCGACCCAGACATGAATCTTCAAGCCGCGATTATGCGCCAGATAGATCGGCGCGGTTGCGGTTCCCCAATCGACGGTCGCAAGCCAGCCGGCATTGCAGTGGGTGAGAATATTGATTGCCTCGCCCGGCTTCTTGCGCGGCGCAATCGCCTCGATCAGGTTAAGGCCGTGGCTGCCGATCGCCTGATTGATCGCGACGTCCTGCTCCGCGATTTCATCAGCGCGCACATAGGCGCTAGCTGCGCGCGCCGACGGAGAAAGCGGCGAAAGCGCCTTTCGCATTTCATCCAGCGCCCATTTCAGGTTGATCGCCGTCGGACGCGTCGCGATCAGAATTGAACAGGCGCGCTCCAGCGCGGCATCGGAAGCATCCCTTCGCATCGCGAGCGCAACGCCATAGGCCGCGGTCGCGCCGATCAGCGGCGCGCCGCGCACCAGCATGGAGCGGATCGCCTCGGCTGCGTCCTCGCAAGACGTCAATTTCGCGACGACGAATTCATGTGGCAGGCGCCGCTGGTCGATCGCAGCGACCGTCCAGCCATCCGAATCAACCCAGATGCTGCAAAAATGTCTGCCGTCGACCTTCATTTCCGCAACACTCGCCCGGCGATCGCATCCAATTTCTTCAACAGTTCGCCATCTCGCGCCTCCGGTGCGGTAATCAAGGCGGAATCCAGTGCGCGGTCCGAACCGATCGGGCAGGGTTCGTGGTCACGCGGAAAATCCCTCGCCAGCCGCGCCACCAGACCGCGCGCCTTCTCGGCATTGGCGTTGAGCACGCGGATGATGTCGGCCACCGTGACGGCATCATGATCGGGATGCCAGCAATCGAAGTCGGTCACCATCGCCACGCTCGCGTAGCAAATCTCCGCCTCGCGCGCGAGCTTGGCTTCCGGCATGTTGGTCATGCCGATCACGGAGTAACCCTGCGATTTGTAGGTCATGCTTTCAGCGAGTGTCGAGAATTGCGGTCCTTCGATGCAGACATAGGTGCCGCCGCGCCCGAACGGAATGCTTTCGGCTTCCGCGGCGGCCGCCAAATGCAATCGCAAGCGCGGCGAGACCGGATGCGCCATCGAGACATGGGCGACGCAGCCCTTGCCGAAGAACGAGCTCTCGCGCCGATAGGTGCGGTCGACAAACTGATCGATCAGCACGAACGTGCCGGGCGGCAGTTCCTCCTTGAAGGAACCGCAGGCCGAGAGCGAGATCAGGTCGGTGACGCCGGCGCGCTTGAGTACATCGATATTGGCGCGATAGTTGATGTCAGACGGCGACAGCCGATGCCCCTTGTCGTGCCGTGGCAGGAACACGATCGGCAGGCCGGCAATGGTGCCGTGACGCAAGGGCGCCGACGGCGCGCCCCACGGGCTTGCGGCCATTTCGTCGCGGGCATTTTCAAGTCCCGGCAGATCGTAAATGCCGGACCCTCCGATAATGCCAAGCACCGCTTTTGTCATGATTGCTCCAGACCGTTTTGATGGCGACTATATCGCAGAGCCATCTTCAACTAATGTCGTGGCGCTGCAAAGGCTTCTACTGGTTTTCTCATTTGCTCAAAGGAAAGCTGATGTCCAGTGCAAAGGATCGGGCTGAGGACAAGACCAGGCGTCAATCTGTTATCGGCGCCTGCCGTGACATGAACCGCCTCGGCATCAACCAGGGCACCTCGGGCAATATCAGCCTGCGGCATGAAGACGGCATGCTGATCACGCCGACCTCCGTCCCCTACGACACGATGCGGCCCGAGCAGATCGTATTCATGAAACTCGACAGCGCCCCTGAAGCCGGCCAGCGCCCGTCGAGCGAATGGCGCTTTCACCGCGACATTCTGAAAGCGCGCCCCGACGTGAACGCGATCGTCCATGCACATCCGCCTTATTCGACCATCCTCGCCATCATGGGGCGCGAGATTCCGCCGGTGCATTACATGATCGCTTGCGCCGGCGGCGACACGATCCGCTGCGCGCCCTATGCAACGTTCGGCACCGAAGAATTGTCGCGGCACGCGGTGGCCGCGCTCAGGGATCGTTCAGCCTGCCTGCTCGCCCATCACGGCATGATCGCGGTGGGTGCTTCGCTCGCCAAAGCCATGTGGCTTGCGGTCGAGGTCGAGACCCTGGCGCGGCAGTATCACGGCTGCCTGCAGATCGGCACGCCGCCTTTGCTCTCAAAAGCCGAGATCGAAAACGTTCGCACACGGATGGCGGGTTACGGCGTTGGCGACAGCGAAAGCTAGATAGGACGATTCGGCCGGACCAAAAGCTTCAGCGCGTGAGGGTGCTGCGCAGGGCCACTGCGGTTTCACCCTCAATCGTGAGTTGAATAGAATTCGTTCGAAATCAAGGATTTGGCGCCACGCCTAAATCTTCACCACAACCTCCAGCGGCGCAATTGTCACCGCTGTGGTTTTCGCGTGACAGACGCAAACCCTCTCCGGTTGTATCGTTCGTCTAATATTTTGGGTTGGAGATTTTGCCATGAAGCATTTGTTAATTGGAATTTCTGCCGCAGCCTCGCTGCTGGCGACGGGCGCGCTCGCTGCCGACCTTCCGGCCAAGGCGCCCGTCTACACGAAGGCTCCAGCTTACGTCGAGCCGATATACGACTGGACCGGCTTCTATGTCGGCGGCAACGTCGGCTACAGCTGGGGCCGAGCCAGCGACTCGACCACGATCACGAATGCCGCAGGCACTGTGCTGTTCTCGGGCACCAACCGGACGGACCTGAACGGCATCGTCGGCGGCGGCCAGATCGGCTACAACTGGCAGATGCAGAACTACCTGTTCGGCCTGGAGGCAGACATCCAGGGCTCGGGCGAAAAGGGCACCCACGACTATCTCTGTCCGACCAGCACCTGTATTGCTCCCGTCCTCGGCGCTCTCGTCGTTCCAGGACCCGCGGTCTCGGAGGCTTTGAGCCAGAAGATCGACTGGTTCGGCACGGTTCGCGGACGCGTCGGCGTGCTCGCCGCGCCACAGATTCTGCTCTACGCGACTGGCGGTCTCGCCTATGGCGAAGTCAATTCCAACGCGACGATCGCACCGGTCACGACGGGTATCTCGGCCGCGATCCCTGGCGTCAATACCACCAATGTCGGCTGGACGCTCGGCGCCGGTATCGAAGGCGCAATCGGCGGCAACTGGACCGCGCGGGTCGAATATCTCTATGTCGATCTCGGCACGGTGAGCGGATCGTTCGCGACGACGATCGGAACGACCAATCTGGTCAGCAACTACAGCACGCGCGTCACCGACAACATCCTGCGCGCCGGCATCAACTACAAGTTCGGCGGACCGGTCGTGGCGAAGTACTAAGAACAACAACCCTTTCGAATAAAAAGCCCGGCTTTCCGCCGGGCTTTTTATTGGTCGTCATCCGAAGCGAAGCCGGGCCGGAATTTACTTGCCCTTGAAATTCGGCGCGCGCTTGTTGAGGAAGGCGTCCATGCCCTCGCGGAAATCCTCGCTCATATAGGCCTTGAGGATCAAATCCTCGCCCTCGTCGCGGGACAGCGTACGGCGGATGCGGCGCACGGCTTCCTTGGTGACTTCCAGCGTGATCGGCGCGTGGCCGGCGACGAGCTTCGCGGTCTCGTCCGCGCGGCGCTGCAGCGTCTCGATGTCGGGCACGATCTCGTTGAGCAGCCCGAGCGCGAGCGCCTCCGGCGCCTCGACCAGCCGTGCCTTGAAGATCAGGTCCTTGGTGCGCGCAGGCCCGATCAGCGAGACCAGGCGGGAGATGTTGGACATCGACAGGCAATTGCCGAGCGTGCGGGCGATCGGAAAGCCGATACGGGTGGCCGCAGTGCCGATGCGGATATCGCAGCAGGCGGCAATGCCCGCGCCGCCGCCGGTGCAGGCGCCGGCAATGGCCGCAATCACCGGCACACGGCACTGCTCCAGCGTGCCGAGCACGCGGTCGATCCGCGCTTCATAGTCGAGCGAGTCCTGCGCGGTCTTGAAGGCGCGGAACTGCGAGATATCCGTGCCCGAGGCAAACGCCTTGTCGCCCGCGCCGGTGATGATCAGCGCCTTGATCGAGCGATCGGCGTTGATGCTTTCGCAGATCGAGGCCATCTGCTCGTACATCGCAAAGGTCAACGCATTGCGCGCCTGCGGACGGTTGAAGGTCATCCGCGCGATGCCGTCCCGAGCCGAATAGATCAGGTCTTCATTTGCGGTTACGGGGGCGTTCATATCGCGCTCCTTCTGTTTTGTTGGATCGAAGACGTTATGGCTTCACGCCACAGCCGCCTTGGATTGCGGCATGGCGACGACGTCGCGGTTCTTCAGGATGTCCATCGCGGCAAGCACGCCGCCCGTGCGATGCGGCACCTTGGCGAGATCGAGCCCCATTTCGACGCCCGACAGCGTGCCCATCAGCATCAAATCGTTGAAGTGGCCGATATGGCCGATGCGGAACGCCCTGCCCTTGATCTTGCCCAGGCCCGTGCCGAGCGACATGTCGAAGTTTTCAAGCACCACCTTGCGGAACGCATCCGCATCGTGGCCCTCCGGCGTCATGACGGCGGTCAGCGCCGGAGAATAGGCGTTCGGATCGAGACAGACGAGATCCAGCCCCCAGACCTTGGCCGCGGCGCGCGTGGCTGCCGCATGGCGCTTGTGGCGGGCGAAAACGTTCTCGAGGCCTTCTTCCTCCAGCATCGCGATCGCCTCGCGCAACGCGAACAGGAGGTTGATCGCCGGCGTATAGGGGAAGGTGCCTGCCTTGTTGATCGCGATCATCTCGTGCCAGTCCCAGTAGGACCGCAGCGACGTGTTGGTCTTGGAGGCCGCGAGCGCCTTCTCCGACACCGCGTTGAAGCTCAAGCCCGGCGGCAGCATCATGCCCTTCTGCGAGCCGCCGACGGACACGTCGATGCCCCAGGCGTCGTGCTCGTATTCGAGCGAGGCGAGGCCCGAGATGGTGTCGACCATCAACAGTGCCGGATGGTTGGTGCGGTTGAGCGCCTTGCGGACGTCGAGCGGATGGGTGACGCAGCTCGTCGAGGTCTCGTTATGAATGACGAGCACGGCCTTGATCTTGTGCGCCTTGTCGGCGGCAAGCCGCGCCTCGATCTCGGCCACGTCAGCGCCGCGGCGCCAGTCGGTCGGCAGGAATTCGAGGTCGAGCTTGAACTTCTCGGCGATGCCGCGCCAGAGCACCGCGAACTGGCCGGTCTCTGCGAGCAGCACCTTGTCGCCGGGCGAGAGCGTGTTGACGATCGCCGCTTCCCATGCGCCGGTGCCCGACGACGGAAAGATGATCACCGGCTGTGAGGTGCGGAAAATCCGCTGCATGCCCGAAAACACCGCAAAGCCGATCTCGGCGAACTCAGGACCGCGATGGTCCAGGGTCGGCATGTCCATGGCCCGAAGGACCCGGTCCGGAATATTGGTCGGGCCAGGAATCTGAAGAAAATGCCGTCCTGTATGCAGGGCCATGGGGCGTCCTTCCCTAAGGAATCTCAATGCGAGCTTCGCGTACCATCGATTGGCCGCGTTGTCCCCTACCGAGTGCCTCACCGTCAATGCATAAGAAGGGGCAGCCGGTGCCGCCCTTATCCTGCCGCTTCACAGATCACTCCTCCCGCATGCTGAAGCCGTAATCAGATCGTTCAAGGTTTCCTGGAAAGGCCTCGGAGTACTCTCAAAGCCGTCGCCTCCATGCATCGTCCTCGCCCCGCGCCCGGCGCTTCTTTTGCCTTTCGAAAAAAAGCGGTTGACGGATATGTAAGTATATACTTACAGTAAGTCATGACTAACACATTAGCCTTCGCCGCGCTTGCCGATCCAACCCGCCGCGCCATCTTCGAGCGGCTGGCTGTTGGGCCGCGGGCGGTGGGCGAGCTGGCCGACGGCATGCCGGTGAGCCGGCCGGCGGTCTCCCAGCACCTGAAGGTTCTGAAGGAGGCCGGGCTGGTGACCGATCGCCCGGAGGGCGCAAGGCGCGTCTACCAGATCGACCCGGCCGGCCTTGGACAGATTCGCGCCTGGCTCGACCGATTTTGGAACACGGCGTTGGAGTCCTTCAAGGCCGAGGTCGAGCGCGAGGAGAACGCATGAACCTGACCATCCAGCCCGCCGCGATCCGCAAGAGCTTCACGGTCAAGGCTCGGCCGGAGAAGGCATGGGAAGTGTTCACCGCCGGCTTCGGCCGCTGGTGGCCGAAGACCCATTACATCGGCAACTCGCCGCTGAGCGATGCTGCGATCGAGCCGCGGGCCGGCGGTCGCTGGTACGGCATCCACGAGGATGGAGTAGAGCGGCCGTGGGGCCAGGTGAAGGTCTGGGAGCCACCGAAGCGGCTGCTGCTGGACTGGCAAATCTCCCACGAGTGGGGCTACCGGAGCGACCTGCATACCGACGTGGAGATCCTGTTCACCGCCGTCGGCGAGGCCGAGACGCGGATCGACTTCGAGCACCGGGGCCTGGAGGCCTTCGGCGATAGCGAAGCGGCCGCCAACACCCGCGCCGGCATGGACCGCGGCTGGGGGCTGATCCTCGAGGGCTTCAAGGCCGCGGTCGAAGCCTGACCCGACTGAACCTGAAACGGAGACAAATCATGTCGACAATGGTGATCCACGGCATCCCTGGCAGCCCCTACGTGCGGATGCCGCTGTTGGCCAGCGAAGAGAAGAGGGTGTCAGTAATTCTGTGTAAGC
>NZ_DAHUXJ010000111.1 GCF_027307225.1 Bradyrhizobium sp. | reverse complement strand
TTGTCGGCTTGGAATGTTCCTTGCTCCCGATTGATTCCGTCAAGTCCTCCTTCGTCACCATCGCGGATATGCTTGAATGAGCCACCTCATCGTCCACGCCGGCGATTTCACGTTCCAGGCCCGCTTCGAGGAGCAACTGGCGCCCAAGACCTGCGCGGCCTTTCGCAAGGCGATGCCGTTCGAGAGCCAGGCCATCCATGTGCGCTGGAGCGGCGAGGCGGTCTGGATGCCGCTCGGCGATCTCGATTTTGGCGTCGGCTATGAGAACCACACCAGCTATCCGGCCCCGGGTCAGATGATCCTCTATCCCGGCGGTATCAGTGAGACCGAGATACTGCTGGCTTATGGCGGCGTGCATTTCGCGAGCAAGATGGGCCAGCTTGCCGGCAATCACTTCATCACCCTGACGTCGGGTCTTGAGAACCTGTACACGCTCGGCAGGAACGTACTCTATAAAGGCGCGCAAAAGGTCCGCATCGAGGAAGCGTAAAATGGCCGAGCGCGGATATCCCAGGGATCTCCGTGGCTACGGCCGTCATCCGCCGCACCCGCACTGGCCGGGCGATGCGCGTATCGCCGTACAGTTCGTGGTGAATTTCGAGGAAGGCGGCGAGAACAACATCCTGCACGGCGACCGGGCGTCAGAGGCGTTCCTCACCGACGTGCTTGGCGCGCAGCCTTGGCCGGGACAGCGCCATGCCAACATCGAGTCGATGTTCGAATATGGCTCGCGCGCCGGTTTCTGGCGGCTGTGGCGGATCTTCACCGCGCGCCAAGTGTCGGCCACGGTGTTCGGCGTCGCCACAGCGCTCAAGCGAAACCCGGAAGTGGTCGCCGCCATGAAAGAGGCGGGCTGGGACATCGCCAGTCACAGCCTGAAATGGATTGAACACAAGGATATGTCGGATGCCGAGGAGCGGCTGGAGATTGTGGAAGCCATCCGCGTCCACACCGAGGCGACCGGCGAGCGTCCGCTTGGCTGGTACACCGGCCGTTCCTCGATCAATACGGTCAAGCTCGTGATGGAAGCCGGCGGATTTCTTTATTCCTGCGACTCCTATGCCGACGACCTGCCATACTGGATCAACGGGCGAGCCGGACCGCATTTGGTCATTCCCTATACCCTTGATGTCAACGACATGCGTTTCGTCAATGCGCAGGGGTTTGGCAACGGCGATCAGTTCTTTTCCTATCTGAAGGACTCCTTCGATGTGCTTTATGCTGAAGGAGAAAGTTCTCCAAAGATGATGTCGGTGGGCCTGCATTGCCGGCTCGTCGGCCGTCCCGGCCGAGCGGCCGCGCTGATGCGCTTTCTCGACTACATCGCAAGCCACGAACGGGTGTGGGTTCCGACCCGCCTGCAGATTGCCCGGCACTGGTACGCCAACCTCTCTCATCTAGCGATTGATGCGCCGCAGGTCAGTTAGCAACATGAGCGAGATAGACGCAGGAATGGCCAGAAAGACATCGCAGCTTGGCGATGAGATCGTTGCCCGCATCCATCAGCTGGCTGCGATTTCGGAGACGCCGGACAACCTGACGCGCATCTTTCTGACGCCGGAACTTCGTGCGGCGGCCGAATTGATCATGAGCTGGATGGTCGAGGCCGGCATGAGCGCCCGCCTCGATGGCATCGGGAATGTCTGCGGCCGTTACGAGGGCGAGCGGCCGGGCTTGCCGTGCCTGATGCTGGGCTCGCACTACGACACGGTGCGCGACGCCGGCAAGTGGGACGGCCCGCTCGGGTTGATCACGGCGATCTCCTGCGTTGCCGACCTCAATAGACGCGGCCGTCGTTTGCCGTTTGCGGTCGAAGTCACCGGGTTTGCGGACGAGGAGGGGGTGCGATTTGCCTCGACGCTGCTCGGCAGCCGCACGGTTGCCGGTACCTTCGATGGGGCCGTGCTCGAGACAAAGGATGCCGCCGGCATTTCGATGCGCGAGGCGCTTCTCAAGTTCGGTCTCGATCCCGATCGTATCGCCGCCTCGGCAAGAGCCCGTGGCGATCTCCTCGCCTACATCGAATTGCACATCGAGCAGGGACCGGTGCTCGAAGCGAAGAACCTGGCTGTGGGCGTGGTGAGCGCCATCGCAGGCGCCACGCGTTTTACGGCAAAGCTCACCGGCATGGCAGGTCATGCCGGAACGGTGCCGATGGCGCTGCGGCGCGACGCGCTCGCCGGTGCCGCCGAATGCATCTCATCGATCGAGCAATTATGCCTTCAGGACGTCGGCGGACTGGTCGGGACCGTCGGCCATGTCCAAGCCGCGCCCGGTGCGACCAACGTGATCCCGGGCCACGCGCGCTTCACGATCGACATGCGCGCGCCGACGGATGAGCGCCGCAACCGCTCGGTAGCCGAGATGGTGCGGCGGCTCGAAGCCGTCGCCAAGCGCCGGGATCTGGAATTGCAGCTCGACATGACGCACCAGAACCGCACCGTGCCCTGCGCGCCCTGGCTGAAGGCGCAGCTGGCGGACGCGGTGGCGGCGGAAGGCTATCCGGTCTTTGAGCTGCCGAGCGGCGCCGGTCACGACGGCATGGCGATGGTCGACGTCGCCGATGTTGCGATGCTGTTCGTGCGCTGCCGTGGCGGCATCAGCCACCATCCCGACGAGCACGTCGAACCTTCCGACGCCGATGCCGGGGGGCGGGTTCTGCTGCGCGTGATCGAAAACTTTCGGCCGCGCTGAGGCGTGAGGCGCTTTCGGCTGCATCGCTCCAGCGAACGCTCATGGAATGAGACGCCGCTATTTCACTTCTATCTTTGCTTGCTCGGCCACGCCCTTCCAGAGCGCGAGATCCTGCGTGATATAGCTCGCAAATTCCTGCGGCGAACTGCCGACGACCTGAATGGCCTGGCTCTCGAGCAGGGATTTGGTTTCGGGATTCTTCAGCGCCTGCACGATCTCGGCATTGAGCTTGGCGAGGATCGCTGGCGGCGTCTTGGCGGGCGCGAGGATACCGTGCCAGCCGACCGCGTCGAAGCCGGGATAGCCGCTCTCGGCGATCGTCGGGACATCGGGCGCGATCGGCGAGCGCTCCTTGCTCGTCACCGCGAGCGCGACCAGTGTGCCCGATTTCACCAGCTGAAGCGCCGAGATCGGATCGGAGAACACCACCTGCACCTGGCCGGCGACGAGATCGGCGACCGCAAGTGCCGTGCCGCGATAGGGGATATGGGTCATCTTGATCCCGGCTTTCAGGTCGAACAACTCGGTCAGCAGATGGTTGGAGGCGCCGACGCCGGTCGTGCCGAAATTCAGCGCGCCTGGCCTGCTCTTCGCAAGCGCCACGAACTCCTGCAGGGTTTTGACGCCGAGCGAACGGTTCACGACCATGATGTAGGGGTAGGTGCTGGTCAGCGAGATCGGCGCAAAATCCTTCACCGGGTCGTAGGGCAGATTCTTGTAAACCGCCGGGTTGATGGAGATCGGCCCGGATTGCCCAAGCAAGAGTGTATAGCCGTCCGGGTCGGCGTTCTTGACCACTTCCGTGCCGACGATCGCAGCGCTGCCGCCGCGATTTTCCACCACGATGGTCTGGCCGGTCATCTTGCCAATCTGCCTGGCGATCACCCGCGCCGTCGCATCAGCTGAGCCGCCGGCGGAATAAGGCACAATCAGACGAATGGGATGCGATGGATAGTCGTCCGCTTGTGCCGCACCTCCGATCAGAGCTGCGGCGATGACGGCAAGCGATGCAAGCGAAAAATACGTCGAACGAATGGACATGGCCCCCGGCAGTTCTTGTTGAGCGCTTGTCCTGACAACATAGGGCAAAATTTCATGGCCGGTCCATCGTCCGTTGGTTGCGCTTTTTTGTCACCCTGCGATGCTCCGCGCGATCAACAACTGGGAAACGAATATGCCCGGCGTCACCGAGAGCTTGGCCCATCATGTTGCTGCGATGCGATGGGACGATATCCCGTCGCCAGTTGCGCATCAGGCCAAACGATCCCTGATCAATTTCTTTGCGGTGACGCTGGCCGGCTGCCGTTCCCGGCCGATCGAAATCACGCTGCGATCGCTTCTGGAGTTCTCGGGCGGCCGGCAGGTGGGCCTGATCGGGCGGGGCGAGCGGATCGACGCGCTGAGCGCCGCCTTTCTCAATGCGGCCGGCGCCAATGTCGACGACTTCTGCGATACCCACACGGCGACCGTCATTCATCCGACCGCGCCGGTCGCTGGTGCGCTGTTCTCCTATGGCGGACTGCGGCCGGTCGCTGGCCGCGATCTTTTGCTTGCCTTCATCCTCGGCAATGAGGTGCAGGCCCGGATCGGCCTTGCGATCTCGCCTAGCCATTACAACCGCGGTTGGCACATCACGTCGACCTGCGGGGTGTTTGGCGCGGCGGCGGCGATCGGCAAGCTTCTGGGGCTTGGCGAGCGTCAACTGGTGTGGGCGCTCGGAATTGCCGCCACGCAATCGGCCGGCCTCTGCGAATGTCTGGGAACGCCGGCGAAAAGCGTGAGCGTCGGCAACGCCGCGCGCAACGGTCTGTGGTCGGCCTTGCTCTCCGAAAAAGGATATGACGGGCCGGCCGAGCCGCTCGCCGGCGTGCAGGGCTTCTATCATGCGCTTGTCGAGCAAGCAGACCTGTCCCGCATCACTGACCGCTGGGGTGAAAGCTGGGAAATCATGGCGACGTCCTACAAGCCCTATCCGTGCGGCTTTGTGATTCATCCCGTGCTCGATTGCGTACTGGATTGGCGGCGCGAGCATCGCCCAGTCGAGGTGACGCGCGTGGTGGTGCGCGGAAATCCGCTGCTCAGCGTGCGTGCCGACCGCCCCGACGTTTCAACGGGTCGCGAGGCGCAGGTGAGTGTACAGCATGCTGTTGCCGCGGCCCTCGTCAAGCGACAGGCGGGGCTCGAAGAGTTTACCGATGCCTGTGTGCAGGACCCCGAGGTATCGGCGCTGCGGAGCAAGGTCGAGGTTCTGCGCGACGAACGATTTTCAACCGTCGCGGCATCGGTCGAAATCACCACGGCGGATGGACAGACTTTCAAGCTTGAGCAATCGGCAGCGCGCGGCAGCGATGCCAATCCGCTTTCCGATCGCGATCTCGAAGAAAAATTACGTACCGCCGCGGCCGTGTGGGATCCGCACTATGATGCAGCGCCCCTCATCGAAGCGATCTGGGGCATCGAGACGAGTGCGGATGTTTCGAAGCTGGTGTCGCTGACGGTACCACGAATCTAAGGCCGCACGGCCGGCGTCTCGAGCGGCATGCCGCGCGCGCGCGACATCAAATAAAGCTCGAGCTCGACCAGTTCAGGCGCGCCATAATCGTAATTCTGGGCCCGCACGCCTGTGATGCAGTTGCGCAGCCGCCGTTGCAGCGATCCCAGCGATTGCCAGTCCAGCCGGTAAATCGGGTAGCCGTTCGGCATGCCCTGGGTGACGGCAGAGCTGGCGAGGTGCTTGTCCCAATTGTCATCGTGACAATTGGTGCAGGCGAGGTTGAGCTGCCCCTGCCGGTGCATGAAGAGATCGCGGCCCTTCGCAACGAAGGGTTGGAGTTCGGGTGTCGGGTCGGGCGTGATCGGCATGCCGCGCGACTGCTCTGCAACATAGGTAGTCAAGGCGAGCAGATCGTGCTTTTCATAGGGAAGCGGATCGGCTTGCTGGTGCCGCGCGCGGCAGAGATTGATGCGCTGTTCGAGATTGACGGGACCACCCAACACCTTGTCATAGGACGGATAGCGCGCCGCCACGCCTTTCATGCTGACCTTCGCATCGTGGTGGCAATCGGCGCAAGATTTGTCCGCCGAGCCACCCTTGCGATTCCATAGCGCCTCGCCTTCGATCACCCCCAACATGCCGGGATTGGTTGTGTCATCATCCTGCATCGCCTTGGTATCGGGGCTCATGAACGTGTAGCCGGATCGGCGCTCGGATGCGGGGATTTCGGTTGCGATCAGAGGACGAAGAACGATGCCGGCCGCGATCAGCAGCGAGCTCAGGACTATTGCCGCTACGACCTTCATTCGACGGTGATGCTGGCCGACGCGGTTTGCGAAAAGCCGTTGTCGCCGATCCATTCGAAGTCGAATTTTCCGCTTTTGGTCGCGGTCGTGAAAAACGACAGGAAAGGGTTGGCCGCGGTCGCGGGGAAGAAATCAGCGTGGAATATCTCGTCGCCTTCGAAGCGGCAGGTGAAGCTTGTGATGATGTCGCGCGGAATCACTTCGCCCCTGGGAGTATGGCGATAGCCCGTTTCCATCACATGCGACGTCAGCGTCTTGATTTCGATGATGTCGCCGTTCCTGGCTTTCTTGGGCACGTTGATCAAGGCGGCGGTCATCAGATCACATCCTCGGTGCAGGCAGCCAGCGTCACCACGACGTCGGCGGTGGTCGACCAGAACGAGCCGTCGGAAAGCTTCGCGATCGCGGTGATCTTCTGGCTGTCGGCGAGCCGCACGCGGGTGGAAACCTGGGCGCGGCCGGCGCTCGGCTTGAGGTAAAAGTTGCCGAGATTGGGTTGCGGATTCTTTTCGTTGAAAACGTGAATGCTTTTGACGTAGTCGTTCGCCGTCATCGGACTTGCGACGCTCACCGTCATCGGCACGCTGTTGCCGTTCTCCACCAGCGGCGGAATGTCGAGCTTGACCTTGCCCGGCTTTACATTGGCGCCGCCCGTTACGGTGCGGATCGCGGTTGCCATCATTTCTGGCGTGGCTCTAGCGGGGCGCACGCTGATGGCAACCGGCAGCGCGCCGATCGCGGCCGTGCCGCCGGCAAGGGCGAGAAATCGGCGGCGTGTAGGGACTGGTTGTCTTCGCATCTCGGTTTTCCTAGTCGCGCAGCGTCGCCAGATACGCCACGATATCTTCAATCTGTCTGGCCGACAGGATCGGCTTGCCGCTCCAGGCCTTCGCCACACGATCGAGACCGTCGACCCGGTAATAAGACGGCATGATCGTCCCGGGGTTGAGGCGGGAAGCGTCGACCAGCCGTAGCCGTAGTTGTCCAACCGACCAGCGGTTGCCGACGCCCGAAAGGTTGGGCGCGAGGTCGCCTTGGAACTTGTCCTCCGGGAAAGGTCCGCTGTGGCAAAGAATACATGTGTTCGCCCGATCCACGACAAGCTTGCGGCCACGCGCCGCATCGCCCGCCTCGCCGGTCAGCGATTCCACAATGGCATCGCCCGTCACGGAATAGGACTTTAGTTCCTCTCCGCCGGCCAGGCGCGGCAACGCCAGTAGCGCGAGGGCAAAACAACCTCCGACAACAGGAATGGCTGATCTAGCCAAAGGTTTCCCCCGTAATCGTCTTGAACCAGGTTTGCGCCTGGTCCGCTTCGCGCTTGCGGACCTCGTCGGAACCGTCCCCGTTGATCGGGCTCGTGAAGCCGGAGCCGACGATCTCGGCAAAAAGATCGTCGCGCGCATGATAGCTGGCCGCCATAAAAAACGCGTAGCCGGGGGCCACGGTGTTGTAGCAGATGCCTTCGAGCGTCGGGCCTTCGGGGACCCTTCCAGCAATCAGGCTCGCCACGACAGTCGCGCAGGCGTTGCCTTCCGCATGGGCCGCGGATGCCGATTTCGGAACGCTGCCGCCGATCACCGCGTCGCCAATGACATGAATGTTGGGCACGAGCGTCGAGGCAAATGTCATCGGATCGATCGAACACCAGCCGGTGTGGTCGGCAGCGCCGGCGAGCTTCGCGATGTTACCCGCTTTCTGCGGCGGGATCACATTGGCGACTTGCACGTCGTAATTGCCGAACTCCGAGATCAGCGTGTTGGTCGCAGGCTCGACCGAAACGACGCGGCCGCCTTGCGACAGCGGGATGCGCTCCAATATGGACGGGTAGAATACCTTCCAGGCATGCTCGAACAGCAGTTGTTGCGGAATGGTATCCTTGGCATCAAGGATGAGAACCTTGGAGCGCGGCTTTTTCGTCTTGAGATAATGTGCGATCAGGCTGGCTCGCTCGTACGGCGCAGGCGGGCACCGATAGGGAGTTGCCGGAACAGCGATCGCGACCACGCCGCCGTCTTCCATCGCCTCGAGTTGACGCCGCAGCAGCATGGTCTGCGAACCGGCTTTCCAGGCATGAGGCATTTTTTCAGTTGCCGCTTCGTCATAGCCAGGCAATGCATCGAAGCGCATATCAATGCCGGGCGCCAGCACAAGCCGGTCGTAACGAAGCGACGTTCCGTCGGCGAGGCCAACCGTCCGTGCCTGTGGGTCGACCTTTGTGGCGGCTTGCGCGATGACGGTGACGCCTTCGGCCGCGATCTTGTCGTAGGTGAATTGCTGTGCGCCGATGTCGCGCAGGCCGGCAATCACTTCGTTGCTGAAAGGGCAGGCGGTGAAGATACGATTCGGTTCAACGAGCGTGACGTGCAAGCGGGGATCGATCTTCCGCAAGGCGCGCGCGCAACTCGCGCCGCCAAAGCCGCCGCCGATGACCACGACGCGCGCGGCCGATTGTGCAAAAGCCGGACACGGAAAGACGAACGACGCCGCTGCCGCCGCGAAGCCGCGTACGACATGTCTGCGCGTCGCCTTCGGCCGCAGCGGGTCCATCCACACGATCCTAGAAAGCCAGCGGCGGTACTGGTGCGGTGGATTTGACATTCGCTTCAGTCCCGCTGCGAGTTCTCATAGCGAATGCCAAATCCAAAACCGCACCAGAAGCTTATATTTTGCTGGTGTCCCTTTGGTTCTGACATTCGTAAACGCTGTCGCAGCAACAAGATACGAATGTCAGAACCGGGACACCAGTGAAAGACCGCCGCTTCAGACTTTAGGCGAAGGTGATGTTCAGATCCCGCAGCGGGACCGAGCGGATTCGTTTTCCGGTCGCTGCGAAATACGCGTTCAACACCGCGGGCGCCGCCACGCAGATCGTCGGTTCGCCGACACCGCCCCAGGTCCCGCTGCCGCTCGGCATGATGACGGATTCCACTTTCGGCATCGCGGCGATCCGCATCGAATTGTAGGTGTCGAAGTTCGCCTGTTCGATGCGGCCGTCCTTGACGGTGCACCCGCCGTAGAACAGGCCCGAAAGCCCGTAGACGAACGAACCGGCGACCTGGCGGTCGATCTGGGCCGGATTGACGGCGTAGCCCGGATCGGTGGCGCCAACGATGCGATGAATCTTGATCTTGTTGCCGTCGCTGACCGAGACTTCGGCCGCACCTGCGACATAACTGCCGAAGCCCATGAAGTGGGCCAGGCCGCGGTAGACGCCTTTAGGTGCAGGTTTGTCCCAGCCGATTTTTTCCGCGACTGCATTGAGCACTGCAAGATGCTTCGCGTTCTTGGACATCAGCTTGCGGCGGAACTCGAGCGGGTCCTGCCCAACCGCATGCGCGAGCTCGTCCATGAAGCATTCGACATAGATCGCGTTGTGGTTGACGTTCACGCCGCGCCAGAAGCCCGGAGGAACGGGGGGATTGCGCATCGAGTGCTCGATCAGAAGATTGGGCACCGTATATCCGAACGCTGTTTCGCCGCTCGGGTTGAGGCCCTGGAAGGTGACCGGGTCCTTGCCGTTGACGAGGGCCGCGGGCCGCAGGCTGAACAGGATCGATTGCCCCGATATCCGCATATGAAATGCGGTGAGGTTGTTGTTGGCATCGAAGCCCGCGGTCAGCTTGCAGTGAGTGACCGGGTGATACGCGCCGTGCTGCATGTCTTCTTCGCGCGACCACAGCAGCTTGATTGGCGTGCCCGGCATCTGCTTGGCGATGGCGACCGCCTGACGCACATAGTCGGTATTGCCCTTGCGGCCGAAGCCGCCACCGAGCATCTGCTTGTAGACGTCGCACTTCGCGGCAGGTAACCCCGAGACTTCTACCGCCGCAGCGAAAGCAGCCTCGCCGTTCTGAGTGCCACACCAGACCTCGCATTTATCGGGAGTATAGAGAGCCGTTGCGTTGAGCGGCTCCATCGTCGCGTGATTCTGGTAGGGATAGGAGTAGACCGCCTCGACCTTCTTGGCGGCGCCGGCGAGCGCGGACTTCACGTCGCCGTTTTCATTGCCGATAAAGGTCGGCTGCGAGGGGTCGAAACCTTCGTCAAGCCATTTGGCGATCGACGCGCTCGAGACCTTCGCGTTGGGACCTTCATCCCAGACGATCGGCATGGCGTCGAGTGCCGTCTTGGCGTGCCACCAGGTATCGGCGACCACGGCAATCGCGTGGTCGTCGACCTTCACCACCTTCTTCACGCCCTTCATGTTGGCAATTTTGGCTTCGTCGTAGCTCTTCAGCGTGCCGCCGAACACCGGACATTGCTTGATCGCGGCGTTGAGCATTCCCGGCAGCTTGACGTCGATGCCGTAGATCATCTTGCCGTTGGTCTTGTCGGCGGTATCGAGGCGCTTGACGCCCTTGCCGATCAGCTTCCAGTCCTTCGGATCCTTCAGCTTGATGTCGGTCGGGGGATCGAGCTTTGCGGCCGCTTCCGAAACCTTGCCGAACGTCGATGTCCGGCCTGACGGCGTGTGGGTGATGACGCTGTTCGCCGCCGTGCATTCGGAGGCCGGTACCTTCCATTCGTTCGCAGCCGCCTGGATCAGCATGATCCGCGCTGACGCGCCGCCCTTTCGGACATAATCCTGCGAGGCGCGGATGCCGCGGCTGCCGCCGGTGGAGAAGTCGCGCCAGACGCGCTTACGGGCGACGTTCTGGCCGGGGGTGGGATATTCGGTGGTGACCTTCGACCAGTCGCATTCCAGTTCTTCGGCGACGAGCTGGGCAAGACCGGTGAGCGATCCCTGGCCCATTTCCGAACGGGCAATACGAATCACGACGGTGTCGTCGGGCCGGATCACGACCCAGGCGTCCACTTCGGGCGAGCCGTCCGCGGCACGCGCGACGGTCGGACCGCCAAAGGGAAGGTCAAGACCAAGCGCGAGGCCGGAGCCGAGAGCGGCGCTGCCGACGACAAACGCGCGGCGGTTGAGTCTTGGAGCATCAAGTGTTGGCATATGATTCATGATGAGCTCCCTCAGGCGTTCGCGGCAGCGTGGATCGCTTCGCGCACCTGCTGGAAGGTGCCGCAGCGGCAGATATTGGTGATGGCATCGTCGATGTCCTGGTCGGTCGGCTTCGGCTTCTCCTTCAGAAGCGCAGCCACCGCCATGATCATGCCGCTCTGGCAATAACCGCATTGAGGGACGTCATTGTTGATCCAGGCCTGCTGCACCTTGTGCAGGGCGCCGTTATCAGCCAGTCCTTCAATCGTGGTGATCTGCTTGCCGGCGGCGTCGCTGACGGTGACGCCGCAGGAGCGCATCGCGACGCCATCGATATGGACGGTGCAGGCCCCGCATTGTGCGATGCCGCAACCATATTTGGTGCCGGTCAGGCCGACGTTCTCGCGGATGACCCACAGAAGCGGGGTATCCGGCTCGACGTCGACGTCCGTAGATTTTCCGTTAATTGTGAGGTTTGCCATCGCGAATCCCCTGTTGGGTCCAATCCTCCGATTGAACACCGGGCGAATTTGGCCCGGAAAGTGTGGCAGTTCAAATCAATAATCTGCGTCAAGCTAATGGAATAATGGACTGGCAGCTCTGTTGTTTTGCGCGACCGTCTCGGTTCGAGCCCGCCATTCTCGCGACTGAGCCATGCCGAGAAAGGGCCGTTCTTCGAAGGCTGCCTTCTCGATCGCGTTGACCGCGCTCTGGCCTTGGCGGTTCGTTCGATGTCGGCTACCCATGCCATGGGCGCAGGCAGCGCACTGAACCGGTTGGTTCAAAATCGACATTTCCGTCGATTGCAATTGGCCTGCCCCTAGTACCGTCGATCTGAAGTCCCTGCACCGCAAGCGGCGAATTCGATCAGGGACTTCAGATCGATAAAGCGGTACTAGTGCGGTGAATTTGAAGTTCCTATCAGTTTCGCGGTAACCTCGTCATAGGAACTTCAAATTCTAAACCGCACTAGAATCATATAATTGGCTAGTGCTCCTTTGATTCCGAAGTTCGTAAACGTGGAGCCGCAATATGAT
>NZ_DAHUXJ010000157.1 GCF_027307225.1 Bradyrhizobium sp. | reverse complement strand
AAAATTTGTCGAACACGCTCTCCAGTTCCGAACGCGGAATGCCGTCACCTTCGTCGATGACTTGCAGGGCGACGCGATCGTTTTCCCGAAAACTCCTGATCGATATCGTGGAGTCCACGGGTGCATATTTGGCCGCGTTGTCCAACAGGTTGAAAAGCGCCTGCTCGAACAATACCGCGTCGAGTTCCAGCATCGGCAGATCGGCGGCGAGCTCCAGCAAAACCTTGTGATGCGCGAGAATCTTGCCGGCGCGCCGCAGGGCGCTGCCGACGATCTCGTCGATATCGTGCCGCGCCGGATTCGGCTTGATGGCGCCGGATTCCAGCTTGGTCATGTCGAGCAAATTGGCGATAAAACGGTTGAGCCGCTCGGACTCGTCGATCACGGTACCCAGAAGGTCACCCTTTTCGGAATCGCTGAGCGCACCCGAGAGGTCGCGCATGGTCGAGGCGGCGCCGAGCACGGAGGCGAGCGGCGTCTTGAGGTCGTGCGAGATCGAGGTCAAGAGCGCCGAGCGCAAGCGGTCCGACTCGACGGTGCGCTTGACGCGATCCATATCCTCCACCAGCAGCACGCGTTCGATCGCAAGCGCGCCCTGATCGACCAGCGCGTCGAGCAGGCGGCGCTGATCCGGGGTCAACAATGGACCGCTCCTGTCGTCGTCGATGCCGACGACACCGATCAACCCGCGCCCGGTCCGCATCGGCAAAAACAGCCGCTTGGCGCCGGGCAGCGTGTCAGACCCGCGTCCCGCCGGACGGTCGTTGCCCCAGGCCCAATTGGCAGCAGCAAGGTCCGCCTTGTCGAGCTGATCCTCCGGCGGATAACCGGTTTTCACGGTCAAGACGCCGTTCTCCGGCAGCAGCAGCACCACGCGCACCTTCAGCATCAACGCGGTCTGATAGGCGCTGGCCCACAGCACGTCGTCGAGCGTGCCGGTGCCCGCCAGCTTCCGGCTGAAGGCGTAAAGCTGCTCGGTGGTCCTGATGCGGCCGATCGCGGTATCGGCCTGGGTGCGTACCCGCGCGGCGACATTGGAGACGAGAATCGCAATCAGCATGAAGAAGAAGAACGCCGCAACGTTCGTCGGATCGGTGATCGTGAAGGTATAGATCGGCGGCAGGAAGAAGAAGTTATAGCAGAGCGAGGCCGTGACGCTGGCGAGCAGCGACGGCCACAGCCCGAAGCGGACCGCGACACCGACTACCGCGGTCAGAAATACCAGGTCGACATTTTCGATGCCGAACGGCCGCTGAATCAATTCCGCCGCGACGAGCCCGATCGCCACGATCAGGAGCGCCATCAGGTACGGTCTCGGATTGAACGGCTCGCGGCGCTCGGCTGTGCGCACTGTCTTTTTCGGCATCGGATCGGCCGCGAGTTCCTCTCCCGCAATCACATTGACGCTGATATTGCCGGAGCGGCGCACGAGATCGTGCACCACCGACCCCCGGGTCAGTTCGAACCACCAGGGGCGCTGCGATTTTCCGATGATGATCTGGGTGACATTGTTGGTCTGCGCGAATCCGATGATGTCGTCGGCAATGCGCCGTCCGACGGCCGGAATCGTCATCGCCTCGCCGCCGAGCGCTTCGGCCAGCCGCAGCGTATCGGCAAGACGGTCCCGCTCAACGTCGCTCAGCCGCATCGAGCGGCGCGTCTCGATGCTGACAGCGGTCCACGGCGCGTGCAGGCGGTCGGCCAGCCGCTTGGTGTAGCGCACCAGCCCGGCCGAGCGTGGGTCTTCGCTGATGCAGACGAGAATGCGCTCGCCCGCGGCCCACGGGCCCGCGATGGCATTGGCCTGCATGTGATTGAGCAATTGTACGTCGACGCGCTCGGCGGTGCGCCGAAGCGCGAGTTCGCGCAACGCGGTCAGGTTGCCCGGCGAAAAATAATGTTCGAGCGCGCGCTCGGCCTGCTTGGGAACGTAGACCTTGCCTTCCTTCAGCCGCTGGATCAGGTCGTCCGGCGTTAGATCGATCAGCTCGATGCCGTCGGCGCGGTCGAATACCGAATCGGGCACCGTTTCGCGCACGCGCACATGCGTGATCTGCGCGATCACGTCGTTGAGGCTTTCGATATGCTGGACGTTGACCGCGGTGTAGACGTCGATACCGCGCGACAACAGCTCCTCGACATCGAGATAGCGCTTGGGGTGGCGGCCGCCGGGTGCATTGGTGTGGGCGAGTTCGTCGACCAGCGCCAGCTGAGGACGCCGCGCGATCAGCGCATCGAGGTCAATTTCCTCGAGCGTCTGATCCCGGTAGGCGATGCGCTTGCGCGGGATGACTTCGAGGCCGTGCAGCAGCGCTTCGGTCTCGGCGCGGCCGTGAGTCTCGACAAAGCCGACCACGACATCGATGCCGGCCTTCTTGCGCGCATGGGCGCTTTGCAGCATCTCATAGGTCTTGCCGACGCCGGGAGCGGCACCGATAAAGATCTTCAGCCGTCCGGCCGCGCTATTCTCGCGCCGCGCCGCCTCCAGCAGGGCCTCCGGTGAAGGGCGTTGTTCGGAATCGCGGCGCTGCTGTTGAACCATAGGATTATTATAGTCCCCGCGCCGTGCTGGGCCTAGCCGGTGATAGAGTTAGGCTAATCTGCAACGGCATCGGTGGTCAGCTCCCTCTCCCCTTGTGGGAGAGGTAAGTGCGCTCGCCGACAGATCGACTCAACCATATACATCCCGTTCAAACCGACATTATTTCGAGGTGGCCGCGTCCAGCGCCAGATTGAGCTCGAGCACGTTAACCCTGGGTTCGCCAAAGATCCCGATCAGGCGGCCGGAGGTGTTTTCCGCCACGAGCCGGCGGAGTTTATCCTCCGGCATGCCACGAGCCTTCGCGACGCGCGGCACCTGAAAGAGCGCGCCCTCCGGCGAGATGTCCGGGTCCAGACCGCTGGCCGACGTCGTCACCAGATCGACCGGAACCGCGCTCGACGGATTCTCCGCTTTCAGCTTGTCCACATCTCCCTTGATCCGGTCGGCCAAGGCCTTGCTGGTCGGTCCAAGGTTCGAAGCGCCGGAATTCGCTGCGTTGTAGGGCGCGGGCACCGTCTTGCCGGCGTCGGCCGGATCCGGGCTGGTCGTCGCCGACGGCCGGCCGTGGAAATATTTATCGTCCTTGAACTCCTGGCCGATCAGCGCGGAACCGACCACCTTGCCGTCGCGCTCGATCAGGCTTCCTTCCGCCTGCCTCGGAAAGATCGCGCCTGCGACTTCCGTCATCGCCAGCGGATAAGCAACGCCCGTGATCGCGGTCAGCAGCAAAAGCACCAGGATGGCGGGACGAATTTCTCTGAGCATTTTTATCTCCTCTGTGGTCATTCCGGGATGGTCCGAAGGACCAGACCCGGAATCTCGAGATTCCGGGTTCTATGCTTCGCATAGCCCCGGAATGACGGCGACGTTCACGCCAGATGCAGCGCGGCGACGACGAGGTCGATCGCCTTGATGCCGATAAAGGGAATGATGATGCCGCCGAGGCCATAGACCAGCAGGTTACGGCGCAACAGCGCGCCGGCGCCGATCGCACGATAGGCCACGCCCTTCAGCGCCAGCGGAATCAGCGCGACGATGATCAGCGCATTGAAGATGATCGCGGACAGGATCGCGCTTTGCGGGCTCGCCAGGTGCATCACATTGAGCACGGCGAGTTGCGGGTAGAACGTCAAAAACATCGCCGGGATGATCGCAAAATACTTGGCGACGTCGTTGGCGATCGAAAATGTCGTCAGTGCGCCGCGCGTCATCAGGAGCTGCTTTCCGATCTCAACCACCTCGATCAGCTTGGTCGGGTTGGACTCGAGATCGACCATGTTGCCGGCTTCGCGAGCGGCCTGCGTGCCGGTGTTCATGGCGACGCCCACGTCCGCCTGCGCCAGCGCCGGCGCATCGTTGGTGCCGTCGCCGCACATCGCCACCAGCTTGCCGTTGGCCTGCTCGCTTCGAATCAGCTTCAGCTTGTCTTCGGGCGTGGCCTGCGCGAGGAAGTCGTCCACGCCGGCTTCCGCCGCAATCGCCGCCGCCGTCATCGGGTTGTCGCCGGTGATCATCACGGTGCGGATGCCCATGCGGCGCAGCTCCGCAAAGCGCTCGCGGATGCCGCCCTTGACAATATCCTTCAGCTGAACGACGCCGAGCAGACGGCCGTCTTTGGCGACCGCGAGCGGCGTGCCGCCGGCCTTGGCGATTTCGTCCGAGATCGCGGTGATTTCTCGCGCGGCGTCTGAACTCATGGACGGCTGGAGGGCGCGAACCGCATTGCCGGCCACGCTGGTCTGCGCCGTGATGCCGCCGACATAATTGAGGATGGCTTCGACCGCGCCCTTTCGCACCGACGAGCCGGCGGCATCGATGCCGCTCATCCGGGTCTGCGCCGTGAACGGCACGAACGTCGCCGACAACTCGCCCATGTCGCGGCCGCGGATGCCGTATTTTTCCTTGGCCAGCACCACGATCGAGCGGCCTTCCGGCGTTTCGTCGGCCAGCGAGGCAAGCTGCGCCGCATCCGCCAGTTCCTGTTCGCTGACGCCGCGAATCGGGCGGAATGCCGTTGCCTGGCGATTACCGAGCGTGATGGTGCCGGTCTTGTCGAGCAAAAGCGTATCGACGTCGCCTGCGGCTTCGACCGCGCGGCCGGACATCGCCAGCACATTGAAACGGACCAGGCGGTCCATGCCGGCGATGCCGATCGCCGACAATAGCGCACCGATAGTGGTGGGAATCAGCGTGACAAACAGCGCCACCAGGATGATCACCGAAATCTGGCCGCCGGCGTAAGCCGCGTAGCTCGGGATGGTGACGGTCGCAAACACGAAGATGATGGTAAGGCCCGCGAGCAAAATATTGAGCGCGATTTCGTTCGGCGTCTTCTGCCGCTCGGCGCCCTCGACCAGCTTGATCATGCGGTCGATGAAGGTCGAGCCTTGCGCCGCCGTGATGCGGACACGGATCCAGTCCGACAACACCTGCGTGCCGCCGGTTACCGCCGAACGGTCGCCGCCGGATTCGCGGATGACAGGGGCGGATTCGCCGGTGATCGCCGCTTCGTTGACCGAAGCGACGCCTTCGATGATTTCGCCATCGGACGGAATATTGTCGCCGGCCTCGACCAGCACGATGTCGCCGACCTTGAGAGCAGTGCCCGGCACCAGGCGATAGTCCTTAGCCGAGCCAGTCAAGAGTTTGGCCTGGCTTTCGGTACGCGTCTTGCGCAGCGATTCCGCCTGCGCCTTGCCGCGGCCTTCGGCGACGGCCTCGGCAAAATTGGCGAACAGAACCGTGAACCAGAGCCACACGATGATCTGGAAGGCAAAGCCGAGATCGGCGCCGCCGCTTGCGACATCGCGCAGGAAGATCACGGTGGTGAGCGCCGCGACGACCTCGACGACGAACATCACGGGATTCTTGACCATCTGCCGCGGGTCGAGCTTGACGAAGGCCGAGCCGATCGCGGGCAGCACGATCTTCGGGTCGAGCATCGTGGCGACCGGCGTTTTCCTGTTTGTTTTCTGGACAACTTCCATCGAAGCAACTCCTGATGACCGGTCAGAACAGCGTGTTGGCGTTGTCAGCCAGGTGCTCGACGATCGGGCCGAGCGCGAGCGCCGGAAAGAAGGTGAGACCGCCAATGATGAGGATCACGCCGACCACCAGACCGACGAATAGTCCGCCTGTCGTCGGGAATGTGCCGGCCGAGGGCGGAATGGATTTCTTCCCAGCGAGAGAGCCCGCGATCGCCATCGCCGGCACGATCATGAAAAAGCGGCCGACGAACATCGCGCTTGCCAGCGTTAGGTTATAGAAGAAGGTGTTGGCGGACAGCCCGGCGAACGCGGAGCCGTTGTTGCCGGTCGCTGAAGTGAAGGCGTAAAGCACCTCGGTAAAGCCATGCGGACCGGCATTGTTCATTGCGGCGACCGTCGACGGCAATACCACCGCGACCGCCGTCCAGCCGAGATACATCAGCGGCAATACGAGGATGGCGAGCATCGCCATCTTCACCTCGCGCGCTTCGATCTTCTTGCCGACATATTCCGGCGTGCGGCCAACCATGAGGCCGGCAACGAAGATCGCGAGCACGACGAACAGCAGCATGCCATAGAGGCCGGCGCCGACGCCGCCGACGATGATTTCGCCGAGCTGCATGTTGATCAGCGGAATCATGCCGCCGAGCGCGGTGAAGCTGTCATGCATCGCATTGACGGCGCCGCAGGACGCCGCGGTGGTGACGACGGCAAACAGGCTCGAGGCGACGATGCCGAAGCGAACCTCCTTGCCTTCCATGTTACCGCCCGTGAGCCCCATCGCATCGAGCATCGCGGTGCCATGCGCCTCCGCCCAATAGGTGACGGTGACGCCCGCCAGGAACAGGATTCCCATCACCGCCAGGATGGCCCAGCCCTGCCGCTGGTTGCCGACCATGCGGCCGAACACATTGGTCAGCGCCGCGCCGATCGTGAAGATCAGCAGCATCTGCACGAAATTGGAGAGCGCGGTCGGGTTTTCGAACGGGTGAGCGGCGTTGGCATTGAAGAAGCCGCCGCCGTTGGTGCCGAGCATCTTGACCGCGACCTGCGAGGCCACCGGACCGACCGCGATGGTTTGCCTGGCGCCTTCGAGCGTCGTGGCGTCGACATACGGTCCAAGCGTCTGCGGTATGCCCTGCCAGACCAGAAACAGCGCGGCAACGATGCAGATCGGCAGCAGCACATAGAGCGTGGTGCGGGTCACGTCGACCCAGAAGTTGCCGACGGTTCGCACGGACGCACGGGAAAAGCCGCGGATCAGCGCGACCGCAAGCGCAATGCCGGTGGCGGCGGACAGGAAATTCTGATGCGTCAGGCCGAGCATCTGCACCAGATACGACATGGTGCTTTCTCCGCCATAGTTCTGCCAGTTGGTGTTGGTGATGAAGCTGATCGCGGTGTTGAAGGAGAGATCTTCAGGCACAGCCGGTTGCCCTGCCGGATTGAGCGGAAGGACGGCCTGCAAGCGCATCACCGCATAAAGGATGAGAAATCCGCCGACATGGAAGAGCAGCATGGCGACCGTATAGGTCACCCAATGTTGCTCGCGCTTTTCGTCGACACCACTAATCCAGTAGATCGCGGCCTCGACGGGCCGGAGCAGGTGGGAGAGGAAGGTGCGTTCGCCATTGAAGACGCGCGTCATGTACCAGCCGAACGGCTTGGTGAGCGCGACGATGATGGCGCAGAACAGGAAGATTTGAATCCATCCGATAGCAGTCATGGCGGATACGCCCTTGAATCAATCTGAGGTGTTATGAGGCGAACGCTTCGTCAGGCCGCAGGCAGGCCGCGGTCAGAAATGCTCCGGCCGCAGCAGCGCGTAGGTCAGGTAGACGAGCAGGCCTGCGGAGACGAGGCCGGCCAGGGCATAGTCGAACATCATGGCTTTGCTCCGTTGAAGGTGCTTGAGCGGATCGAAGCCGGCCTCAAAGCCGCTCGCACGCATAGGTGTAGCCAACGGCGGCGGCAAAGAAGCCTAAGCCCAGCGCCAACATGATGAGATCAAGCATGGAATTCTCCCGGATCGCGCACGCGACGACGCGGCCGCGCAAGTGGAAGGCGAGCACGGGATCGCCTCCCAAATCGGGCTTTGAAGTGCCACTTCGTGCATAGGTTTTCGAGGCGGCCGGGATCGCGACCTTATAAGAATCTCATATAGGCGGGCGGGCTCGCCGCATCCCGCAGCAGCGGTTCACGATCGGTGAAGTCAGGGAAGGCGGTTTTTAAGGATCGCGCGCGACGTGGAAGCGCACGTTCAGCAGGCCGGTGCGGGATATCGAAATGCCGCCCGAAAAGGCGGAGCGATTCTCGCTTGAGACCGGGTGCTAACGTCAGGATTGGACTATTGCTTTGCCGCCGAATCGTCGTGGACCTGACCCCAGGGATCATACGGCTTCTTCGGATCGGGAATTCGATCGAGCGCGGCCTTGTAGGCCTTCTCGTCCACGCGCGGCTTTTGCTCGGTGGTCGGCGCACCTTGGTTACCCTTTTTGCCCATCTGGGCGTGCGCGGCGGGAGCGAGAAGCAATAGGGCGGTCACGGCCATCCATGCCGTACCGGCCAATTTCATGCTGACTGCCATGAATCTTCTCCCTTGCGCCAAGCCAATTGAATGCCAATCTCTTCAATAAAGACACCCCATCTGGCGCCAAGGGGTGCCGTGAAATCCGCCTTAAGGTTTCACGGATTGGAGCCAAAAATGCGTAAGCATTATTGCCCTTTGTTTCCGTTCTATAAGAAAAACTAGCCACTTGTCGCTGCAACGCGACAGGAGATATCGTTTTGGGCGGAATGACGCGAGAGCGTGCGATGAGCACCAACACGGATCTGCATGTAAATCCATCGCGTGAAGAAGAGACGACCTCGAAGCTACCATCGCATATCTGGGCCGGCGGCGTGGCCGTTCGGACTATTTTCCTGATCGTTCTGGTTGTTCTGACGGCGCGCGTGGCAAGCCCACAAATGGAGCGCCTCACCTCGATCTACGAAACCCCCGGCGATCTCATTCGCGCGTTGATCGGCGTCGCCGTTTGCGCGTGGTGTATCGTCAACGTTTTCAAGCTCCCCAAGGACGCCGACGCGTACCGCACCTGGATATACATGGGTATTGGGCTGGTGCCGTTGGCCCTGCTGTGCGCCTACGTGGTCTGGTGATATCCTCCTGGTACCGCCGATCTGAAGTCCCTGCACCACAAGCGGCGAATTCGATCAGGGACTTCAGATCGATAAAGCGGTACTAGAATCAATAAGTTTGCGAGTGCCCATGACTTTCCGAAGTTCGTGAAGGTGGCTGCTGCGATGGAGCACGAACTTCGGAAAGTGGGCACTGGCCTGTTTCCAGGACCGTGCGGCGCCCTTTCGTCGTTCAATTCCAGAACGTAACGATCGCTCCGCCAAGAACGATCAGCGCGCCGCCGGCCCAGACGGGCATGGCGGGCGGACTGCGAAACACGATCAGGTTCACGATCTGCCAGACCACGAAAAGCGTCGCGATATAGAGCCCGACCACGCGATTGAATTCGAGCGGCGCGAGGTTGACCGAAAGGCCGTAGCCAAAGAGCAGCACCGCGCCGGCCAGAAACAGCGCACCGCGCGGGAGCCAGGCGCTCTGACCGATTCCAATCCGCACAATTGCATCGCCGAACGCCTCAAGCACCGTCGCTACGATTACAAACAAAAAGACTTTTATGTCCATCTCACGCCCCAACAGGAAAGCAGCCCGTAACCGGGTTACATTCCACGCCGAGTTGAGGCAACAAAAATCGGCCTGTCGACAGGTCCGAGAAAAAGAGCGCGACCTGAGAGGTCAGCCTCGCCACATCGGGGATTTTGGCCCGCCATAATAGCGCATCTGATGGAGACCTTTCTTCAGCGCCGCCCTTTGCAAACCGCCTGCACATCCCACCGCCGCAGCGCAGAGCACTGCGGAATGTTAGAATCAAAGGACCACTAGCGTCGCCATCCTCGGATCGGCTTAGGGATTATTTGCCTTCGGCCGTGGCAACCATGTTCGGCGCGGGCACATCGCCAACCGTGCACTGACGCCAGTCCGGCACGGTACAGTTCGAGGGCCAGTTGCCGCCGAGCGCCATGAACAGGGCGGCGGTATCGGACATGCGGTTAGCCTCGGTCTGCACGCGAATGACCGCCGCATTGAGATAGGTCTGCTGCGCATTGAGCACGGAGAGCTGGTTGACCTGACCCTGGTCTAGCTGCTTCTGGACGATGTCGAGGCTCGCCTTGGCGGTATCTTCGGCGCGGCGCGCGGCACGAATGGCCTTGGCATCCGCCTGCAATGCGCGAAGTGCGTCGGCGACGTTCTGGAAGGCGGTGATGACGGTGGCGCGATATTGCGCCTCGGCCTGCTCCAGCGCGGCCTCGGCCGCCTTCTGCCTGTGATAGAGCGTCAGGCCATCGAAGATCGGTGCAGCGGCCGCGGCGCCGAGGGTAAAGAAGCCGGTGCCCGGCGCAAACGTCTGCGGCCAGTTGAACGCGGCAGAGCCGCCATTGGCGGACAGCGTGATATTCGGCAGGCGGGCGGCGATCGCGACGCCAATTTGCGCCGCCGCCGAATGCATGTTGGCTTCCGCCGCCCGCACGTCCGGCCGCTGATCGACGAGCTTGCCCGGCAGGCTGATCGGCAGATTGGTCGGCAGCTTCAGATGTGCCAGATCGAACTTCTGCCGGATCTCGTCGGCCGCATATTGCCCGGCGAGCGACGTCAGGAGATTGCGCTGCTGGGCCAACTGCTTTTCAAGCGGCGGCAGCAATTCCTCGGCCTGCGCCAATGCGGCGTCCTGCGCCAGCACGTCGGCCTGCGCCGCCTGACCGAAGTTCTGCTGCCGTTTCAGGATGTCGAGCAGATGCTTCTCGATCGCGATGATGCGCTGGGTGGCTTCGATCTGCCCGCGCAAGGAGGCTTCCTGGATCGCCGCCGTGACCACATTGCTGGTCAGCGTCAGGTAAGCGGCTTCAAGCTGGAACAACTGCTGCTCGGCGACGGCGTCGAGATTCTCGACCGCACGGAAATTGCCGCCCCAGATGTCCGGCACGAACGAAACCATGAGCTGGTTGGTCACCAGCGAAAATTCCGACTGCGGCCCCTGGGTCGGAATCGGCGGTATCTGCTGCGGATTGGCCACCAGAATCTGCTGGGTTGTCGAGTTGCCCGTGACTTGCGGGAAGAACAGGCCACGCTGGGCAAGCGCATTGTAGTGGGCGACCTTGATGGCGGCTTCCGCGGCCTGAAGGTTGGGATTGTGGTTGACGGATTCCTTGACCAGTTCGTTCAACGGCTCGGACTTGAACGCCGCCCACCAGCGCGTCGAAACATCCTCACCGCTCAGGAACCGTTGGCCCGGGATATTGGGTGGACCCTTGCCGGGATCGGCCGAAGCGAGGTTTCCTTTCACATAGCCGGTCACGTCGGGCGCGGGCGCCGGACTGAAATTCGGCCCCACCGCGCAGCCGGCGACGGCGAGCGACATCGCCAGGACCATCACGCTGGCGGTAAAGCGGAGTTTCTTACGTCTGCCGCTAGCCATCGGAATTGCCTTGGGTGACTGCGACCGGTTCGCCGGCGATCTCGACGTGTTCGGCGTCTCTGGAGAGGAATATCTTTCGAAGCGCAGGCGCCACGACCAGAAGCAGCAGCGGCCCGATAAACATACCACCGACAACGACGGTGGCCAGAGGGCGCTGCACCTGGCTGCCGATGCCGTGGGATATCGCCGCCGGGAACAGGCCGGCGCCCGCCGACAGCGCGGTCATCAGCATCGGCCGCATCCGCTGTTCGGCGCCGCGAAACACCGCCTCCGCAACGCTCATGCCCTGGGCACGGAGCTCGCGGAAATAGGTGATGTTGAGAATGCCGTCCATCACGGCCACGCCGAACAGCGAAATGAAGCCGATCGCGGCCGAAACGGAAAAATCGAGCCCGGCAAAATAGAGCGCAATCAGACCGCCACCGATCGCAAAGGGGATACCGGCGACCGACAGCAGGCTGTCCCGCAGCGAATTGAACAGCCCGTAGAGCAGCACCATGATCAGGAGCAGCGTGATCGGCACGACCACCAGCAGCCGCTGCCTGGCGTTCTGCAAGTCCTCGAATTCACCGGACCAGACGATCCGGTATCCGTTCGGGAGCTTGACGGTCTTCTCGACCCGCTGCTGCGCCTCGGCGACGGTGCCACCGAGGTCGCGGCCGCGGACGCTGAACTTGATCGGAATGTAGCGCTGGCTGCGCTCGCGGTAGATGAACGAGGCGCCCGTATCGAGCGTGATGGTGGCGAGTTCGCTTAAAGGTACATAGCCGTTGGTGCCCGACGGCGTCGTATAGGCGACCTTGACGCCGCGAATGGCGTCGATGCTGCTGCGATATTTCGGATCGAGCCGGACCGCCAGATTGAACTGCCGGTCGCCTTCCAGAATGGTCGTCGCGGTCGTGCCGCCGAGGGCGGCCTGAACGACGGCGTTGACGTCGCCGGTGTTGAGCCCGAAACGGGCGGCCTTGTCGCGGTCGATCTTGATGTTGAGATTGGGCTGTCCGAGCAGATGGAAGATTCCGAGATCGGTCACCCCTCGAACCTTCGCCATCTCGGCCATCACCTGGCTCGCAAGCCCTTCCAGGGTCTGGAGGTTCGGACCGATGATCTTGACCGAATTGGCGCCCTTCACGCCGGAGAGCGCCTCTTCGACGTTGTCCTGGATATATTGCGAGAAGTTGAAGCCGATGCCGGGCAGTTCCTCAGCGAATTCGCGCTGCAGTTCCTCCGTCAGTCTTTCCTTGGTCACATTGGCCGGCCACTCGTCGAAAGGCTTGAGTGGGGCGAACAATTCCACGTTGGAAAATGGTGAAGCATCGCTGCCGTTGTCGGGACGCCCGTGCTGCGACACTACCGTGATCACTTCGGGATGCCGCAGCAGGATCTCGCGCATTTTCCCCGTTGCGGCCGTGCCCGCCTCGAGCGACATGGTCGAGGGCATCGCGGCGCGAATCCAGAAATTGCCCTCTTCCAGCGCCGGCAGGAATTCGCTGCCGAGGCGAGAGGCGGCGAGCCCGCTCAAGCCCAGAAAGATCACGCCGACCGCCACCGCGACCTTCAGGTTTGAAAGGGCCCAGCGCAGCACCGGCGTATAGGCTCTGCGCAATCCGTGCACGATGAAGGTCTCGGTTTCCTCGATGTGCCTGGGCAGCAGCAGCGAAGCCAGCACCGGCGTGACCGTAAACGTTGCGATCAACGCACCGGCCAGCGCATAACCGTAGGTCCGCGCCATCGGCCCGAAGATCTGACCCTCGACGCCCTGCATCGTGAATAGCGGAACGAAGGCGGTCACGGTGATGGCGGCCGTGAAGAAAACGGCCTTGTCGACCTGCAATGCGCTCGCGAAAATCATCCGCAACCGCTCGGTCCATGTCGGAGCGCCGGCAATCTGCGCATTGCCCGAGGTGGGATCGGTCCCCCAATAGCCCTGAGCGAGATGCTGAAGCAACGTGCGCCGGTGCTCGGGCGAGGACTGAAAATTCCGGTAGATATTTTCCATCATGATCACGGCAGAGTCGACGATGATGCCGAAATCGACGGCGCCGAGCGACAGAAGGTTGGCCTCCTCGCCCTGCAGGACCAGGATGATGATGGCAAAGAACAACGCGAACGGGATGTTGACGCTGACAATGATGGCGCTGCGCAGGTCGCCGAGGAATACCCACTGGATGATGAAGACCAGCAGGCAGCCGAAAATCAGGTTGTGCAGCACGGTGCGCGTGGTGACGCTGACCAGTGAACTGCGATCGTAATAGGGGACGACCTTGACGCCGGGCGGCAGGCTGCCGTCGCTGTTGAGTTTCTCGACCTCGGCCTGGACCTTCGGAATGATATCGTTGGTATGCTGGGTTCGTCCCATCACGACGATCGCGGTCGCAACGTCGTCATCATGGTCCCTGCCGGCGATGCCAAGCCGCGGCACGTAACCGACGGAAACGGTCGCGACATCCTTGACCTGGATCGGAAGGCCGTTTGATTGAGTCAGAACGACGTTCTCGATGTCCCCGACCTTGTAGCCCTGTGTGACATCGTCGGCGCCGCCGGTATCGACGAGGCCGACGCCGCGAATATTGACCGATTGCTGGCCGATCGCGATCTCGCGCCCGCCGACATTGATATTGGCGTTGCCGAGCGCGGCAATGAGCTGCGGGATCGTGATGTTGTAGGCTTCCATCTTCTGCAGGTCGGCATCGACATTGAACTGCTTGGTGGTGCCGCCCCACGAATTGATCTGCACCACGCCGCGAATCGTCAGCATGCGCCGCAGGACGATGTAATCCTGAACCGTTCGCAGATTGGTCAGCCCGAAATGCGGGGGTCCGACGACCTGGTAACGGTAGATCTCGCCGACGAGACTGGACTGCTGGATTTGTGCAACCTGATTGCCCGGCAGGTTGACGTTTTGCTGCAGGCTGATCGAAGCCTGGCTCAGCGCGAAATAGAAATCGACGCCGTATTTGAAGGTGACGCGAACGAATGACAGGCCGTAGAACGAGGTGGAACGGATATTGACCACGCCGGGGGTCGGATAAAGCCCGACCTCCATCGGGATCGTATAATATTTCTCCATCTCCTCGGCGGAGAGACCGGGCGCCTGCGCCGTGATCTCCAGAATGACCGGAGCCGGGTTCGGATAGGCTTCGATGTTCAGCTTCGAAAACGCCACAAGTCCGGCCGCACAAAACACAATAAGTCCCAGCACGACGATCGCGCTACGCGTCAGACCGAACTGGAGTAGCGACTTGATCAACTGAACCTGCCGTGTGTACCCGGTTGGAGCGAGCTAAGGCCCGCTTAACCCGCCTCGCCCAAGGCGAGCTGATTGCTCAGGAAGACCGCGCCATCCGTAACGACCGTCTCGTCCGGCGAGAGCCCCTCCAAAATCTGCGTCCAGCCGTCCTGTGCGAGCCCTGTCTTCACTGTCCGCTTGCTGAAATGGCGGCTGTCCTTGGTAACCCACACCGACATCGTGCCGTCGCCTTCCCGCACCACGCCCTCGGCCGGCACCGCGAGCGAGTGCGAGGCGTCGCCGACGCGAATGACGAAGCTCGCGAACATTCCCGAGCGGAGCAGATGTTCGGGATCGTCGATTTCCGAGCGCACCAGCTGCCGATGCGTATTGGGATCGATCATCGCGCCCAGCACCGTCACGCGGCCGGTGAAGACCTTGTTCGGATAGGCCGGCACCGTGACCTCGACGTGCTGCCCAAGCTTGTAGTCCGGCGCATCACTCTCGATGACGTTGGCGATCATCCACATCGTCGAGAGATCGGCGACGGTGAAAGGCGCCGGCGAACCGCCGGGCTGGGTCAACAGTCCCGGCGCGGCGTTGCGAGCAACAATCCGGCCCGAGATCGGGCTCGGCACCACGAGCGTGGAGTCGACCTTGCGGTCGTTGACGATCTGGTCGATCTCCGGATCGCTCTTGCCGAAGATACGCACCGCGTCCTTGGCGGCCTTGAAGTTACCCTCGGCGGTTTGCTCGTCCGAGGTCGACTGATCGACATCTCGCTGGGCGCTGCCGCCCGACTTCAAGAGGTTGACGGCGCGCGCCAGCACCTTCTTTTGCAGCTCGAGCACGCCGGCAGAGGCAAGCAGCGTCGATTCCGCCTGCAACAGGTCGGGACTGTCGATCGTGAACAGCACGTCGCCAGCCTTCACTTCGTCGCCGATGTTGTAGAACGCCTTGAGGATCTTGCCCGGATACTGAGAAAACACCTGGACGAGTACGTTTTCATTGAAGTCGATGGTGCCGACGGACGTCTTCTGAATGGCGAAATCGCGCGACGCCACCGGTCCGATCTTGAGCGCGGCGGCCTGCTTTTCCGTCAGGCCGACGCCCTGACTGTCGCCGGCCGGCCGCACGGGCTCAACGGTGGCGACCTTTTGCTTCTTCCCGGACTGCCCGTCGGCAAGCTCGACAAAACCGCGCCCCCAAAACAGCACAACGCCGCCGATCACAATCGCGGCGAGCCAGATCGCACGTGATTTTGAAAGGCTTCCGAACACGCTCACGCCGAAGTCCCCAACATCGCCTCACCTTCTGTCGTGCTGCGTTACAGCATCGCGCTTACACTAGCCTTACGTATCGTCCGAATTGAACAGCTGCTTTAAGACAGTTTCATATAATAAAAATAGTCAGAACAAGGGGATAACTACAGATTGCTCAGAGATTCTTCGCTTGCCTAATGCTGCGCAAGCGGTTGCCGAAAATGTCAACAATCGCGAATCGGCTTTTCCCGATCTGCTTGTCGCATGATCGTCGTCGCGCCCGCATTTGGCACCAATAGGCCCCGCCCTTTTCACCCAGCCAGAACCCGATTTTTTCGCACGACCAACCGCGCCGAATTCCCGTGTAAGCATCCGGTAACTTGCTTTTATCCCGCACGGCACGCTATCTCGCCCTTGAGATCACGGCATGAATCGGAAGCTTCGGCGAAAACAGCCATACGGAAACATTCATGAAGTCTGGTTCTGCTGCCGCGATCGTGCTGGCGGGCGCCGCGCTGGCGGCGACATCCGCCGACGCTCAAGCAGCGGGAAACGGCTTGCGCCGTTGCACCGCGCGCGTCGTTTATTCGGAGGAGTTGCCGTTTGCGCCGATCGACAGCTGGCTCGTCGGGGCGACCCTTGAAATCACGCCGCAACACGGCGCCCCTTACGACATCACCTGGCACGAGCGGATGCCGTGGCAAGGACCCCCGCCACGGCGCGGGCAGGTCTTCCGCCTGTGGTGCGACCCGGCCAATCCGAACAACCTGCGTCTCGCCCGACGAACATGGTCCCCGTTCTGATCGCAGGTGGATGGCTGCGCGGTCCCACGCGGCTTTATGAAGCTCATATAAAATCACGGGCTTGCCACTCTCGAATTCCTATCGGCGGCCGCAGATAGTGAAAGCATGAGCGAAGCGTCCTCCAGCCGCCAGTGTCTGCAAGCCGAGCCGCGCCGCATGCGCGAGCTTGCCGACAGGCTTCGCGAGGCAGACGCCGCCACGGCGGAGTTGTTCTCCGACGTGATCCGCGAGGCTTGCTGGCGCGTTCTCGCCATTCCGAGCGCCGAATACCGCAGCCGGATCGAACGGCTGGTGCAATCCGGCGCATGGACCGACGCGGCGCTGGCCTTGCTCGAACTGGAATTGCCGCAATGGCGGCTTCGCCGTGTCGCTTACGACGCTGGCGAATGGCATTGCGCGCTGTCGCGCCAGCGCGAGCTTCCCGATTGGCTCGACCAGTCGATCGAAGCCTGCCACGCGGACCTGTCGCTTGCGATCCTGCGCACATTCATCGGCGCGCAATGTGTCAAGGCTTCCCCCGCTACAGCCAGCGTGCCGAGCATTTCCCGGACGGAGAATTCGCTCGACGTTCGACTCTGCTGCGACAATTTCGCGTAGGTGGTGGGCGGTTGGCTCTGCCTCCAAACACCAAGTTGACGCGCGGCTGCCTGTTCGTCGCGTTCGGCCGTCATGCGGCTCCTATGAGATCGCCGCGGCGGTTCGATCGAATTCATATTCGTTCCCGACGATATTCGCGGGCATGAGGCAAGCGAACTCTCCGGCTCCTCATCCGCGACCCGCGGAAAATCCGGAAGATCGGGAACCAGCCTGCCTCACCACAACAAGGAATACCAACGTGAAACTCGTCGAGCCTCGCTCGTGCAACTCTGCATCGACCATGACGTTTATCGGCAGGAACAGTCGCGGCCACTGGGTCGCTTCAGGAGCAACATGGCCTTTACGGCGGGCTGTTCGTCAACCGCGCCCAGGCCGTCAAATTCGCGCTTTTTGAAAACGGGCATCACCCGGAGACCATTGTGGAACTGGCGCGCGAAATCGAACTTGATGTCAATAGCGCGAGGCCCGCGGCCTGAACGGGCGCTTGCATGAGGCCGCCCACCATCGCCGATGGAGAACGTCATGGTTCAGCTTCATTCCGTTTCCGATCAAACCCAGGTCCTCGACACGATGATCGCCCTGACGCGCCTATCGTATCTTCAACGTGCGATCATCGCAGGCAGCGGCGGGATGGAGCTCTACCTCGGGCTCAGATGGCGCGGCTTCATGCGTGCGACCACCATCTCCACGAGCCGGCTTCCACGGCGGCAACACGCCATCGGCCTGCTCGCGGATCACAATTCGGCCGCCCTTGAAAAAGCCCTGACCGAGATGTCTCCTTTTCTCTGCGCCAGCGCGACGGTCGCTCTCCTCATCGATGCGGACCGAAGCGGCTCCGGCCTTGAGGTTCGAGCGAAGCTCCAGCAGATGGGATTTCAGATCGAGGCCGGCGTGAGGTGCCAGCAAGGGCTCGTGCTATCCGCCTGCCGCCAGGACGTCGGCCAGATGAAAGAGGTCGCGTGAGCTCCAGCACAGCGGCACTGCCCAGAATATGCACACGAGCACATTTCGAGACCGGCCGCCGACCGCCGTCATAGGCGCGCAATAAAAGCCGACGCGGGTCCTGCGGCCTCGCCTTCCATCTTTATCTCTTTCCTATGGGAGACCGCCTTGCCCCGGCTCGCATTCCTACGGGATTCCAGGCGAAACCGTTTTGCCGAAATTTCTTTGGCCGGCGCGTGAACGCCTTCATGGCCACGACGGACCAGGTTGCCTCATGACCACCATGCCGCTGACCTATCGGGGATTTTCAAGGCGCGAGCCAGCGAGGCCGCCAGCCTTGCCGACGCCGTTCCAACCCCTTGATCCGACCGTCATCAACGCATCGATCCCGACCTTCTTTGTCGGTCGCAACCGCGATGGCTTCTGGCTCGCACGGGACGCCAGTGGCGAGAGCGCTGGCATCTTCCTGTTCAAGCGCTCCGCGATGGCCTTTGCGCGGCGCGTCTCGCGGCCGCAGGGCTGCGCGCTGGTCTTCCTGGCAGAGCGGTTCGAGCTCGACGTGGAAAACCAGGGCAATCTACTGGTCGGCTATCTCAAGCCGCTCTTGAGGTTCGTGAGCTTTCCCGGCAAGGACGCCGGGCAATAGCAGCCGCTTAGCTGCGCTCCATGCAATCGGCGATGTAGAACCAGCGATCGTCGCCGGTCAGGCCCTTGACCTTCACCTCTTTGCGGCAAGCCTTGAGCTTGGGCCGGTTCGTCATCCACTTGGCCTTCATTTCTTTCAGCTTGGCCATCGAGAGATGTCCCCTTGATGGCTTGGCGTCCTGCGCCGACGCATGATGGACGGTACCGAGCACGAGAAGCCCGGCGACGAAACAGGTGGCAATCCGAAGCATGAGAAAATCCCCTTGGATGAATTCTTTGATTATTGATTGAGGAGAGCCGTCGCGGAACGCCGCTTTCGCGTTCCGCGACGAAAGCTCGTTGCGATCAAAGGATCCTGAGAGCGCTTTGGATCGTCTTCCAGACGCCCCAGGCCAGCGGAATGCCGACGAACAGCCAGAACAGCGCCGCCTGGACGTCGAGGCCGCCCTTGCCGATGCCGTACGATCCGGTCGGTGCCGCAGTCGCGTTCTTGCCAGCCTGCAGTTTGGCAACCTCGTCGGCGCTCATGTGCCACTTGGGATCGACAGGCTTGACCAGATAGTTGCAGATCATTCCCGCGATCAGCATCGCACACAGGATGTACATGGTCGTGTCATAGAGCCTGTCGCGGGGAACGCCGGCCGCGAGCTGGAATTCGCGGATGTAGTTCACCACCACCGGACCGATGATGCCGGCGGCCGACCACGCCGTCAGGATCCGCCCGTGGATGGCGCCGACGAACTGGGTGCCGAACATGTCAGCGAGATAGGCAGGGACCGTCGAGAAGCCGCCGCCATACATCGACAGGATGATGCAGAAGCCCAACACGAACAAAGCTTTCGAGCCGGTATTGGCGAAGGTCGGCTCCAGCGCATAGAGCACGATGCCGAGAATGAAGAAGGTGTAATAGGTGTTCTTGCGGCCGATATAGTCCGACACCGAAGCCCAGCAGAAACGGCCGCCGATGTTGAACAGCGACAGCAGGCCGGCAAAACCCGCCGCGATGCCCGCGATCATGGCCTTCTGCTCGATCGAGAGTGCGTTGAATTTGAGATCGGGCAATCCGATCAGCTTGCCGGCGAAGATTTCCTGCAACATCGGCGAGGCCATGCCGATCACGCCGATGCCCGCCGACACGTTCAGGCACAGCACCCACCAGATCAGCCAGAACTGCGGCGTCTTGTGCGCGTTGTCGAGATGCACGTTGTGCGAGGAGATCATCGACTTGTTTTCGCTGGGCGGCGTCCAGCCGTCCGGCTGCCATCCCGCCGGCGTCACGCGGTAGGCGAAGGCGCCGATCATCATGAACACGAAATAGATCACGGCCATAACGACGAAAGTCTGCCAGACGCCGACATCGGTTGCCGTCTTGAAGTGGTTGATCAGAATATTCGCCAAGGGCGCGCCGATCATGGCGCCGCCGCCAAATCCCATGATGGCCATGCCGGTCGCCATGCCGCGGCGGTCGGGGAACCATTTGATCAGGGTCGAAACCGGCGAGATGTAGCCGAGGCCAAGGCCGATGCCGCCGATGACGCCGGCGCCGAGCCACATGAGCCAGAGCTGATGCACATAGACGCCAAACGCGCCGACCAGCAGGCCGCCGCTCCAGCAACAGGCCGCGACGACGCCGGCCTTGCGCGGACCCGCGCGCTCGAGCCAGCCGCCCCAGATCGCGGCCGAGACGCCGAGAACCACAAAGAACAGCATGAAGATGCCGCCGAGGCTCGCCACCCGCCAATCGCAGTTGGAGGCGAAGAGCTCGGTCCAGAGCGAAGGAGTCGCACAGGCTTTCGATGCGGTCAGACCGACCGCGCGCGACAGCGGCAGCCAGAACACCGAGAAGCCATAGGCCATGCCGATGCACAGATGGATGCAGAGAGCGGCCGGCGGCACCAGCCAGCGGTTAAAGCCGGGCTTTGCGATCGTGTGTGCGCGATCAAGAATTCCAGATCCGGCGCCGGGCACAGTTCCGGCGCTGCTGATTGTCGTCATTCAGTCCTCCCCTACAGCAGCTCTCTTGCCGAGCATGACTGTTGTTCCCGTCACCCTGATAATTTTCCGCCGCCGCGCCAGGCCTTCTCTTTGTGCTCTGCACAATTGCGCCGTGTACCTGTTGCGCGCGGCAAATCACGGAGGAGAATTGGGGCAGAAGCTCGGCCTTGTGTCGATAGGCAAAAGGTAGCGATGTTCCCCCCGTGCAACGGTTCCGGGGACGGCTATGGCAATTGTCCCCAGCCGTTTCATGGCCGGACGAGCGGAGCGCATTAGCGTCCTTGGTCGGTCAATCGGCCTTTTTCGATCAAGAACCTCCCCACCTGGCATCTCCTCAGGCCTGGCTGACGCTTTCGGCCAGCACATCGTCAATACCGACCGCATATTTCCGCATCATCGCGGCGACCGCCGGGATGTCGTCAACGTGAACCACGGGAAGCGTGGTCTTGATCGCGACGTCGGTGGCAATTCCCACAATGGCGGGATCGTTCGGAAACAGCGGCGGCTTGCCGCCCGCCTGGCGGTACACCTCGATCTTGGGATGCGGCTCCGACTTGAAGCCTTCGATCACCACGAGATCGACCGGCGACATCTTTTTCAACAACTCCGGCAGTTCCGGCTCCGCCGCGCCACGTAGCTCATGCATCAACGCCCATCGCCTGCCCGACGACACCAGCACTTCTTCTGCGCCGGACTGCCGGTGCACCCAGGAGTCCTTGCCCGGCACGTCGACATCGAATTCGTGATGGGCGTGCTTGATGACCGAGACGCTTAAGCCCTGCTGGCGCAGGTGCGGAATGACGCGCGATATCAGGGTCGTCTTTCCTGCCCCGCTCCATCCGGCAATCCCGATCACTCTCATCGTGGCACCCGTCTCCGCCCAACCGTTTGAAAGCCTTATATCGGCTGCCTCCGATTGTCATGCAAACCTGATCCACATGATAAACAGCGGCCCGTGGAGGCCAAAACGCGCGCGCTCTTGGACGAAAGATCAACTTCGCCGTCCGCCCGCTGGGGAGACTTCGCGTTGACGGGCCCCGCCGAATGGCGAATGAATAGGCCAACGAAGGCGGACCGGACCGGGCTCTCGGTCGAACCGTCAAGACAAGCCAAGGAATGAGCCAAGGAATAAGCTAAGGGAGGAATCGATGTTTGCCTGGAAGATGGCATCTGGCCTCGTTTTTGCCGCCGCAATCGCGGCTCCGTTGCCGGCAGCGGCGCAAATCTCGGACGATGTCGTCAAGATCGGCGTCCTGACCGATATGAACGGCCCCGCCTCGACGCCGACCGGCCAGGGATCGGTGACGGCCGCTCAAATGGCGGTCGACGATTTTGGCGGTAAGGTTCTGGGCAAGCCGATCAGCGTCATCGTTGGAGACCATCAACTCAAGCCGGATATCGGCGCCAGCATCGCGCGGCGCTGGTACGACACCGAGCAGGTCGATCTGATCGTCGACGTGCCGGTGTCGGCCGTGGGCCTCGCGGTCCAGAACATCGCCAACGAGAAGAAGCGCCTTCTCATCGTGCATTCGACCGGCACCGCCGACTTCCACGGCAAGTTCTGCTCGCCCTACGCGATCCAGTGGGTGTTCGATACCCGCGCGCTCGCGGTCGGCACCGCTCAGGCGGTCGTCAAGCGCGGCGGCGACAGCTGGTTCTTCCTGACCGACGATTATGCCTTTGGCCATGCGCTGGAGAAGGATGCTTCCGCCGTCATCACCAGGAATGGCGGCAAGGTGGTCGGCTCGGTGCGCCTGCCCTTTGCCACGCCGGACGTTTCCTCCTTCATCCTGCAGGCGCAGGCCTCGAAGGCGAAGATCATCGGCATCGCCGCCGGACCACCGAACAACACCAATGAGATCAAGGCCGCCGGTGAATTTGGTCTTTACAAGGGTGGCCAGCAGATGGCTGGCCTGTTGGTGCTGATCACCGACATTCACGGGCTCGGCCTGCCGGCCGCGCAGGGCCTGTTGCTGACGACGTCGTTCTATTGGGACATGGACGACAAGACGCGGGAATGGTCGAAGCGCTATTTCGCCAAGATGAACCGGATGCCGACGATGTGGCAGGCCGGCGTCTATTCCTCCGTGATGAGCTACCTCAACGCGATCAAGGACTCTGGCACCGACGATCCGCTCAAGGTCGCGGCGAAAATGCGCGAGAAGCCGATCGACGACTTCTTTTCGCGTCACGGCCGCCTGCGTCAGGACAATCTGATGGTGCACGACCTGTTCCTGGTGCAGGTGAAGACGCCGGAAGAGTCCAAATATCCGTGGGACTATTACAAGGTGCTGACCACCATCTCTGGCGAGGACGCGTTCGGCCCGCCGGACCCGGCGTGTTCGCTGGTGAAGAAGTGACGGTGCTCGTGTCCCGGACGCGTCGCAGCGTGCAATGATGCGGCGCAGATCCGGGACCGACGAGTAGGCCCCGGATCAGCGACGCATCGCCATAGCGTGTCGAAGACGCTCGTGAAAGCGCTAATGGCGCTGCGTTGTGTCCGGGGCACGAGTTTCCCCTCACTGTTTCGCCACGCCGATCTCGCGCAGATATTTCATCACGCCGGGATGGATCAGTGACGGATCGGGCGCGGCTGCGAGCGTGTTCGCCGCCGTGGTCTCGCAGGCCTGCGGCTGCTTCCTGCAGAGCGCCGCCTCGTTGGCGTGCAAGTTACGGATCAGCCGATAGGCGATGTCATCGGAAAGGTCAGCGCGCGCCAGCACGAAGCTCCACGACCCCAGCGAATCGATCGGCGCTGTCTGGTTCGGATAGCTGCCGGGGGGAATGGTCATGGCTTTAAGGAAAGGATGCCTGGCGCGAACCTTCGCGATCTCGTCCGCCGTCGGCGCGATGAAACGCGCGCCGGCGGGGCTTTTCGCCATCGCCATGAAGCCGGGCCAACCGCTGCCTGCGCCCCACAGCGCCGCGGCCCGCCCATCGAGCACCATCGCCGGCCCGTCGCCGGCATGATCGAGATAGATCGACTTGAAGTCCTCGTCCTGCTTCAAGCCGAGCCCATCGAGGATGAAGCGCGACATCACCGGAAGGCCCGAGCCTTTCGCGCCGAAAGCAATAGGCTGACCGACCAGGTCCTGGATCGTCTTGTAGGGACTGTCGGCGCGCACCACGAACATGCCCGGGCTCGAATACATCGCGACCAGAATCTTCAAGGATGTCACCGGCCGCTTGATGCCCTTGAAGGCTTCATAGGCGGGCTCGCCCGCGACAAGCCCGAGATCGAGTTGGCCTGCTTCGAGCAGCGGAATGTTCTCGTAGCTGCCTTTGGTGTTGCGCGGCTCGATCACAAGCGTCGGATCGGCGCGGTTCATCACTGACGTGAAATTGCCGCCGAACAGCGGAAAGCCGCCGCCAGGTGTCGCCGTCCCCAGGCTGATCGTGGTCTTTGAAATGGCCTTGCCTCCCTCTTGCGCCGCCGCGCCGCCGGCGAGCAACAGCAGCAGAACCCCGGCACCTACCGCACGCGTGATCGACATCAAACGCACCCTTTCACATTTCAGCCAAGCCCATGTATGAAAGCATACGCTTGGTAGTGCATGGAGTGACAGTCATGAAAGGGTTGCGCGCGGCGATCATCGGCCTTGTGGGCCTAGTGGCCAGTGGGCCTGCCTTCGCCGCCGATTATCCGAGCCGCCCGGTGCGCTGGCTGATCGGCTTTTCCGCCGGCGGCCCGGTCGATGTGGTGGCGCGCATCATGGCGAATTGGCTGTCGGAGCATTTCGGCCAGCAATTCGTGGTGGAGAACCGTACCGGTTCCGGCGGCAATATCGCGGCGGCCGCCGGCATCAACTCGCCTCCCGATGGCTACACGCTGCTGTTTGTCGCGCCCAACAACGCGATCTCGACCTCGCTCTACAAGCACCTGTCTTACGATTTCCTGCGCGACACCGTGCCCGTCGCCAGCATCATGCAGTTGCCCAACATGCTGGTCGTCTCCAACGCCATGCCGGTGAAGACGGTCAAGGAATTCATCGACTACTGCAAGGCCGATCCGAGCAAGGTGAACTACGCGTCCTCGGGCTATGGCACGTCGGTGCACATGTCCGGCGAACTGTTCAAGGCCATGACCGGCTGCAACATGCTGCATGTGCCTTACCGCGGATCGGCGATCGCCTATCCCGACATCATTTCCAACAAGGTGCAGTTGATCTTCGACAACATGCCGGCGGCGCTGGCGCAATCGCGCTCCGGCACGGTGCGCGCGATCGGCGTCACCTCGCCAAAGCGCTGGCCCGGCTTCCCCGACATTCCAGCGATCGCCGAAACCGTGCCGGGATTTGAATCGGTCGGCTTCTACGGCATCTCCGCGCCGAAGGGCACGCCGCCGGAAATCGTCGATGCCCTCAACAAGGCGGTCGGCGAAGCCTTGAAGGATCCCAAGATCATCGAGCAGCTCGTCACGCTCGGCGGCATCCCGAAGCCGATGACGCCGGCCGAATTCGGCAAGCTGGTTGCTGACGAGACCGCGAAATGGCGCAAGGTGGTCGAGTTCGCGGGCGTGTCGGTGGATTGAGCTTGGCGTCATTTCACTCCTCGTCATTCCGGGATGGTCCGAAGGACCAGACCCGGAATCTCGAGATTCCGGGCTCGCTCGCTTCACTCGCGCCCCGGAATGACGACGCTCCACACACACCTTTACCTTCCAGCGGCGCGATCCGCGCCCGGGTGATGCACGATCCTGCCCTCGGAAATGAAGGGCGCGGGGAATGCCGGGCGCGCCAGCGCCCCCATAGACTCGCGTGTAAGGAAAAACACGCAAGCGTTTGCTACAGGTTCGCCGGAATCGCCCGGCATTCCCCGCGCAATGGTTTGAACGACTTATTCCACGCTCTTCCCGGCGATCGGGCTTTTTGTCACCGTCCCCGCGCAATGCGATAGCATTGTCGCGAGTTGACGTCAGCGTCGAGACGTCAGTTGCCCGCTTTCCGAAGTTCGTGCGCAATTGGCGGCCCCACTTTCACGAACTTCGGAAAGCTAAGGGCAACTGCAATATTTGATTCCAGTGCCGCTTGCGATTTTGAAGTTCCAAAAGGGAATCGCGGCAAACTCTGGAGGAACTTCAAAATCGGCGGCACTGGTACCACGTGGCTTCGTCGTACGCCTCGCATGCGCTCGTCTGTCGCATGTGAGGCGTCCACCGCATCCCGCACTCAGCGTCCGTGACGATCGCGAAACGCCCCTTTGAGAGGAGGCGGGACGCGAATCGGGATATTCCTGTTTCTACCCCGTCGTCAAGCAAATTTCGGAAAATCAGAAATTGATTTTGCGGCCGCGAAACCCGGCATTGCCGGATCGGCTCGCGCATTGTAATTGATCGGTCGCAACCGCCAGCCGCTTTCAGCTCGCGGGGGCCTGTAGCTCAATGGTTAGAGCCGGCCGCTCATAACGGTCTGGTTCCTGGTTCGAGTCCAGGCAGGCCCACCAATAAGATCAAATACTTGCATAAGCCATTTTGCCGGCGGACGGACCTGTGTTGGCCGATGGATACTGGGTGCCGAGGCCCCTCGCGCCGGCGTCATGGGTATTCAAGGCGCGGGGACATCTTGAGCGTTTAGTCGGGGCAGCAATCCAAATCGCCTGCGACGCCGGAACGCTCCACCCAAAATGCATAGGGATTGCCGAGGACTCTGGATCTAATGGATCCGAAAGTGTATATGCTTGCTTAAACGAAAGAACATTAGGCATGACCGTCAGCGTAAAGCTCCTGAAGAACGTCCCGAGTAAGATCGACTCTCGGGACAACATTATCTGGAATCGCGATGTAGCGAGCGTTTTGCACAAACTGCCCGAAAAGCCGTTATTCGATCTTGTGATCACATCGCCTCCGTACAACATCGGCAAGCGATATGAGGAGCGGATTAAGCTCGAAGACTACACGGCGTGGCACGAAGCGCTGATTGAATCCATTGTTTGCAGAACCAAGTCTACTGGCAGCATATGCTGGCAGGTCGGCAACTACATCGAGAGCGGATCAATTTATCCGTTGGACTACCTGTTTCACCCGATCTTTGCGAGGCATGGTCTAAAACTGAGAAATAGAATTGTCTGGCACTATGGTCACGGACTACACCAGAAGCGACGCTTTAGCGGGCGCTACGAAGTAGTGCTTTGGTACACCAAGTCGGATGACTACATTTTTGATCTCGACGCAGTCCGTGTGCCGCCAAAGTATCCAGGTAAACGTGCCTTTCGCGGGCCGAAGGCGGGACAATTGTCGGGTAACCCTCGAGGAAAAAATCCGGAAGATGTCTGGGAGGTGCAAAATTCGACTTACGACATATGGAATATTCCGAATGTTAAAGCGGGGCATGTAGAGAAAACCGAACACCCCTGCCAATTCCCCGTCGGCCTAGTCGAGCGACTCATCCTTGCGCTCACACAGAAATCCGACGTTGTTTTCGACCCGTTCACCGGCACCGGCTCCACTGGGGTTGCTGCGCTTCTGCACAAGCGGCGCTTTCTAGGCTGCGAGCTTGACTCTGATTATGCACAACTCGCATACTCTAGGTTGATAAGGACCGTGGACGGCCAAGAGCGTTTTCGCTCTCACGCAAAGCCTGTATTCGATCACCGGCTGTCACCCTTGTCACGCCTTCCCGAAGCCGCCGAGTGATGCCTCCCGCGCGCAATCGAGAAGCGGCACGGGAGGATGACGGTGGGAAAACATGCTAGAGCTAGGTTGGCCGCTGCCAAGGCGCAGGGAGTTCCTCAAGGAGAAATCATCCGAGAAATCGGATCAGACGCATCCCGTCCCCTTCCAGGGAAAGATGCAGTATCTACCCATTCATCAGGTCCCGCTTGGACTACCGCTTTATCGGCTGGAAAACGGGCGAACGACCGGCAAGCAAGCCGAATACCTTTCAGCCCATCCTGAGGTTTCAAAGGAATTTTTTCGTTTAGACAACGAGTCCGCTACTGCTCAGAAGGCTCAACATAAAATTCTGACGGAATTGGCGAGCGGCCCAAAGAATCTCTTCAAAGAATTCGAAACTGAACCTCAGATAGAACCCATCATTCTGACTTCACTTGGCTACGTCGTGAACGGCAATCGGCGCTTAAGTACGTGGCGCGACTTGTACGATTCTGATGCATCAAAATATGATCGCTTCCGAAATATTCAGGTTGTGATCCTGCCTCTGGTCGATGACAAAGAGATCGACCGCGTTGAGGCGGACCTCCAGCTAAAGGAGGACCTAAAGGCAGACTATAGTTGGACAGCCACCGCCCTTATGATGCGGGAGAAGATGTCTCGGTATGGGTATGACGAAGATGAACTCGTCGCCCTATATACTCGTGATAAGAAAGACCTGATCGAACTACTCGATAGTTTGGACTACGCGGAACAATATCTCGCGGCCCGCGATATACCGAGCAAATATTCAGAAGTAGACGCGAAGGAATACGCATTCATTCAGATGGTGCGTACCCGAAAAAGGTGGAAAGCCTCCGAGGCACAGAAAGAGGTCTTTGAGAAATCTGCTTTCTGTCTGACAGATGAGGCTGGAGAAGGCAAACGTATTTACTCCGAAATACCTAAGCTCGCCGATCACCTAGGCGAAGTGGTCGAAAGCCTCTCGGACGAATTTGAAATTGAAATTAAGGGCGCAGAAGAAAACACTGCTTTGGCGAAAGTTGCCGAGGCTCTTGACAAGAAGGAGAACTTTGAGACAGCGCGCATTGTCATCCGTGATGCTATTGAAGCCGCCGTTCATGCGAAGAAGAACCAAAAGAAGAAGGACTATGTCGTTTCGACGGTTCAAAAGGCGCGTTCTTTACTGTCCGATGCAAAGGCCAGCATCGAGCCGGAATCCGCGAAAAACGGCATTTCTCAGACCTTAGACGACATAGAGGCGCTGGTTGAAGACTTCCGCGCTTGGGCGGCGGATAATGGCGAATGAGCTTCTCGTTTCTTACGAACGCGAGTATCGACGCGCGACGTTAGATTATAGCGGCGATGCTAGCGTTTGGCCGCGCATCCGGCGCGCCTGCCAAGACAAATCTGATCAATGCGAAATTTCTGGAGCCAGTTCCGTTCGCTTGCCCTGGTGGACGTTCCTGGCCGCACGAAGCGACATTGAGTTTCTTGCCAAGCGATACAACTTCGCAATTCGCGCAGGAGCAGGAACTGAGGACAAACTTTCTGAAGCGCAAGACAACACCCGCCAATATGTAGCAGCTAAGACTGCACAGCCCACAGATAACGCGCTGTTGAAACGGAGATTGGCCGACGCCGGATTCGTCCGCGGACTCACGGAACAACAGGAACGGAACGTCGCGAAACTGACGGCATTGGCATCCGGGGCCTCCTTTTCAGTGCCGGGGGCAGGAAAGACTACCGAAGCACTGGCGCTTTATGCGTATCGCAGAAAGCCCGACTCTCGCCTATTGGTTATCTGCCCAAAAAATGCATTCGCCGCGTGGGAGGAGCAGCTAACGGAATGCTTGCCTGGAGAGAAACAATTTGAGCGTCTTCGGGGCGGCAAGGCCGCCATACAACGATTGCTGGCGGACAAGTCGCCTCAGAAAGCTCTGCTTTCCTATCATCAGTTGCCGAACGTCATCAATCTGATCGCGGACTATATTGACCAGTCACATTCATTTCTTTTTTTGGATGAGTCACACAAAATTAAAAGAGGATTCACTGGGAAAATAGGTAACAACATCCTTTCAGCATCTGAATTGCCTCGTACCAAATTGATTATGAGCGGCACGCCGATGCCCAACGAAATTGCGGACCTCGTGCCTCAATTTCGATTCCTGTTCCCAGAGGTCCCAGCCGATGAAGATAACGTGGAAGAATACATTAAGCCGATCTATGTGCGAACCACTAAAGACGAACTGAACCTTCCAGAGGTAAAGCACGTTCTCAAGCGGATTCCGCTAAGACCGTCACAACATGCCCTGTATGAATTGCTTCGCTCTGAGGCCGCTCGTCAGGCAAGAGGTATGTCTGCACGCGACAGGATGTTATTGAGACGAGCAGGACAGAGCGCCCTACGGCTACTGCAACTCGTGACCAATCCCGCACTTTTGTCGCGCGTTCCCTTCGAACATCAAGACTTGCTTGCGGATGTTCTGGGTGAAGGCGACAGTCCCAAGCTAGAGTATGCTTGCTTCCGTGCGCGGCAATTGGCATTCGAAGGCAAGAAAACGATTATTTGGTCGAGCTTCGTTGATAATGTTGAGCTTGTAGCCAAGCGGCTTGTTGATCTTGGAGCCGAATATATACACGGCGGCGTCGATGCTGGCGACGAAGAAGAGGAAGGGACCAGAGAGCAAAAGATCAAACGCTTCCATGAAGACGAGAATTGCTTTGTACTAGTTGCAAATCCAGCGGCTTGCGGCGAAGGCATCAGCCTTCATACGGTGTGCCATAACGCAATTTATCTCGACCGCAACTACAATGCTGCACAGTTTCTTCAGTCCCAAGATCGAATTCACCGTCTGGGACTAAGGCCGAATGAGATTACCTACGTAGATATTCTCATAGCTCCCAACACTATCGACGATTCCGTTCAACGCAGGCTCGACGCAAAAATTCGCAACATGGCGCGGGTCTTGGATGACAAATCTCTAAAGGTCGAGCCGGAAGTAGTAGACTTGGACTCTGACGGCTTCAATTCTGAAGACCTTGCCGATTTTATCACGCATCTTTCGGATGTTTCGGAGGACGCCTGATGTTTTCGGTCGGCGTTCTGTATTCAAGTCAAACCCTCTTGGAGGTTGTCGATCAGGGGCGGGTCGATTCAGCGAATTTTGCAACGAGCTTTGCAAGGATTGGCGTCGCCGATGGCAAGGTAGTCTTGGAGACCGCTCAGAATTGCCGTTGGCTTCGGATATTGGAAGATGGAGCCATTCGATTAACAGAGCGGGGAGGACAGTTGAGGTCAATAGTGTCGCCGGAGGCATGTCTGAGAGAACAATTATACGACGTGCTCATGGCGACACCCCCTGCCTGGTCCAGGAAGATGGTCCAAGGACGCTTCGAAGCCCTCCAAGCAATGCCCGATGACACTCGTCAATGCTTCAAGGACTGCGGCCTGACTGATGGATCAGATGACGATACAGTTACTTGGTGGGATCGCGCCACAAGCAGCCTACGGTCTGAGCGTTCGCGGCTACTAAATATTGTTGGCCGTAGGGCTGAGAAGCTTTCCCTTGGCTATGAGCGGTTACGAACCGGCAAAGAACCGCTCTGGCAAGGGTTCGAGACAAATAGGGCTGGCTTCGATGTTTTGTCGGTTGTGGATGCAACGACTGACAAGCGGCTTAAAATCGAAGTAAAGGGCAGCAGCATGAGAAAGAGCGAGGCGTCATTCTTCGTTACACGTAACGAATGGAATACGGCGACGACCTCTAACGCGTTTCAATTCCACCTTTGGCTGGTCCGCGACTCTGCACCAAAGCTATTCGTCGTTCCTGCGGGTGACGTAAAGCCACACATTCCCGTTGACTCAGGCTCTGGTCAGTGGACAGGAGCCGAATTGTTTTTTCGAGATTTTGGAGCATTCGAAATCGCCTCTCCTTCCCCGACAGCGGTGATGGCAACTCGATAACAATTTCGCCAATTCGTTCACAGTAGCTACAGATCGGCTCGGCTTGATGGTTTCCGGTTACTTCTAGGATTCGTCTCAATCGGCCATTTGTCGAGCACGTGTCCAACTGGCACCGTTCGCTTTTCAAAAGCCGCAGCGGTTAATGGACCTCCCTAGACCGCGCCGGTGCGCGGCGCGGCAAAAGCGAGCAAGGCATCGGTTACCGGCGTGAGCGTGATGTCGGTGTGCTCCTGACGAGCCACCCAGGTATGGCCACCCTTGCCATTCCAGAAGGAAAGCATGTCTGAGTTGATCTCTTCGGGGGCGGCCAAGCGGATCCTCCTGATCGAGCGCACAGATTGCAGGATTGCAAAGTGGACTGCAATCGACACCACGGCCGGCGCCGAAAATCTCGGACAAAAGGCGTATTGCGGTCGGATTGACCCACCCTGACCTTGGGCTCATGATCGCCTCACGCACTCAACCCGGTCGCGCGGGCTCGCGGAGCACGCTGGGCGGGAGCATATCCATGCGGACTGGCGCCTCTAGCGTTCGGCCGCAGAACAAAACGAGGTTGATGCGTAAAGACAATCGCCAAAAGATGACAAGGGAGGATGCCTATGAAGATGCAGCGCCTTCTATTGGGAATTTTTGCCGCAAGTCTTGTCCCGGCCGCGGCGGCAGCCGCCGATACGATCAAGATCGGTTATCCGATGCCCCTGTCCGGCCCCGCTTCGGTTTATGGCGTGCCGGTCGTCAAGGGCGCCGAGATGGCCGTCAGTGAAATCAATGCAAGCGGCGGCGTGCTCGGCCGCAAACTGGAACTGCTGACGCGCGACAGCAAGGCCAGCGCCGATGAGGCGGTTCGGCTCGCGCGCGAACTGATCATCAAGGACAACGTCGACTTCCTGGTCGGAACATTGACCTCCGCGGAAGCGCCGGCGGTATCGACCATCGCCAAGGAAAACAAGATCGTTTTCATCGCTCCGACCTCGAAGACCGTCCAGCTCACCTCGCCGGCCAACCTGCATCCCTATATTTTCCGCCTCGCTTCCAACACCGACATTGACGGCCGTACCGGCGCCGCGATCATTGCCGGCTGGAAAGACGTGAAACGGGTCGCGACCATCGCGCCCGATTATGCCTATGGCCGCGACGCCGTCACCGCCTTCGTCGACTACATCAAGAAGGCGCGGCCCGACATCGAGATCGTCGATCAGCAATGGCCGAAGCTCGGCCAGAGCGACTTCACGCCGTTCATCAACGCACAGATGGCCAAGAAGCCCGATGCGGTCTTCTGCGATGTCTACGGCGGCGACTTCGTCACCTTCGCCAAGCAGGCGGGCCCGCTCGGCTACTTCAAGGCGATCAACAACCGCATGGCCGATTCCGGCGAGGTTGGAGCGACGGATGAAGCCCTGGCGCTGGGCAACGACTATCCCTACGGCATCTGGTCCGACGCCTACGACCCGGTCATCTGGCCGGAAAACGAGCCCGCCGCGCACAAGGCTTTCATCGAGCGCCTCAAGGCCTACACCAAGGAGAAATATGCCTCCGGCTGGGCGATCATGGGCTACGCCTCCATCTTCGCCCTGACCGAGGGGATCAAGAAGGCCGGCAGCACCAATTCGGACAAGGTAGCAAAGGCGCTGCTCGGGCTCTCCTTCGACACCCCGATCGGCAAGCTCACCTTCAACGAAAAGACTCATGAGACCGACATGGGCGAGTTCTGGGGCCAGATGGTCAAGGACGACCGCTACCCCTTCGCCGTCATGAAGAACCCCAAATATCTCTCTCAGGGGCCGTATACAAACTGACGGCACGCATCAGCGGAGACGACGGGAACACGCAACTCGCGCGGCGCGGCCGCGCGCTCGTTGTCTCCGCGCCGCGGCGTGAACCGTGCAAAGGGCTGGGCAATGTTCGAGGTGTCGTTCCTGTTCGGGCAATTTCTCGGTGGTCTCACCACCGCGATGTTTCTGTTCCTGATCGCATCGGGACTGTCGCTCGTGTTCGGCGTGATGCGCGTGCTCAATTTTGCGCACGGCTCCTTCTTCATGATCGGCGCGTATCTCGCCTGGCAGGCCGTGCAGTGGCTCGCACCCGCATTGCACAGCTTCTGGCTCGCAGCGCTCGCCGCGGCGCTGGGCGTCGCGCTGCTCGGCGGGTTGATCGAACGCCTGTTGTTGCGCCATATCTATGGGCGCGAGGAGCTCTACCAATTGCTCCTCACCTACGCGTTGGTCCTGATCCTGGGTGATGCCGCCAAGATCATCTGGGGCACCCAGCAGCTCTCGGTGTCGCGACCGCCGATGCTGGCCGGCGGCTTCCAGGTCCTTGGCGCCACGCTGCCGACCTACAATCTGTTCATCATGCTGACCGGCGTGGCGATCGCCGTTGCCGGCTGGTTTGTGCTCACACGCAGTCCGGCCGGACGGATGGTGCGCGCCGCCGCGCTCGATCGCGAAATGCTCGGCGCGCTCGGCGCCAACGTCGGTGCGCTCTATACCGGCATGTTCGTTGCAAGCTCGTTCCTCGCGGGCCTGTCCGGCGCTCTGGTCACGCCAATCCAGAGCATCGTGCCGGGAATGGACGTCGAAGTCATCGTCGAGGCGTTTATCGTCGTGGTGATCGGCGGTCTCGGGTCGTTCTGGGGCACGTTTTGGGGCTCGGTCATCTACGGCCAGGTGCTCTCGTTCGGCATCCTGATCTTGCCCGGCTTCTCGCTGTTCTCGGTGTTCGCGCTGATGGCAGTCATCCTGATTGTCCGCCCCTGGGGCCTGTTCGGGCGGCCGCTGCGATGATGAAGAAATCTGCCCCCGCTCTGGTCCGGCGCATCCCATGGGTGCTCGTCGTGTTCGTCGCGGCCCTGACCATCCCGTGGGTCGGCAGCCGGTACGATACCTTTCTTGCAACGCAAATCGCGATCAGCGCGCTGTTTGCCATGAGCCTCAATCTGCTGCTCGGCACCACCGGCCTCGTCTCGTTCGGTCACGTCGCCTATTTCGGCATCGGCTCCTATGTCTGCGGCATCCTGATGAAGACTTATGCAGTGCCGTTCTCGATCGCGCTGCCGGCCGCGGCGATCGGAAGCGCCCTCGGTGCGCTGGTGTTCGGCTTCTTCTGCGTGCGCCTCACCAAGATCTATTTCGCCATGCTGACGCTCGCCTTCTCCCAAATCATCTGGGCGATCTGCTACAAATGGAACGATGTCACCGGCGGCGACCAGGGGATTCCCGACGTTCCCTATCCAAATCTGGACTGGATGTCGTCGATCCCGCTGCTCGGCGACCTGCGCATCGCCCAGCAGTTCTACGTGCTGACGCTCATTGTGGTGATGCTGTCGCTGGCGGCGATACAGCGGATCATCGCCTCGCCGTTCGGCCTCATGCTGACGACCATACGGGAGAATCCGGAGCGCGCGGCCTCGATCGGCCTCAACGTGCGCAGGTACGAACTCTCCGCCTTCGTGATCGCGGGCGGCTTCGCCGGCATTGCCGGGGCCCTGTTCGGCATCTTCAACCGCGGCGTCTTTTCCGATTTCGTCTACTGGCCGAAATCGGCCGAGGTGATGATCATGACCATTCTCGGCGGCATCGACCATTTCTGGGGGCCGGTGGTGGGCGCCGCGACGCTTGTGCTGCTCAATCAGGAGATCACATCCTACACCCAATACTGGCCTTTCGTGCTCGGGACCATACTTCTGCTGCTGCTGTTCGTCTTCCCCGGCGGAATTGTCGGTGGCCTGACGACCGGCCTGGAGTGGCTTCGCCGCAAGACGGGGAGGCGTGCCAGTGCTTGAAGTGCACGGCCTCTCGAAATCCTTCGGCGGCTTCCGCGCCGTGTCCGACGTCGACCTGGCCGTGGCCGAGGGCGAGATTGCCGCCGTCATCGGTCCAAACGGCGCCGGCAAATCGACGCTGTTCAGCCTGATCACGGGTCATCTGCAGCCGACCGCCGGCCGTGTGCTCGTCAATGGACGCGACGTCACCGGCGTAGCGCCGTACAAGATCTGCGGCATGGGGCTCGGGCGCTCGTTCCAACACACCAATATCTTTCCGAAGCTCACGGTGCTCGAGAACGTGCGCGCGGCCCTGCTGGCTCATCGCGGCCAGGGACCGAACTTCTGGTCCCGCGCGAACCAGCTCTGCCACGGCGAAGCCGAGGCGCTGCTCGCCTCGATCGGCCTTGCCCCGCAGGCGCGGGCGACCGCCGGCACGCTGTCCTACGGTAATCAGAAGCAACTCGAGCTCGGCATTGCGCTCGCGAGCGATCCCAAGATCCTTCTGCTCGACGAGCCGACCGCGGGCATGTCGGCGAGCGAAACCCATGAGACGATCGCGCTGATCGAGCGCATCGCACGCGAGCGCCGGCTCACGCTTCTCTTCACCGAGCATGACATGGCCGTGGTGTTCTCGATTGCGCACAGGATCGCGGTGATGCATCAGGGGCGCGTCATCGCGCATGGCGATCCCGCGGCGGTGCGTGCCGATGCGCAAGTGCGCCGCGTCTATCTTGGTGACGCGCCGATGGGTCCGCGATCATGAGTGCACTGCTGGAACTGGAGGACGTGCATGCCGCCTACGGGCTGAGCCGCGTGCTGTTCGGCATTTCGATCGAGGTCAACGAAGGCGAATGCGTCTGCCTGCTCGGCCGCAACGGCGTCGGCAAGACCACCACGATGCGTTCCGTCATGGGGCTGACACCGCCCAGCGCCGGCCATGTCCGCTTCAAGTCACGCGACATCACCGGCTGGCCACCACACCGCATCGCCCGCGCCGGCATCGGCTTCGTGCCGGAAGATCGCCGCATCTTTGCCGAGCTGTCGGTCTGGGAGAATCTCGACGTCGCCCAGAGAGCCGCCGCGCGGCCCGGACGCTGGACGATCGAGTCGGTGATCGACCTGTTCCCCGTGCTCGGCAGGCTGCATGACCGGCAAGGCGGCTTTCTCTCGGGAGGCGAACAGCAGATGCTGACCATCGCCCGCACCCTCGTGGGCAATCCCGAGTTGCTGCTGCTGGACGAGCCGTCGGAGGGGCTCGCGCCGCTCGTGGTCGAGGCGCTGCTCGCCAAGATCGGCGAATTGAAGGCACAGGGCCTGACCATTCTCCTGGCAGAGCAGGGCATCGAATTCTCGCTCGCACTTGCCGACCGCGTCTACGTGCTGGAGAAGGGCGCGGTGCGCTTTGCCGGCTCCTCCGCCGCGCTGAGGTCCGACCGCAACGTGCTCGATCAGTTGCTGATGGTGTGACGCCGATTCCAGCGCGGCGGAGGCTTATCGGGATTCAATCAGCGAGCGTCTACGTCAGGCGCGAAAGCGAAACCGCAAGGCCGCCATTGCAGCCCATTTACGGGAAGTCCAGGAGATCGAGGATACCTCCGTGCTAGAAGCGCCCGGCTAGGCCTCCCGCAAACCTGCTTTTCTCAGACCCTCGAACACGCGCGAGCCCGGCAAGATCTGGTGATCGGCGAGCAAGCGCCGGCCGAATGTCGTGAGTGTCTCGTGTGGCCGGCATCGTGTGAAGTCACGCAATGCGCTTCGCGCATGCACGTCGTCGCCCAACAAGGCGTAAGCTGAGGCGAGATAGGCCAATGCAGGCGGCAACGGGTTGACGGCGATCGACTCGTTCAACCAGCCGATGGCTTCGGTGATCTCGCCGAACTTCAAATGCCCGATGCCGACCCCGTACAGCCAGTTTGCCAGCACCGATTCTCTCGGGCTGATGCGGCGCGCCAGCGCCAATCCTTCGTGCATTCTTGCAAATCGGCTGGCGCCCCGGTCGAGCAGATGCCGCGTGAAGCAGCGCTCGGCATGAGCCGGCGCCAGACTGGGACTGAGTTGGACCGCCTTGTCGAAGGCCGCAAGCGCCGTCTTAGGCTGCTGCTTCACCCGCAAAACCAGTCCTTTGACGTGATGGGCATAGCCGAGCCTTGGATTGATCTCGATGGAACGCGTGACCTGCTCATCGGCGAGACGAACCTGGCTGGCCGGATCGTGGCTCCAACGGCAAAGCGTGTCCGAAATGTGAGTTTGCGCAAGGCCTGCGAGCGCTTCTGCGCACCGGCAATCCAGATCGAGTGCCCGCTCAAGGAAGCCGCGCGCCCTCGCAAGATTTTGTGGCGAACGCGGACGATAGAGAAAAGCAAATCCCAACTTCAGTAGATCGTCTGCGTCCAGCGTGTCGGGCCGCCCCAGGCCGCGACGGCGCTCGATCTCGGCAAATTCAAGATCGATGCCCCGGAGAATGCGCGCCATCACCTCGTACTCGAAGCCAGAGATATCCAAAAGGACACCCTCGAAGCGATCGACCCACACCGGGTCACCAGTCGCTGCGTCCGTCATCTGAAAATCGACGCGCATCTTGTCATCGTCCTGGCGGAGGCTGCCGCGAACGACATATGCCAGGCCGAGCCGGCCCGCGACCTCATGCGCGTTTGCGCGCTCGTTGTGATATTGGACGCGCGCGCCAATGACGTTTTTGAGTTCCGTTCTGAGGGTATCCGAAAGCGCCGCCGCGCAGTGGCTGACATCGCGTCCGTTTCCGACAGCGGCCAAGGGAAGCGCGAGTATCCCGCTCCGCGCGGACGCTCTCACGGATGACACTCGCGACGAACAAAATTTATACCCCGCGCCCCTGACAGTGACGATGATGCGCGGTCTTTTGACGTCGCATTCAATCTTGCGGCGTAACCTTGCAATCAGGTTATCGACGCTTCGATCGAACGCAGCGGCGTTTCGGCCACTTACCGCATCAAGCAGTTGCTCTCGCGACAAGACATGGTCGGGACGACGCGCGAGCGCAACCAAGAGGGCAAACTCGCCATGGGTCAGTCCGACGTCGCGCCCGGCCGCGTCGACGAGCGAGTGGCCGGCTACATCGAGCACCATCCCATCAAAGTGGACAGTCTCGGGCGTATTCGACAGGCGTCCTTGCATTGGACCAATCCCGTGCCGCAGGGCCGGCAAGCCCGGAAACGCAGGTTAGCACAACTTTCGAACGATGGCAGCAGGGCCAACGCAACGAGATCATCGCCGCCTCAATCCTGACCGGCCCTCTGCGACAAACCATTTACATGGCTGTGCTCACCTTGATGCCTGTAATCCGGTGCTTGGAGGGCCGACAGATGTTTGACGCCAACGCGGATGACGCGGCGAGGCTGCGCGGAATGATCTCCGGATACATGATTTCGCAGGTCATTTTCACGACCGCCGCGCTCGAACTGGCCGATCTGCTAGCCGAAACAAGCATGAGTGCCGAAGCGCTCGCGAAAGCGACCGCGACACATCCGGACGCGCTGAAACGACTGCTGCAAGCCCTCTCCGCGCTCGGCCTGGTCGAACAGTCTGAGGGGGGAATGTTCACGCTTGCCGCCCCTGGCGCCTTGCTGCGTTCCGATGCCGCCGGTTCGTTGCGTCCACTTGCACTCATGCAAGGCAGCGAAGGAACCTGGAGGGCATGGGGGGAGCTGCTTCATACGGTGCGCACGGGCGAAACCGCCTTCAATCATGTCTTCGAGATGGGCGCCTTCCAATACCGCAAGCTCCACCCGGAGCGGGCTGCCAAGTTCGACGCGTACATGGCAGCGCTGACACACCGATGGGTACCTGCGATTTTAGCCAGCCATGACTTTTCCCGGGCCCGCAGCATCGTGGATGTCGGCGGCGGCAACGGCGTTTTGCTGAGCGCCATTCTCGCCGCTTTTCCGCAAGCCAAAGGCGTTGTTTTCGACAGTCCAGCCGGAATCGGCGGAGCCGCACCGCGGCTCGAAAAGGCGCGCGTTTCGCAAAACTGCCGCATTGTCGCGGGCGATTTCTTTGACGCGGTCCCCGAAGCCTCCGACACTTACATCCTGAAGAGCGTCCTTCACGATTGGAACGACGAGCAGGCCGTCACAATCCTGAAGAACTGTCGTCGTGCCATGTGTCCGGAGAGCACGCTCGTCGTGATCGAGCGCGTGCTGCCTGAGCGGATCTTGCCGCAAGGCGCTCACCGCGAAATCGTGATGATGGATATGCACATGCTGGTAGCGACGGGCGGCCGCGAGCGCACCGTGTCGCAATACAACGCGATGTTCGCCGCAGCCGGTCTCGCCGCCATCGCGGCAGAGCCGACCCGATCGCCCTTCACCATCATGACCGCCGCGAAAGGTAGTGCGGGCAGTGCCAGCGGAGGCAAGTCATGACCTGCAAGACGAGCCTTGCGATTTCCGTCGCTGCGTTCTTGAGCGCGGCGGCGCCTTGCGCCGGCGCCGAACAGAAGTACGGGCCGGGCGTCACCGACACCGAAATCAAGATCGGTCAGACCATGCCATATAGTGGACCGGTGTCAGCGGCGCGCGTGATCGGCGAAAGCGAGGTCGCCTATTTCAAGATGATCAACCAACACGGAGGTATCAACGGCCGCCGCGTCACGCTGATCTCGCTCGACGATGCGTATAGTCCTTCGAAAACACTGGAGCAGACGCGCCGTCTGGTCGAACAAGACGGTGTGCTGGCGATTTTCGGGTCGTTCGGTACGCCGACCAATGCGGCGATCCAGAGGTATCTCAACTCCAACCATGTACCGCAGCTGTTCATTCAGGCCGGTGCTTCGAGATGGAATGACCCCTCTCATTTTCCATGGACCATTCCGTTCGTCAATCTTCTGCGGTCGGAAGCAAAGGTCTACGGGCAATACATCCTCACCAGCAGTCCACGTGCCCGCGTTGCGATTCTTTATCAAAACGACGACTTCGGTCGCGACTATCTCGAAGGGATGAGGGAAAAGCTTGGCAGCGACGCAGCGCACGCGATCGTCGCGACGGCCGCGTATGAAGCGAGCGATCCGACCATCGATTCGCAGATCCTGACGCTTCACGCCTCGGGGGCGGACACGCTGCTGATCGCGGCGAGCCCGAAGTTCGCCGCACAGGCCATTCGCAAGCTTTCAGAGATCGACTGGCATCCGACCCGATTCCTCGCGGAGGTTTCCGCCTCGGTCACCGCGGTGCTGGCGCCCGCGGGGCTCGACAACTCCACGGGGGTGATGACGACGACCTCCTTCAAGTCTGTCGGCGATCCGCAATGGGCAACCAATCCCGACTATCTCGCCTGGCTCGCTTTCATGCAGAAGTATTATTCAAACGGCAACACCCGCGACGCCTTCGCCTTTACCGGCTACTCCAACGCCACCCTGTTCGCCGAAGTCTTGCGCCGTTGTGGCGACGACCTGACGCGCGAGAATCTCATGGCCGTCGCCACTCATTTGCAAGGTGTTTATTTGCCGGCGCTGCTACCGGGCATCACCGTTAACACCACGCCGGACGACTACGACCCGATCAAGCAAATGCGGCTGCAGCGCTTTGACGGGCGGAAATGGCAACTGCTGCCGGGTGTGTTCGAGGAATAGGCCTTGCGGCTTCGTGCCGAGAGCCGCGGGCGACCATGGCGGCCGATCTCCTTGAACGGACCACCGCCCGAGCGGAGCGCGAAGGCGGGCAGGAACCATCGGCTACGGCTTCAATCTATCCGCTCATTGACAGGCCGGCGCCCGCTTTGACAGCTTGTCTGCGACAGTAAAGGCAAGGAGTGGTTTTGTGGTCGATGCGCCGGAAATCGCAGTATCGCGCTGGTTCAACACCAACGAGCCGCTCACCTTGTCGGCCTTGCGGGGCCGGCCGGTCCTTTTGCATGCGTTTCAGATGCTTTGCCCCGGCTGCGTCGGCCATGGAACGCCACAGACGCAGCGCGCCTTCGAGCTGTTCAAACAATCCGACTTGCAGGTCATCGGGCTGCACACCGTGTTTGAACATCACGAAGCCATGACGCCGGTATCGCTGGAGGCTTTCATTCACGAATACCGGTTGAGCTTTCCGATCGGCGTCGACGAGGCCGGAGAAGGCACGCCGATCCCCGTTACCATGCAGCGATATGGAATGCAGGGAACGCCGACCAGCATTCTGATCGGCCGCGATGGCAGCGTCGTCCATCACGGGTTTGGACAACAAAGCGACATGGCGCTCGGCGCCATCATCGCCGCGGAGCTGGCGGGTCATCGATGACGCGGCCGTGCGGCGCCGCGCGCCCCCTGTCGATCGCCCGGTCGCAGGCATGCGGCCCGCGGAAAAATGGCGGCGGCCGGTCAGCCTCGTCCCTGGCTGAGTTGCGAGACGTCGGCCACGGTCACCTTCACATTGCGGGCCTCTCCGTCGCGTTCGACGGTCAGGCTCACCTGTTTGCCGATTCCAGCATCCTCAAGCGCAGAGGCCAGCTCCTCCATGCTGTGCACAGGCTTGCCGTTGACGTCGGTGATGACATCCTGGACCACGCCATCGGCGGTCGCGCCTTCAATCCCGGCCTTCGCCGCGGGCGAATCGGGTAAGGTTCGCACGATGATGACGCCGTCAATACCGAGGCTCGTCGCCTCGTTCTGCCTGGCCGCCACGATTCCGATGCCCGGCAATGGCACGCGGCCGTTGCGGATCAACTCGCCCGCGACGCGGTTGACGATATCGACGGGGATGGCGAAGCCGATTCCGGCCGAGGCGCCCGAGCGGGAGAGAATGGCCGTGTTCAGGCCGATCAGCCGCCCCGCGCTGTCGAGCAGCGGGCCGCCCGAATTGCCGGGATTGATCGGCGCGTCGGTTTGAATCATCGCCTTGACTTCGTGCGCGCCACCCGACGGCAGGCTGCGGCCGAGCGCACTGACGATCCCGGAGGTCAGGGTCTGGTCGAGCCCATAGGGGTTGCCGATCGCGAACGTGCTCTGGCCGACCTGCAGGTTGGCGGATTCGCCGACGGCGATCGGCTGAAGCGCGGATTTCGGCCGCACCAGTTGCAGTACGGCGAGGTCGTAGTTGGGCGCAGCCCCCACCACGCGAGCCTCGACAAATTCGCCCGACGTGAGCCGAACGCCGATCTGGGCGGTGCCGTTGATGACGTGATTGTTGGTGATCACGTGTCCGGCAACGTCCCAGATGATGCCGGAGCCGGACTGGACGACGCTTTGCTCTTCGTCGGAAAACAGCGAAACCGTCGGCTTGGCCCGCGCGAACACGTGCACCACCGATGGCGATACCTTCTTGAACAGCGCAATCGTCGTCTTTTCGCTCGCGGCAAGATCTCCCCGCGGCGTGACCGCGCGGGGAGACGCTGCGGAAAACCAAAGCGTGGTGAGGTAGGGCTCAAACACCCAGAAGGTTGCCAATATCAGCAGCCAGATGATCGACAAGCGCAGCAAACGAATCGGCACGACAGCCCTCTCCTCGCCGCCTCTCAATTCCAGGCTCGACCCAAGGTTCCCCAACGGCCGGGGCGCAGTCACAGGTGACGATCAACCTCGCGCACGCCAGGCCGCCGACCGGTCGCTTATCCAACTTTGTATCAACGGATCGAAGCGGGTCACGTCGCGTTACTGAATCGCATAATTGAATCACCCTTGTGGGGGGCGCCTCGCGAGGAGACCGAACATGCGAATACCCGTCGCGTTCGTCGTGCCGCTCGCGGCCGCGCTCTTTGCCGTCCCGGCGCAGGCGCAACAGCCGCCCAGCAACCCAATTAATGTCAAGATCGGCGTCCTCAGCGACATGTCCGGGCTCTACGCCGATATCGGCGGCCCGGGATCGGTCGTCGCGGCGAACATGGCGGTCGAGGATTTCAAGCCCGAAAGCCACCACATGAAGGTGGAGGTCGTCTCCGCCGATCACCAGAACAAACCTGATATCGGATCTTCCATCGCGCGCCGATGGTTCGACACCGAGCACGTCAACGCAATCGCGGACGTGCCGAACTCCGGCGTGGCGCTCGCGGTCAGCAATGTCACGAAGGAGAAAAACGGTGTCTTTCTCATTTCGGGCGCGGCGGATTCCGACCTGACCGACAAGCAGTGCTCGCCCAATTCCGTGCATTGGACCTATGATACCTGGGCGCTGGCACATGGAACCGGCGGCGCAATCGTGCGGCAAGGCGGCAAGAGCTGGTTTTTCATCACAGCCGACTATGCCTTCGGCCATGCGCTGGAGCGCGACACGGGAGCCGTCGTGCAGGCGGCCGGCGGCAAGGTGCTTGGTGCTGTCCGTGCGCCACTGAACACCGCCGATTTCTCCTCCTATCTGTTGCAGGCACAAGGCTCGAAGGCACAAGTCATCGGGCTCGCCAATGCCGGCGGCGACACCATCAACGCGGTCAAGCAGGCGGCCGAGTTCGGCATCGTCCAGCGCGGGCAGCGGCTCGCCGGCCTTCTGGTCTTCCTCACCGACGTTCACGCGCTCGGCCTGCAAACGGCGCAGGGCCTGACGCTGACGACCGCATTCTATTGGGACTTGAACGACAAGACCCGCGCCTTCGCCAAGCGCTTCGCCGCCCGCGACGGCGGCAAATATCCGACCATGGTTCAGGCCGGCGTGTATTCCTCGGTGCTGAATTATCTCGAGGCCGTCGCCAAGACCGGCTCGGCAACCGACGGCGCGAAGGTCGTCGAGGCCATGAAGGCGGCGCACTATGACGATCCGCTGTTCGGCGAGACCACCGTTCGCGAGGACGGGCGCGCGGTTCACGCCATGTATCTCGTCGAGGTCAAGAAGCCGTCGGAGTCGAAGGGGCCGTATGACTATTTCAAGGTCCTCGAGACGATCCCGGCCAACCAGGCCTTCCGTCCGCTGGCCGACGAGAAAGGCACCTGCGGCCTGGTGAAGAGCGCATCGCTGACGGGCGCGAAGTAGAGAGCAACGCGGCGGCAGCCTTCGACGGGAACGGAAGCGTTCCAAGGGCCGGACAAGCCCGGACATTTTCAGTGCAGCAGTTGTCGCCCGCCTATTTTGCACTCGTGATGGCAACCGGCATCGTGTCGACCGGAGCCCTGGATTTCCACCTGCCCTGGCTCGCGAAGGGATTGTTCGTTTTCAACCTCGCCGCTTTTGCCGTGCTCACAGGTCTGACGAGTTGGCGTGCGATCCGCTATCCCGCCCACTTCCTGGCCGACATGACCGACCACCGGCGCGCGCCCGGCTTCTTCACCGCGGTTGAGGCATCATGCATTCTCGGCAGCGAGTTTCTGCTGCTCGCGCACAGCGTGACGGCCGCGACCGTACTGCTGGCGCTCGGCACGCTGCTGTGGGTCGTCCTGACCTACACCATCTTCACCGCGCTGACGGTCAAGCACGACAAGCCTTCGCTGCAGGAAGGTCTCACCGGCGCGTGGCTCATCGCGGTGGTCGCGGCGCAATCGATCGCCGTGCTGGCGGCGATGATCGCGCGGGAGTGGCCGGAACCGCATCGGCTGGAGCTCAATTTCTTTGCACTCGCGATGTGGTCGTGGGGCGGAATGCTCTACATCTGGATCATCTCGCTCATTTTCTATCGCGAGACTTTTTTCGCCTTCTCTCCCGGCGATCTGACGCCGCCCTATTGGATCAACATGGGCGCGATGGCGATCTCGACGCTGGCCGGCACGGAGCTGGTGCGGAATGCGCCGGACGCGCCGTTTCTCGGCCTGCTGCTGCCGTTCCTCAACGGATTCACCGTCTTCTATTGGGCGACCGGCACGTGGTGGATCCCGATGCTGCTCGTGCTCTATGCGTGGCGACATCTCGTCCGGCGATTTCCGCTGCGCTACGATCCGCTTTACTGGGGCGCGGTGTTTCCATTGGGCATGTATGCGGTCGCGACAAAACAAATGGCCGCGACGCTGCAATTGCCGTTCCTTGCTCCCCTGCCGATGGCCGCTTTCGTGGTGGCGCTGGCCGCCTGGACCTTGGCCTTCGCCGCGCTCGCATGGCAGATGCGTGCGCAAGCCTTGGATGGAACGCGGTGACGTAAACGTCACAGCTCTATTTGGCGGCCGCCCTGCCGGCTGAAGCCTGCTTGGCGTCTGCCTGCCGCGCCCGGCGCTCATTGCCCAGCTTGAGCAATTGCTCGCGATTTTCAGGGGTGACGCGGCCATACCGTGCCCGCCAGATCACGCCGTCCTCTTTCCAGGCAAACGGCGAGTTGACGGTCGTTCGCGGCGCCCTCGCCGTCTCGAACAGCTTCAGCGCATTCCGCACGATCTCGCGCTGCATGTCGCGCTCCCAGGGATGTCCGCACGGGTTACCGAGCGGAAAATCCGTGAAGTAGAAGCGCGGCACGCCGCAGTGCTCGACGACGTCAAGCGCCGAGCCGATGATGACGGTCGGAATTCCGCCTGCTTCGAGATGACGCGCCACCAGGCTCGTGGTCTGGTGGCAGACCGGACACAGCGGACACAGGATCGCAGCGTCCGCGCCATCCTGCCGCACGCGGGCGAGGATTTCTGGCGCGTCTTCCTCTATCGTTTTCCGCTGGCTGTATTCCGTCGGCACGCCGTGAAAGCGCGCGGTCAGGCCTTTGAAAATTCCCTCGCGCGCCCATTCGGACGCGGCCTCGATCGGCAGGAAGCTTGCGCGATCATTGGTATGGGTCGATTCCTTGTCCCACGCGACATTGTCGGTGAAGAGGCTTGCAGGCGGCGGCGACACGGGAGCCGACCACACGCGCTTGACGCCGTCAAAATCCGCAGGGCTGGCGGTCGTGATGAACCCAATCCGAAGGTCCGAGAGCGGTCTCGGCAGCGGCGTGAAGGGAACGTCGTCGAAGGTCGCCCACACATAGTCGTTGGCATAACCGAGCGCGCGGTAATAATGGCGCGTGCGCTCCATGTAGCGGACAGGGGTATCGGCTTCGGCCATGGCGCATCTTCTCCCGCGTGTGACCCGTCCGTTTATACGCCTTTACCCCTGCGCGTAGAGGCCGAAATTGAACGCAACGGATATGCGCAAATCCCTGCCGCGATAGGGCCGCACCGCGTGCAGCAGGAACGACGGGAAGATGAACATCAACCCTGCGCGCGGACGGATGGTCTCGGCGCTGCCGGCGGAGCGGCCGTCTTCGCCGGCGAATCTCAACGACGGCGCATGCATCATTGGCGTCGGCCCGCGCGGATCGAACATGTCGAACTCGCCGCCAAGCGAGGGATCGTCGGCACAGCCGCCGTCGCGCACGTAATAGGTGCCGGACCAGAACGAGCCGGGATGGTAGTGGCAGGAGTTGGAATCGCCGGCCGCATTCACGTTGGCCCAGGCCTCGACCACCCAGTCCGGCCGCACCGGCTTGCCGTCGCGGTCGCTCGTCATCTGCGTCACGACGTTGCGGGCGACCGCGAGCACCTCCTCGATCCGCTTGCCGCCCCATTGCACGAGATCGCGGGATGAATGCCAGCCGCCGATATTCGACGCACCGATGCTGGCCTGCTCGGTGCGGCGGCTCAGGATGATCTCCTCGAGGTCGGCGTTGCGCGCCTCCGCATCCGGCAGCATCAGGGCTGCCACCGGCGTGGCGAACAGGCCCCTCACTTCGACGTTGCCGCTTGCCATCTCCACTTTCCTTCTTCCCGATCTGGCAGAAGGATACACCACCTGGCCGCCAGGCAAAGCGCGCGAAAGATCGCAGCTTACGGTGTCTGGGCTGCGGTCCGGGCTGCGCGGCGCTCCACCATGAAATCATCCAACGCCCTGATCTGATCGGCGGACAGCCGCAGGCCGAGCTTGGAGCGGCGCCAGACCACGTCGGCCGCCTCCTCCGCCCACTCCTCGCGCATCAGGTAAAGCACCTCGGCTTCGCTCAGGCCGGCGCCGAAATCGCGCCCGAGCGCCGCCTCGTCTTTCGCTGAACCGAGAATGGTCCGCGCCCGCGTGCCATAGGCACGGGCGAGACGGCGGCATAGCGTTGCGCTGAGCCACGGATAATCGCGCGCAAGATCGGCGAGCAGCGCATCGAATCCCTGCACCGGGAAATCGCCGCCGGGAAGCGGTACGCCGGCCGACCAATCGTGCCGCGCGCGTGCTTGCGCGCTGATATGATGGCCGAGCTTCTCCAGCACATGCAGCGCCAGGCGCCGGTAGGTGGTGATCTTGCCGCCGAACACCGACAACAGCGGCGCGCCCGCTTCGTCGAGCTCGAGCACATAGTCTCGCGTGGTCGCCTGGGCGTCGCTGGCGCCGTCGTCATACAGCGGGCGCACGCCGGAATAGGTCCACACCACGTCTTTCGGCTCGACGGCCTGCGCAAAATATTCGCTCGCCGCCGCGCAGAGATAGTCGATCTCTTCCTTCGAGGCCGCAACCTTCGCGGGGTCGCCGTGATAGTCGAGATCGGTCGTTCCGATCAGCGTGAAGTCGTGCTCGTAGGGAATGGCGAAAATGATCCGCTTGTCGGCGTTCTGGAAGATGTAGCAGCGGCCATGATCGAACAGTTTTGGCACCACGATGTGCGAGCCCTGCACCAGCCGCACCTCGGTGCGGGTATTGCGGCCGAGCGTCAACGCCAGCACATGATCGACCCACGGGCCCGCCGCGTTGACGAGGATGCGCGCGCGAACGGTTTCGAGTTTTCCGGTGCGCAGATTGTCCGTCGTGAGCTGCCAGACGTCTTCGCCGCGTTCGGCGGCAATCGCCCGGGTGCGGGTGCGGATGGTGGCGCCGCGATTCTGCGCGTCGCGGGCATTGAGCGCGACCATCCGCGCATCCTCGACCCAGCAGTCGGAATATTCGAAGCCGCGCCGGTAAATGCCGGGCTTGAGCGGCTTGCCGGCGGCATCGCGGGTCAGGTCCAGCGTCCTGGTCGGCGGCAACAGCTTGCGGCCGCCGAGATGGTCGTAGAGAAACAGGCCGAGCCGCAATATCCAGGCCGGGCGCAGCCCCTTGTGATAGGGAAGAACGAAGCGCAGCGGCCAGACGATATGCGGCGCCATGCGCCACAGCACCTCGCGCTCCATCAGCGCCTCGCGCACCAGGCGAAACTCGAAATATTCGAGATAGCGCAGCCCGCCATGAATGAGCTTGGTCGCCGCCGAGGACGTGCCGCTCGCCAGATCTCCCTGCTCGCACAGATAGACGGAAAGGCCGCGGCCGACCGCGTCACGCGCGATGCCGCAGCCATTGATCCCGCCGCCGATCACCGCGAGATCATACGTCCGGTCCAGTCCCGCCTCCGTGTCGGCGAATGTTTCGGTGTTCGATTGGTCCATGTGGCGTCAGTCCTGAATCTCCTCCGGAGGGCTGTCCGGAAGGGCCTCGACCACCTGAACCCCGTGGGCCGAGCAGGCTTCCCGCAAGGCGACGGAATCGAGCCGGTCGGTCACGAAGGTGTGGATTTGCGACATGTGGGCGATCCGCACCGGCGCCGCGCGCTGGAGCTTCATGCGGTCGCAGACCAGCATGACGCGGCGCGCATTCTCGATGATGGCGCGCGAGGCCGTCACCTCGAGCGCGTCGAAATCCAGTAGCGAGCCGTCCTCGTCAAGGGCAGAGGCGCCGATCACGGCGGTGTCGACCTTGAACTGGCGGATCGAATCGACGGCGCCGCCGCCGATGACCGCGCCATCGGACCGGCGCACCGGGCCGCCGATCACGATGACCTCCATCTCGGACTGCGGATAAAGCATCATGGCGACGTTGAGATTGTTGGTGACGACGCGCAGGCCGCTGCGGTTGCGGAGCGCCATCGCCACCTCTTCGGTCGTGGTGCCGATATTGATGAAGAGCGAGGATTTGTCGGGGATCAGCGCGGCTGCGGCTATACCGATCGCACGTTTGGCGTCGGCGGCGATCAGGCGGCGGGCCTCGTAGGACAGGTTCTCGACGGAAGACGAAATCAGCGCGCCGCCATGGGTACGCGTCAGCACGCGGCGATCGCAGAGGTCGTTCAGATCGCGCCGGATCGTCTGCGGCGTGACGTCGAAGCGCAGCGCCAGGTCCTCGACGGCGACCCGCCCGGTCGTGCGCGCCAGCGAGACGATGTCGCTCTGACGATCAGTGAGCGGCTGCATGGGCGCTCCCGGATCGAACCAGGCAAGGCGCGCGCAGACCGCAAAGAGAGATCGATGCGGTCAAGGACATGTCCCGCCCCGGATACCGTTCCCGAACAAGAAAACCTCCCCGCTTCGGTGCCAAGCCGAAGCCATCCCGATGCTCCACCCCCGCGACCAGATCGCGCTCGGTCTCGGGAGGGATTTTCTTTTCATTTTCGTTTTGCTCGCTTGCAGACTAAATCAGGTTCATATAGAAAACAATCAATCAAAAGATCGAAACCAAACGAACGCAACAGGGGACACGGGGAGGGTGCCCAAATGCCGCCAGTCGGGATCATGCGGGCTTGTGCCTCGGCGCGACGTTTAAAGGGCAGCCGTAGACGGCAAGACAGCGCTGCAAGGACGATCCGGCCTGGTGTGGTTTCGCGCGCTCGGAGCCGTTCGGGCTCTCGCGCGCCATGCGCTTCATCTCCTCCTTTTTCGGCATGAGCGCGGATGAGCATTCATCTGCAGAATGTCAGCGTCGAAATCGGCGGCGAAAAGATCATCGATCACGTCGATCTTGCGCTCGAGCGCGGCACGATGAACGTGCTTCTCGGCGCGACATTGGCAGGCAAGACGAGCCTGATGCGTCTGATGGCGGGCCTTGATAAACCGACGAGCGGAAAAATCCTGGTCGACGGCGCCGACGTCACCGGCGTGCCCGTGCGCAAGCGCTCGGTCGCAATGGTCTATCAGCAATTCGTCAACTACCCTTCCCTTTCGGTCTACGAGAACATCGCCTCCCCGTTGCGCGTCGCCAAGGTCAAGGGCGACGAGCTAGACCGGCGCGTGCGCGAGGCGGCCAGGATATTGGGCCTCGAGCCATTGTTGAAACGCCAGCCGTCGCAGCTTTCCGGCGGCCAGCAGCAGCGCACCGCGATCGCGCGCGCACTCACCAAGCGCGCCGATCTCGTGCTGCTCGACGAGCCGCTCGCCAATCTCGATTACAAGCTGCGCGAGGAACTGCGCGAAGAGCTGCCGCGGATCCTGTCGCAAACCGGCGCTACGCTTGTTTATGCAACGACCGAACCGCTCGAGGCGCTGCAGCTCGGCGGCAAGACCGCCACCCTCTCGCAAGGACGCCTCGTTCAGTTCGGTCCGGCGGGCGATGTCTATCATCGTCCGAACCACATCGAATCCGCGCGCGTCTTTTCCGATCCGCCTTTGAACGAACTGCCGATCAGCAAAACGGCTGCGGAAGTCCGTTTCGCCGACGGCTCGACACGGCCGGCGATCGGCACGCTCGCGCGCATCGCCGACGGCAATTATACGGTGGCGTTTCGCGCCGACATCGTCAGCCTGCGCGCCGCCTGGCCGCAATCCCTGACCTTTTCCGGCGAAATTTCGGTCGCGGAGATCTCGGGCTCCGAGAGCTTCGTGCATGTGACCTCGCCGCTCGGCACCTTCGTCTGCGTCGAACCCGGTGTCTCTACGCTCCAGCCAGGCCAGCGCGTCGACGTGCATGTCGATGCGGCGCGGGTATTCGTGTTCGATTCCGCCGGCGCGCTGGTCGACGCCGGCAAAGCGAGTTGAGGAGCGGCAGATGGCACGCATCACGCTCGACGGCATCGCCCACTCCTACGACCAGGATCTCTCCTACGCGCTGAAGCCGATCAACCACGAGTGGACGCAGGGACGCTCCTATGCACTGCTCGGCCCTTCCGGCTGCGGCAAGACCACGCTGCTCAACATCATTTCCGGCCTCGTCTTCCCCTCGCAGGGCCGGCTGTTGTTCGACGGCAAGGACGTCACCAACCTGCCGACCGAGCAGCGCAATATCGCGCAAGTGTTCCAGTTCCCTGTCGTCTACGACACGATGACGGTCGCCGAAAATCTCGCATTCCCCCTGAAGAACCGCGGCCTCGGCCGCGCCGCGATCCGGACGCGCGTCAGCGAAATCGCCGATCTCCTGGGGCTGACGAGCGACCTCCACCGGCGCGCGCGCAGGCTGACGGCGGATGCGAAGCAGAAGATCTCGCTCGGGCGCGGCCTCGTGCGGTCCGACGTTGCCGCCGTGCTGTTCGACGAGCCGCTGACGGTGATCGATCCGTCGCTGAAATGGGAGCTGCGCTCCAAGCTCAAGGCCGTGCACCGCGCGCTCGACGTGCTGATGATCTATGTGACGCATGACCAGGTCGAGGCGCTGACCTTCGCCGACGAAGTCGTCGTGATGAAGGACGGCCGCATCCTTCAGATCGCAACCCCGACGCAGCTGTTCGAGCAGCCGGAGCACACGTTTGTGGGCTATTTCATCGGCTCGCCCGGCATGAACCTGGTCGACGCCGAAATCGATGGCGCCGAAGCACGTGTCGGCGAACAGACCGTCCGCCTCTCGGCGCGCTACAACAAGCCGCCGGCCGGCTCTTCGGTGCGCCTCGGCTTCCGGCCCGACTACACCACGCTGGTGGCGGGCGGCGACATGAAAGTGCGCGTGCAGCGGATCGAGGATCTCGGCCGCCGCCGCCTCGCCAAGGTTTCGCTCGGCGCGCAGGATATTTTCGCGGTCGTTCCGCATGGCCAGTCGGTGCCGGGCGATGCAGCCGGCATCGCCATCAAGCCCGAGCGTCTCTTTGTCTATGTCAATGACGAGCGCGTCGCGGGAGAGCCGCTGTGATCGAAAAACCGATCAACAACCGCGCCTGGCTGCTGGTTCTCCCGGTGCTCGCTTTCGTGCTGTTCTCGGCGCTGTTGCCGATGATGACCGTGGTGAACTACTCGCTGCAAGACAGCATGGGCGCCAACAATTTCTTCTGGAACGGCGACGCCTGGTTCCGCGACGTGCTCAACCCGTCGACCGATATCGGCGCGCGTTTCTTCGATGCGCTGGGCAGGAACCTCAGTTTCTCGTTTGCCGCTCTTCTGATCGAAGTGCCGCTTGGTATCGCCATCGCACTGTGCCTGCCGCGCGGCGGCTGGGCGGTTGGCCCATGCCTTGTCCTGATCGCGCTGCCGATGCTGATTCCATGGAACGTCGTCGGCACCATCTGGCAGATTTTCGCCCGCGCCGATATCGGCCTGTTCGGCGCGGCGGTCAACGGCCTCGGCATTCCCTATAACGACACCCAGAATCCGGTTTCCGCCTGGATCACCATCGTGATCATCGACGTCTGGCACTGGACGCCACTGGTCATCCTGTTGAGCTATGCCGGGCTTCGCGCCATCCCCGACGCGTTCTACCAGGCCGCGCGCATCGACGCCGCGAGCCGCTGGGCCGTCTTTGTCAACATCGAACTGCCGAAGCTGCAGAAGGTGCTGGTGATCGCGGTTCTCTTGCGCTTCATGCAGACCTTCATGATCTATACCGAGCCCTTCGTCGTGACCGGCGGCGGCCCCGGCAGCGCCACGACCTTCCTCTCCATCGACCTCGTCAAGATCGCGCTCGGCCAGGTCGACCTCGGCAACGCAGCCGCGATGTCGCTGATCTACAACCTCATCACCATCACCCTGTGCTGGATCTTCTACACGATCATGACCCAGCTCGATCGCAGGAGGGATGCCTGATGCGCCGCGGTGTGATGCCCAGGGTTATGCTCATCGCCTATCTCGCGATGCTGATGCTGCCGATCTATTGGCTCATCAACCTGAGCCTGCGGCCGAACGAAGACATCATGTCTCGCATGGCGTTGTGGCCGCATCACCCGACGCTGGAGAAATATTTCTTCATTCTCAACGATCCGACCTGGGTGCATGCCTTCGGCGTCTCGCTGACCTATGTGCTGATCAACACCGTGATCTCGGTGACCGTCGCGCTGCCCGCGGCCTACGCCTTCAACCGCTTCAGCTTCATCGGCGACAAACACCTGTTCTTCTGGCTGCTGACCAACCTGATGGCGCCGGCGGCCGTTTATGCGATGCCGTTCTTCAATCTCTATTACGCGGTCGGGTTGTTCGACACGGTCTGGGCGGTGGCGCTGGCGCATTGCCTGTTCAACGTGCCGCTCGCGGTGTGGATTCTCGAAGGCTTCATCGGCGGGGTGCCGCGCGAGATCGACGAGTCGGCCGCGATCGACGGCTACTCCTTCTCGCGCTTCTTCATCCGCATCTTCCTTCCGCTGATCGCCAATGGCATCGGCGTTACGGCCTTCTTCTGCTTCATGTTCTCCTGGGTCGAGCAACTGCTCGCCACGACGCTGACGGCGACCAACGCCCTGCCTTTCGCCGCCGTGATGACCCGCAGCTATTCGGTTTCCGGCATGGACTGGACGCTGCTCGCCGCAGCCGGCGTGCTCACCATGATCCCGGGCGCCATCGTCATCTGGTTCGTGCGCAATCATATCGCCAAGGGCTTTGCCCTTGGGCGCGTCTAGAGGGGCGGCTCGGATGTTTGAAACGATCGCCAAAGGCTGGGAAGAGTTCGCTACCAAGTTCACCTGGATGGCATGGACCTGGGAAACCGCGATCTTCTTCAGCTTCATTGCGTCGGCGCTCGTTATCCTGACGCTGCTTGCGGTCTATCGGCCGGAGACGCCCCGCCGGGGCATTCTCGGTTTTCCCACCACGCGCGGCGACCGCTTTTTCGTGACGATGCTCGGCGCGGCCTACATTCACATCTTATGGATCGGATTCGGCGGAGGAGAGCTCTGGTTTGCACTCGGCATATCGGGGCTGTTCGGTATCGCCATGTTCATTTTCGCCTAACGGGGCGAGAGCCTGACGCGCATGGTGCACGGCAGGTCTACAGGGAGGAGCCAACATGGACATCAAACGTCGTGACGTCTTGAAAGGCGCGGCGGCAACGGCGGCAACGACAGCCGTCGCGGCGCCCGCATTACTGACCCCAACGCCGAGTTATGCGCAGCAGATGGATGCGGCCAAGAAATGGATCGACGCCGAATTCCAGCCGTCGACGCTGACCAAGGAACAGCAGATGGCCGAGATGCAGTGGTTCATCAAGGCCGCGACGCCGTTCAAGGGCATGAAGGTGAGCTGCGCCTCGGAAATTCTCGGCATTCACGAATATGAATCGAAGACCCTGACCAAGGCCTTCGCCGAGATCACCGGCATCCAGGTCAACCACGAAATGATGGACGAAGGCCTGATCGTCGACAAGATCGAGGTCGAGATCCAGTCCGGCAAGCCGATCTACGATTTCTGGATGAACGATTCCGACTTCATCGGCACCCATCCGCGCTACAACGACATCATCGGCGGATCGCTCACCGATTTCATGGCGGGCGATGGCAAGGACATCACCAACCCCAACCTCGACCTGAAGGACTTCATCGGGCTGTCCTTTGCGACCTTCACGGACGGCAAGCTCTATCAGCTTCCCGACCAGCAGTTCGCCAACCTCTACTGGTTCCGTTACGACTGGTTCCAGCGGCCGGAGCTGAAGAAAGCCTTCAAGGAAAAGTTCGGCTACGAACTCGGCGTGCCGGTGAACTGGTCGGCCTATGAGGACATCGCCGACTTCTTCACCAACACGGTCAAGCAAATCGACGGCCAGCGCGTCTACGGCCACATGGACTACGGCAAGAAGGATCCGTCGCTCGGCTGGCGCTTCACCGACGCCTGGCTCGCGATGGCCGGTAACGGCGATCGCGGCCTGCCGAACGGCAAGCCGGTCGACGAATGGGGCATCCGCATGGAAGACGGCATTCCGCGCGGCTCCTCGATCCGCCGTGGCGGCGACGCCAACGGGCCGGCAGCCGTCTACGCGCTGACCAAGTTCGTCGAGTGGCTGAAGAAGTATGCGCCGCCGGAAGCCGCGGGCATGGACTTCCTCGAAGCCGGCGCTGTGCCGGCACAGGGGCATATCGCGCAGCAGATCTTCTGGTACAGCGCTTTCACTGCCGCGCTGTCCAAGCCTGATCTTCCGGTCATGAACAAGGACGGCACGCCGAAGTGGCGCATGGCGCCGAGCCCGCACGGCGCTTACTGGAAGGACGGCATGAAACTGGGCTATCAGGACCAGGGCTGCTGGACCTACATGAAATATGCGCCGAAGGACAACATCAAGGCTGGCTGGCTCTACGGCCAGTTCTGCGTCTCGAAGACCGTCTCGCTCAAGAAGTCCGTGACCTTCCTTCACGTCATCCGCGAAAGCGACATCTGGCATCAGGCGATGACGGATCTCGCACCCAAGGTCGGCGGCTGGGTCGAGTTCTATCGCAGCCCGGCGCGCAAGCTCTGGACTCCGACGGGCGTCAACGTGCCGGAATACGGCAAGCTGGCGCAGGTCTGGTGGCAGAACGTGTCGAAGGCCATCTCGGGCGAGGTCACGCCGCAGCAAGCCATGGACGGCCTGGCGCGCGACCAGGACTCCATCCTCGGCCGCCTCGAGAAGTCAGGCGTTCAAGGCAAGCTCGGGCCGAAGCTCAATGAAGAGAAGGACCCCGAGTACTGGTACGCCAAGGCCGAGAAGGACGGTAACCTTGCGCCGCAGCGCAAGCTCGCCAATGAGAAGCCGAAAGGTGAAACTGTCGACTACGACGAACTGATCAAGTCCTGGAAGGCGGAAAAACCGCAAAAGGGCTGAGACAAAACGAAAGCGCGGGATCTCACGGTCCCGCGCCTCTTCTTGACGATCTCTTCACGAACCCGCGTCCCTCGCCGCCGCGCCGCGCGGACGATCACTCCGGCAACAGCAGATGCGGTTCACCCTTCGACCTGGCTGCTCAGTCGCGCGCTCTCTTTGTTGCGTTGCAATCGTCTCGCGGCGAGACGATTCAGCGTCACAGTAGTGACGCAGTCGAAGTAAAATCTGCTACAAACGTTACTGATCGCGGTCGACTGTTCTCCGATTCAGAGATCTTGCAGCCAATTTGTTGGCCGCGAGCTGTTCCGCGTGAAGCCGAGACGTTCAGGAGCAATCGCGACAAAACATAAATAAGCCTCGCGCAAGAAGCGGCGAAGATTGGGAGACGACAAATGAAAACCTTTGCTGGTTGGTTGGTCGTACTGTTGATGGGCTTTGGCGCTGCGCACGCCTTCGATGCGGCCTCGGTGCCGGCGCCGAAGCGCACTAAATTGGGACAGTACCTGTCGTCGCAGGAAGCGGCGAAGTTCATGGATCAGAATGCATCGAAGGCGCTGTTCCTCGACGTGAGGACGCCGGCCGAGGTGACGTTCCTGGGGATGCCGGCGCAAGCGGATGCCAACGTGCCCTATATGAAGGAGCCGGATTTCCCAACGTGGGACAGCGTCAAGGGAACCTTCAAGCTGGAACCCAATCCGGACTTCATCACCGAGGTTCGTCGCAGGCTCGCTGCAAAACATCTTCAGCCGGCCGATCCCATCGTGCTGATCTGCCGGTCCGGCGACCGCAGCGCGGCTGCGGCCAATCTTCTCGCCGAGGCCGGATTCAAGAACGTCTATTCGGTCGTCGACGGATATGAGGGCGATCTCGCAACTTCCGGGCCGAAGGCCGGACAGCGCGCGGTCAACGGATGGAAGAACGCCGGCCTGCCGTGGTCGTACAAGCTCGACAAGGCCAAAATGTACAAGATGGAGAACTAGCTAGCGCGGCGAATTTGAAGTTCCTATCGGTTGCGCCGTAACCTCGTCATAGGAACTTCAAATTCTAAACCGCACTAGGATCACATAATTGGCCGCTATCCCTTCTTGGGCGACCAGCCATAGGCCTTGGCCGTAGCGCCGCCCATCAACATCGCCCGTTCGGTTTCGCTCAACCGCTTGGTCTCGAAGAACGGCTTGACCGCCTGCTCGTAATTGACGACCGCAAACGCGCGCGTCCAGTCCGTGCCCCACAGGCAGCGCTCGAAACCCCATGTATCGAACACGCGCGCGAGCGGATCCCAGATGTCGTCGAAGGGATAAGGCTTTTTCGACAGCGTGCAGGCGCCGGAAACCTTGATCACCACGTTCTTGCGTTTGGCGAGTTCCAGCACCTTCGGCAGATCGGCCCACGGCTCGGCCGGCGGGCCCGGCACGCGCGGCTGCAGGATGCCGAGGTGATCGAGGATGAAGCGCGTATCGGGATGGCGATCGATCAGCGTAGTACCGGCTTCCAGATTGTCCCAGCACAGTACATTGACCGGAAAATCGTGCCGCGCGGCCGACCGCGCGATGCGGTCGATGCCGGGATCCCTGGGATCGCGCCTGTTGTCCCTGGTCAGCATGATGCGGATGCCGACGGTGCCCGGCGTCTTCTTCCACTCGGCGACGACGTCATCCACCGCCGGATTGTCGGGATCGACCGGCTTGACGATCGCCATCCGGGTCGGATGGGCGCGCGCCACCTCGACCGCGTAGCTTCCGTCATAGCGGTACATGGAAAACGAGGAGATGAAGATCGCGCCGTCGACGCCGACCTTGTCCATCGCCGCCACCATCTCGTCGCCGGTGACATGAGGCGGCCAGTTCGGCACGGTCGCCCACGGCCGCTTCGGCGTGTTCGCCTCATAGGCGTGGACCTGGGAATCGATAATCGGCATCCGGGCGCTCCTCTTTTGTTTTGCCGGGAGTTTTGACTTCGCTGGGAGCGTGTGTCCAGAGGCGAAGGCTGTCATGCATGCACCTGCCTGCGCCCTGCATAGCGGCGCACTTGACGCGACCTTCGGCTATCCAGCACGGGCGCGAGCAACTCTCGCGTCCGTGGCCGGCACAGCCGATCACAAGCTTGAGAACGTCAAAACTTCGACACCTTGCGGTCGGGATCGTCCTCGAACGGCGGCGGCCATACCTTGCAGTCGAAACTGCGGCTGATGCCGGGGCAGACCCAGTCCGACGAGGACCGGGCCATCGGCTGCGCGGGAGGGCCGACCCAGGCCCCGCGGTAGGGATACGTCCCGTACCATCCATGTTTCTTCATATGCATGTGATGCACATGCCGGCTGGCCTTGGCGGCTGCGGGCGTGATCGCCGGAATCGCCGCCACTGCCGCGGCGCCGATGGCGAGCGTCAACACGCGGATCGCAAATTTACCCATGGGGATCTCCTGATCGTTCTTCCCCAAGGATAAACCCGGACCATCCGTTCCATTCATCACTTAAATGAAATTTAGACGGCCCTGATGTCCCGCAGGACACGATCACAGCAGAACTTCGACGTTGAAGTCGGCGGCGCGCAGCGCCTCGATGATGGACGTCAGATGAGCCCGGTCGCGGGTCTCGATCACGACTTCCAGCACCACGTCCTTGGCCGGCAACACCGTGAAGATCCGCTGGTGTGCGACTTCGACGATGTTCGCCCCGGCATTGCTGAGTACGGCGACCACCGCGGCAAGTTGGCCGGGCCGATCGACGATGTCGAAGCGCAGCCGCGACAGGCGGCCTTCCCGGGCAAGCTGACGGGTCAATACGCCCGATAGCAGCCGGGTGTCGATATTGCCGCCGCTCAGCACCAGGCCGAGCTTGCGGCCTTTGAAGCGATGGGGATCGGCGAGCACGGCGGCAAGGCCAGCCGCGCCGGCGCCTTCCGTCACTGACTTCTCGATCGTCAACAACAGGCTCAGCGCGTGCTCGACGTGCTGCTCGTTGACGAGAACGATGTCATCGACCAGCGCCCGCACGATTTCCGAAGTGATGACGCCCGGCGCCTTGACCGCAATGCCCTCGGCGAGCGTATCGCCGCGCATCGGCAGCGACTGCGCCTTCACCACATTGTACATCGACGGATAGAGCGCGGCTTGCACGCCGATCACTTCGATTGCCGGCTTGATCGCCTTCGCCGCCACCGCCATGCCGGAAATCAGGCCGCCGCCGCCGATCGGAACGATCAGGACGTCGAGATCGGGCTGTGAGGTCAGCATCTCGAGCGCAATCGTGCCCTGGCCAGCGATGATCAGCGGGTCGTCATAGGGATGGATATAGGTCAGGCCGCGGCCCTGGCCATACGACCTTGCCAGGGCTGCCGCTTCTTCCAGCGTCGCACCGCCTTCAATCACGGTCGCGCCATGGCGGCGCGTGTTCTCGATCTTGACGGTGGGGGTGCCGACCGGAACGAAGATGGTCGCCGGAATCGAAAGGCGCGCCGCATGGTAGGCGACGCCCTGGGCATGATTGCCGGCCGAGGCTGCGGCCACGCCTTTCTGGCGCTGCTCAGGCGCCAGCGCCGACAGCCGGTTGAGCGCGCCCCGCTCCTTGAATGTGGCGGTGAATTGCAGGTTCTCGAACTTGAGCCAGATGCGGGCGCCGGTGATGTCCGACAGCGTACGGCTGTGATCGCAAGGCGTACGTTTCACAAAGCCGGCAACGGTCGCGGCTGCCGCCTCGATATCGCGAAGGGTGACCGGCAGGGTTACCGGAGACGCCTGGGGGATCTTGTTCATGGCACTAGCGCTCCGATTCCGAAGTTCGCAAGCTATCGCGGCGAAGCTCCGGCGGCATGAACGCCGATTTTATCGGCGAGGTCTGCGCCGACGCGCTCCATTCTAGCTCAATCGCGGGCGATTTAGCGATCCCGCGCGCTCACGCCGCGTGCTGGGAGCGGTCGTCATCGGCACCGCCGGCGTCGAGAATGGCGCAATCGAGACTCGAGGCGCTGGCCTCGCACATCACCTGCGAGACGACGTTGCCCGACCTCTCAAAGGCATGAGCGAGCGCTTCAAACTGTGCCTTGGCCACCCGCAACGTGGATAGCGGAACGGCAATCGAGCCGAACGCGATGGCGGGGGACGCCGCCTGGAGAGCGGCCAGACGGGCTTCGGCCTCCTCGGCACGCTGCATGAACTCAGCTTGCCGCCGTTCCAGTTCGGCGACGGTGAGTTCGCTGCGCGCCTTTTGTTCGGCGAGGCCTGATCTCAGAGCCAGGATTTCGTGCCCGAACGCGCCGATCCGCTCTTCAAGCGCCCGGCGCACCTCGGCGTAGGCATCGCCTCTGGTTCGTTCGATGCGAAGCAGGGCTTCGGTCTCCTTCAGCAGATCGATATGCGCCTCTAACATCTTTGCCGCGCCAAGCAGGTTTTCGGCGTTGCTGCCGTTCGACATCAGGTCGGCGAAGCGGTGCAGGAAGCGCAAAATATTCGCGGTTTCGTCGGCCGTCGGCCAGGCTGCATTTGGTTCGGTCATGAAATCCGAATGGCGAAAAGCAAAAATGCAAAGGACTTCGGCGCCACGCCAAGCGCACCCGAAACAAGACTAACGCCCCACCCCTCTGCAGCGACGAATCTACGAGAGTCGCGCCCTGCCTGCTCGCCAATCTGAACTCAAATTGCCACTTATCCCGCGATTTTCAGCGGGGAATGCTGATAATTGGCGGCCGCCCCCGTATTTCCCGCAAATTAACCGGAGGCGCCGGTGGCCACGATAGAGTGCGGACGGCCGAACAACCACCACGGGCAACAAGGCGACCGACATGACCAGCAACCTCGAACGTGCCCTGGTCAGCATTCAGCCGACCCGCAATCGTCACGACGTGCGCCAGTATGAGTGCCCGAAATGCAGAAGCGCGTTCCGCATTGTCGTGCAGCGCAAGCCGCTGGAATCCGACGACCTGGTATTTGACTTCCCCACCCGGCACGCGCTCGCCGGATAACAGCTACGGCCCCAAGCGCCGCCGTTTCAGCGATTGCCAAAAGACCCCGATCAGCGCTCACATTCCCGTGGGAGGCATTTTGCGCCGTTGGCGACGTATCGCGGCTGGATATAGGCTCGCCACATCGTCGTCTGTGCGGGGATAGACCCATGCGCCGCTTCGCCTTGCTCTTTGCCTTTCTGGTCCTGTGCGCTTCGCCGGCGGTGGCCGACGATGCTGCCACCGCGCAATCCGTCATCCGCTCGCAGGCCGAGGCCTTTGCGCGCGACGACGCGGCGGCGGCCTATTCCTATGCGGCGCCGGAGATTCGCCGGAGGTTTTTGCAAGCCGACATATTTCTGCGCATGGTCCAGAACAGCTATGCTCCGGTCTATCGCCACAGGAGCTTTGAATTCGGCGAGACGCGCACCGCCGACGGCAAGATCACCCAGCAGGTTCACATCGTCGACAGCGACGGCGTGCCGTGGGACGCGCTGTACACGCTCGAACAGCAAGCCGACGGCAGCCTGAAGATCGTCGGCTGCACGCTGATCAAGATCGGCCAGGAGGTGTAGCGCGCCTCATCCTGAGGAGGCCGCAACGCGGCCGTCTCGAAGGATGACCGGTTTCGCTATGGTTCGAGACGCGCAGCCTTGCTGCGCTCCTCACCATGAGGACCTCACGCCATCGCCAACCGCTGGCGCGCGCGGAGCAACAATCCCACGACGATGGTCATGTTGAGCGCGTTCCAGGCGAGCCCGTTGAGGAACGCCGCGCTATAGGAGCCGGTGGCGTCGAAGATTACACCCGATACCCAGCCGCCGAACGACATGCCGAACACCGACGCAAAGATCACGATCCCGATCCGCGTGCCGGCTTCGCGGGCCGGCATCGCCTCGCGCACGATGATGGCATAGCTCGGCACAATGCCGCCCTGGAACAGGCCGAACAGCGCGGAGATGACGTAGAGCGACGTGAGGCCGTCGAAGAACAGGTACATCAACAGCGCCGAGCCTTGCGCGATCGAGCCGATCAACAGCGTGCGGACGCCGCCGATCCGGTCGGCGAGAAAGCCCGAACCGATCCGGCTGATGATGCCGAAACCCAGCATCAGCGACAGCATCTGCGCACCGCGCGCCACGCCATAGCCGAGATCGCCGCAATAGGCGACGATGTGAACCTGCGGCATCGACATCGCCACGCAGCAGGCGATGCTGGCGAGCGACAGGATCGCGGTGAGCGCATTGGTGGAGAGCCCCAAGTCGACCCGCGGCGGCGCCGCATCGACGTGGCTGCGCCGCGTTCCCGATCCCATCAGAAGGCGCAACACGATCAACGCCAGTGTCATCGCCACCGCCGTGAAGATACCGATGCCGATGTGGGTAGAGCGCCAGCCGGCCGATTGCATGCCCCAGCTGATGACGGGTGGCCAGATCGTGCCGCCGATGTAGTTGCCACTGGCGGCAATCGCGACCGCCAGGCCGCGATAACGATCGAACCAGTGCGAGGCCTCCGCCATCAATGGCCCGAAGGTCGCGGCGGACGACAGGCCGATCAGAAAATGCACCAAAATGAATTGCCAGATGACCGACGAGACTCCCGCGCCGATATAGCCGAGACCGAGAATGCCGATGCCGACACCGATCGCCGCGACGATGCCGTAGCGGTCGCTGATCTTTCCGGTGACCACCTGCCCGATGCCGAAGCCGAGCATGACCAGCGTGAACGCGAGCGAGGCGGTGCCGCGCGCCACGCCAAACTCGCTCTGGACGGCGGGCAGCGCCACCACCACCGACCACATGCCGACGCTGCCGAGTGAGCCGATCAGCACCGCCACGGCAAGGCGAATCCATGCCCGACGCGAATCGGGAATGAACGGCTGAGAATGTCGGGTGACGTCTACGGTCGTGTCCACGGCGTAGCCAAATTGGTCGGCGGGCGACCGTGGGTCAACCCACAATGCCGCGATATTGGGCATGCAGATGCGCCACAACCCGGCTGCACCGGGGGCGGACGACAAAAATCCCCGCATTAACCGTTTGCTAACCATACACCGGGCAAAAATTGCCCAGTTACGAAGTAGAGTGACGTCAGCCGCGTAAAACGGGGGAGTACTCCGTGGACGCCAGTGCGGTGCCTCACTTTCGAAACGGCGGGCCTGCTCCCGCCGCGCAGACGTTTGGCCGCCGTGGTCGTCATTCGCGAGAGGATTCGAGTTCCATGGTTGATGTCACGGCGGGTCAGGGCGGCGCGGCCCCCTCCGCGTTCAGCCTCAGCGAAATCGGCAACATCATCAAGCGCGGCGATCTCGCGCTTGCCTTCGGCATCCTCACCATCCTGGTGGTGCTGATCCTTCCGCTGCCTTCGGTCATCCTCGACCTGTTCCTGGCGATCTCGATCACGCTGTCGATCCTGATCCTGATGACGTCGCTGTTCATCCAGGCGCCGCTGGAATTCTCGGCATTTCCGACCATCCTGTTGATCTCGACCATGCTGCGGCTGTCGCTCAACCTCGCCTCGACGCGGTTGATCCTCTCGCACGGCCATGAAGGAACGGACGCCGCCGGCCATGTGATCCAGGCCTTCGGCGGCTTCGTGATGGGCGGCAATTACGTCATCGGCATCATCGTCTTTGCGATCCTGGTGATCGTGAACTTCGTCGTCATCACCAAGGGCTCGGGCCGCATCGCGGAAGTCGCCGCGCGCTTCCACCTCGATTCGATGCCGGGCAAGCAGATGGCGATCGACGCCGACCTGTCGGCCGGCCTGATCGACGAGAAGGTCGCCAAGGAGCGGCGCAAGGCACTGGAAGACGAAAGCGGCTTCTTCGGCGCCATGGACGGTGCCTCGAAATTCGTGCGCGGCGACGCGGTGGCCGGCCTGCTCGTCGTGTTCATCAACATCATCGGCGGCATCATCATCGGCGTCGCGCAGCAGTCTCTCAGCTTTTCCGAAGCCGCCCACACCTACACGCTGCTGACCGTCGGCGACGGCCTCGTCACGCAAATCCCGGCGCTGATCGTCTCGACCGCGGCCGGCCTTCTGGTCTCCAAGGCGGGCGTCTCGGGCGCAGCCGACAAGGCGCTGATGAAGCAGCTCTCCGGCTATCCGCAGGCGCTCGGCATGTCGTCGGGCGTGATGCTGGTGCTCTCGCTCCTGCCCGGCATCCCGATGCTGCCGTTCCTGGCGCTTGGCGGCGGCGCGGCCGCGCTCGCCTTCTATGCCCGCAGGCGCAAGCGCGCGGCAACCCAAGCTGCCGCTACCAGCGCGGCGGCGACTCCGTCAGCGGGCAGTGCCGCGGCGGCAGCCGAGGAGCCGATCTCAGCGGCGCTGAAGATCGACGATCTCAAGATCGAACTCGGCTATGCGCTGCTGCCGCTGGTGAACGGTCCCGACGGCACCGACCGGCTGACCGAGCAGATCAAGGCGCTTCGCAAATCGCTTGCGATCGAGATGGGCTTTGTGATGCCTTCCGTGCGCATCCTCGACAATGTGCAGCTTGAGGCCAACACCTACATCATCAAGATCAAGGAAGTGGATGCCGGCACGGGCCGGATCTGGCCGAACCAGTTCATGGCGATGGACCCCGGCGGCAGCCAGGTGGACGTGCCCGGCATTCACACGACCGAGCCTACATTCGGTTTGCCGGCGACCTGGGTCGACGCCAGCCTGAAGGAGGAAGCAACGCTAAAGGGCTACACGGTGGTCGATGCGGCCACCGTGATGTCGACGCACCTCACCGAGCTGCTCAAGAACAACATGTCGGACTTGCTGTCCTATGGCGAGGTGCAGAAACTCATCAAGGAGCTGCCGAAGGAGCAGGGCGAACTGGTCAAGGACATCGTGCCGGCCCAGATCACGATCTCCGGCATCCAGCGCGTGCTTCAGCTCTTGCTGGCCGAGCGCATCTCGATCCGCGATCTCTCCACCATTCTCGAGGGCATCGCGGATGCGCTCGCCTTCTCGCGCAACCCGGCAACCGTGGTCGAGCATGTCCGTGCGCGCCTGGCGCGGCAGATCTGCGCGCAGAACACCACGTTCAATGGCTACCTGCCGCTGATCGCGCTGTCGGCGAAATGGGAGCAGGCCTTTGCGGAGTCACTGGTCGGCCAGGGCGAAGAGCGCAGTCTCGCGATGCAGCCGTCGCGCCTGTCGGAATTCATGACGATCGTGCGCGAGCGGTTCGAACAGGCCGCGCGCGAGGGTGAATCGCCGGTACTGGTCACGTCTGCCGCGATCCGGCCGTTCGTCCGTTCGCTGGTCGAGCGCTTCCGCGCCCAGACCACGGTGCTGTCGCAGGCCGAAATCCACCCCCGCGCGCGCCTGAAAACGGTCGGCAGCGTCTAGTCTAGCAGGCGGCTCAATTCATCAAGCCAGAAACCCGGCTGGGTGTCCGCGAAGCAGCGCTGGAGGACTGTGCTTTTTCGCCACAGGCAATCAATTTCTTTATTTTCCGTAATCCGGAGCTATTTTTCCCCAGAAGCTACCAACTTTACTAAGTAACTATATTTGCTATTAGATTCTGAATTTTGAGCCCTTCCGGCGCAAAATGGATCGCGAAAGATCACCGCTTTGTGATCACATCTGGGGAAACAATGGTCCAATTCCTACGTTTCTTGACACGAGGTGTGTGAACCTGTCGGCGGACCAGGACGACGAATCCGGAACAAGGGCAGGCGGCGGAGGCAGGGATGAATCATTCGATTTACAGCGCCGATCGCACGACGCACCTCAAGATTGTCGTCGTGGCGCTGGTCGCGGGCATCGCGGTTGCAGGCTTTGGAATTTCGGCCCGCACGTTCTCGGACGACGGCTCGACACAGACCGCGCGCGTCGTCAAGGCAGGCAAGCCGGTTGTTGTAACCAGCACGAACACGATGGTGGTCCGATAAGAGTTTTGTGAATTCACGCGGCGCTTTACCAGCCCCCCAAAGTTGCCACGTGGATATATGGAAGACCCAACTGTCCCCCAAGTTGGTCCCCAGAAAACGCCCGCTCCCCACGGGCGTTTTCATTTTTTTGCGATTGGGTCGGCGAGCGCAAGCGAGCCGGCGTGGGAGTCTTCAAGTAGCATTCATGCCCGACTTTTGCGGCAACGTTGACACCCCCACCCGACCGTCGCTTCGCGCATAGGCGATGCAGAGCATCGGCGTTCTTCTTAAGGACGCCGACCGAAGGTCGCCTATGCACCCTCCCACGCTTCGCGGGGGAGGGATGAAACGGCTTCCACTCAGCGCGAAGGCGGCGGGACGGTTTCGATCAGCTTGCCGGTGATGATGGGAGCCGAATGCGGATTGCCGTCGGGCGATCCGCCGGCCTGCTCGACCGTCACCGCATAGGTCGCTGACTTCACCATGTCGGCGTCATAGGACGCGAGCACCGGACGCGAGATGAATTCGCTCCCGCCGATCACGCCCAGCGAGCGCGGCTTCGGCAGCTTGTCGGAGATCAGCCACAGCTCGAAGCTCGAGCCTGCTTCGGCAGAGGCGCCAACCTTGCGCACGGTAAAATTCCTGGTCGCGCCGTCGACGGTGAGGATGAAGGCCGGGCCGCCACCCTCTTTCTGAAGCACGGCGACATATTGCGCGGAAGGTTGTGGCGCCGGCGGCGGCTTGACTTCCGCGACCTGCGGTTTCGCCTTCGGCCGCATGCTTTCCGGCAAGAGATCCGGTACCGACACGCCGACCCCGATCATCACCACCAGCGCCGCCGCAATGGCCGATGTTGCGGTCGCGATCGTGCGCCAGCGGTTCGCCGTCTTTACCAGCCGGATCACATTGGAAGGCTCTGCGGCAAGAACGGGCGCGGCCTCGACTTCAGGCGCCATCGGTCGCGGCTCCGGGTCCGGCAGCAGGATCGGTGATTGCTGCCCGGAGTGGCCGATCGCAGAGCGGATCTTTTCCCACACTTCGGGGCGCGGCTCGACCGATCCAACCATCTGGTTCAGCGCGCTGAGCTTGTGTTCCCAGGCGAGAACCACGCCCGCGAAATCCTTGTCGGCGGACATCATGACTTCGACCTGCGCGCGCTCATCGGCGTCGAGTGTGCCGAGCGCGTATTCCGCGGCGAGCGCGATATGGTCCTCGCTATAGGCCATCATTCAAAGTCCGAGACACTCCCTGATATCCATCATGCTGCGGCGCAGCCATGTCTTCACCGTGTTCACCGGCGCTGCGAATTTCTCCGCGAGCTGCTCGCGGCTCCAGCCGTTGTAGTAGGCCAGCAGCACCAGCTTTTGCCGGTCGGGCTCCAGCCGTCCGACACATTCCAGAAGCCGCTTCAGGTCTTCCGTCATCTCACGCCGCGCCAGCGGATCGGGTGCGTCGGCTGCCACTTCCATGGCGGCCGGCTCTTCCTCGATCGAAGCCTCGGTTCGCTTGCGCACCACATCGATTGCCCGATTGCGCGCAATCGATGCCATCCAGGTGATCGGCGAAGACTGGCCGGGATTGAACCGTCCGGCGCTGTTCCAGATCTTGACGTAAGCTTCTTGTATGACCTCCTCGGCGAGATCCTGTCGGCGCAAGATACGCAAAACGACGCCAAAGAGTTTCGCCCGCGTGGCGGCGTAGAGCCGCTCGAAGGCGGCCTGGTCGCCCTTCGCCACGGCGGCAATCAGCCAGACCAGCTCTGCTGGCGTCAGCATAAGCGTCCCCCAAATCGCGGGCCTGTCGCTTGCTTTGAGAGAAAGCGGTAACCGCGAACCCGTCGTATCCCATCTTGCGACGAATCAGTCTACCTGGAAAGACATCGCCGCTGTGAACGGGTGCCACAGCGCCGGCCCGGAAAGCCACGCGAACATGGCAGGTAACATGGGCAGGCAAAAACCCGGACCTTGCGGGGTCCGGGTTTCGGCAGTCCAAACGATATCGGGGAGACGAAGCGCGCCCTAGTGCCGCCTATTTGAAGTTCCTGCACCACAAGCGGCTAATTCTGTTCAGGAACTTCAAATAGAAAAGCGGCACTAGAATCAATAAGTCTGCTAGTGCCCATAGCTTTCCGAAGTCCGTGAAAGGTCGTGCTGAGATGTAACACGGACTTCGGAAAGTGGGCACTAGGCGATGGCCCCGATCCGGGCGCGCATCAAGCCGATGCTGTCCATATCGGCCTGCTCGCGGGCGCTCTCTTCGGCGCGCTCGCGCGCCTGATCGCGCTCGTCCAGCAGTTCGACCTTCTTGAGTTCGTCGAACGCTTCGGCCAACAGGCCGCGCGCCTCCTCGAGCTGAACGCGCAGCTCTTCGGCGGAACGGGTGAGATTTTCCCGGCGCTGGATCGCCGCCTTGGCGTAGGTCGGATAGGCGAAGTGCGAGGGATCGTTGATACCGGCGCGTTCCTGTTCGGTCTGGATTTCGCGCTCCAGGTCGACCGACATCCGCTGGAAATCAGCGATCATGGATTCGATCTGCGAGACCCTGCGGCGCTTTTCGTCGACCTGAAATTTCTTCAGACGGATAAGCGTTTCACGTGACTTCATCGACTCATACTCCCCAGAAGTCCCAATTTGGCTAAGGGACAGCACCGGCTCCCCTGCGGGGCCCCGCCGGCGTTACAACTGTGGCGCGGATGATGGCCTGACAAAGTTAGCGTTCCGTTTCCAAACCCTTCAGGATTCGATCTAATCGCCCATAACCTTCGTTAAGGGCGGTACTCTCGTCTTTGGCCTGGCGCAAAAAGGTCTCCAGGGGCTCGTGCAGGCGGATCGCCTCATCCACCTCGACGCTGGAGCCCGCTTTATAGGCCCCGAGCCGGATCAACTCCTCCATATCGGCGTAAGTCGCCATGACCTGGCGGGCCTTGGTGATCACGGGCAGGAAGGCCGGGTCGGCCGATTTCGGCATCGTGCGCGAAACCGACTTGAGAATGTTGATGGCAGGAAACCGGCCGCGCTCGGCGATGCGCCGTTCCATCACGATGTGGCCATCAAGGATGCCGCGAACGGCGTCCGCGATCGGCTCATTATGGTCGTCGCCATCGACCAGCACCGTAAAGATGCCGGTGATGGTGCCCGCGCCGACGCCGGGGCCAGCGCGTTCGAGCAGCTTCGGCAGCTCGGTAAACACAGTCGGCGTGTAGCCTTTGGCGGTCGGCGGCTCACCGGCCGAAAGCCCGATCTCACGCTGGGCCATCGCAAAGCGCGTCACTGAGTCCATCAGGCACAGCACGTCCTGGTCCTGGTCGCGAAAATGTTCGGCGATCGCAAGCGTAAGATAAGCGGCCTGCCGCCGCATCAGCGCGGGCTCGTCGGAAGTGGCGACCACCACCACCGAACGCGCCAGCCCTTCATCGCCAAGGTCGTCCTGCAGGAATTCCTGCACCTCGCGGCCGCGTTCGCCGATCAGGCCGATCACCGTGATATCGGCATCGACGTTGCGCGCGAGCATCGACAGCAGCACCGACTTGCCGACGCCCGAGCCTGAGAAGATGCCGAGCCGCTGCCCCCTGCAGCAGGTCAGGAAAGTATTGAGGGCGCGCACGCCGAGGTCGAGCGGGGCGCCGACCCGCCTGCGGGAATGCGCCGGCGGCGGCGCGTTGCGATAGGGTACGGGCGAGGCGCCGTGCTCCAGCGGCCCCTTGCCGTCGATCGGCTCGCCCAAAGCGTTGAGCACCCGGCCGAGCCACTTTGCCGACGGGCGCACCTGGTTGCCGGAATTGCCGATCACCGCGCGGCAGCCGCGCCTTACCCCGTCGAGGCCGGCGAAAGGCATCACAACGGCATTGTTCCCGGTGAAGCCGATGACCTCGCAGGGAATGAAACGGTTGTCGCCGGTGTCGATCACGATGCGCGCGCCGACGCTCATGGCGTGGATGGGACCTGCGATCTCCACCATCAGGCCGCGAACGCCGACGACGCGGCCGTAGATGTTGATGCCGTCGATATCGCTGATCTGTTCGGCGAGCGCCTTCATTGCGAAAACCTTAAGTTTTCGCAGCTTGGAGGCCGAACCTTAACTTGGTGTTTACTCGCATCGTTAATCATTACGTCACTGTCTTTGGTGACTGAGGTCGCTCGACCTGGGTTCAGGAAGGGCGAATCTTGAGAGTCGAATAGAACCGACTCTTAATGTAGAGCTTGAACGAGATCGGATACGAAAAGCTGCTTCGACGCAATATCTTAGGGCGATTCGAAAAAAATTGCACCTCAAGGCCTTGCGGATCAGAATCAGATTTTGTTAACCATATCCCGTCAGGATCCGAATCAGTTGTTCAAAGGCGTTTTGAGTGCCGCAAGTGCGGCCGACCTGACGCCCGGAGCGGCGACGATAGGGGACTGGCATGCGCGTTTTGCTGATAGAAGATGACAGCGCCGTCGCGCAGTCGATCGAGTTGATGCTGAAATCCGAGAGTTTTAACGTCTATACGACGGATCTCGGCGAAGAAGGCGTCGATCTCGGCAAGCTTTACGATTACGACATTATCCTTCTCGACCTTAACCTGCCCGACATGTCCGGCTATGACGTGCTCAAGCAGCTGCGGGTCTCCAAGATCAAGACACCCATTCTGATCCTCTCCGGCCTCGCCGGCATCGAGGACAAGGTCAAGGGTCTCGGCGTCGGCGCCGACGACTATATGACCAAGCCCTTCCACAAGGACGAACTGGTCGCCCGCATCCATGCGATCGTGCGCCGTTCCAAGGGTCACGCCCAGTCGGTCATCCAGACCGGCGACCTCGTCGTCAATCTCGACACCAAGACGGTGGAAGTCGGCGGCCAGCGCGTGCATCTGACCGGCAAGGAATACCAGATGCTGGAGTTGCTTTCGCTCCGCAAGGGCACCACGCTCACCAAGGAAATGTTCCTCAACCACCTCTACGGCGGTATGGACGAGCCGGAACTGAAGATCATCGACGTCTTCATCTGCAAGCTGCGCAAGAAGCTCGCGAATGCTTCCGAAGGCCGCAACTTCATCGAGACCGTGTGGGGCCGCGGCTACGTGCTGCGCGAGCCGCACGAGCATGAAGAGCGCATTCCCGCCTGACCTTTCGTGCGAGCCCGTAGGCTCACTCCTCCCAGACTGAACCCCGCCGCAAATGGCGGGGTTTTTATTTGGGGATTGAAGCCTAGTGTCCCGGTTCTGACATTCGTATCATATCGCGACAGGCACTTTTACGAATGTCAGTACCAAAGGGACACTAGCAACTAGATGATTCTAGTGTGGCTTTGACTCTGACGTTCCTTTGAGGAGCTCGCTGCAAGACTGAAAGGAACGTCAGAGTCGCCACACTAGGGCAGGCATGCCGCGACACCCGGGTTATGCGAATCTAGTGCCCACTTTCCGAAGTTCGTGCTCCATCGCAGCGCCCACTTTCACGAACTTCGGAAAGTCATGGGCCCTAGCAAACTTATTGATTCTAGTACCGCTTTATCGATCTGAAGTCCCTGATCAAATTTCGCCGCTTGTGGTGCAGGGACTTCAGATCGGCGATACTAGGCCCAGTGCCGCCCATTTGAAGATCCTGCATCAAAGGCGGTGAATTCCAGGAACTGCAAATGGTGCACCGGCCGTCTCGCGACCGAAGCGTGGAGGAAAGATCTACCGTGCGGCTACCGCGGCGACTTTTGGCGGCATGACGCCCATCAGAAGCGGCTTCACGCTCCGCATCGCGTTCGGGCGATAGAGCCCGCGCCGGTCGGGATAGGGCTTGAAGGCATCCGAAATTCCCACCACGGACTCGGCGGCACCGAGCACCAGGAAGCCGTCGCCTTCGACCAGCCTCGACATGCGCTCGAAAATGACAGCTTTGGTGTCCTGATCGAAATAAATCAGGACGTTGCGGCAGAAAATGATGTCGAAGGTTCCGAGGTGGCTGAAATCCTGCAGCAGGTTGAGCTGGCGATGCTGGACCATCGAGCGGATGTCGGCGTTGAGCTGCCACATGTCGCCGACCTGCGTGAAATGCTTGACCAGGAGTTGAATCGGCAGGCCACGCTGAACCTCGAACTGGCTGAAAATGCCCGCCTTGGACTTTTCCAGAACGCCTTGCGACAGATCGGTCGCGACGATGTCGATCCTCCAGCCCGCGAGCGCCGCGCCCATCCCCTTCAGGCACATCGCGATCGAATAGGGCTCCTGCCCCGTGGAAGAGGCAGCGCACCAGATGCGCAGCGTGCGTCGCGCCGCGCGCGCCTGCAACACCGCCGGCAGCATGGTGTCCTTGAGATGATCGAACGGGGTCTTGTCGCGGAAGAAGAAGGTCTCGTTGGTGGTCATGGCTTCGACCACCTCGGCAATCAACGGCTCCGCAGCTCCCGCCTTCATCTTCAGAACGAGATCGGTAATGCCCGCGAGGTTCGCCTTGCGTGCCAGCGGCACCAGCCGGCTCTCGACCAGGTATTGCTTGTCTGCGGACAGATCGAGCCCGGAACGCTCCTTCAGGAGCTTGCGCAAGAACTCATAATCCAACGGCGTCACGAGCGATCTCCTGAAAACAGCTTCACCAGTTTCGGTGCGATTTGATTGAGCGGCAGTACCGCCGAGCAGATGCCGGCATGGGCAGCCGCGCCCGGCATGCCCCACACCACGCTTGTGGCTTCGTCCTGGGCGATCACGCTGCCGCCGGCCGCGACAATGTCCTTGCCGCCGCGCATGCCGTCGGAGCCCATTCCCGTCAGGATCAGCGCCAGGATGGACCCCTGCCAGACCTCGACCGCGGAAGCGAACAGAGGATCGACCGCCGGCTTGCAGAAATTCACCGGTGGACCGTCATCGAGAACAATGACCGGCTCCGTCCCGTGGCGCACCACGCGCATATGGCGGCCACCCGGCGCGAGATAGATGTGACCGGCCTTGACCGCTTCGCCGTCGACGGCTTCCCGCGCCGGCCGGTTGCTGGAGCGCGCCAGGTGCTCGGCCAGAATCGTCGTGAACGTCGGCGGCATGTGCTGGGTAATGAGCACCGGGAAACGATCGATCACCGGAGCGATCTCGGCGACGACGCTCATCAGCGCCTGCGGGCCGCCGGTCGAGGAACCGATCAGAAGCACGCGGGGATTTTGCGTCGAGAAGTTGCGCCGCACCACCGGTGCGACGGCAGGCGCAGCCATTGGCGCGCGCGCCACGATCTCCCGCATGCGGTCGGCGGACGGCACCAGCGACGGCGCTGCGGTCGGATGCGAAGCTCGGCGGACCTTGGCGCCGAGATGCCGGATCTTCCGCACCAGATCGTGGCGGAAGGTCTCTGCGGCGCCGGCCTCGCGCGTGCTTTCCGGCTTGGGGATATAATCCGAAGCGCCAAGCGACAGCGCCTTGAAGCTGATCTCCGCGTTGCGGCGGGTCAGCGTCGACGCCATGATGACGATCAGGTTGCGTTTCTTCGCCAGCAGCAGCGGCAGCGCGGAAATGCCGTCGAGCTCGGGCATTTCGATATCGAGCACGGCAATATCGGGGTTGATGCGCTCGAGCTGGTTGACCGCCTCGCGGCCGGTACGCAGCGCCGCCGCCACGACGATGTCGGGCTCAGACCCAAGCCAGCGCGAAATCATGCCCCTGATGACGATGGAATCGTCAACCAGCATCACCCGCAGCGGCTCTTGCTGCACCGGGCGAGGGGCCGCCGGACTTGTCAACGCAACGCTCATACGCACCAACCGAACTCAACTCACCTGCTGCAATCAAAATTCACTGTCAGCAGCATCGCCGGCGCCCGCAAGCCGCCGGATAGCTACACCCAATCAGATCAGACCGACTTCCTGGAACTTGGCCGTGACGATGTCCTTGTCGAACGGCTTCATGATGTACTCGTTGGCGCCGGCGTGAAGCGCACGCGCAATATGGGCGACGTCGTTTTCCGTCGTGCAGAACACCACCTTGGGCTGATCGCCGCCGGGCATGCGGCGGAGATTGCCGAGGAACTCGTAGCCGTCCATGATCGGCATGTTCCAGTCGAGAAGGATCGCTTCCGGCAGGCTGCGTTTGCAGACCTCCAGCGCCTTCTCGCCGTCCTCGGCCTCGACAATCTGGAAATCCAGGCCTTCCAGAATGCGCCTAGCAACCTTTCGAATGACGCTCGAGTCATCCACGACCAGACATGTTTTCATTGTTGTTGCCCTTATCCTTGGAAAAACAGTTGCGGTTCTTCGCTACGCTCTCGTCTGACCTCAAGCCGCCATCATCTCGGGCGAAATTTCGAGCACCCGCTCGACGTCGAGAACGACCATCAATTGCCCGTCGAGGCGGTGCACGCCTCCGGCAAGCTTCGCCATGCGGGGGTCGAGGTTGACCGGATTTTCTTCGCGGCTTTCGTCGGGCAGCCTCAGCACCTCGCCGATCTGGTCGATCAGCAGGCCATAGGACTCGCCGCGCAGATCGACGCCGACCGCCATTGGCGGCTTGCCGTCGTCGTTTTTCGGCAAGCCGAGACGAGCCCGCATATCGATCACAGTGACGATGCGGCCACGCAGGTTGAGAACGCCGGCGATTTCCCGCGAGGCCAGCGGAACGCGGGTCACGCGTTCC
>NZ_DAHUXJ010000109.1 GCF_027307225.1 Bradyrhizobium sp. | reverse complement strand
GGCTAACCCGGCAGCAATATCCATGGCATGACCAGGCTGGCGGAACCGTCCACGCTTTCCGGCTCCTCCGAAACTCAACAACGAAGGCGACAGATCACGAGCTACAAAAATACGACATCTTCACCCGCTACGGACAGGCGCCGGCCGCCAAGGGTCGGCCGTTCACACGACGGCGCTGGCAGTCGTATCGGTTCTAGACTAGTGCCCACTTTCCGAAGTTCGTGCTCCATCGCAGCACCCACCTTCACGAACTTCGGAAGGTCATGGGCACTAGCAAACTTATTGATTCTAGTACCGCTTTATCGATCTGAAGTCCCTGATCGAACTCGCCGCTTGCGGTGCAGGGACTTCAGATCGGCGGTACTTGTCAAATGGCGGTCTGGTCTTACTTGGTCCCCGAGAAGCGGTTGTCGAACGAATTCGTCGACATGACCGGCTGTGCGCCGGCCACGAGGCTGCTGGTTTGCGGGGCGGCAGAAGCCGTCGCCGGGGTCGGCGCGGCCGCAGCCTCGGTCGTCTTCGGTTGGGATGCTGACTTGGCCGAAGCCTGTTTGGCTTCCGTCTTCGCAGGCCGGTGTCTGGCCTCGGCGACCTTCGGCTTGGCCGGCGGTGGCGCCACGGCCGCGGTGGTCTCGGTAGAAGCGCTGCCCAGCCCGACCTTGTGGGCGAAACGGGAGAAGAAACCCTCGGATTCTCCGCCCTGCGCCGCAGGAGCCACAGCGGCTACTTGTGCCGACGAGGCGTTCGAAGACGCGAGCAACGGCTGCTCCGGCGAGGTCACCGGTCCGTGCGGCGGGTTGACCGTGGCCGGAATGGTGCCCGGAGCCCTTTCAGGTCTCGTGAACGGCGACGGGCCCGAACCTGCGTCGGAAAGGCCGGTGTTGCCGTTGGGCACACTGGCGGCGAATATCCTGTTCATGCCGCCATCGATGCCAGTGTTCAGCCGAGCAACCGGCGTACCTTTCGCGACCAGTTTGTCGAATTCGGCCTGGTCGGCTTCCTGCTTTTCGCGCACGGCTTGGGCGACTTCGTCGGGGATCACATAGGCCGGGCACTTGGCCGAGGCCTCGAACACCGGATCCCGCTTGGCGTCGGGCGCCTTCATCGCGTCGAACACATATTTCTTTTCGCAGAAATCGACCTTCGGCTCCTGGCGCGTCACTTCGAAATCGTCGTTGCCTTCCTTGATCATTTTCCAGAAGGCCATGTGCGGACTGTTGCGATGGCGGGCGAAATTGGCCGGCGTCATCCGGAACGGATAGGCCTGAAACTGGAACGCCTTCTGGCCGCCGAAGAAGGATTCGCGGCCCAGCGTGTAGATTTCCGCGATCTGTTCGTCCGTCATCGCGTAGCAGCCGCGTGACGAGCAATCGCCGTGGACCATCAGCTCCGAACCGGTGTGACCAAGCGCCCGGTCATAGGCATTCGGATATCCGGTGTTGAAGGAGAGGTAATAGGCCGAGGTCGGATTCATCTGCGCCGGCGTGATCGCATAGAAGCCTTCCGGCGCCTGGCGGTCGCCTTCGCGGACCTTCGGCCCAAGGTCGCCGGACCAGCGGCAGATCGGGTAGGTTTTCAACAGCCCAAAGCGGCCGGTACGGTCTTGCTTCCAGACCTCGAGCTCGGCCTCCTGCTTGAACAGCCGGATCAGGATAGGCGATTGCAGATCCATGTTCTTGGCGTCCATCGCCGCGACGAGCTTGGGCGAGACGGGCTGGTTGGCCTTGGCATTGGTCGCAAGTGAGCTGAGCTCGTCAGTATTGCAGCCAGCCAAAAGCACAGCCGCAGACAGCGCAGCGGACATCATGAGCGCGCGAACGAGCGAGCGGCCGATCAATGCAAAGCTCCACACCCAACGGGCAACTTTCGCACCCCAAAACTAGTGGAGTGGATTTGACATTCGCTATCCCTGGCCGCGCATCCGCCATGCGAACGTCAAATCCAAAACTCCACTAGAAACCCATGTTTGCTAGTGGTCCCTTGATTCTAACATTTGCAAAAGTGCATGCCACACCGGGATGCAAATGTTAGAATCGGACCACTAGCGCCGATGCCCTGAAGCCATTGAATAAAATCTTATCCTTAAAATCCCTGCCGTCGCAAGGCGAGGGACCTCCATCGCCTGTGACCTCTATTCGGGCATGGTGAAGGGAGCTTAAACGGATAGCTTGCGACGGAATTGCGGCCAAAATGGCAGAAATCGGGAAGGATTGAGGCGATCGGAACCCTTCCGGTTCCGGCGAAGCGGCGCCTTCAGAACGCTTTTCGGCCGATATCGAGGAATTTTTGCCGGCGTTGTTTGCGAATCGCGTCCGCACCCATCTGGCTGAGTTCGCTCAGCGTCTGGGCAATGACCTCGCCCGTACCGGCAATCATGGCGGCAGGATCGCGGTGTGCGCCCCCAACGGGCTCCTTGAGGATCTGGTCGATCACGCCAAACCGCAGCATGTCCTGTGCGGTGATCTTCATGCTGGTCGCGGCTTCCTGGGCCTTGGTCCCATCGCGCCACAGGATCGAGGAGGCGGCCTCGGGCGAGATCACGCTGTAGATCGCGTGTTCGAACATCAGGACACGGTTCGCCGTCGTGATGGCGATGGCGCCGCCCGACATTCCCTCGCCGGTGACGATGGCTACATTCGGTACGCCGAGCGAAAGGCAGGCATCGGTCGAGCGCGCAATCGCCTCGGCCTGGCCGCGCTCCTCGGCGCCGATCCCGGGATAGGCGCCGGCGGAATCCACGATCGACAGCACGGGAATGCCGAACCGGTCGGCCATTTCCATCAACCGCGCCGCCTTGCGATAGCCTTCGGGGCGCGCCATGCCGAAATTGTGCTTGATGCGGGATTCGGTGCTGGCGCCTTTCTCCTGGCCAATCACGCAAATGCTGTCGCCGCGGAAACGGCCGAAGCCGCCGACCAGCGCTTCATCCTCGGCGAACTTGCGGTCGCCGGCGAGCGGCGTGAATTCGGTAATCAGCCCGCTGATGAAATCGGTGAAGTGCGGTCGCTGTGGATGGCGTGCCACCAGTGTCTTCTGCCACGGCGTCAGATTCTCGTAGAGATCGGCCAGCGCCTGCGCCGCCTTTTCCTCGATCCGCGAGATTTCCTCGCCGATGTCGCTGCCCGACGCCGCCAAAACCCGCAATTCGTCGATCTTGGAATCGAGCTCTGCAACGGGTTTTTCGAAATCGAGGTAGCTGCGCATGTGATCCGGCATCAAATCTCAATATAGGGACGAAGCCGCACCTAGTTTGGTGGATTTGACATTCGCGTGAATATTGCCGCGAGTCCGAGAAGCGAATGTCAAATCCAAAACCACACTAGAATCCGATACTTGCTAGTGTCCCCTGGTTCGGACATTCGCAAACGAACCCTCCGCGACAGGATACGAATGTCATAACCGGGACACTGGAGAACGAAGCAGCTCCGGGGCTATGCGAAGAAAGCACGCATCTTCAGATATTTAGCATGCGCTCCAACGCCGGGCGATGGTTCCCTCAAGCGAGACTCGCCCTCGGGAGGTTGAGCGGAAGTGGCTCTTTCGGGGGAGAAGCCGCTGAAGTCAAGCAAGGTGTGGCGCAAACAACAGCATGTCGAGTCATCCAGGTGAATGATTGGCTACTTTTCCGCCAGCGGGTGCAGGTCGCGCACTAGGCTCTTCAGCCGCTCCTCGACGACATGGGTATAAATCTGGGTGGTCGAAATATCGGTGTGGCCGAGCAGCGTCTGCACAATGCGAAGGTCGGCGCCGTTGTGCAAAAGATGGCTTGCGAACGCGTGCCGCAACACGTGCGGCGAGACCAGGCGGGGCGCGAGACCCGCGGAGGCTGCAAGTTCTTTCAGGTCGCGGGCAAAATGTTGCCGCGTCAGATGGCCGCTCTCGCCAAAGGACGGAAACAGCCATTTCGAACTGGCGGCGTTTCTCCGCTTCGAGGCCTTCAGCGCCTCCATCGCCGCGAGATAGTCGGCCATCGCGCGCCGCGAAGCGTCGTTCAGTGGCACCAGCCGTTCCTTGTTGCCCTTGCCGCGCACCACGATCATGCGGGCGTCGCTGCGCGCAGCCGAGAGCGGCAGCGACACCAGTTCGGAAACGCGCAATCCGGTGGCGTAGAGCACCTCGAGCAGGCAATAGAGCCGCAGCGCGCGCAGCCGCTCCTGTGGCGAAGCTTCCGCTTCCCCGGCCAGCGCCTTGGCGCGGGTGAGCAGGCGATCGACGTCTGCTATCGACAGCACCTTCGGCAGGCTGCGGCCGCGCTTGGGTCCGGACAGGATGGCGGCGGGATCGTCGCTGCGAGTTCGCTCGTTGAGCAGGAAACGAAACAGGTGCCGCATCGCCGACAGCCGCCGCGCTACGCTCGAGGACTTGAATCCGCGCGTATCGAGCTCGGCGAGATAATCCCGCAAGACCTGGGTGTCGGCACCGACGAAGGTCTGGCTTTGAGCAGCAAGAAACCCGGAAAGGTCAGTCAGGTCGCGGCGGTAGGCATCGAGTGTGTTGTTGCCGGCGCCCTGTTCGGCGGCGAGCATATCGAGAAACAGGTCGATCAGTTTGGCGTTGGAGGGCTTGGCGCGCATCCGCGAACCCTAACTCCCAAATTCTTGACCCTCTCTTGCTTACACCGGGCTCGCGCGTCTATTTCTTGAGGAACTTGTCCTGATGCACATTAATCGTCATTTCGCGCGGCTTCGGGTTGACGAAATTCGCCAGCGCGAAAATCGCCCCATAGACGACCCCCACAATGATTGCGACCACAGTTAGAAAGCGGAACAGGCTCGGCATGCGCTAGAGCGCCCGATCAGGCGAATTAACCATCGGTTTCCTCTGGATTGGCCCGATTTGACTACCACCACGTTCGACATTTCGTTGCAAGGCTTTAGCAACGCGATTGGCGGGGGTAGTATGGTCGTTCGAAGTCATCCTATGCCGTTAGAGAGAAATGTCAGACGCCATCTCGCCAAACACCGTTAGCACGCCGCGGGACGCCGAGATTTCGGCTGCCTTAGGCCCGCGCTCGATCGTGCTGATAGGCATGATGGGGGCCGGCAAATCCACCATCGGGCGCCGGCTGGCGGCCCGGCTCGCCCTGTCCTTTCTCGATGCGGACACCGAGATCGAACTGGCGCACCGGCTGTCGATTCCGGACATCTTCGAGAAGTATGGCGAACCTTACTTCCGCGATGGCGAGGCGCGGGTGATCGCGCGTCTGCTTGACACCGGGGCTGCGGTGATCGCCACTGGCGGCGGCGCGGTCATGCGGCAGGAGACCCGCGAACGCATCCGCGAGAAGGCCATCTCGATCTGGCTGAAGGCCGATCCCGATATCATCATGCGCCGGGTAAGGCGTCGGTCCGACCGTCCGCTGCTGCAGACGGCCGACCCGGAGGCGGCCATCGAGCGGTTGCTCCAGGAACGCGAGCCGGTCTACGGCCAAGCCGATGTGACGGTCTGGTCGCGTGACGTGCCGCACGAGAAAATCGTCGATGAATGCATGGAGGCGCTGTACGGCAAGCTTTGCGGCGGCCATATCGACCAGAACCAGAATGGATTGAGCACCCGATGACCGCGCCGCTGAAACATGGCGATCCCACCACGGTCGATGTCGCGCTCGGCGATCGGGCCTATGACATCGTGATCGGCCGTGACGTTCTGGCTTCGCTTGGCAAGCGCATCGCGGCGTTGCGGCCGGGAGCGCGCACCGCCGTTGTCACCGACCGCAATGTCGCGAGGCATTGGCTGGCAAAGACCGAGGTGGCGCTGGCGGAAGCCGGCATTGCTTCCTCTCACGTCATCGTCGAGGAAGGCGAGGGTTCCAAGAGCTATGCCGTGCTCGAACGCGTCAGCGAGGCGCTGATTTCGGCCAGGGTCGAACGCACCGATCTCGTGGTTGCCCTTGGCGGCGGAGTGGTGGGCGATCTCGCAGGCTTTGCGGCCGCGATCCTGCGCCGCGGCGTCGATTTCGTGCAGGTGCCGACCTCGCTGCTGGCGCAGGTCGATTCCTCGGTTGGCGGCAAGACCGGCATCAACTCGCCGCAGGGAAAGAATTTGATCGGTGCATTCCATCAGCCGATCCTGGTGGTCGCGGACACCGCCGTCCTCGACACGCTGTCGCCGCGCCAGTTCCGCGCAGGTTATGCCGAGGTCGCCAAATACGGCCTGCTTGGCGACGAAGCCTTCTTCGCCTGGCTCGAAAAGAACCACGCCGACATTTTCGCCGGCAGCGCCGCGCGCGAGCATGCGATCGCAACTTCTTGCCGCGCCAAGGCCGCGATCGTCGCGCGCGACGAGCGCGAGAACGGCGAGCGGGCGCTGCTCAATCTTGGCCACACCTTCGGCCACGCGCTGGAGGCCGCGACCGGTTTTTCCGATCGGCTGTTCCACGGCGAAGGCGTCGCCGTCGGCATGGTGCTGGCGGCGGAATTGTCCGCGCAGCTTGGAATGATTGCCGAGCAGGATGCCGCGCGCGTCAGGCGGCATCTGGCTGACGTCGGCTTGCCGACCGCGTTGCAGGAGATTGCGGGTTTCGCGCAGGAAGGTCTCGCCGACGCGGACGTGCTGATGGCGCTGATGGCGCAGGACAAGAAGGTCAAGCGCGGGCGCCTGACCTTTATCCTGCTTCAGGCGATCGGCCGCGCCGTGATTGCGCCTGACGTCGAACCTTCATTGGTTCGTGATTTTCTTGAAGCAAAGCTGAAGCGCCGGGCCTAGTGTCCCGATTCCGAAGTTCGTAGCATTTACGGAGCCACGTTTCGAACTTCGGAATCGAAAGGACACTAGCAAACCTTTTAGTGCGGCTTTGGTTCAGAAGTCCGCATGTCGAACCTGCGGCACAAATGATGCGGACTTCTGAACCGCCGCACTGAAACCGGGCAACCGAATAAACACGCATGGATTGGATCGCGTTTTCAGTCGTCGTCGTTTGTCTTCTGGTGTCGGCATTCTTCGCCGCCAGCGAAACCGCGCTGACCGGTGCTTCGCGCGGCAGCATGCTGCGGCTGTCCAAGCAGGGTAACCGGGACGCCGACATTGTCTCAAGCCTGTCGGCGCGGCGCGATCGACTGATCGGCGCGCTTCTGCTTGGTAACAACATCGCCAATATCGGAGCCTCGGCCCTCGCGACCGGCATCTTCACGGCATGGTTCGGCGAAGTCGGTGTGCTCTATGCCACCGCCGTGATGACGATCGTGGTGGTGATTTTCGCCGAGGTGTTGCCGAAGACGATCGCCATCAACGCGCCGGATCGGGTCGCGCTTGCCATAGCCCGGCCGATGAAGGTCATGATGGTCTTGCTCGCGCCGCTGGTCAGCGTCGTCGAAGCAGTCGTGCGGGGATTGTTGAGGCTGCTTGGCCGTACCGCAACCCACAATCAGCCGATCCTGTCGCCATTCGAGCGGCTGCGCGGGGCGGTCGATCTGCTGCATCATGAGGGTAAGGTCGAAAAGCAGGACCGCGATATGCTCGGCGGGCTTTTGGACCTGCGCGAGCTTCAGGTTTCCGACGTGATGGTTCATCGCACCGAAATGGTGATGATCAACGCCGATCTGCCGGCGGAAGATCTGGTGCGCGAGGTGCTGGCGACCGAATACACGCGAATCCCGTTGTGGCGCGAAAAGCCAGAAAACATCGTCGGCGTGCTGCACGCCAAGGATTTGTTGCGTGCGATCCGCGCCTCCGATGGCGAGACGTCGAAAATCGATGTCTCGACCATCATGCTGCCGCCCTGGTTCGTGCCGGAAATGCGCTCTGTTTCCGAGCAGCTCAAGGCCTTCCGCCGCCGCAAGACTCACTTCGCGCTCGTCGTCGACGAATATGGCGAGGTCGAGGGCATGGTCACGCTGGAAGATATCCTGGAAGAAATCGTCGGCGACATTTCCGACGAGCACGATGTCGTGGTGGCCGGCGTTCGCGCACAGCCCGACGGCTCCGTGGTAGTCGACGGTTCGGTGCCCATCCGCGATCTCAACCGCGCGCTGGACTGGCATCTGCCCGACGAGGAGGCGACCACCATTGCAGGCCTGGTGATCCATGAAGCGCGCTCGATCCCCGAGCGCGGCCAGAGCTTCACCTTCCATGGCTTCCGTTTTCGTGTATTGCGGCGCGAGCGAAACCGCATCACGGCGCTACGCATCGTGGCGGTGCCGCGCGAGGCCGGAGTGGTGGAAAAAACGCCAAGGCGCGCCGGGAAGGCTTTTTAATCAAAGGCCTTTAAATTGGCCGGTCCGGTTTGATCGGCCCGGACTGACCTTTCTCACCGGGTGCTTGTGCGCTGATAGCCAGCGCGTGGACGCCGCCCTCGAGTTCCGCAGCCAGCGTTGAATTAATCATACGGTGGCGCTCGATCCGGCTCTTTCCTTTGAAGGCGGCAGACACAATATTCACTCTGAAATGTGTCGCGCCGCCCGGCCTGTGGCCGGCGTGGCCTTCATGAAGATGTGATTCATCCGACACGTCGAGGCTTTCGGGCGAGAAAGCTTCGCGCAACTTGTTTGTGATAGCGGTTCTGGTGTTCATAGTGGCGGCAAATACGTCCGCGATCGTTTTTCGTCAATAGCGCTCGGAATTGACGGGTTTAACAATGTCAAGACTTGAAGCGCGGAGCGTTGCGTAGTCAAACACAGCATGCCGATTGATTCATCCAAGTTTTTCGACTCGATTCGCATCAAGCCCACCAAGGCGAGCGCGAAGCGGCAGGCGCAGGCTGGCGCCGAAGCCTTGAATTGCGAATGGGCGGGTTGCCAGAACAAGGGTTCGCACCGCGCGCCTAAGGGCCGCGAAAATTCGCGCGAGTACTGGCATTTTTGTCTCGACCACGTCCGCGAGTACAACCAGTCCTATAATTTCTTCCAGGGCATGAATCCCGACGATGTCGCGCGCTATCAGAAGGATGCGCTGACCGACCATCGTCCGACCTGGAAGATGGGCGCCAACGGCGCCAAGAAGAGCGACGCGGATATCGACGTCGCGTCCGATCCGTTCCACGTGTTCAGCGAACTCAATGGCCGCGGCCGCTGGCGGCCGGGTCCAGGGGCGCAGCAGGCCAAGCCCGAGACACGCAAGGTCATGAATGCCGAGCGCAAGGCGCTGCAGGTGATGGGGCTCGGCGCAGGGGCGACGCTGGACGACGTCAAGGCCAAGTACAAGGCACTGGTAAAACAGCATCACCCCGACGCCAATGGCGGCGATCGCTCCACCGAAGATCGCCTGATCGAGATCATCAAGGCGTACAATTATCTCAAGACGGTCGTCCGCGCGTAGATCGCCGCCGTCTTAGGGCTTGCCTTGGCCTGTCTGAAGCTCGGGCTTTGCCGCCTCGAGCCTGCGGCGGATCACCCAGCTCGCCAGCCCGATGACGACGGCGCCGACAATCACGGCCAGCATCCAGTAGTGCTTCGCGATACCGCCGTGAGGCGCAAAGCCTCCGTAGCGATGCAGCGCCGTGACCGCGAGCACCCCCGGTAGAATGTGGGCCGGCGCCCAGAGTAAAACAGCTGGAATATTGACCGCAAAGAACATCGGCGGTCGCATGCCGAGCGCGCCTGCGGTGATCGGCACAAAGGCCCTGATCGGCGGGACGAAGCGGGCGAAGAAAACAGCAAGCGCGCCCCAGCGATGAAAAAACGCCTCGCTCTTCGCCACCACGCGGGGGTAGCGCGAAAGCGGCCAGCTGCTGAGGATCTCGCCTTGCTCGCGATGTCCGAGGCAGAATGCCGATCCGTCGCCAAGCAGGGCGCCGGCGATGGCGGCCGCGAAAACCCATTGCAGCGCCAGCTGGCCGCCGGGCACGAGCGCGCTCAGCGCGAAGATGATGGTCGAACCCGGAATGACGGAGCCGACGATCGGAACTGCTTCCAGCAGCGCCGCCAGGAACAGCGTCAAATAGGCGAGCGCCACGTGAGCCGAAACGAACGAAATCAGCGGATCTATCAATGAGGTCACAAAAATCCCTGTGTTTCGGCCGGGCGCGGCGCGCAGACCTATCACAACTCGCGAAGAGATGGGAAAGTGCCGCAAGGTCCAGGGTCGGCGGCCGACGCCCGGACGAAAACCTGGCCGGATTCGCAGGGCAGCCTTCCAAAAACCGCGACCAGTGACTATCTACATGAAAGTCCAGAGGAACTTTGATAGCGGCGTGGGCTTCTTCCTATTGCCGCTCTCTGATAGGTTGCGTCGACTAACCCATCCGCAGCCACGCCCGCAAATCTGGTTTCGGGAAGCCCCGCGACCTCGGAGGACTAATGACGACCGCCGCCATGACCACAGCCCAGGCGCCCGCCGGTATGCCCGACATGAAGGTGTCGGTGCGGCAGGTATTCGGCATCGACAGCGACCTTGAAGTGCCGGCCTATTCCCAGGTCGACCCGCATGTGCCGGACGTCGATTCGGATTATCGCTTCGATCGAGCGACCACGCTCGCGATTCTCGCCGGCTTTGCCAAGAATCGCCGCGTCATGGTCACCGGCTATCACGGCACCGGTAAATCGACCCATATCGAGCAGGTTGCGGCGCGGCTGAACTGGCCGTGCGTGCGTGTCAACCTCGACAGCCATATCAGCCGCATCGACCTCGTCGGCAAGGACGCCATTGTCGTCAAGGACGGCAAGCAGGTCACCGAATTCAGGGACGGTATCTTGCCCTGGGCCTTGCAGAACAATGTCGCGCTGGTGTTCGACGAATACGACGCCGGCCGCCCGGACGTGATGTTCGTGATCCAGCGCGTGCTGGAAGTTTCCGGCCGCCTGACGCTGCTCGACCAGAACAAGGTGATCAAGCCGCATCCCGCGTTTCGTCTGTTCTCCACCGCCAATACGGTCGGTCTCGGCGACACCTCGGGCCTTTATCACGGTACCCAGCAGATCAACCAGGGCCAGATGGACCGCTGGTCGATCGTCACCACGCTCAACTACCTCGCCCATGACGAGGAAGTGGAGATCGTGCTGGCGAAAGCCCATCATTATCGCACCCAGGAAGGCCGCGACGTCGTCAACAAGATGGTACGGCTCGCGGATCTCACCCGTAACGCTTTCGCCAACGGCGATCTGTCGACGGTGATGAGCCCGCGCACTGTGATCACCTGGGCCGAGAACGCCGATATCTTCGGCGATATCGGCTTTGCCTTCCGTGTCACCTTCCTCAACAAGTGTGACGAACTGGAGCGGCCGTTGGTGGCTGAATTCTATCAGCGCTGCTTCAACGCGGAGCTTGCGGAATCGGCGGTCAACGTAGCGCTGAGCTAGGGCCATGCCGGCGATTGCCGTCGAGCGTACGATTGGAGAAACCAAGCGCGCGGTACTCGGCGGCCTCATCCGTTATAACGAACAGAAGATGGGGAAGCAGCGATACCGCCGCTTCGCCGTCTCGCTCCGCGACAAGAAAAAGATCGTCGGCGGGATTGTCGGCGAAGTCTGGACCACGGTGCTGTTCATTCAGCTGTTCTGGATCGATGAAGGATTCCGCGGCAAAGGCGTGGGAACGAAGTTGATCCGGAAAATCGAGGACGAGGCCCGCCGCTTCGGCGCGGTGCGCTCCTACGTCGATACGATGAGCGTTCAGGCGCCGGGCTTTTACCGTTCCTGCGGCTACAAGGCCTTCGGTTCGATTAAGGGATATCCTCGCGGCGTGACGCGCCACTGGCTGACGAAGACGCTATGACCACATCCAACAGCAAGTTTCGCACCGGACCGAAGGAAGCGCCGACCGAGCCGTTCAAGCGCTCGGTGGCGGCGTGCCTGCGCGCGATCGCAAAGAAGCCGGAGCTTGAAGTGTCGTTTGCCGCCGAGCGGCCGGGTCTGTCGCCCGGCAAGGCGCGGCTGCCGGAACCGCCGCGCAAGATGTCGAAGCGCGACGCCGCCATCGTGCGCGGACACGCGGATTCCATTGCGCTGAAGCTCGCCTGTCACGATCCCAAGGTGCACCGCAAGCTGATGCCCGGAAATCCGCAGGCGCGCGGCGTGTTCGAAGCCGTCGAGCAGGCCCGCGTCGAGGCGCTCGGCTCTCGGCGGATGGCGGGCGTTGCGAAAAACCTCACCGCGATGCTCGACGACCATTTCCATCGCGGCAAGTTCGATGAAATCACTGACCGTGCCGATGCTCCTTTGGCCGACGCACTGGCGATGCTGGTGCGCGAGCGGCTGACAGGCCTCGCGCCACCGGCAGCGGCGCGCAAGATGGTCGACCTGTGGCGCCCGATCCTGGAAGACAAGATCGGTCCGCGGCTCGACCGGCTCGATCGCTACGCCGATGACCAGTTGAAATTCGGCGACGCGGTGCACGACCTCTTGACGGCGCTGGAACTCGGCGACGATCGCAACGCCGAGGCCGACGAGGACGAGAACCAGGACGACAGCCGCGACGGCGAGAACGATCAGTCCGGAGCGGAAGGGGCGCCGGAATCCGACGCCGCGCAGGAGATGAGCGCCGATCAGGCGCAGGCCACCACTGAAGAGATGTCGGACAGCGCGATGGAAAGTGCGCAGGCGTCGGCATCCGATACGTTCGACGATGGCGAACTCGGCGACGACGAAACACCAGGTGAAGCCACGCGGCCGAATGCGCATGGCAAGAACGAGCCGCGCGGTCCGGAATACCATGCGTTTGCGCCGAAGTTCGACGAGATCATCGCGGCTGAGGATCTCTGCGATCACGACGAGCTAGAGCGCCTGCGCAGCTATCTCGACAAGCAGCTGGCGCATCTGCAGGGCATCGTCGCGCGGCTCGCCAACCGCCTGCAGCGGCGCTTGATGGCGCAGCAGAACCGCGCCTGGGAATTCGATCTCGAGGAAGGCATTCTCGATCCGGCCCGCCTGCCGCGGGTCGTGACCGATCCCTATCATCCGCTTTCCTTCAAGCACGAAAAGGAAGCAACCTTCCGCGACACGGTCGTCACGCTTCTGCTCGACAATTCCGGCTCGATGCGCGGGCGCCCGATCACGGTCGCGGCGACCTGTGCGGATATTCTGGCGCGGACGCTCGAGCGTTGCGGCGTCAAGGTCGAGATTCTCGGTTTTACCACCCGCGCCTGGAAGGGCGGACAGTCGCGCGAGGCGTGGTTGGCCGCCGGCAAGCCGGCCAATCCCGGTCGCCTCAACGACCTTCGGCACATCATCTACAAGTCGGCGGATGCGCCGTGGCGGCGGGCTCGCAAGAACCTCGGCTTGATGATGCGCGAGGGCCTCTTGAAGGAGAATATCGACGGCGAAGCGCTCGACTGGGCGCACAAACGTCTGCTCGGCCGGTCCGAACAGCGCAAGATCCTGATGATGATTTCCGACGGCGCGCCGGTCGACGATTCCACCTTGTCGGTCAATGCGGGCAATTATCTGGAGCGGCACCTGCGCCATATTATCGAGGAAATCGAGACTCGCTCGCCGGTCGAACTGATCGCGATCGGTATTGGCCACGACGTCACGCGGTACTATCGCCGCGCCGTCACCATCGTCGACGCGGAAGAACTCGGTGGCGCGATCACCGAGAAGCTTGCCGAGCTCTTCAGCGAGACACATGGGGCCGCGCCCGCCACCATACCTCGGCGGCGGCTGCATTAGTGCGGCGAATTTGAAGTTCCTATCAGTTTCGCCGTGAGTTCGTCATACGAACTTCAAGGTCGCACTGGCAAGCCGCCAGTTACTGAAGCTCCTTTGATTCCGGCTTCGCGAGTACCAGACCTTCGTCGTGTCCGGCCCCGCTTTTCTGCGGCTGCTCGGTGCTTATGGCCGCGTGAAGGAAAGGCTCGACGGCGGGAAGCTCTTCGTCGAGTTCGCAGCCGAGGCGGACTGCATCCTCGACGCCAGTCATAGCTATCGCGTCGTCGGCCTCAAGCCTGCCGATCCGGACCAGCCGCACGGGTGGTAGCGTCGTCCTCGCGCTTGCGCGGAAGTGCAAAACTGTGCACCTCTTTGCCGGCGCAGTTGGAGTGCGGGGTGAAGGATGATGCGGCGTGCGGTGTGTTGGGCGTTGGTCGCGGGCTGCCTGCTGACAGCCGCGGCGCAAGCCGACGACTGGCCATCCCACCTGATCAAGGCAACGATCCCATTTGGCGCCGGAAGCGCCGCCGATGTGGTGCCGCGCGCGGTATTCGATCGGCTTGCGGCAGAACTCGGCCAGGCGATCATTGTCGAGAACCGTCCGGGCGCTGGCGGCACGATCGGCAGCGCCGCCGTCGCGAAAGCAGACCCGGACGGTTACAACATCCTGGCGCAGTCCTCGGCGCTGACGATCTCACCTGCGATCTATCCAAAATTGCCATTCGACATCACGAAAGACCTGTCGTCGGTGTTGATGCTCGGCGTCAGCGCCAACGTCATGATCGTGCCGGTGTCGCGGCCGTGGAAGACCGTGCAGGACTTCATCGCCGATGCCAAATCAAGGAAGCCCGGTTCGATATCCTTCGGCTCGGCCGGCGTCGGAAGCGCAACCCATATCAGCGCCGAGAAATTCCGCCTCGCCGTCGGAATCGAAACCACCCACGTGCCCTATCGCGGGGGTGCGGAGGCCGTCGCCGATATTCTCGGCGGCCGAATCGATTTCTACTTTTGCCCGCTCACGACCGCGCTTCCCTTGATCAGGGAAGGCCGAGTTCGCGCACTTGTGATCTCGACGGGAAAGCGCGTTACCGATTTGCCTGACGTGCCGACCCCCGCCGAGGCAGGCCTGAAGAATGCGGAAAGCGTCTTTTGGTTGGGCGTTTTCATGCCGGCCAAGACACCGCGTGAGATCATCGAGAGGTTTTATCACGCGGGAACAAAGGTTCTGGCCGAGCCGTCTATGCGGGAAAGCCTGACGAAACTGGGTATCGAGCCGTTTCCCATGAAGCCTGCGGAGATGGATGCCTTCGTCGCGCGCGAGATCGCCGATAATGCCAAGACCGTCCGGGCCGCCGGGATCAAGCCGTAAGACCGTTGCGTTTCCGGAAGCCCGTTCCACGCATTCGACATTCGACCTTAGTCACAAGGGTGAACTATAGATCGCTGTGGACCAACCAAGCTCAACGCCGGATACGGTTTCATGAGTGCCCTGTTTTCTCCGATCCGTCTGCGCGACCTTTCGCTGCCGAACCGCATCATGGTGGCGCCGATGTGCCAGTACTCGGCCGACGACGGCAAGGCGAACGACTGGCATTTCACTCACATGAACACGCTCGCGCTGTCGGGGGCGGCGATGTTCTGCATGGAGGCGACCCATGTCGAGCAGATCGGCCGCATCACGCCGGGCTGTCTCGGACTGTGGAACGACGCCACCGAGGCTGCGCTGCGGCCGGTGCTCGCCTCCATCCGCAGGCATTCGACGATTGCGATCGCGGTTCAGCTGGCCCATGCGGGCCGCAAGGGATCGAGCCACAAACCTTGGGATGGCGGTCAGCAGATCGCGCTTGTGGAGCGGGGATGGCAGACGGTCGGACCGTCCGACCTTGCGCACAAGGAAGGTGAGCACAAGCCGCTCGCGCTCGATGCCGTCGGCCTCAAGCGCATCCGCGATGCTTTCGTCGAAGCGGCGCGGCGCGCCAGCCGTCTCGGCATCGACGCCATCGAACTGCATTGCGCGCACGGCTATCTTTTGCATCAGTTCCTGTCGCCGATTTCCAACCGCCGTTCGGACAAGTATGGCGGCTCGCTGCAAAACCGGATGCGCTATCCACTTGAAGTGTTCGATGCCGTGCGCGGGGTATTTCCCTCGAAAAAGCCGGTCGGCATCAAGGTCTCCGCGACCGACTGGGTCGAGGGCGGCTGGGATATCGAACAGACCATCGAATTCGCACGGGAACTGAACAAGCGCGGCGTCGACTGGATCGACGTCTCCTCCGGTGGCGTATCGCCGCAGCAGAAAATTCCGCTCGCGCCCGGTTATCAACTTCCGTTCGCGCAGGCGATCAAGGAGGCGACCGGCGTGACCACGATAGCGGTCGGCCTGATCACCGAGGCCAGCCACGCGGAGGACATCGTCGCTTCCGGCAAGGCCGACATGGTCGCGCTGGCCCGCGGCATGCTCTACGATCCGCGCTGGGCCTGGCACGCCGCCGCCGAACTCGGTGGCGAGGTCCATGCGCCGCCGCAATACTGGCGCTCGCAGCCCGCCTCGCAAAAGGCGCTGTTCGGCGAGACCAGGTTCGGCGCGCGGTAGTGGCGCGCCAGCGAGTCCTGCCGTCTTTGCGAGCGCGAGCGAAGCAATCCGGTCCTCCTTCGTGACTCTGGTTTGCTTCGTCGCTTGCGCTCCTCGCAAAGACGGGACCCAACGATCAAGCTTCCTTCTTCATTTGCCCGAGTGCGCGCAGCGCAGCCTGGTAGCCATAAGGCCCGAGCCCGCAGATCACGCTGGTCGCGGCATGGGAAATCTTCGAATGCCGATGAAGTTCGTCGCGGGCGTGGATATTGGAGATGTGTACCTCTATCACGGGGCCTTCGAATGCCTTGATCGCGTCGACGATGGCAATCGATGTGAAGGAATAGCCGGCCGGGTTGATGATGATGGCATCGGCGCTCTCGCGAGCCGACTGGATCAGGTCGACCAGTTCGCCCTCGTGGTTGGACTGGTGAAAGGTAATGGTAAGCCCGAGCGCGGCCGCCTCGCGCTCGCAATTTCCTTTGATCTCTTCAAGCGTGGTGGTGCCGTAAATATGCGGCTCGCGCACGCCAAGCAGATTGAGGTTGGGGCCGTTGAGGATCATCACCCGTTTCATGGCGTATCTCCGATCTCTGGTGAAATCACATCCCGAAAACCGCGACCGCACGGATCGGCGAGGCGGTGCCGCCGCGCCATTTCATCGGCAGTCCAATGAAAGTGAAGGGCCCGGCGCCGAGCAGGGTCTCGAGGTTGCACAGGCTTTCGATATGGGTGATGCCGAGATCGAAGCAGGCCTTGTGAACGAGCAGGTTCTCCTTGCCTTCGGGCCCGGGGCGCATCGAGTCGATGCCGAAATGCACTACGCCCCTTTGTGCGAGCCATTCGGTCGCCTTCACGTTCACGCCGGAGTTCTCGGTCGCGTATTCCTTGCGTGGAAAAGTCCGCTGATGATGCCCGGTGCAGAGCAGCACGGTGCCGCCCTTAGGTACCGGATGGCCGGATTTTTCGACCGCCGCTTCAAGATCCGCCGGCGCAATCTCGGTGCGGGCTGCGATATGGCGCAGGTCGATGCAGATGCCCGGCACGATGCACTTTTCCAGCGGATATTGATCGATGCTCTCGCCGCGCTTGTCGAAATGCAGCGGCGCGTCAATGTGGGTGCCGCCATGGTCCGGCATCGCAAAATACATCGAGGCGAGCCCGTGCACGTTGCCGCCATCGGCAAAGGATTCCTCGTGCGTCTTCCACATGCCGTGAATAATGGCGGAATGGCCGGGATAGTTCGGGGTGCGATGATAGAGCTCACGGCTTAGGTCGACGATCTTCACAGGGGTCCTTTCCTAAAAGCTTTGCGTCGTCCCTGCGAACGCAGGGACCTATACGCCGCGGCGTTACCATTTTAGTGCGGTGGTCGTCGCCTTTCTTCTCCGAAGGATGGTGGTTGATGGGGTGGACGGCCCCCTACGGCATCAGTGTGCCAGAATGAGGTTGTTGCAAATCTCAGACAAGGGAGCCGTCGGTGGGACAGATTATCCGCATTGGAATGGATACGTCGAAGCATATTTTTGTACTGCATGG
>NZ_DAHUXJ010000108.1 GCF_027307225.1 Bradyrhizobium sp. | reverse complement strand
GGCTAACCCGGCAGCAATATCCATGGCATGACCAGGCTGGCGGAACCGTCCACGCTTTCCGGCTCCTCCGAAACTCAACAACGAAGGCGACAGATCACGAGCTACAAAAATACGACATCTTCACCCGCTACGGACAGGCGCGTTACGGGTGGCAGTCATGCTCGGCATTGCGGCCGACGCGGCTTACGGCGCCGGTATCGACAGCAGGCTTGAGATCGAGCGCCCGCGGATATCGTAGACGCGGGCGAACACCACGTCGTCACGCTTGATTTCAACCATCACCGGCGCGCTCAGGCCCTTGCAGTAGAATTCGCCGAGCGTCATGGCGAAGTCGGCCGCGTGGCTGTCCCAGCCGATGGTGAAGTCGGGGCCAAGCGCAACCTGAGCCGGACGCTGCGGACCGCACACCGCGACTTTCCACTTGTGTCCAGGCGGCGGGCTCATGTGCTTTTCCTCGATCTGCTCATGCAGGTCGTCGGAGGCCTGTTTGAACGCAAGCCCCCAGTAATCGAGCATGTAGCGGTCGTCGGCCCCGCGCACCGTGCCGGCGACGTGGTTGAAATGGGTGTACTGGTAAGGGTGAAGCCGGATCATCTCGCCAAGCGGCAGCAGAAGGCCGAACAGGAAAATGGCCAGCGCGGCCGGCTGCCAGGCGCGGCGATTTTCTCCGAGCCGTTCCATTCCACGCGCGAAGGCGAGGCCTGCAAGCACCGTCATCGGCGGAATGACGAAGATGAAATGACGGATGCCGTTGTAAAGCGCAGGACGCTTCACGATGGCAATGGCGATCGGCAATATCGCCGCCAGCGCCAGCATCAAGAGAATGGTCTTGCGGCGGCCGGACACATCGTTGCGGGCGAGCGCCGTGAAGGCCCAGCCGATTCCCGCAACGGTCAGCGCCAGCAAAACTTCCGGGAGCTGGAGAGCGAACAGCGTGGGGAGATACGACCACGGCATGTCGGGAACCGACACGAGCGCGCCGTCGAACATCTCTTTCCACGGTTTCTCGAAGAAATGCGAGAAGTACGTAACCGCCAGGAACGGATGGTCGGGCGCAATGATCGACCATGGCCAGATCAACCCCATGACGAGGTAGCCGAGGATCAGGCCAGGCAGCAGCGCGTAGGCCATTTGCGCAAATCGCCCGACAGCCTCGCGTGCGCCCCGGGTCCGGACTTCCTCGGTCAGCAGCGGCATGAGCCCGATCAGCGCGTAAAGCAGCGCCAGGCCGCCAAGAACGCGCGAGCCGATTGAAAGGCCGGCGCCAAGGCCGGCGATCAGAACGGTCCGCGGTGACGGCTGCGGATATTCTTCGACCAGGCGAACCAGGCCGAGCATCAGGATGATCATCGCCACCGCGAATGGCGCATCCTTCGGGTTCATGAACATGTGGCCGTAGAAGGTCGGACACAACGCGAGAAGCAGTAGCGCGGCAAGTCCCGCCAGCGGGCCGCCGACGCGACGACCCAGCCGCCAGTTAACGGCGAGGCCGATGATGCCGATCGTGGCGCCGAGCAGCCGCCGGGTTTCGAAAAGCTCAAGCGGGATCACTTTGTGCAGCAGCGCTGCCGCCATGTCGAAACCGCCGCCATACATGTACAGATTGGCAAACGAGAGCGCGCTGGTGTCCCTGAAGCCCGAACCGTACATCTTCAGCAACAGGTCGGCATATTCGGCGTGGGTATAGTCATCCCAGCCGAGGCCGTAATCGCGGAAAGTGAAGGCTGCGACCAAACTGACGGCGACCAGAACCACCATCGCGGCATCGTCGCACGTCCGCTCCATCGAGCGCCGCAAAGGCGTATCGACAGCGGAGGTCATGATTGATGACATGCGATTGGTAACCCGGTGACCCCTTGGCCCGTTTCACGCCCGTGCCGCCTAGTCGAAGTTCCTGTGCCACAAGCGGCGAATTCGGTTCAGGAACTTCAAATAGAGAAGCAGCACTAGTACCGCCGATCTGAAGTTCCTGCACCACAAGGGGCGAATTCGATCAGGGACTTCAGATCGATAAAGCGGTACTAGAATCAATAAGTTGCTAGAGCTCCTTGATTCCGAACTTCGCATCGGAGGGGCCGCATTAGCTTGCGAACTTCGGAATCGGAGATCTAGCGGGCCCTCATCCTCCGGCATCCATATAGCGCAGTTCATGGGCCAAGTAATTGGCAATTGTGGCGTAATTCGCCAGCGGCAGGCGCAACTAAAGACGGATTCGGCCCTTAACCATGGCTCCAGCGACCGCAGGTCCCGGAATTACCTGGGTAATTGGCGTCTGGCTCGGCAGGCAATATGACGGTATCGTGGCGACGGGCGCTGTAGGGCTGCGTGATGGCGGAGCGCGGCCCAGGGGTGAGTTTGATGATGATTGGAATGTTGGTCGTCGGGATCGGCTGCCTGCTGGCGGGTCTCGCAGCGATCGGTTTCGGGATCCCGATCAACGAATTCGGCCTTGGCAACACTCTTATTCTCGCTGGCGCCGTCGCCGCCTGCTCGGGGCTGATTATCCTGAGCTTGTGGGTCGCGGTCAGGGAGCTGAAGGGCGCCGTAGGCCAGCTGGCGTCCAATGCTGCCTTTGCCCTAAGGAACGGCGCGTCCCAGCGAGCGGCCTTGCCGCGCCCGGCCGGAACCGCAAGCGATAGCGTCACGCCGCATGCCGATCCGCTGCGCGCCGAGCCGCCGGGACCGCCTCCGTCACCGTCTGCGCCCTGGGACGAAGAGGCTGCGGTGCGCGACCGATCCGGCCAAGCGGCGTCATCACCGCAGACGTCCGAGCCACCGGCAAAACAGCGGCGAAATTTTATGTTTTCCTCGACCTCCCGCCGGGAGCGCGAACGCGCCCAGGCGCGCCCAGGCGATCCATCTGCCGGGTCGGGGACGGCGCCTGAGCCTGAGGTCAACGAAGTTCCTCCGCCAGGCTTTGACGATACCTCGCCGAAATCGGAACGGGCACGGCCAACCGATGTGCCGCTGCAGCGCCGTCCGGTGCGAAGTCCACCGCCATTCAGCGAACCGTCCGCCGCGATCCGCCAGCCTCCGGCTGCCGAAAATAAGCCGGCAATCACAGTGCTCAAATCCGGCGTCGTCGATGGCATGGCCTATTCGTTGTATTCCGACGGTTCAATCGAAGCGCAGATGCCGGAAGGCATGATGCGCTTCGCCTCGATCGACGAATTGCGCGCACATCTCGATCAGAGGCCGTGAAAACCGGAACGCCGTTCTTGTCTCCGTCCAGGTAATCCGCTCAGATCGGCAAAGATGGCAACGGATGCCAAATTGTGAATCGGCACGGACATGACTTGCGTGATTAAAATCTTGGGAAGGTTTTGGCCATGACCGATACCACGGGCAGGAATTTCATCGATCTGACGGCAAATATCGTTTCGGCCTATCTCAGCAACAATCCGACGCCCGCTTCGGAAATTCCGGGCTTGATCAACCAGATCCATGCCGCCTTGGTTCGCGTTTCGTCCGGCCGCCCCGAACTGTCGGCCGAGCCAACAAAGCCCGCGGTTTCCATCAAGAAATCCATCGCGCCCGATTACCTGGTGTGTCTTGAGGACGGCAAACGCTTCAAGTCGCTGAAGCGGCACTTGCGTTCGCAATACAATATGACACCCGAACAATATCGGGAAAAATGGGGTTTGCCGCCCGACTACCCAATGGTCGCGCCCAGCTATGCGGTCGCCCGCTCGCAACTCGCCAAGAAAATGGGGCTTGGCCAGCAACGCCGCCGTCGCAAATAGACGCCGCGCCTACGACGCCGCGGCCAGCGTTTCACGCGCATCGGTGCGAATGCGCTCGACCATCGAACGTAGCCCGTTGGAGCGCTGCGGCGTGAGATGTTCGCGGAATCCGAACTCGTCGAAGACGGCGATGGCGTCGGTTGCGAGAATTTGCTGTGGCGTCTGGCCGGAATAAAGCATGAGCAGGATCGCGACCAGTCCGCGAACAATGTGGGCGTCGCTGTCGCCCCGATATTTCAGCAAGGCTTCGCCGGCATCGTTGCGTTCGACATTTCTCGACAACCAGACCTGGCTGACGCAACCCTGCACCTTGTTGGCGGCAGAGTGCTCGGCTTCCGGCATCGGCTCGAGCGTGCGCCCAAGCTCGATGACATACCGGTAGCGGTCGTCCCAGTCGTCCAGCAGTTCGAAATTCTCGCGGATGTCGTCAATCGCCGTCATGGCCGTGCTCAACCTTCAGCAACCCATATATAGGGGTGAAGGCGGACGAAAGCGAGTTCGTTCCCGATCCGAATTGTTCCCGATTTTCGCGCGGAATTACGGTGACGGCGGCGGGGCGCCTTGCCATTCGATCTGCATGTCGTCCGGCGTCAGCGTGTCTTGCGCCGCTTCGGCTTGCGCGGCCTCGCTGTCCATGCCGCCGATCGATCCGGTGTGGTCGGGCGAATGCTTGTCGGATTTGTCGGGCTTATCCGTGATGATCTGATACAGCTTTTTTGCGCCACCCTGGGCGCGCTGACCGATCACAGTTGCGGCCTGGCCGCCGACTTCGCACGCTGCCGGTTGGCGTTTGCAAAACTGGCTCATGTCGTTGACGGCCGCGGTGGCCGCCGAGATTGCCTCGGACGCATCGATCTGCGGCGTCTTGCCGGTGTCCGGAGATTTGTCCCTCGGCAACAAGACGAGGACCAAGCCAATCCAAAACGCCAAGCGAAGCAGGAAAAACATCGTGCTACTCCGGCCGCCTCTCTTGTCTCGCTGTCTTCAATCCCGAATCTTACCAGTCGTCGATAAATCGCAAGTGTTTGCATTGAAGTTAAGCAGTGAAGGATTTGCGAAAAATTCGCCTGGTTTGATTCGGTGTAAATTTTTGATTGATATCCGGCACGCGCCTCTCGCCGGCCGTCCACCATTTCGAAACCATACCCAAAAAGTTCCGGAAACCCGCCGTTCACCATCTGCGTTGATTGAAGCCCGCATCGGAGATGGAAAACGGCGTGGAGATGCGGTGTTTGGCCGCCATGCGGGCCGCCTTAGCGTTCATTTAATGTCGCTCTGACAGGTTGCGATTTAGACAAGGGGGACGTTCCGGAGCGTCGGTTCGACGCATGCCGAAGCGAAAAAGCTGTGATAGTTCTGAGTACCATTCGCGATTGCCTGGATGCGCTGCTGCACCCGTCCGCACGGCAGGACGCGCTTGCGCGCGCCCGCCATCGCGCCTTTATCGCGCCGCGGCTACTGGGAAGCCTCACGGCATTTGCGGCGTTCCCGGTCTATCTTGCCATGCACGGCGCGCCAACCGCGCTTGAGGTTGCAGCATTCGCCTGGCTGATTGCACCCATTCTGCTCTCCTGGTTTCTATCGCGCACCGGCCGTTACGAAGAGGCCTGCTGCCTTTCATCGCTGGCGTTCGCCGGACTGATCATGACGCTGGCATCGAGCACCGGCGGCATCGGATCGTTTGCGGCGATCTGGCTCGTGGTCGTGCCGGTGGAAGCCGCGCTTTCGGCCTCGCGCCGCGCCGTCGCCTTCGCTTCCGCGGTCGCCTTGATCTGCGTGGGCGTCCTGATCGCCCTCGGCCATTTCGAGCTATTGCCTGCGGCGGATGTCAGTCCGCATATGCGCGCGATCCTGACCACATTCGGCGTGGCCGCGGCAACGCTTTATGCCGGGGGCCTCGCGTTCGGCACCGAATTGCTCGCGCGCACCAGCGCGTCGCTGCTTTATGTCGAGGAAGACCGTTATCGCCTGTTGGCGCACAATATGAGCGACGTGATTTCACGTCACCACCGCAACGGGGCCGTGCGTTTCATCTCGCCGGCTGCGGAGGCGCTGCTGGGAACGTCGGCCTCGGGTCTTCTCGGCTTTGGTCTGTTCGATCGCGTTCATGTCGCCGATCGCCCGGCCTATCTCACCGCGCTTTCGGATGCGGCGCGCGACGGCGCGGCGCAGAGCGTCGAGTTCCGCCTGAAACGGGATGCGGTCCGCGGACGCGAAGCGGGGCAGGCCAATCAGGTCAGTTTCATCTGGGTCGAGATGCGTTGCCGGCCGCTCGAAACGGTATTTTCGAAAACTGCGGAGACCGAGGTCGTTGCGGTCATGCGCGACGTCACTGACCGCAAGAATCAGGAACAGGCGCTGGATCTGGCGCGGTCGGCGGCAGAGCAGGCAGATGCCTCCAAGACCCGCTTCCTCGCTACCATGAGCCATGAGCTGCGCACACCGCTCAATGCCATTATCGGCTTCTCCGAGTTGATCATGCAGGAAGACGCGCTGATGCTGGACGCCGCGCGCCGCAAGGAGTACGCCCAGCTGATCAACGATTCGGGGCAGCACCTGCTGTCGGTCGTCAATGGCATTCTCGATCTTTCGAAGATGGAGTCGGGCAATTTCGAGATCATGCCTGAGCCTTTTGCGCCACGGGCGGCTCTGGTCAATTGCTGCAGTCTTCTGGCGCTGAAAGCGCGCGAGAGCGCCGTCGAACTCGTCAGCCGCGCGCCGGACGATTTGCCGGTCATGATCGGCGATCCCCGTGCATTCAAGCAGATCGTGCTTAACCTTGTCTCGAACGCCGTCAAATTCACCGAGCGCGGCGGTACCGTAACGGTGTCGGCTGCCATTGAAGGTGCGCGACTCATGGTGCGCATCGCCGATACTGGCGTTGGCATTGCCGCCGACGACCTCAAGCGGATCGGCGATCCGTTCTTTCAGGCCGGAAAGACCTATCAACGCCGTCACGAAGGCACGGGTCTGGGGCTATCGATCGTCAAGAGCCTCGTTGCCCTGCACGGCGGCGATATGACGGTGCAGAGCAGGGTCGACGAAGGAACTACGGTTACGGTAGCGTTGCCGCTGACGCCGCAGCAGGCGCAACCTGCAAGCAATATTACAACGCTCGCACCGCCGTCGCGTCTCCCGACGCCGGAGCAATCCCCTCAGGTGAAGAAAAGTGCCTAGGAAATCGAGAAGTGATGGCAAGCGCCGCCGCGGCTCCAGAGCGGCAGCGACGGAAGTGGATTACGAGCACAGCCTTGCCATGCGCATTTTTCTGTACAGCCCGAAAGATATGATTGCGGGCGCGCTTGCCCTTGCGGTCGTCGTCGCGGTCATCGCCAATGCGCTGCTCATGCAAGCCGGGCGTCACCCCGCGCCGATGTTCGGCACGGTGACCGTCATGCCCACGGTGGCAACGGCGTCAGTGCCCGCCAATCTCGCGCCCGCGCCACGCTCGCGGCCGGTTGAGGCGGCAGTACCGCTGCCCGAAGCGAGGCCCGCCGAACCGAGGCCGGCGGATTCGAGAGCAGCAGATCCGCTGACCAATCTCGTCAAGACAGCGAGCACGATGCAGGCGACGACAGCGAATATTCCGCGCCCGCCGATGACGGTTCCGGTTTCGACCCATGCCGACGGCGTGCCTGTCACGGGCTCGCATCGCATCGCCGCCGTGCAGCGCGCGCTGACCGAATATGGCTACGGCCAGTTGAAGCCTACCGGCGTCCTCGGCGCCGACACGCTGGCCGCGATCCAGCGGTTCGAGCGGGCACGGAGGATTCCCGTCACCGGCCAGGTGACCGAACGTCTCATGCGTGAACTGGCTTCCACGATCGGCCATTCGGTCGAGTAGACCGGGCCCGGCTCCACTAGCATCGCGACATCGGCTGGCCTATCGTCTTTCGATGCGATTGAAATCGAGTATTTGGGTGGCGGCTTATCTGCGCCGCTGCCAGACCGCGGGTGTCTTCGGCGCGGTGCGCCGGCGTGGCGCGGAGGAGGCGGGCGCGGTGTTCGTGAAGGTGGCACTGCTGGACGGCAATGCCATGCTTTACGCGCCGGCGCCGCAAACGGTTTACGACGACTCCAGACCCGTTGAGCGGCTTTTCATGCCGATCTCGAAGGAGCCGTTGCCGGAGCCGTCGGTGGAGGAGCGTCTGCAGAAGGAAATCCGGTTCGATCCGGATGCCTGGATCGTGGAAACCGAGGATCGTTCGGGGCAGCACTTCCTCGATCTGACGCGCGACTAGTACCGCCGATCTGAAGTCCCTGCACCACAAGCGGCGAATTCGATCGGGGACTTCAGATCGATAAAGTGGTACTAGAATCAATAAGTTTGTGAGTAGCCCATGACTTTCCGAAGTTCGTGAAGGTGGGTGCTGCGATAGAGCACGAACTTCGGAAAGTGGGCACTAGAGTTCTGATTCCGAAGTTCGCAAGCTATCCCCTCCGGTGCGAACTTCGGAATCAAGGGAGCTCCAGCAACTTAATGATTCTGAATTCGCCGCACTAAAGGCAAGACGGGGTTTAGCGCTCCGCCTTCTGCGAAGATCCCGCGCGAGGTGTCGCGGCGTCGCTAGCTGGTTGCGAGGCGGTCCTGGTCTGCGCCGCCGCGCTGCGGGCGCGGCCGCGTTCGTCGTCATAAAGCGTCGGCCGGTATTTGGCGCGCGTGACGACCAGGGTCGAGCCGCGCCAGGCCGCCAGCATGATCAGCGCCGACCGCTCTTGCAGCGTGTCGTAGAGGCGCGAGAGCCGGTACACCATGTGAACGGAGCTGCCGATCTCCGGTTTGAGGAAAAGCAGGACCCGCTGGTAAACCACGCCCGGCATGCCAAGCGCCTTGGCGGCGCAAGCGAGCGGTTCGCCGGTCGGATCGTTCACCACCTGGGTTGCGATCTTCCACGGCAGGATCAGCGTCTCGCTGAGTTCGAGTGTGAAATTTTCGAGATCGGCGATCCAGGCCGCCATCTCGAGAGCCTCGATCGCGCGCTTCGCGCGTGAGGCGGGAACACGCGGCGACGGCTTCAGCGGCGTCTCGGACAGGTTGTGCAGGATCACGGCCCGCTCGGCGGAGCCCGCGCCAAAAAAAAGCCCGCTGATTTCGGCCGCATCGGCCGGTTGCATCGACAGGTTCGAGGTCATCCGCAAGTGCGGTTCGCGGGAGGTTGCTGCCGGTTCCTGCGCGGCGCTGGAGGATGCATGGATCTCGCGTGCCAGCGGCTTGCGCGGCTCGGGATGCGAGGGTTTGAGCCCAAGGTGATTTAAAATCGGCGCCGGGGTTGCCGGATAGAGAGCAAGCCGCGCCCGCACGGCCGCGCGCGTCGCGTCATCGACCTGATCGATCAGGCGCGACGTGAGTTCGACGAATTGGCGGGCTTCCTCCTCGCTATGCGTGCTTGTCTGAACGTAGAGGTCAGCGAGAACGCGAAGCAGAGTGGGGCGGATATCGACGCCCTCTCGGCGGGAGAGGTTCATCAATCCGTCAAAGCCGGAGAACAGCGGAGGCTTGGTCATTTTGAGCGGTACGCGACTGATTTCAAATCCCGCGTCAGCCTAAGCGGGTTGCTTTAACGCCGCGTTAAGGAAAACAATTCGTGAAAGGCGAAAGCCGCTTTTCGCGCCCGTCCCGGAGCGCCGCAGCCGGTCTTGCGAAAGCCGCAGCCGTTATCCGCCGGGCTACACTTTAAGAAGCCGTTAACCACGTTTTGTTCTTAATGACCTCCGTCGCCGCAAATCGCGTCACAAGCGGCAACCGGAGAAGTTCGGCATGGGCACCGTCATTGAATTTCCAGCGGATGCAGCCTTGCGGTGGCTGGGATCAACCGTGGATGGCGCCCCGCAGGAGCGTAAGGGAACGGTCCTGATCCTTCCCGTCATCCGGATCGAGCGGCAGGTTGAGGAAACCAGTGGGGATCGCGGGCCGGAGGCGGGGACAGCCCCGGGCCGCCGTCGCCGACGTCGCTAAGCGGCGGATTGGACATGCCGGACATCTCTCATTTGATGCGGGCGAGCCGGCAGCCCCGCGCCTCTGCATCGTTTGCAGTGCTGCTTGCCACAGGGCTCTTGCTTGGCGGTTGCGCCGGGGGCGATTTCGGCCGCACGCGCGCGGATTTCCGCAACGACGACATGCATCGCTGGATGGGCGCCGAAGCGACCGGCAGCATCGGCCTCAAGCCATCGCAGTTTCAACTCACCGACGGCGAAAGACAGCTTCGCGATCAAGCCTATCCGCTAATCGAGCCGCCGCATTCGCGGCCCGCCTGGAAGGCGGTGTTCGGCGATTATCAGGTCGTCGCCTCGCCGTGGCGGCAGAAGGTTGTCTTCGATCGCACCGCCTACGGCCGTGCGCTGATCGACGAGCCGCACCGCTCCGACGCCTCGCGCTATTCCCAACTGATCGACGATGCGCGTGACGACATCACGCGTCTCGAGCAGTTCTATTCGACAGCCGCGCGCGTACTCGAACTCGACCGGAAGCGCAATGCGAGCCTCGCCCACGTCTCGCAATTGTCGCCACGGGAGCGCGCAGACGCCGTCGCCCGCATGGAAGAGAACGCGCTGATCGTGCAGTGGGTCCAGCAATGCCAGGAGCGGCGCGTATCGTCGTATCGCTGGGCGCTGGAGCGGCTGGTGGTTCAGGCACCGGATAACATCGCGGGCGAAGCCGACCGCCTGATCAACGAAATGGCCGGGCTCGCTGCCAATCCACCCGTCGTGATCCAACCTGGCACCGGGTATCAGGTCATCTCGAAGGGCTAAACGACACTTTCGCTCAGCGCTTGGCCGGCGCCGGCTCGGTCTGCACCTTGCAACTCGATGCAGCAAGCGACGCTTGCGCCTGTGCCATCAGGCCCGGCTCCGGTGCCAAGGCTTTCATCACGATCAGTCCGGCCGCGCTCGGAGAATCGATGATCAAACGGTCCGCGGCAGTCACATCTTCATCCTCGGGCAGCGCGGCATGCTGTGCTTCCGTCATCAGGTCGAGCTCAATGACCTTGCGTCCGGCGGAGCGATCGTTGATGGCGTAGTAGGCGAGTTCGTTGCGGGTATAGAACGAAACCGACGTATAGGCCTGGCTCACGGGGACGGCGAGCTTGATCGGGCCGCCGGAAAGATCGTAGCGGCAGATCGCGACCGCAAAGGCCGGATCCATGAAGGGCAGAGGCTCGGTGCTGGGATCGGGTTGCGGCAGCGATGTAACGGCGTTCACCTTGGTGATCGGGGCGAGACGCGAATAGGCATCCTGCGTCGCAATCCGCGGCAGCGCCAGCACACTGACCAGATGCACAATGCCGCCGAGGAAAACGCCGGCCAGGATGGTGAAGATCAACCGGATCATGGGCAACTCGCGGTTGCGATGGAGGGCATCGGAGCATCGCGCTGGGTGCGCGTCGCCACGCCAACCGGGGTATCGTAAAGCCGCAGCACCAGCGTGTAGCGCTCGATCCCGCCGGTCGGCAACCAGTTGCCGGCGCGCGATCGCGAGGCGACCCGCACCTCGAACGAGCCATCGGCGCCGCGGATGATTTCCTCGCTGGTGAAGCCATAGCGCTGCAGCGCGTTGGCGACCAATCGTCCCTTCCTGTCGTAGAGCGTCAAGGTCCAGAACCGCGCCGGCGGCGTAATTCCGCTCACCAGCACGTCGCAGCGTCCGTCGAGCAGCCGCTTGTTGTCGTCACGGTTCGCCGAGAACGCGATGCCGTCGCCGGTACCGATCGGCAATTCGCCGCTGCGGGCGATGGATGCGCGCGAATAGGGGTCGACTTCGACGGTGCCGGTTCTTGGCCGTGCGGTCCAGGCGCCGATGGTCAGCGTGCCGATGTCGGTGCCGCGGGTCGCCGTCGTCCAAGTGGCGCCGAGGCCGATGGCGGCGGCGAGGATCAGCGCCAGCAAGGTGACGAATACGAGCCGCACGTCTAGTGCTCCGATTCCGAAGTTCGCACACACATCGCGGAAACCTCTGATGCGAACTTCAGAACCAAAGGAGCCCTAGCAACTTGAAATTTGCTGGCGCGGCTTTTGAATTTGAAGTTCCTGTGATGAGGTTGCGGCGACATGGATAGGAACTTCAAATTCGCCGCGCTAGTACTTGCGTGGAGCGGTCGACGCCGTGGACGCGCCCGGCAGTGCCGAAGCAAAGCTTTCGGTGAATCCCGCCGAGGTCGACGAGACGGGCTTGGCGGGCTTCGCCGATTCGTCGACCGTCCTGGCGGCGTCATCTAGCATCTTTTCCACTTGCACCAGGACGTCCGCGCCGCGCTTGGTGAGGACCGGCGGCGGCCTGATATCCGGCGGCTTCGGGGCGGCACCATGGGCAGCGAGCAAAGCCGCGGACGGAGACTGCGGCAGTTTCGTTCCCATGCCAACGCCCGGGAGTTCCTTGATCTCGACGCCCTGATGGGCCGCGAGCATGATTTCGTGCCAGGTCTGCGCCGGAAGCGAACCACCGGTCATGCGGTTGGTCGGTGAATAGTCGTCGTTGCCGTACCAGACAGCACAGGTGAAATTGCCAGTATATCCGACGAACCATGCATCGCGATAATTGTTGGTCGTGCCGGTCTTGCCGGCGGTTGGAATGCCATCGAGCGCCGCGCGGCGGGCCGTGCCCTCGCTCACCACGTGGCTCATCATCTCGGCCATTTCTCCGGCGATGTTGGCGGGGATTGCCTGCCGCGGCTTCGGACCATCGCGATCGTAGCGCCAGACCAGATCGCCGGTGCCTGTGCGCACTTCCAAAATCGCGTGCGGCGTCACCGCCTTGCCCCGGTTCGGGAAGGTCGCATAGGCCACCGCATGTTCGAGCACCGTGACTTCGTCGGCGCCGATCGGCAGCGACGGCGTATCGGGCAGGGGCGCCTTGATGCCGAAGCGGCGGGCCACTTCTACGATTTTTTTGCGGCCGGCCTTGGGGCCTTCCTTGCCGCCCAGCGCAATCGAGAGCTTTACCGGAATGACGTTGATCGAGCGCGTGAGCGCCTGCGTCAGCGTCACCGGGCCGGAATAGGAGTGGCCGTAGTTCTGCGGGCACCAGTTGCCGATGCAGACCGGGCCGTCGACGACGACCGACTTCGGCGTGAAGCCGTTGAGTAGCGCCGTGGTGTAGACATAAGGTTTGAAGGACGAACCTGGCTGCCGGTAGGCGTCGACCGCGCGGTTGAACTGGCTTGCGCCGTAGTCGCGGCCGCCGACCATGGCGCGGATGCCGCCATCGAGATCGGAAACGACGGTAGCGGCCTGTGTGGCGTGATAGTCGCGGCCGAACTGGCGCAACTGGTTTTCGATCGCTTCTTCCGCCGCGCGCTGCACGCTCATGTCGATCGTGGTGCGCACGACGAAGACGCGCTCATTATAGGACTTCGGGAACGTGTCGACCAGCTTGCGCATCTCGTCGAAAGCCCAGTCGAGATAATAGTTCGGCGAATTTTCGTCGCGGCGGTCGACGACGCTCGCCGGATTGCGCCGGGCGCCGAACACCTGACCCTCGGTCATGAAGCCGGCATCGACGAGGTTGTCGAGCACGACGTTGGCGCGGGCGCGGGCGGCGGGCAGGTTGATGTGCGGCGCGTATTTGGTCGGTGCCTTGAACAGTCCCGCCAGCATGGCGGCTTCCGCGAGATTGACGTCACGCGCCGACTTGTTGAAGTAGAAATGCGCCGCGCCGTCCACGCCGAAGGTGCCGCCGCCCATGTAGGCGCGATCGAGATAGAGCTTCAGGATTTCGTTCTTGGTCAGCCGCGTCTCCAGCCAGATCGCCAGAAACGCCTCGTTTATCTTGCGCTCGATGGTGCGTTCGTTGCTCAGGAACAGGTTCTTGGCGAGCTGCTGGGTGATCGAGGAGCCGCCTTGGCGTACACCGCCCGCCTGGGCGTTGGTCACAAGCGCGCGCAGTGTGCCGGCGACGTCGATGCCGAAGTGGTCGTAGAAGCGACGGTCTTCCGTTGCCAGCGTAGCCTTGATCAGGACGTCCGGAAAATCTTCCAGCGGGATCGAGTCGTTGTGTTTGATGCCGCGGCTGCCGATCGGATTGCCGTAGCGGTCGAGGAAGGTCACCGCGAGATCGGATTTCTTCAGCCAGTCCTCGTCGGCAGTCTCACGGAAGGCGGGCACCGCGAGCGCCAGCATCAGGATCAGCCCGCCGAGCCCGAGGGTGGCGGCTTCCGACAACGGCTCGATGAACACCCAGCGCTTCCAGCGGCCAACATGGAAGCGGTCCATGAAGGCGGAATAACGCTCGTAGAGTTCGCGGGTGCCCTTGCCGGTGGAGAACAGGGTCGAATCGATGCGCGCGTCGAGGTCCAGCATCCAGCGCCGGATCTTCCTTATCCATTCGACTAAAACGGTCATGCGCACGAGCAGGCGTCACCTGAAACTGGATTCTCGTTCTTCGACTTGAGATCGACCACCGCTTGCGGTGCATCGCGCTCAAATCCTGCTGGGGTGTTGCGGCAAACCCAAGGCATTCGGTGAAGGCATTCGGTGCCCTAGTGCCCACTTTCCGAAGTTCGTGTTACACCTCAGCACGCACCTTTTGCGAACTTCGGAATCGGAGCTCTAGTACCGCTTTTCCATTTGAAGTTCCTGGATCGATTTCGTCGCTTGTGGTGCAGGAACTTCAAATAGGCGGCACTAGCTGCCCCGAATCTATCTAGCCGAGCGGGGACGATAAACCAATGGCCCGCCTCACATTTCAAGGGGAAGGGATAACGTCGCCCGGGCCTCGCGAAACCCATTTATCATCCCCACTTGCGCGGTCGTTGCCGCCGACCCTAGAACGGCAGAGCCAGCAAAGTTTGCAAAAATCCTGACCCCATGACCAAAAAGCCCCAACCGCCTTCCGAACAGGAGGGATTCTTCTGGAAAACCAAGACGTTGGAAGAAATGTCGGATGCGGAATGGGAGAGCCTGTGCGACGGCTGCGCCCGCTGCTGCCTGGAAAAGCTTGAGGACGAAGACACCGGCAAGATCTATTTCACTCACGTTTCCTGCAAACTCCTCGATGCTGGTCTTTGTGCCTGCAAAGATTACACGCACCGGTCCGAGCGGGTTCCCGATTGTGTCAGGCTCACGCCGGCCAATGTCCGCGCGCTGAATTGGCTGCCGCCGAGCTGCGGTTACCGCCTCGTGGCGGAAGGCCGCGACCTCTATTGGTGGCATCCGCTGATTTCGGGTGATCTGAATACGGTTCATGAGGCCGGCGTTTCCGTGCGTGGCCGCGTGCAGGGAACCGAGAACGAAGTTGCCGATGAGGATCTCGAGGATCACGTCGTGCAGTGGCCGGCGCTTCTGCCCAAACGTGCCAGGCTTAGGAAGCGCCCGACATCCTCCCGCTAGTGTCCCGGTTCTGACATTCGTATCGTATCGCGGCGGGTTCGTTTACGAATGTCAGAACCAAAGGGACACTAGCAACCATATGATTCTAGTGTGGCTTTGACTCTGACGTTCCTTCGGAGAACTCGCTGCAACACTGAAAGGAACGTTAGTGTCGCCACACTAGTGGAGTGAACGCGGCCGCGTCCCTTGGGACGCACCCATGCAGGTGACCCGCTGCCGCGACCCCGATTCGTCCCCTAAGTAGGGGGTCATGTTTTGCGGCGCACCGCCCCTTTCCGGCATCACTTCCCGATGAACAAGTTCGAACGACAGGGCCGTCCATCGGCCGATCAGCAAACTTTGTCCGAAACTCTCGCGGCTGAACCGACGGTCGCGCCTTCGGATATCCCCGATATCATCGACGCGCCGCCGATCGCGCCGCCCTCGCCGCTGACGCAGAGTGAAGTCCGCACCATTTTGATGAGCCTGATGCTGACGATGTTCCTGGCCGCGCTCGACCAGACCATCGTTGCAACGGCGTTGCCGACTATCGGCCACCAGTTCAGGGACGTCTCCAGCCTGTCGTGGGTGATTACCGCCTACTTGCTGGCCTCGACGGCGGTCGCGCCGGTCTTCGGGACCTTGAGCGACATCTATGGCCGTCGCGCCATGATCATCACTTCGATGAGTCTGTTCATTGTTGGTTCGATTCTGTGCGCGGTCGCGCCCAACATGCCGGTCCTGATTATCGCCCGCGGCCTGCAGGGATTGGGCGGCGGAGGCATCCTGCCGCTGGTTCAGACCGTCATCGCCGACGTGGTCACGCCGCGGGAGCGTGGCCAGTATCAAGCGTATTTCAGCGGAGTGTGGATGGCCGCCGGCATCGGCGGACCCATCCTCGGCGGCGTGTTCGCCGAACATCTGCACTGGTCGATGATTTTCTGGATCAACGTACCGCTCGGGCTTACCTCGCTTGCGATGCTGGTGCCGAAGATGGGCCGGATCCCGGTTTTTCATCGCCGCCGCGAGGTCGATTGGCTTGGTGGCCTTTTGCTGATGGCGGCGGCTGTCGTCGTGATGCTGGTGTTGACATGGGGTGGCAACCGTTTTCCGTGGCTGTCGCCGGTGACCATGGCCATGGTCGGCGCCTCGGTCGCACTGGCGCTGGGGTTTGTCTGGCACGCCTTGCGGGCTGACGAGCCGTTCCTGCCGCTTTCGCTGATGGGCGGAACGGTCGTGCCTTATGCGATGGTCTGCGGCGGTTGCGCCATGGGCGCGATGCTGGGGCTGACGGTCTATCTGCCGCTTTACTATCAGGGGGTCTATCACCTCAGCGCGAGCGAAGCGGGCATGGCGCTGATCCCGCTGGCTGCGGTTTCGACCCTTGGTGCGGCGATCGCCGGAAAGACCATGGCAGGTTCGAAGCACTACAAGCGCGTCGCCATCATTGGAACGATCGTGGCCGCCATCACCGCGGCGGCGTTGGCACTGGCGCTGATGCCGCTGTGGCTGCTGTTGGTGCTGCTGTCGATATTCGCCCTCGGCCTCGGCACAGCCTTCCCGGTCTCAACCGTCTCTTCGCAAAATGCGGTCGCGCGATCGCAGGTCGGCACCATCACGGGAGCGACCAATTTCTTCCGTGCCTTGATGGCCTCGCTCACCGTCGCAGTGTTCTCGGCGATCCTGCTGGCAGCGCTCGGCTCCGACGCCTCGCTGTCGGGCGAGCCGCACGGTGCGATGAGCTTGATTCCGGCCGCCGATATGGTCGCTGCGTTCCGCTATGTGTTCGGTGCCGCGGCAGCGTTGATGGTGGTTGCCTCGATCTGCATGGCACTGATGGAGGAGAGGCCGCTTGCGGGTCCCGCACGACCGGTCGAACTGGCGGAATGAAGCGTTTCGGCTGCGAGCCAGCAGCGGGCTCAACCGGGCGTTCAACGACCGGGCCTCTTCAAGCGACGGTTTCCAAAAACTGTTCTGGCCGGTTGCCCCGCACAAACAGACGCATCGGATTTCCGATATCGAAGAAGGGGTTATCGGGAAATCGGAGAATGGAGGCGGCTGCGATTAATGCGCGATTCAGGCTGTTCCTCAATGCACGCGTAACCAATGCAATCTAGATTCCCGTCCGAGTTGAGACGGTGCAGGTGCTCAAGGTCTGCAAGCAGGAGTGTCGGATGCTGCAGCTGGTTTCACGATTTCTGAATGACGAGTCCGGCGCGACCGCAATTGAGTATTGCCTCATCGCGGTCGGCCTCAGCATCGTGATTATCACCGCCGTCAACGGCATTGGCAGCACCGTCAACACCAAGTTCTCCTCGATCAACACGTCGCTGAAATAGCGCGCTATCCCGCTTTCCGTGTCCGAGACGCATTCCGCGCAGGCTTCTTGGCTGGTGGGGCTTTCGCTTCTTCTTTGGCCGCGCGCTTGCCGCTGATCGGCAACAGCATTTCCCGCTGACCTTCGACGCGCTTCTTCGCTTTCTTGCCCTTGGCCTTCACGGCGGGGGGAGGCGCCTGCCGTTCGTTGGCGAGGCTGCGCTTGAGCGCATCCATCAGATTGATAACGTTGCCGCCGGTCTTGGGCGCAGCCTTGGCTGCGGGGCGAATGCCTGCACGCTTCTTGTTGATCAGATCGATCAAGGCCGTCTCATAGTGATCCTCGAACTTGTCGGGCTTGAATGAGGCGGATTTTTTCTCGACGATGTGTTTGGCAAGATCCAGCATGTCTTTCGTAACCTTGACGTCCTGGATGTCGTCGAAATATTCCTTTTCGCTCCGCACCTCGTACGGGTAGCGTAGCAGCGTTCCCATCAGGCCCTTGCCGAGCGGTTCCAGCGCGACGATGTGCTCGCGGTTGGTCAACACCAGACGGCCGATCGCGACCTTGTTCATGCCGCGAACCGTTTCGCGGATGACGGCGAAAGCGTCATGGCCGACCTTGCCGTCGGGCACGAGATAATAGGGGCGGATCAGGTAGCGGCTATCGATATCGGTCTTCGGAACGAACTCGTCGATTTCGATCGTATGGGTCGATTCAAGTGCGAGGTCGTCGAGTTCGTCCTTTGTGACTTCGATGTAGGTATCGGTGTCGACCTTGTAGCCCTTGATGATGTCTTCGGAGCCGACTTCCTCGCCGGTGTCGGCGTCGACCTTGGCATATTTGATACGATGCCCGGTCTTGCGATTGATCTGATTGAAGCTGACCTTTTCAGTGTCCGACGTCGCGGGGTAGAGCGCGACCGGGCAAGTCACCAGCGACAGACGCAGGAAACCCTTCCAATTGGCGCGGGGGGCCATGGGATACTCCTCAAACGCAACACGCGAAAAATCTACGATATCACCGCAACGCGGGGTTTCAACCAAGCCGGTCGGGGAATCTGACAACGGCGTTAACCGCGCTGGGTTGCTGCGTCGCGGCCGGCAGCGACCGATTGCGCCGGGCCGCCATTCGAAATCCGGCGTGTCGTCCATTGGCCGATGCCGTCGCACTCCGCAAGCCTCGGAACATGATCGTAAATCACGCGTTGCTCTCGCAGGCCGCAGCAAGAAGCGGGCTTGGCCTGAAATGAGTATTGAGGCTTTCATGGCAGCGCAGCGAGAACGTCAGATTGTTGAAACCCCGACCGAGGCACGACAGGCCGAACCCGGACCGTCGGTGCTCGCGCTGCTCGCGGTTTCCACAGGTCTTGCCGTTTTGATCCTGGGCGTCGTCTGGTTCGTGTTTTTCCGCACCTGAGGACGAGCGCATCCGGTGGAACCGCCGCGGGATCACCGATCCTGTCAGCGGGTTTGGTTGCCAAGACCGTGTGATTCCGGTGCCCGTGTTATTCCGGTTTTTTAGCGATCACGAATCGCGCATGATCCTGCGGGAATTTGCTCGAAGACTCTGGGCAGGCAGAGCAAGTTCCAGCACTTCAAAACATCAAGTCGCCCGATTGTGGGCGATCAAGAAGCGCGGGGGGATAACCGGATGCATTCCATGCTCACTCTTCTCCTTCAGTCTTCGATTTTCGTCGCCGGCTTCCTGGTCGGATACATCGCTTGCGCATGGCGCTCGCGGCGCCGCGCGCAGTTCGCCGTGATCACGCCGCGTATTTCGATGTTTGGGCATCCTCGCCGGGCTTTTTAGCGCGGCGCTTTTGCGGATCGCAGATTGAGAGGCGGAACTGGTCCGCCGAAGATCTCGGGTCAGATCGAGTGATCTGATCGAACCGGCTTCAACCGAAGCAGGAAATAGGCCATCTGTCCGACAGAGATTCCGCTGATCCCGCCGAGCGCCTTCGCCAGGGCGTCTGCAGCGCGGCCATGACGGTCCGGCGTCAATAGCTGAAGCGCCTCGAGACCGAACGCCGCTCCGACCACGAGGGCGACAACCAGCAAGACACGATTGGGATACGCCAGCGCAAAGGCAAGGCCCATCAACGCAAAGGCTGTGAAACGTTCCAGGTGGGGGCTGGCGAGGGAAGGGCGGTCTCCGATTGGCGATAGCGTCACGAAAACGATGAAGGCGAGCGCCAGCCAACCTGTGATGGCAGATAGTCGATGAATCATTCCTGTTAGGTAGGCCACATCAGGCCCAAGCTCAACTCGTTTGATCGCCGCCCGTTCGAATCCGCCTCGGCGGCGGGCGTTCATGGTAAATTTGAGCCGTATCTTTGCTGGGGCGCGTTGTGCGGTTACCTACGGTTCCTCCGATCGGATCATGAGCAGGCGGCCGCACGAGGCCGCTTGTGTTACCAGCGAACCATCAACCGCGGCGTTTGGCATGAGTCAGACTTTCGTCATTCCGGATATCCACGGCCGGCTCGATCTTCTGGATCGAGGCCTTGCCGAAATTGCCGGGCGTTCGCGAGGCGAAAACGACACCGTCGTTACCATCGGCGACTATGTCGACAAGGGACCGGCGAGCAAGGACGTGATCGAGCGGCTGATGCAGGGCATCGGCGGCGCCTTCGCGCTCGTGACGTTGAAAGGCAACCACGATGCGATGATGGTCGAGGCGCTCAAGGACCATTCGAAGCTGAAGGACTGGTTGGGGAAGGGCGGCGAAGAAGCGCTGGCCTCCTACGGTGGCGAGGCTGCCCGCGTGCCGCAATCGCATCTCGACTGGCTCGATCGCCTGCAGCTATTCCATGTCGACTCCCATCGGCTCTATGTGCATGCAGGCGTCGATCCCGAAGTTCCGCTGGACCACCAGCGCGAGGAGGCGCTGTTGTGGAGGCGCTACCCCAAGGGGCATTCCGAAGGCTTCGGCCATTTCCACGTAGTCCACGGCCATGATAACGATCCCAATGGTCCGTTGCTGTTCAACGGCCGGACCAATCTGGATACGGCAGCCTGGAAGACGGGGCGGTTGACGATCGGCGTCTTCGACGACGACAGGCCGGGCGGTCCAATCGATTTCGTCGTCATCAAGGGAGCGCCGCGTTAACGAATGGGCTTCGGCGCTGCGGCAGGAATGCCGTTGAAAGCCGTCGTGAAGAAAAAGTAATCTGGCGCGCCAAAGCCGTTCATAGCCTGTTCACGACGGCCGCGCTCATCTTACACCTAAGGTGGATAGCTACATTTGGAGACCCGCGTGCGTTTACTTGTCGTCGAGGATGATCCGGATCTCAATCGCCAGCTGACCACGGCGCTGTCGGACGCCGGGTATGTGGTCGACCGCGCCTTCGACGGCGAAGAGGGCCACTTCCTCGGAGACAGCGAGCCGTATGACGCGGTCGTGCTCGATATAGGCTTGCCGAAAATGGACGGCATCTCGGTGCTGGAAGCCTGGCGGCGCAACGGCCGCTCGATGCCGGTCCTTATCCTGACCGCACGAGATCGCTGGAGCGACAAGGTTCAGGGCTTCGATGCAGGCGCCGACGACTATGTGGCGAAGCCTTTCCACCTCGAGGAAATCCTGGCGCGCATTCGCGCGCTGCTGCGCCGCTCGACCGGTCATGCGCAGTCGGAATTGACCTGTGGGCCCGTTTCGCTCGACACCCGCACCGGCCGCGTCAGTGTGTCCGGCAATCCGATCAAGATGACTTCGCATGAATATCGCCTGCTGGCTTATCTGATGCATCACACCGGGCGCGTGGTCTCGCGAACCGAGTTGGTCGAGCATCTCTACGATCAGGATTTCGACCGCGACTCGAATACGATCGAGGTGTTCGTCGGCCGCATCCGCAAGAAGCTGGATGTCGATATCATCCAGACCGTCAGGGGACTTGGCTATCTGCTGACGCCGCCCGCAACGGGCAGTTGATCGAACGTCTCTTCTTGTGCTCTGTTCAGGCACGGGCCTTTGCGAGCTTCGGAATCGGAACTCCGGTAGTTCAAACATGTCGATGCCGCGCGGAAGATTGTTCGGGATGAAGCGCTGATGCGCCGCAGTTCGCTTGCGACCCGGCTGTTTCTGTCTGCAACCGCCTGGGTGGTGGTCATTCTGCTGATCACCGGCGTGATCCTGTCATCGGTCTATCGCGACGCCACCGAGCGGGCCTTCGACCGCCGCCTCAATCTCTATCTGCGAACGCTGGTCGCCGAAGTAGCGACGCCCGATGAGCCCTCCGATCATCAATTTCAATCGCTGGGCGAGCCGTTGTTCGAACTGCCGCTGTCGGGCTGGTACTGGCAGATCATCCGCACCGATAGCGACAAGGACGAAGTGCGTGCCTCACGCTCGCTGTGGGACAAGAAGCTGCCGAAGCTGGAGGACCGCGGCGCCGAACTGACCGCGGCCGGCATTCGACTTGGCTATGTCGAGGGGCCGGAGGGACAGACGCTGCGAATGGTGGAGCGGCCGGTCGATCTCGGCGCCGACGGCAAGTTTCTCGTCGACGTCGCGGGTGACGCCACGGAGATCTTCGATGAGACCCGCAACTTCGACTATTATCTCGGCGGCACCTTCGTCGCACTTTCGATCGTGCTGGTTCTGACCACGATTTTTCAGGTTCGCTTTGGCTTGGCCCCGCTCAAGCGCATCTCTGATGCGATCGCCGATATCAGGTCGGGCCGTGCCGAGCGGCTCGAAGGCGAATTTCCTGTCGAGATCGCGCCGCTTGCGCGCGAGACCAACGCGCTGATCGATGCCAACCGGGAAATTGTCGAACGCGCCCGCACCCATGTCGGGAACCTGGCTCACGCCATCAAGACGCCATTGTCGGTGATCGTCAACGAGGCGGCGGCGCATTCTCCCGATCTGTTCGCCGCGAAGGTCCTCGAGCAGGCGGACGTGATGCGCGATCAGGTTGCCCACCATCTCGAGCGGGCGCGGATTGCGGCACGCCTCACCGTCGTCGGCACCATCACCGAGGTCAGTCCCGTGGCGGACGCCTTGCGCCGGACCATGGAGAAAATCCACCGCGATCGCGGCATCGCCATCGAGCTGTCCGGGAGTTCAAAGGCAAAGTTTCGCGGTGAACGCCAGGATCTCGAGGAGATGGTCGGCAACCTCGTCGACAACGCCTGCAAATGGGCGACTTCGCGGGTCTCGATCGAGGTCCTGGCCGAACAGGCCGTTGAGCCCGGCGCGACGGCGATGCTGCGAATTCTGGTCGACGACGACGGACGCGGCCTTTCGGAGAAAGAGCGGGGCCAGGTGTCCCGCAGAGGCCAGAGGCTCGACGAGTCCAAGCCGGGCTCCGGGCTTGGCCTGTCGATCGTGGTCGATCTTGCCGGTCTCTATGGCGGCAGTCTTTCCCTTGGCCGGGCCCCGATCGGGGGATTGCGGGCGGAACTGTTGCTGCCAGCGGCGTAGGGCCTTCGCCGAAGGCGCAACCTGGGATAGATTTTGTGGGCAGAGGCTTCCTGTGCGTTGATCATCCTAAACGACTTCTTAACGCGGTAGCTTCTACTATGCCCTGCGGACGTCCTGTTGCCGTCCGCGCACTCAAGCTTGCTGCCCGAGCGCATGAGCCAGACACCAACCGAACGGCTGCGAGACTATCTGGCCCGGCTTTCGCCCGGGGCGCAGGCGTTGTTGATGCGGGAATTCGAGCGCGCCATCGAACGCGGCGAGGACGCTTCGGTCGCCAACCTCGTGCTTGAAGAACTGCGCAAGATCGTGCGCGGCGGCAACGACGATGCGCGCCCGCGTACGGACAATCCGGACCGAATTCTGTTCCATTCGCTGGAGCCGTTCCTGGTCGATGGCAATGCGGCGCCACGTTCGGGCCAGATCCGCCGCTCGTCGCTGCTGCCCGTGTGGCAATGGCTGGCACGCGAAGCGACGCCTGCGCTCGCTGGCGAATTCGAAGCGGCGCTCGCCCGCGGTCCGGATAGTGGAACGACCCCCGAGATCGAGGCTGTCTCGCGAAAGCTTCAACTCGCAGCTGTAGAGGCGATGCATGCCGCCGCGACGCCCGAACCCGGCGTCGACAACCGGCGTACTCTGTCTCGAATTGGTCCGACCGACGTGGTCGAGGATCTGCCGTCGATTGCTTTTGTCCTGCAGGCGCGCGAGGCGTTCGAAACGCTGAACAGCCGGCTTCCCAGCTACCTGCGGATATTCAACGACATTCAGGTTTCCTCGGTCCTGTCCGCGCTCAATGTTCCTTCCCTGCAGAGCCCCCAGTTGCTGCCCTTCGCGTTGTCGATGGTCATCCAGCGCTTGGCCGAGCCATGGCAGATCATCCGTCTGGCAACACGCACGGCGTCTTCCGATGACGAAATGCGGGTCGCCTCGACTCCCTACGGTATTGCCGTGACGATCGCTCTGCACGACCTGTCGCGCCTTGCGGCGACGTTGCGGGCCGACATCAGGCGTAGCCGCTTCGGCGAGGTCGCCGAGCATTTGAAGACCCTTCATGACGGCGTGCGCGGCTTGAGGACTGAACTCGATCTCCGCAACGATTCCGCCTGGGGAAGGCAGTTGGCGGCGATCCGCTCCGACATTTCCAGCGCGCTGCAATCGGAAATCGATAGTGTGCCCGGTCGGGTCAGGCGGCTGTTGCGCCAGCGCACCGACAAGGACATCGCGGTGGGAGCCGCGATCAACTCAGGCGACGTGGACGAAACAAGGGCGTTGATCGAGTTCGTCGCGGTGTGCCGCACCTATGCGAGCGAACTGGCGATCAACGAAGTCACGATGCGGACCTATTCGGATCTCCAGCACTATGTCGAACAGTCGACCGAAGCGCTGGTGCAATCGCTCCGCGGCAGCGATGGCAAGGGGCGGGCCTATCGCCAGATGCAGGTCGCGGCGGCCATTCGTTTTTGTGACGTGCTGTTCGGTGCCGATTATGCGGCGCTGATGAGCCGGTCTGCGGAAAACGCCGTCACCGGTGAGCGCAAATCCTCCCGCACGGGATAGTCGCCAAGCTCGGCGGCGGATCCCTGCGAAATAGCGAGATTCCGGGGTTCGAAGATCAGTTTTTCGTGAAATATTCCAATATATTAAGTCCATCTCTTCAAATTGATAATTGCTAATTGCCTGCCCTTTACGCCTGTGGTGTAAAGCGATCGTAAGGCGCCGTTTTGAGTGCGCCGTTTCACCGGAACCCGCCAGTATGGCGGTTCAGAAATCCGCATCGCTCGTGCCGCGGGTTGGTTATGCGGACTTCTGAACCAAAGCCACACTGAAATCACATGGTTGCTAGTGTCCCTTTGGTTCTGACATTCGTAAAAGTGGGCGCTGCGACAGGATACGAATGTCAGAACCGGGACACTAGATGACGCTGTGGTTTGTGTTCGCGCTGATGACGGCAGCGGCGATTTTTGCCGTGCTGTGGCCGCTCGGCCGCGGCAGCCGCGCGCAAGCCGATGGCAGCGAAACGGTAGTCTACCGCGATCAGCTCAGCGAGATCGACCGCGACGCTTCCACGGGTCTCATCAACCCGCCGGAAGCGGCTCTCGCGCGCGTCGAGATCAGCCGCCGCTTGCTGGCGGCAGCCGACAACCCGCGGGAGCCGCCCTCGGGCGCCAATCTCCGGCTGCGGCGACTGGCGGCGATCATTGCACTCGTTGGCTTGCCGGTGGTCGCGATTGGGCTTTACGGCGTGCTTGGTTCGCCCGGTCTGCCCGACTTTCCGCTGGCCCAGCGCAGCCGAACGCCCGACGGAACGCAATCGCTGGGCAACCTCATCGCGCAGGTCGAGCAACACCTGGAGAAAAACCCGACGGATGGCCGGGGCTGGAGCGTGATTGCGCCGGTCTATGCCAGGCTTGGGCGCATGGACGATGCCGTTCGCGCCTTCCGCAATTCGATCACCTACAATGGCGAAAGCTCCGAGCGGCGTGCCGATCTTGGCGAAGCCCTGGTCGCGGCCGCAAACGGGGTCGTCACGGCAGAGGCCAAAACCGAGTTCGAGCGCGCGGTCGCATTGAGCGCCGAGGAGGTGAAAGCAAACTACTTCCTGGGACTGGCGGCTGAGCAAGACGGCCGCTCAGCCGACGCGGCAACGATCTGGCGCACCATGCTCGAGAAAGCGCCACCGAATGCGCCCTGGCGCTCGCTGGTTCAGACGGCGCTCGCGCGGGTGGGAGGCTCGCCGGTTCAGGGGCCTTCCAGGGAAGCTGTGGCCGCGGCGAAAGACATGAGCGAGACGGACCGTAGCGCCATGATCCACAGCATGGTCGAGCGCCTCGCCACCCGGCTGAAACAGAACGGTGATGACGTCGAGGGGTGGTTGCGGCTGGTCCGCGCCTATATGGTGTTGGGCGACGCCGACAAGGCCAAGGCAGCCTCGTCAGATGCGCGGCAAGCGGTGGCCAGGGATCCCGAGCGGCTACAGCAGCTCAACGAGGGCCTGAAGAATTTGGGGCTCGATGGATGAGCGCGACAAGCGGCATGGCGCGGCGGCGCAGAAGAGGCAATCAATGACGCGCAAGCAGCGGCGTTTGATAATTATTGGCGGCTCGCTCGCCGTGCTCGGGGTCGCCGCGGCCCTGGTGCTGAATGCGATGCGCGACTCGATCGTGTTTTTCTCGACGCCGAAGATGGCGGCGGAAAAGCATATTCCGCCGGGCAAGCGTTTTCGGCTCGGCGGCCTCGTGCAGCCGGGTTCGCTGGTGCGTGGTGACAATCTGAAGGTCAAGTTCGAGGTCGGCGACGGAAGCAACGAGCTGCCGGTTTCCTATCAGGGAATTTTGCCCGACCTGTTTCGCGAGGGGCAGGGCGTTGTCGCCGAAGGCGCGCTCGACGCATCCGGCGTATTCAAGGCCGACACCGTCCTCGCCAAGCACGACGAAAACTACATGCCCAAGGATGTCGCCGATGCCCTGAAGAAGCAGGGGCATTGGAAGGACGAATATGGCGCGGCATATAAAGTTAACAATGCCGCGCCTGGCAGTGCGGCGGCAGGCGGCAAGGAGGCGGCCCGGTGATCGCCGAAAGCGGACATTACGCGCTGGTGCTGGCTCTTGGGCTGGCGCTGATTCAGTCGACCGTGCCGATTCTGGGTGCGCGCTGGCGCGACGTTGCGCTGATGAATGTCGCGCGCTCGACGGCGATCGCTCAGTTGCTGTTTGTGGCGGCCTCGTTTGCCGCTTTGGTGACGCTGCACGTTTCCTCGGATTTTTCCGTCGTCAACGTGGTCGAGAATTCGCACTCAATGAAGCCGCTGCTCTACAAGATCACCGGCGTGTGGGGTAACCACGAAGGCTCGATGCTGCTATGGGTGTCGATCCTGGCGCTGTTCGGCGGCCTCGTTGCCATATTCGGCAACAACCTGCCGATATCGCTTCGCGCCCATGTGCTGGCGGTGCAGGCGTGGATTGCGAGCGCCTTCTATCTTTTCATCCTTTTGACCTCCAATCCATTCCTGCGGATTGCCAACCCTCCGATGGAAGGTCGCGATCTCAATCCCGTCTTGCAGGATATCGGTCTGGCAGTGCATCCGCCGATGCTTTATCTCGGCTATGTCGGGTTCTCGATCTCGTTTTCCTTTGCGATCGCGGCGCTGATCGAGGGCCGGATCGACGCGGCATGGGCGCGCTGGGTGCGGCCGTGGACGCTGATCGCCTGGATATTCCTCACCACCGGCATCGCGATGGGCTCTTACTGGGCCTATTACTCGCTCGGCTGGGGCGGCTGGTGGTTCTGGGATCCGGTCGAGAACGCCTCGCTGATGCCGTGGCTCGCCGGCACGGCGCTGTTGCATTCGCTGGTCGTGATGGAGAAGCGCAACGCGCTCAAGGTCTGGACCATCCTGCTGTCGATTCTGGCCTTCTCGCTGTCGCTGCTTGGTACCTTCCTGGTTCGCTCCGGCGTGCTGACATCGGTGCATGCCTTTGCCAACGATCCGCGGCGCGGCGTCTTCATCCTGCTGATCCTTTGCGTCTTTATCGGCGGCAGCCTCTCGCTCTATGTTTTTCGCGCCTCTTCGCTGAAGCAGGGCGGCCTGTTCGCGCCAATCTCGCGGGAGGGCGCGCTCGTTCTCAACAATCTCCTGCTGACCACCGCCTGCGCGACCGTCTTTGTCGGGACGCTTTATCCGCTCGCGCTGGAAGTGATGACGGGCGAGAAAATCTCGGTCGGTGCGCCGTTCTTCAACCTGACCTTCGGGCCGCTGTTCGTTCCGCTGTTGATCGCCTTGCCGTTTGGACCGCTGCTCGCCTGGAAGCGCGGTGATCTGCTTGGCGCCGCGCAACGGTTGACGGTGGCTGGCGTTGTCGCGTTGATCGGGTTGGCTCTGGTGATGGCCTGGACGTTTGGTGGCAGCACGCTGGCGCCGCTCGCGGTCGGGCTTGCGCTGTTCGTGATCGTCGGCGCCCTCGTCGATATCGTCGAACGCATCGGCCTGTTTCGGCTGCCGCTTGGCATTGCGGCGGGAAGGGCGCGCGGACTGCCGCGCTCGGCCTGGGGCACGATGCTTGCGCACGCCGGCGTCGGCATTGCGCTGATCGGAATCGTCTGCGAGACGTCCTGGAACAGCGAAAATATCCGCACGATGAAGCCCGGCGATGTCACCAACATCGCGGGCTACGGCCTCAAGCTCGAAAGCGTGACGCCGCGGCAGGGTCCGAACTACCGCGAGATGGCCGCGAAGTTCAGCGTGCTGGTCGGCGGCCGCGTGATCGCCACCATGCTGCCATCGAAACGCAATTTCACCACACGCAGCGCCACCACGACCGAAGCAGCCCTGCTTTCCCGCGGAGCCAGCCAGCTTTACATTTCACTGGGCGACATCGCTCCCGACGGCTCCGTTGCCGTCCGCATCTATCACAAGCCGCTCGTGCTCCTGATCTGGTTCGGCCCGGTGCTGATGGCGCTCGGTGGCGTGCTTTCGCTGTCGGATCGGCGCCTGCGCGTCGGCGCGCCGAAGCCGGCAAAGTCCTATCGCGGATTGCAGGCGGCGGAGTGATGTTTTGAAACGCACGGTCCTCGCATTGGCGTTTGTGGTAATGGCGGCGACCGCGGCGCATGCCGTGCTGCCCGACGAGATGATGGCGGATCCGGCGAAGGAGGCGCGGGCGCGGGGCCTGTCGCGCGAGCTGCGCTGCATGGTGTGCCAGAACCAGTCGATCGACGATTCCGAGGCGCCGCTGGCGCGGGACCTGCGGCTGCTCGTTCGCGAGCGGATCGCGGCTGGCGACAGCGACGCGCAGGTGCTGGATTTTCTGGTCGCGCGCTATGGCGAATTCGTGCTGCTGAAGCCCAGGCTCAACTCGCACACCTGGCTGTTGTGGTTTTTGACGCCGCTGGCGCTCTCGGCTGGCGGTATGACGCTGTGGGTACAAAGCCGCCGCCGTGCCCGGGCGTCGGATCAGGAAGCTGCGGCTTCGCGTCTGACGCCTGACGAAGAGGCCCGGCTCGACCGGCTGATCGCCGCGGAACCGGCTTCCGAAAAATAGCGCCGGAGGCTGCGGGCAGAGCGGTCCCGCCTGCGGTAATCCGCCGCATATTCCGGGCAGTTCATTACCAAAGTTTAATTCCTCCGCCAGCGCGTTGTAAGGCGTAAATCCCCATGTTTGAGCCTGCAGGTACCCGCCCCGGCGCAACTCGATATAGGCCATCTGGAGAAGCTTTTATGACCGACCGCCACATCGTCGATCTTTCCTCACTTCCGTCTTACCGGATGCCCCGCCGCCGGTTGTTATCGGCACGCAAGTTCGCGCTGATGGCTTCGGTCGTCGCCGGCCTCGGCGTTGCCGTTTACGGGTTTGGATCGTCTTCTGGTCCGGTCGATATCTTCAGCACCGCTGCCCACGCGCAGGTCAACAATGAGGTGAAGAAGGTCGCGCAGCCGGTTGGTTTTGCCGACATTGTCGAGCGCGTGAAGCCTTCTGTGATTTCAGTGAAGGTCAACATCAACGAGAAGGTGTCCAAGAACGACAGCGACGACGACTCGCCGCTTCAGCCGGGATCTCCGATGGAGCGCTTTTTCCGTCGCTTCGGCGGAGGGGACCTCCCGCCCGGGTTGCGCGCCATTCCGCACGGCCATGGCGCCGTGACCGGCCAGGGTTCCGGCTTCTTCATTTCGGCCGATGGCTACGCCGTGACCAACAACCACGTGGTCGATGGCGCCGACAAGGTCGAAGTGACGACCGATGACGGCAAGAGCTACAAGGCAAAGGTGATTGGAACCGACGCGCGGACCGACCTCGCGCTGATCAAGGTTGAGGGCGGATCGAATTTCCCGTTCGCCAAACTGTCTGACGCCAAGCCGCGGATCGGCGACTGGGTTCTGGCGGTCGGCAATCCGTTCGGTCTCGGCGGTACCGTGACGGCCGGCATCGTTTCGGCCAATGGCCGCGACATCGGCAACGGTCCGTATGACGATTTCATTCAGATCGACGCGCCCGTGAACAAGGGCAACTCCGGCGGTCCGGCCTTCAATACCGAGGGAGAGGTGATCGGCGTCAATACCGCGATCTATTCGCCGTCCGGCGGCAGCGTCGGCATTGCGTTCTCGATTCCGTCTGCCACGGTGAAAAGCGTGGTTGCGCAGCTCAAGGACAAGGGTTCGGTGAGCCGTGGCTGGATCGGCGTGCAAATTCAGCCGGTCACGCCTGATATTGCCGAGAGCCTCGGCATGAAGAAGGCGGAAGGTGCGTTGGTTGCGGAGCCGCAGGCCAACGGTCCGGCGGTGAAGGCCGGCATCGAATCCGGCGACGTGATCACCGCAGTGAACGGCGAAACGGTCAAGGACGCACGCGAACTGGCGCGCACCATTGGCGGTCTCGCACCCGGCACCGCCGTCAAGCTCAGCGTATTGCACAAGGGTGCGGACAAATCCATCGACCTGACCCTGGGTCAACTGCCGAATACGCTGGAAGCGAAAGCCGACACGGATAACGGCGACAAGGGCGGTACTGCCCATGGAACAGATGTGCCGAAGCTTGGTTTGACCCTTGCACCGGCCAATAGCGTTGCCGGCGCCGGCAAGGAGGGCGTCGTGGTTACCGATGTCGATCCGAAGAGCGCGGCGGCGGAGCGTGGTTTCAAGGAGGGCGACGTGATTCTGGAAGTTGCCGGAAAGAATGTCACCAATGTCGGAGACGTGCGGGAGGCCATCACCGCCGCGCGTAACGACAACAAGAATAGCGTCCTGATGCGGGTCAAAAGCGGCGGATCTTCGCGCTTTGTCGCGGTGCCGCTGGCCAAGGGCTAACGCACGGTGCGCGATGAGATGGAGGGTACCGTCGGCATAATCGCCCCCGCCGGCGGGGCTTTCCTTGGGGGCGGGTCGTGAGCCTGCTCCCTTGACTACCTTCCGGTGGAAAACGCCCCCCTCCGTCGGGAGGTTAAAGGGCGGTGAGGTCCCCCCAGCTTCACCGCCCGCTTTTTTTGCCTTTGATTGGCTCTAGTGGTCCGATTCTAACATTCGCATTCCTTCTCGGCAGGCACTTTTGCGAATGTTAGAATCAAAGGACCACTAGCAAATATAGGATTATAGTGGAGTTTAGGATTTGACATTCGCTTTGCGAGCTTGCGGCCAGACGGGTAGCGAATGTCAAATCCACTCCACTATGGGCGCGCCCGTTCGCCTTGCATGAGGACCTCGGTCGCGCCATGGTGATGGAAACCCGCCCGTGACCGCGATCGCAACCGACACCCAAATGCGACTTTTGATTATTGAAGACGACCGCGAATCCGCCGACTACCTGGTCAAGGCGTTTCGCGAAGTCGGCTATGTGGCCGATCTGGCCGGCGATGGCGAGGAAGGGCTCGCGCTTGCCGAGGGCGGCGATTACGACGTGCTCGTGGTCGACCGGATGCTGCCCAAGCGCGACGGCCTGTCGCTAATTGGCGCGCTGCGCGAGAAGGGCAACCGTACTCCCGTTCTCATCCTCTCTGCGCTCGGACAGGTCGACGACCGCATCAAGGGCCTGCGGGCCGGAGGCGACGACTATTTGCCAAAGCCCTATTCGTTCGCCGAGTTGCTCGCCCGGATCGAGGTGCTGTCGCGCCGCCGCGGCGGGCCAGCCGAGGACACAACATACCGCGTCGGTGACCTCGAACTCGACCGGCTCTCGCACCGGGTGATGCGCGGCAAGGAAGAGCTGACGTTGCAGCCGCGTGAGTTCCGGCTTCTCGAATACCTGATGAAGCATGCAGGCCAGGTCGTGACCCGTACGATGCTTCTGGAAAATGTCTGGGATTATCACTTCGATCCGCAGACCAACGTCATTGACGTGCATATTTCGCGGCTGCGCTCCAAGATCGACAAGGGCTTTGAGCGCCCGCTGCTTCATACCATTCGCGGCGCGGGATACATGATCCGTGACGGCCTTCGGTAAGCTGGTCCGAACGACGGCGTTTCGTTTGACGCTGGTCTATCTGTTTCTGTTCGCGCTGTTCGCCGCGTCGCTGCTCGCCTTTTTCGCCTGGAACACGCGCCATCTGATCACCGAGCAGATCACTGCGACCGTGAACGCGGAAACCGGCGAAGTCAGTAGCATTTTCGGCCGTCGCGGCTTGCGGGGCCTTGTTCTCACCATCGAAAATCGCGCCTTGCGCCCCGGCGCCAATCTCTATCTCGTGACGACGCCGGCTGGGCAGGCCATTGCGGGCAATGTCGGGTCGCTCGCGCCAGGCGTCATGGCCACGACGGGATGGTCGGAGACGGCGTACCGGCGGCTAGACGATCAGGATTCCACCGATCATTTCGCGCTGGTGCGGGTCACCGAGCTTTCGGGGGGCTTCAGGCTCTTGATCGGACGCGATCTCGAGGAGCGGCGGCGGTTGTTCGGCATCGTCGCCAAGGCAGCCCAATGGTCGCTGCTGATCGTCGTAGTGCTCGGCCTTGGTGGCGGCATTTTCGTCGCGCGGCGGGTGCTGCATCGGATCGACGCCATGACCGGTACGACCCAGCGCATCATGGCTGGCGACCTCAGCGGGCGTCTTCCGGTCGGACGAAGCGGCGACGAACTGGATCGTCTTGCCCTGAACCTCAACGCGATGCTCGAGCGCATCGAAGCGCTGATGACCGGCTTGAAGGAAGTCTCCGACAACATTGCCCACGACCTGAAAACGCCGCTGACGCGTCTGCGCAACCGCGCCGAGGAGGCGCTGGCGAAAGCCCGAACCGAGACCGAGTACCGTTCCGCGCTGGAGCGCACCATCGAGGAATCCGACGGCCTGATTCGGACCTTCAATGCGCTTCTGATGATTGCCCGCGCCGAATCCGGGCAGGCGCGTGGCAACATGGATGACTTCGACGCCGCCGATGTGGCGCGCGGCATCCACGAACTCTATGAGCCGTTGGCCGAAGACGACGGCATGATGCTGCGCGTGAAAGTCGAACCGGCGCCGTTGCACGGCAATCGCGAATTGATCGGCCAAGCGCTGGCCAACCTGGTTGAAAACGCCATCAAGTATGGCAAACCCGATCTTGCAGTTCAGCCGCTCACCGCCGGTGCGTCCAGCGACGCGGATCAGAAGACGATCCTGATTGAAGCCAAACGCGCAGGCGATCGAATTCTGATCAGCGTCACCGATCGTGGGCCTGGTATTCCGGTGGGGGACCGCAAGCACGCGATCGAGAGATTCGTCCGCCTGGAGGCTAGTCGAACGCAGCCTGGTTCCGGCCTTGGACTGAGCCTTGCGTCCGCCGTCGCAACCCTGCATGGCGGCGATCTCCGGCTCGACGACGCCCATCCGGGACTTATTGCCACACTCGCTATTCCCGCCTTGTCCAGTGACAGGCTTGCGGCTCAAACGCAGGATGTGTCACAGAAAGCTGCGTGAATCGACGCGGCTAGAGCTCCGATTCCGAAGTTCGCAAAGCGATCGCAGCAACCTCTGATGCGAACTTCGGAATCAGAGGAGCTCTAGTTGCTGTCGGTTTCTAGTGCGTCGTTCTATTTGAAGTTCCTATAACGAGCTTGCAGCGAAACTGATAGGAACTTCAAGTTCGCCGCACTAGTTCCGCGTGCGCGGCTGCCATTTTGTTCTTTCCGGATCGACATTCGCCATGCCTTTTCGCGGAAGCCGTGATGCGGATGTCGAGTCCACGCCGCTTGCAGCAGGTTTTGTCAGCGCACCACACCTCATGGATCCCGACAAGGCGGCGCTGCGGCTTTCCGACTGGCTGGCAGATGTCGCTCCTCTCCAGGCTGCTCCGCTTCAGGAGTTGTTCGCGCGTTACCTCCATGCCAGGCAAATTATTGCAGGCATCGCCGAGGCATCGCCCTATCTTTTCGAACTGACCCGGTCCGATGCAGCGCGCACGCTCAGGGTCTTGCAAGGCGAGCCCGATCGGCATTTTGCCCGGCTGATCGAGGACGCCCGCCAACATGTGTGGGCGGCGTCGAGCGAAGCCGAGGCGATGCAAGTGCTTCGCCGCGTGAAGGCCGAAGCCGCGCTGTTGATTTCGCTGTGTGATATCGGTGGCGTGTGGCCGGTCATGCAGGTTACTCACGCGCTGACCGACCTTGCGGTCACTTCGGTGCAATCTGCATTGCAGTTCCTGTTGCGGCAGGAGAGTGCGCGCGGAAGGATGCGGCCGCCGAATCCGGATCGGCCGGAGGAGGGATGCGGCCTGGTCGTGCTGGCGATGGGCAAGATGGGCGCCGGCGAATTGAATTTTTCCAGCGACATCGACCTGATCGTTTTTTACGACGCTGAAGCATCGTCGCTTGCGCCCGACATCGAGCCGCAGCCGTTTTTTGTCCGCATGGCGCAGGGTCTGTCGCGGATGTTGCAGCAGCGGAGCGGCGAGGGCTACGTCTTCCGGGTCGATTTGCGGCTGCGGCCCGATCCGGCCTCGACGCCGCTCGCGATCTCGACGGCCTCGGCGTTGCACTACTACGAGCGCGAAGGCCGCACTTGGGAGCGCGCCGCCCTGATCAAGGCGCGGCCCTGCGCCGGTGACCTTAAGGCAGGCGAAGCGCTGATGGCGGAGCTTGCGCCGTTCGTCTGGCGCAAGCATCTGGATTTCGCTGCCCTTGCCGATGTGCACGACATGAAGCGGCAGATGCAGACCTATCGCGGCCAGAGCGAGATCGCGGTCGAAGGCCATAACGTGAAGATCGGCCGCGGCGGCATTCGCGAAATCGAATTCTTCGCACAAACCCAGCAGTTGATCACCGGCGGCAGGCATCCGGAGTTGCGGGTGCGGCCGACGCTCGAAGCGCTCGACCGCCTGGCGTCAGGTAACTGGATCACTTCCGAAGCGCGCGACCAGCTCGCCTCGGCCTACGAATACCTGCGCCGTGTCGAACACCGGCTGCAAATGGTGGCCGACGAGCAGACCCACGCACTGCCCGATGATCCAGACGCGGTCGAGCAATTTGCCCGGTTTTTCGGCTATGAGAGCCGTGCCGCGTTTGCGAGCGACCTGCTCAAGCATCTCACCACGGTGCAAGGGCATTACGCCAAGCTGTTCGAAGGCGACCCCGCAGGGACCGCCAAATTGCCGGACGTGGATTATGCGGCCGGGCCCGGCGATCCAGGCCTGATCGATCGTCTTGCGTCGCTCGGATTCAAGAAGCCGGTCGCGGTGGCCGGGACCGTGCGGCATTGGCTTGAGGGCGACTATCGCGTGTTCCGCATCGAGGCGACCCGCCATTCCTTTGTCGAGTTTCTTCCCTCGCTGATCGAGGGGCTTGCCAATGCGGAAGATCCCGACAATGCAATCGTCGTCTTCGACGGCTTTCTTCAAGCTCTGCAACGCGGCGGCAGGCTGTTCGTTTTGCTCAGTCAGAACCGCGACCTCGTGGCGCTGGTCGCATTGATCCTGGGCGCGGCGCCTCGGCTCGGCGACATGCTGGCGCGGCAGCCGCAAATCATGGACGGCCTGATTGACCCACGCTTCTTCGGCGCCATGCCGGACCGGAGCGAGTTGTCGGCGCGTCTGGCGGCAACGCTGAAGGATGCCAGCTCCTACGAGGAGTTCCTGGACCGGCTTCGGCTGTTCGGCCGGGAAAGCCTGTTCCTGATCGGCACGCGGATTCTGTCCGGTACCGTTTCCGCCCAGCAGGCGGGCATCGCCTTCGCCGACGTCGCCGAGGGCATCGTTCACACCGTGCATGGCCTGGTCAGCGAGCAGTTCGCCAATCAATACGGCCGCATCAAGGGACAGGAGACGGCGATCCTGGCGATGGGCAGGCTAGGCAGCCGCGAGATGACCGCGGCTTCCGATCTCGATCTCATCCTGCTCTATGACTTTGATCCGGATCATCCGGATTCCGACGGCGCCAGGTCGCTGCATGGCGGGCAATATTTTGCGCGCTTCACCCAGCGTCTGATCAGCGCCTTCACCACCCGCACGAACTATGGCGTGCTTTACGACATCGACATGCGGTTGCGGCCGTCGGGCCGTGCAGGCCCTGTCGCCTCCCATGTCGATGCCTTCGCCGATTATCAGGACAAGGAAGCCTGGACCTGGGAGCACATGGCGCTGACCCGCGCGCGCGTGATCTCGGCATCGGCGGATTTTCGCGGCAGGATCGAGGCAATCATTCGTGCGGTCCTGACTAGGCCGCGTGAGCCCGCAGGCATTGCCGTGGACGTGGCCGATATGCGCCGCGCCATTGCGCTCGAAAAGGGCGAGAGCGATCTCTGGGATCTGAAGCTCGTCGCGGGAGGCCTCGTCGATATCGACTTCATCGCCCAATATCTGCAACTCGTGCACGCGGCCGACAAACCCGATATTCTCGACGTTAATACGCTGCGTGTGCTCGACAATGCCGCCCGGCTCGGCGTGCTGCCGGCGGCGTCAGCGGAAACATTGCGTTCGGCGGCACTGCTCTATCACGACCTGACGCAAATCCTGCGGCTCTGCGTCACCGAGGGATTCAAGCCGGAGACCGCCGGCGAGGATCTCCTGCAGATCATGGCGCGTGCCGGCGATGCGCCGGACTTCTCCTCGCTCCAGGCGCGGGTCAAGGAGATGCAAGCTGAAGTGCGCCGCGTCTTCCAGGCTTTGGTCGAGGAGCGAACCTGATTTTCGTGCTGGGGATTGCGGCACGGCAGATCAACTGCTCGATCGCGGCGCGCGAGGCCGGACAAGGCGCAGCCCGCCCGGGCTTTGCCTGGATACGGCGCCGCGACGAGAATGGAAACGAAGAATTCCAACAGCACTCGCGCATGGCGGCCAAGGCGAATGCTGCCGTGCTTCCGAAGTCGCCGGTCCAAATCGACTGAACCAATACTTCCAATCGATACAACCGATTTGCGCTGCTCAGCGTGTGCCTCCTAGACTTGAGGTGATCATCCGCAAGCTTGAGGTGATCATCCGCGACCCCGGCTGCTGACCGTAACGTCAGTGTGACCTGATTGGTGCATTATTAAACAGGAGGAGCATCACAATGGGCGAGAAGCTTGGCCACGAAGACGTTAATCCGGTCGACCCGCATCAGCCGAAGCGGATTGCGACCGTCATCTCGAACGCGGCGACGTCCAGCAGCACGGGATGGCCGGTCGGCTTCTGGTGGAGCGAGCTAACTCACACGTTTCATTTATTCGTCGAGCGCGGCTACGAGATCGAGGTGTTCAGTCCGAACGGAGGACGTTGCGAGGCCGACCCAATGAGCGATCCTCGGGACGAGAGCCGCTGGTCCGCCGGCGACTTGATATCGATGGGCTTCATCCACACGCCGGAATATGCGCGGCTCGTTGAGGAGACACGCCCTGCGCGGGAGATCGAGCTTGACAGATTCGATGCGATCGTGGTGGCCGGCGGCCAGGGTCCGATGTTCACCTTCGAGCAGGCAAGGGATCTGCATGAGAAGTTCGTCGCCTTCTATGAGGCAGGCAAGGTGACGGCTGCCCTCTGTCACGGCACGGCACTCTTGCGCTATGCCAAACTGAAGGATGGAACGCCGCTTGTACGCGGCAAGATATTCACAGGGTTCTCCAATATGGAAGAGGATGACGCAGATGCGAAGACCTGGGAGATGGGCGCGCTGCCACGCGGCGAGCACATCATGCCTTGGCGTATCGAAGACGAGGTCAAGAAACTCGGCGGGATCTTTACGCAGGGCGGCCTCTGGCGCGGCTATGCCGTCCGCGACGGCAATCTGATAACTGGTCAGCAGCAGTTCTCCGGCCGCGAGGTCGGCAGGCTGGTCGTCGAGGCGCTGGGTGGATAGGCGCAATCTGTTGGGGCTCAGACCCACGAGGAGGAGCCAAGGTGAGCGGGCCTTCGAGCCATCCAGATCATGCTTATCCGGTTAACGCACGCAAACACTGAGGACCGCTTGATGTTGACTAACAGTCGAAAAATTTATGTTGCTTCGTCGTGGCGCAATAGCGAGCAGCCCGCTGTAGTGAAGGCCCTCCGCGACGCTGGACATGAAGTCTATGACTTTCGCAATCCAGCGCCGGGGGACCAAGGGTTTTCTTGGCGCGAGATCGATCCGGATTGGATGAACTGGACGATTCGGCAATACGTTCACAAGTTTCGCCGGCCGCCCGCTGATCGTGGATTCGACCGGGATGCGCTGCATTGGTGTGATACGTGCGTGCTGGTGCTTCCCTGCGGTCGCAGCGCGCATCTTGAAGCAGGATACGCGGCGGGCCAAGGCAAGCGAACCATCTTCATGCTCTCGCAGGACAAATTCGAGCCGGAACCGATGTACCGGCTTGGACAGGGTTTCGTCGCCAACGTCGCTGAATTGGTGACAGCGCTGCAAACGCAAGCGCTCGACTGCACCACTATTTATTGAGGCTTCGACCACAACGTCTAGGGCTGTGTGTCTAAACCGGATAGGCATGATCCAGATCGTCGCGGGCTGGGTGCGTTCCTGGAGGGACGTTCTGGTGGTCCGAGCCTAACATTCGCATCCCTTCTCAGCGGGCACTTTTGCGAATGTTAGAATCAAAGGACCACTAGAAAATAGATGTGTCCGGTGGAGTTTAGGATTTGGCATTCGCGTTTCGCGAGTTCTCGGCCAGATGGGTAGCGAATGTCAAATCCACTAGGAGGAAGCGGATGCCGGCCGCATGGCTTCTCGGACCAGGTTGCGGAACCATCGATGCGCCGGGTCTGTGTCGGTTCGCGCGTGCCAATAAATCGAGACGTCGTAGCCTTCGGTCTTTATCGGCAGTGGACTAACCGCTAAGCTCACAACGCGCTGGCAATGCTCTGCAAAATGACGAGGCATGGCGGCCAAGGCGCGAAAGCCATGCAGCAGATAGGGCACCGCCAAGAAATGCGGCGTTACCATGAAGACGAAGCGGCGCTTGCCCATGCCGGCGAGAACTGGATCGGCAATCCCACCGGGTTCGCCGCGAAGGGACATGACGATGTGTGGCAAGTCAAGATAATCCTCAAGCGACAGAGGCGCTGACACGTCGCAAGCTTTGGCGTCAAATACGCAGACGAATTCTTCGTGAAACAAGACCTCGGATTGCAGCGGGCTCCTCGCATCGGGGAAATAACCCATGGCCAGATCGATCGCGCCGCTCTCGAGCATCGTCGACAGATTGTCGCCGTCTGCTCGACGAACGACCAGGCGCGACTGGGGGGCAAGCCTGCGCAAGACTTCCAACATCTTTGGCAGAACTGCGACCTCCCGATGATCAGCCGCGCCGAATCGAAAAGTCATTTCGGTTTTGCCGGGATCGAATGCGCGGTCCGACAGAACGTTGTTGCGGATGTCGGCGATAACCCGTGCAATCGACGGAGCAAGCTCCAGGGCGCGCGTCGTCGGTTGCATGATGCCGGAGGCCCGAACAAAGAGGTCGTCCGCAAAGAGCTCACGCAAACGCGACAGGGCGTAGCTCATTGCCGGCTGTCCGATGCCGACGCGTTCTGCCGCGCGCGTAACGTTCCGTTCGACGATCAACGCATCAAAGGCGATCAGGAGGTTGAGATCGAATAGTCGGAGATCAGTCATCTCAATGAAGAGGAAATGATATCGCGCTTGACAATAGTGAGCTGCGACCATCGTCACAAGAGCTGATGCCGATGACCCACCGGATTTTTATCTCTTAGCGCGCATCAAGGTAACTCACGCCGAGGTTACGTCGTGTCATCGGGACAGGTCAGCGCCGGATTGAACATCTTTCGACCCCACGGTCGCAGGTCGTATCAGGCCGTCTTTGCACTCGCAGCCTGCAACGACCTGAGCGCCTCGATCACGTTCGGGTCGAGTCCCGCGCCACCGCCATCGAGATGCGCGAAAATCGCCCTGCGCATCCGGGGATCCCAGAACTTGCGGATATGGTCGGCGACGCCGGCGACTTCCTTGTCGTGTCCCTGGCTCTGAAAAAACTTGCCGATCTGATTGGCCATATAGACCAGGTTGCTATGGTTATGCGACATGAGCCGTTCCTTGCGCGATCGCCGAGAGGATGCGATCAGGATGGGTGAAAATTTCGAAGCCGTCGGAGCGGGCGACGGCGACAAGCGTGATGCCGGCCTGGTCCGCCATCCTGACGGCAAGCGCCGTCGGCGCTGAAACGGCCACCATCACGGATGCGCCGAGGGCCGCCGTCTTCTGAACCATTTCGACCGAGACGCGGCTGGTCAGGAGCACCATGCCTTCGCTCGTGGGAACATCGGCTTGCGCCAGTGCGCCGGCGAGCTTGTCGAGTGCGTTGTGACGGCCGACGTCTTCGCGCAGTGCAACGATGCCGGCCGCGGGTGTCCAGAACGCGGCCGCGTGGACCGCGCGGGTTTCCATGTTGATCGGCTGCAACGGTGAAACGCCAGCTATCGCCGTCATGATCTCGCGCGGGGAAAACGAGCGCGCCGTGCCGACTACGGGGGACGGACGCACGGCTTCCGCGATTGAATCGATTCCGCAAAGCCCACAGCCGGTCGGTCCGGCGATATGGCGCCGCCGCTCACTGAGGTGGGCGGCTTTCTCTTCCGATAGCCACATCCGCAATTCGATGCCATCGCCGACATCGACAATCTCCAGCGAAGCGATTTCTTCAGGCGCTTGAACGATCCCTTCGCTGAGGCTGAAGCCGACGGCAAAATCCGTCAGGTTCTGCGGCGTCCCCATCATGACGGCGTAGGTGCCGCCGTTATAGGTCAGCGCCAGCGCCGTCTCTTCCGGAATCGCGCGCGTGCCGTCGGTGAGGCGAGAATCTCGCCACACCAGACGGTCGACGGTACCAACCGGATCGCGCAAGGTTTACTCCGCGGCTTCCACCACGGGCGCAATGCGCCGTGAATTGCGGGCCTGTTCGTCATAGGCCTTTTGCCAATCCGACGGCCCGTTGGAGGGAGATATCTGCACCGCCGTGACCTTGTACTCGGGACAGTTGGTGGCCCAGTCGGAGAAGTCGGTCGTGATGACGTTGGCCTGCGTGTCCGGGTGGTGGAAGGTGGTGTAGACCACGCCCGGCGCAACGCGATCGGTGATCAGCGCGCGCAGGGTGGTTTCGCCGGCGCGGCTGGCGAGCCGGACCCAGTCGCCATCGCGTACGCCGCGCTGCTCGGCATCGTGGGGATGGATCTCGAGCCGGTCTTCTTCGTGCCAGACGACGTTTTCGGTGCGTCGCGTCTGCGCGCCGACATTGTACTGGCTGAGGATGCGTCCCGTCGTGAGCAGCAGCGGATAGCGCGGGCCGGTGCGTTCGTCGGTCGCGACATATTCGGTCCTGATGAACTTGCCCTTGCCACGCACGAAAGTACCCATGTGCATGATCGGGGTGCCCTCGGGCGCCTTTTCATTGCAGGGCCACTGAATCGAGCCGAGTTCTTCGATCCTGGCAAACGAAACGCCGGCGAAGGTCGGCGTCAACGCCGCAATCTCGTCCATGATTTCGGACGGATGGTTGTAGTTCATTTCAAAGCCCATCGCCTTGCCGAGCTGGATGGTTACCTCCCAGTCGGCCAGGCCGTTGCGCGGCGTCATTACCTTGCGAACGAGCTGGATTCGCCGCTCTGCGTTGATGAACGTGCCGTCCTTCTCGAGGAAGGTCGAACCGGGCAGGAAGACATGGGCGTAGTTCGCGGTCTCGTTCAGGAAAAGATCGTGGACGATAACGCACTCCATGGCTGAAAGTGCCGCAACGGTGTGGGTGGTGTTGGGGTCGGATTGCAGAATGTCCTCGCCCTGCACGTAAAGGCCCATGAAGCTGCCGTCGATTGCAGCATCGAACATGTTGGGAATGCGCAGGCCCGGTTCCGGATTGAGCTTGACGTTCCACGCCTCCTCGAATTGGTGGCGCACCGCGTCGCCCGCGATATGGCGGTAACCGGGCAACTCGTGCGGGAACGAGCCCATGTCGCAGGAGCCCTGCACGTTGTTTTGCCCGCGCAGCGGGTTCACGCCGACGCCGGGACGGCCGATATTGCCGGTCACCATCGCAAGGTTGGCGATGGCAATCACGGCCGTCGTTCCCTGGCTGTGCTCGGTGACGCCCAATCCGTAATAGATCGAGCCGTTGCCGCCGGTCGCGAACAGCCGGGCCGCCGCGCGCAACTCCTTCGGATCGACGCCGCTGGCGATCGCGATGGCTTCGGGGCTGTTCTGCGGCAGGGAAACGAAGGCTGCCCAGTCCTCGTATTCGCTCCAGTCGCAACGCTCGCGAATGAAGGCTTCGTTGGCGAGGCCCTCAGTGACGATGACATGGGCGAGCGCTGTCAGCACGGCGACGTTGGTCCCGGGCATCAACGGAAGATGATGCTTCGCCTTGATGTGAGCCGAGCGCACCAATTCGATGCGGCGGGGATCGATCACGATCAGCTTGGCGCCCTGGCGCAAGCGCTTCTTCAGGCGAGAGCCGAACACCGGATGCGCATCGGTCGGGTTGGCGCCGACCATGATGACGACGTCGGTGTCCTCGACCGAGTCGAAGTCCTGGGTGCCGGCCGAGGTGCCGAAGGTCGCCGAGAGGCCGTAGCCGGTCGGCGAATGGCAGACACGAGCACAGGTATCGACGTTGTTGTTGCCGAAGCCGGCACGGATCAGCTTCTGCACCAGGTAGGTTTCTTCGTTGGTGCAGCGCGAGGAAGTGATGCCACCAACGGCGTCGCGGCCGTACTTTTGCTGAATGGCCTTGAACCTGGCAGCGGCGAAGTTGAAAGCTTCATCCCACGACACTTCACGCCAGGGATCGGTGATCTTCTCGCGGATCATCGGATTGAGGATACGCTCCTTGTGGGTCGCGTAGCCCCAGGCGAAGCGGCCCTTGACGCAGGAGTGCCCGCGGTTGGCCTTGCCATCCTTGTACGGTACCATGCGGACGACTTCCTCGCCTCGCATCTCCGCCTTGAAGGCGCAGCCGACGCCGCAGTAGGCGCAAGTCGTGACTACCGAGTGCTCGGGCTGGCCGATCTCGATCACCGACTTTTCGGTAAGCGTCGCGGTCGGGCAAGCCTGCACGCAGGCGCCACACGACACGCATTCGGAGCCGAGGAAGCTTTCGTTCATGCCGGGCGAGACGCGGCTGTCGAAGCCGCGGCCCGAGATCGTCAGTGCGAAGGTGCCCTGAACTTCCTCACAGGCGCGAACGCAGCGCGAGCAGACGATGCACTTGGAAGGGTCATAGGTGAAATACGGATTGGACTCGTCCTTCGGCATCCACGCCGCATTGGCCTCGCCGTTGGTCTTGGCGAAAACGTGGTTCTCGCCCTCATAGCCGTAGCGCACGTCGCGCAAGCCGACCGCGCCGGCCATGTCCTCCAATTCGCAATCGCCGTTGGCGGCGCAGGTCAGGCAGTCGAGCGGGTGGTCGGAGATGTAAAGCTCCATCACGCCGCGGCGGATGCGCCGGACCTTTTCGCCGGCGGTGTGCACCTTCATGCCGGGGGCGGCCAACGTGGTGCAAGAGGCAGGGGTGCCGGGACGACCCTCAATCTCCACCAGGCAGAGGCGGCAACTGCCGAAGCTGTTCAGAGTGTCGGTGGCGCAGAGTTTCGGTACCTTGATGCCAGCCTCCATCGCGGCGTGCATGATGGAGGTGCCCTCGGGCACCG
>NZ_DAHUXJ010000019.1 GCF_027307225.1 Bradyrhizobium sp. | reverse complement strand
GATCTCGTGGCACTCTATTCGGGGCTGGCTCGGCTCGGCAACGCACTGCCGTTGTTGGAGATCCAAAGCCGGCGGGGCGAGGAGAGGGAACCGGAGCGATTACTGGACCAGGTCGCCGCATGGCAGGTCGGCAATGTCTTGTTGGGAACGCCGCCGCCGGAGAATGGCGTGCATAACCGGATCGCCTTCAAGACCGGGACGAGCTACGGCTATCGCGATGCTTGGTCGATCGGTTTCGATGGGCGGATGACAATCGGCGTATGGGTCGGTCGACCCGATGGTGCTCCGGTTCCCGGAATCGTCGGCCGAACTGCGGCCGCGCCGATACTGTTCGACTCCTTTGCCCGCACCGGCAAATTGCCGGCCGCCTTGCCGAAACCGCCCAAGGGTACGCTGGTGGCGAGTAACGCCAAATTGCCGCTGCCGTTGCGGCGCTATCGGCCGTTGGGTGAACTGGTTCGAACCGATGGCGAGCGGGCGCCACATATCCAGTTCCCGCTCGATGGTTCCCGGATCGATGTGTCGGGCGGGAGTGGAGCACCTGCCGCCATGCCCATAAAAGTGGCAGGCGGCACGCTTCCGATCACAATGCTCGTCAACGGAGTTTCGGTCGGGGAACTCGACAGCCGCCGCCAGCGCCTGATCGACTCACCGGGTCCGGGCTTCGCCAGACTGACTGTTATCGACGCCAAGGGTGCGGCGGACACAGTTGTCATCAGAATTCAGTAGATAGCTCGCTAAGCGGTTGTCGCAACGTAGTTTTCAGCGTATGCGGAACCGATGAGCGATACTTATGCACGCCCCCGGTTTGGACAGCCGCGCGAGCCCCAAAAGAAGGTTGATCGGGGCAGCCGGCTCGTTGATCTCCTGGATTTCGCGGCCGCGAGCCACGTGCGATCAGTGGTGTTTCTGCTTCTGTGCGGCTTCCTGTTGTTTCTGCCCGGCTTCTTCAGCATTCCGCCCATCGACCGCGATGAAGCGCGTTTTGCGCAGGCGACCAAGCAAATGGTCGAAAGCGGCGATTTCGTCGACATCCGCTTTCAGGACGACGTGCGCTACAAGAAGCCGGTCGGCATCTACTGGATGCAGGCGGCCGCGGTCAAAACCGCCTCTGTGCTGGGCTTGCCGCGCGCTCAGCTGCGCATCTGGGTTTACCGCGTGCCGTCGCTGATCGGCGCGCTCGGTGCGGTGCTTCTGACCTACTGGACGGCGCTGGCCTTTGTTAGCAAGCGTGCCGCCATCCTGGCTGCCCTCATTATGGCGAGTTCGGTGCTGCTCAACGTCGAAGCGCGCCTCGCCAAGACCGACGCGATGCTGTTGTTGACCGTCGTGGCGGCGATGGGCGCCTTGGCGCGGGCCTACATGTCCTGGCAGCACGGCGAGGATGATCGTCCGCCGTGGTCATGGCCCGCGATTTTCTGGACGGCGCTTGCTGGCGGAATTCTCATCAAAGGCCCGCTGATCCTGATGTTCGTCGGTCTGGCGATCGTGACGCTCGCCTTTCTGGACCGCTCGGCGGCATGGCTTTCGCGGCTGCGGCCGGTGTGGGGCCTGATCTGGCTTCTCCTTCTTGTCCTCCCGTGGTTTGTCGCGATTTTCTGGCGCGCGGGCGATGCGTTTTTCGCCGATTCAATCGGCGGCGACATGCTGAGCAAGCTTGCGGCGCAGGAATCGCACGGGATGCCACCCGGTCTCTATCTGCTGCTGTTCTGGCTGACGTTCTGGCCGGGCGCGCCGCTTGCGGCAATGGCGGCGCCGGCCGTCTGGCGGGCGAGACGAGAACCGGGCGCGCAATTTCTGCTCGCCTGGCTGGTTCCGTCATGGATTGTTTTCGAGGTGGTGCTGACCAAGCTGCCGCACTACGTCCTGCCGCTCTATCCGGCGATCGCGATCCTCACCGTCGGTGCGCTCGAACGGCGTGTGTTGTCGCGCTCGTGGCTCACCAGTGGGGCGGCATGGTGGTTTGCCATTCCCGCACTTGCATCGCTCGCCGCCGTTGTCGGTGCCGTTACTTTGACGCGCCAGCCGGTGTTCCTGGCATGGCCCTTCGTGGCCGCCGCGCTGATCTTCGGGTTGTTTGCGTGGTGGCTCTATGACGACAGCCGCGCCGAACGCTCATTGCTGAACGCGGTCGTGTCCGCGCTGTTTCTTGCCTTTGCCATTTACGGCGTCGTGGTGCCGGCATTGACGCCCCTGTTTCCCAGCGCAGAGATCGCGCGGGCGCTTCGCAACGTCGCTTGCGTTGGGCCGAAGGCTGCGGCAGCAGGCTTTCACGAACCAAGCCTTGTCTTCATGACGGGAACGTCGACGCTGCTGACGGACGGATCAGGCGCGGCCGATTTTCTCGCCCAAGGTAGCTGCCGGTTCGCCCTGATTGAGCAGCGCGCGGAACGCAACTTTGCCCAACGCGCCGAGGCGATCGGCCTGCGCTACGACGTAGCCACGCGCATCGAGGGCTACAATATCTCGCAGGGGCGGCCGATTTCGATCGCGATCTTCCGCTCCGAAGGCACCGACTAAGATGTCGAGCCAGACCGGTGTCGACGCATCCTTGGGCTATTTTGCGCGCCTTGTTCTGGTCGTTTCGATCTGGGCCGCGCAATTGGTGCGCCCGCCGTCGCAAGCACACCGCTCCGAGGGCGCGCGGCGGCTTTCGCGCAACGTCCTGACGACGGCCGTCATCGCTGCAATGCTCGTTGTCGCGCTGATGATCTGGGCCGATGCGCGTGAAATTGCGTTGATGCCGCCCCGCGGCACGCCGGGCCTCTGGCCATTCCGGATTTTGACCGATTTTGGCAAGGACACGTACGTTCTGTTGCTGGTGACGTTTCTGCTGGTTGCCGTGGCGCTCGTGGCGCCTGCGACGCATGGGTCGACGCGGCGCCGGCTGGCGACGGCCGGTTTGCGCCTGCAATTTATCTGGCTGGCGCTTGCGGGGCCGCTTGTCTTTGGCGAACTCGTGAAATGGATCGCCGGGCGGGGACGCCCATTCGTCGGAGGCGAGGTCAATCCCTTTAACTTCGTCCCGTTCGCCGGAACCGCAGCGCATGCGAGTTTCCCATCCGCCCATTCCATTACAGCCTTTGCGCTGGCGTTCGCGATTGCTGCGATCTGGCCCCGGATGCGGGGGGTAATGGCCGCTTATGCGCTCATCATCGTGTTTACCCGCCTTGTGCTTCTGGCCCACCATCCAAGCGACGTGGTGGCGGGTGCTGCGATCGGATTGATCGGCGCTATGTGCGTCCGCTATTGGTTCGCCGCGCGCGCGCTCGGATTTGCGATCAGCGAGGCTGGTATCATTTCGCCCCTGCCTGAAGGGCCCGTCAAAAAGGTTGCCGCCAAGCCATCAGCCTCATAAGAACCGACCATCGGACGACCGCCGTCCAACGCTAACGGGTGAGATTTGCCTCCTTCCGACACTGCCGCTATTGCCGTCTCCATCGTTGTGCCCGTGCGCAACGAGGCCGACAATATTGCACCGCTGATTACGGAAATTGCCGCCGCGCTCAATGGCCGTTGGAACTATGAAATCATCTATGTCAACGACGGTTCGACCGACGCGACCGCGGATCGGCTGATAGCGCTTATGAAAGAACGCCAAAATTTGCGCCAGCTGCGCCATGCGGTCTCCGCCGGACAATCGGCGGCGGTACGCAGCGGCGTTCGCGCCGCGCGAGGCGCGATTATCGCGACGCTGGATGGCGACGGGCAGAACAATCCGTCCTTTCTGCCGGCCCTGATTTCGGCCATCGAACAAGGCGGCGAACGCATAGGTCTTGCGGCCGGTCAAAGGGTAGGGCGCAAGGACACCGGCTTCAAGAAGCTCCAATCGCGCATCGCCAACGGGGTGCGCAGCGCAATCCTTCGCGATGGGACCCGCGACACCGGATGCGGTCTGAAAGCGTTCCGGCGCGAGGTGTTTCTGGCATTGCCTTATTTCGACGGCCTGCACCGCTTCCTGCCGGCGCTGGTGCGCCGCGAGGGATACGGCATCGCCTATGTCGACGTGATCGACCGTCCAAGGCATTCGGGCGTGTCAAACTATGGCTTTTTCGACCGGCTATGGATCGGAATCATGGACCTTGCAGGCGTGCGGTGGCTGATCCGCCGCAAGAAGCCGACGCCCGACGTGACTGAGGTGAAGTGATGCTAATCCAGTACGGGCAGGCCCTCGGCAATTACATCTACGACATCTTTGTCGCCAAGTTCGACTTCTGGCTGGCCTTCGGCCTGATAGCGCAACTTGCCTTTGCCGCGCGCTTCCTCGTGCAGTGGATCGCAAGCGAGCGAGCCCGTAAGAGCGTCGTGCCGCTGGCGTTCTGGTTTTTCTCGATCGGCGGCGGGCTGTTGACGCTGATCTATGGCCTGGTCAAGCGCGAGCCGGTCATCATCATCGGACAATTGGCCTCGAATATCATCTATATCCGCAACCTGATGCTGATCTTCAAGAACCACGCGAAGGGATCGGAGACGCTGGATCATTAGGTCGCGGTCAAGATCTCCAACCCGCGAGCAAGATCAGCCTTGAGATCCTCGACGTTCTCAAGGCCAATGTGCAATCTCAACGTCGGACCGCCCGGTGCCCACGGGGTTGCCGTACGATAGCTTGTACAATCGAACGGAATGATGAGGCTTTCGAAGCCGCCCCACGAATAGCCCATGCCGAACAGTTTGAGAGAATTGAGCATGGCATCGACCGACGCCTGCGGGACCGGCTTCAGGACAATGCCGAACAACCCTGACGCCCCGGTGAAATCGCGCTTCCAGATCGCATGACCGGGATCGTTCTCGAGCGCCGGATGCAGCACACGCAAGACCTCGGGCCGCTTGGCAAGCCATTGCGCCATCTCCAGCCCCGAGCGGTGGTGCTGTGCGAGCCGTACCGCCAGCGTCCGCAAACCGCGGATCGCGAGGAAGACGTCATCGGGGCCAGCGCAGGTGCCAAGCAACTGGATCGCGTCGAAAATCGACGGCCATGTCCTGGCGTTAGCCGAAATCGTTCCGAACATGATGTCGGAGTGCCCGCCGATATATTTGGTGGCGGCCTGGATGCTGATATCGACGCCGTGCTCCAGGGAGCGGTGAAACAGCGGGGTCGCCCAGGTATTGTCGTCGATGACTAGCGCCCCGCGCGCATGCGCAGCCGACGCAATGGCGGGAATGTCAGGCATCTCGAAGGACTGCGAGCCCGGCGCTTCGATCAGCACGGCCTTCGTGTTCGGCTTGAACAGGCCCGCGACACCCGAGCCGATCAACGGATCGAAATAGGTGGTTTCGACCCCATAGCGCGCCAGCATGCCATTGCAGAAATTCCGCGAGGGCCGATAGACGTTGTCGCAGACCAGAAGATGGTCGCCCGCCTTGAGTATCGCGAGCAGGGCCGTGGCGATCGCGGCGAGACCAGAGGGCGCAATACCCACGCCAGCGCATTGGGGGCCTTCCAGTGCCATCAGCGTCTGCTGGAGCGCCTTGGTCGTCGGGGTGCCGTGGCGGCCGTACCGGAACTCGCCTCGATGGGCGTGAAGATCTTCTGCGGTCGGATAGAGCACGGTGGAACCGTGGACGACCGGTGGATTGACGAATCCCTTCTGTGCCTTGGTGTCGCGGCCCGCCGTCACCAGCGCCGTTTCGGTTTTCAGGGGCATTGTCCTGTCGTCGTCGCCGGTGCTCATGTTTTTTGCTGTCTCCTTCGCGGCAATCCGGCTGCGTCACGCGGTTGCGAAGCAGCCAAAGGCGGCCGAGTGGTTAATAGCAGGGCAAGGAAGATCGGCGTCAACCCCTTGACCCGGCGCGCCAGTCGTTCTGTGATATGGGTTGCAAATCGCCGCAGCGTTGAGGGGCCTGCCGCGACCGTCGCTTCGCCTACGAACCGGAATATGCAGCATAAATTGCTCGTTCGGGTCGGCATTTGCGGTGACGGATGGCTGGCCCGCCTCGCTTTGCGTCGAAGCACCATCGTTCCCGGAAGACCTTCGAAAGGCTCGCCATGAAACGCGTTTCTGTTGTCCTTGCCCTTGCTCTCGCCGCGGGCTTTTCCGTGCCTGCGACTGCCCAGACGCTCAAGACGGTCAAGGACCGGGGCATGCTGACCTGCGGCGTGAGCCAGGGCTTGCCCGGCTTTTCGGCGCCCGACGACAAGGGCAACTGGACCGGAATTGACGTGGATGTCTGCCGTGCGGTTGCTGCCGCCATTTTCAACGATCCGACCAAAGTCAAATACGTGCCGTTGTCCGCCAAGGACCGTTTCACCGCCCTGCAATCCGGCGAAATCGACCTGCTGTCGCGTAACACGACCTGGACGCTCTCGCGCGACACCACGCTCGGTGCGAATTTTACCGGCGTGACATATTACGACGGGCAGGGCTTCATGGTGAAGAAGTCGCTGAAAGTTAATTCGGCGCTTGAACTGAACAGTGCCTCAGTCTGCGTGCAGACCGGCACCACGACCGAACAGAATCTCGCCGACTTCTTCAAAAGCAACAATATGAAATATGAGGTGGTGGCTTTCGCCGGCGCAGACGAGACCGTCAAAGCCTATGAGTCCGGGCGCTGCGATGCTTTCACGACCGATGCGTCGGGTCTCTATGCCTATCGCCTGAAGATGACCAATCCCGCCGATCACGTCGTGCTTCCGGAGATCATCTCGAAAGAGCCGCTCGGCCCGATGGTCCGCCATGGCGACGATCAATGGTTCGACATCGTGAAATGGGTGTTGTTCGCCATGGTCGATTCCGAAGAGCTTGGGATCACCCAAAGAAACGTCGACGAGATGGTCAAATCGGACAAGCCGGAAGTAAAACGGGTGCTGGGGACCGATGGCAATTTCGGCGAACAGCTTGGCCTGACCAAGGATTGGGTGGTTCGGATCATCAAGGTCGTCGGCAATTACGGCGAGACCTTCGATCGCAACGTCGGCGCGGGCTCGCCGCTTGGGATCGCCCGCGGTCTCAATCAACTCTGGAACAAGGGTGGAATTCAATACGCGCCGCCGATCCGCTGATTTCGATAGATCGCGGCAGCGATGGGTACCGACGCACGACCTCCGCCGCGGCAACTGGCCGCAAGATTGCAGCGGGCGCTCGGGGGAGGTGCGGGCTGGAAGGGGTTTGTTCTTCAACTCCTGTTTGTGATCCTGGTTGCCTGGATTATTTACGCCGTTGTCGACAACGTCCGGACCAACCTGGAGACGCAGCGGATTGCGGCTGGATTTGGGTTTCTGACCAACAACGCGGGCTTTGACGTCAATCAGACCCTGATTCCCTATTCCCAGTCAGATACTTATGCGCGGGTGTTCGTTGTCGGCCTGCTCAACACGCTGCTCGTTTCGATCATCGGTATTTTCTTCGCAACCTTGATCGGATTCCTGGTCGGGTTGGGCCGGCTATCGCCGAACTGGCTGCTCTCGCGAATTTCCGGCGGCTATGTCGAACTGCTGCGCAACATTCCGCTCTTGTTCCAGATCCTGTTCTGGTATCTCGCCGTGCTCGGCGCGCTGCCGTCTCCCCGGCAAAGCATTTCGTTGTTCGGCGTCATTTTTCTTTCCAATCGAGGCCTCGTCGTTCCAACGCCTATTCCGCAGCCGGGATTGGAAGCCGTCATCGCCGCGCTGCTGCTGGCGATAGCCGCTTCGTTGTTGCTGAGATTCTATGCGCGCCGGCAGTTGTTTCAGTCCGGCCGAATCATGAGGATCTGGCCCACCATCGTCGGCATGCTGATTGGACTGCCGCTGCTTGCCGCGCTGCTGTTTGGTGTTCCCTTTGGCTTTGAAATACCGAAGCTCAGGGGGTTCAACTTTGCCGGTGGATCGCGGGTCATTCCGGAATTTGTGGCGCTGACGGTGGCGCTGTCGACCTACACCGGCGCTTTCATCGCCGAGGTGGTGCGCGGGGGAATCCTGGCGGTCCACAAAGGGCAGATGGAAGCGGGTTCGTCGCTTGGGCTCTCGCGAGGCGCCACCTTGCGGTTGATCGTGGTGCCACAGGCGCTGCGCGTCATTCTCCCGCCGCTGACCAACCAGTATCTCAACCTCACCAAGAATTCCTCTCTCGCGGTAGCGATCGGGTATCCGGACCTGGTCTCGGTATTCGCCGGCACGTCGCTGAACCAGACCGGGCAGGCCATCGAAATCATCGGCATCACGATGGGGGTCTATCTCCTGATTTCGCTGGTCACGAGCGCCATCATGGGCTTCTACAATTGGCGGATCGGCCGGAGCATGGGCGCATGAGCGATTCCGCCACGGCTGCCTCATTCGTTCGTCGCGAGCTCATTCCTGAGAGAGCCGCACCGGTCGAAATCGTGGGGCTGACCGGCTTTTTGCGCGCACGTTTGTTCAATTCGCCAACCAACATCCTGCTCACGGTCGCTTGCCTTCTTCTGCTTTGGGTCACCATCGTCCCGACCATTGAGTTTCTGTTGGTCGACGCGGTCTGGATCGGGAAGGACCGCACCGCCTGCCTTGCCGACAAGGTCGGACATCCCGTCGGAGCTTGCTGGCCATTCATTGAGGCGAGATTCACCCAGTTCATCTACGGCTTTTATCCCGAACCGGAGCGCTGGCGGGTCAATCTGACCTTCTTTCTCGGCGCCATTCTGCTGCTGCCGCTGTTGATCCCGCGGCTACCGGCCAAGGGGCTCAATGCGGGCCTGTTCTTTGTCGCCTTTCCGGTCGTTGCGTTCTTCTTGTTGCACGGCGGCGGATTGGACGGCATGGGCATCAGCGGGCTAACTGGCCTGCTAACGGGGTTTGCCGACGGCATCGGCGATCTCGGGGCGGCTCTGACCAAGGCTGGCGAGGCGACGGCCGTTGTCGGGCCGCTGCTGCAATTACTAGGTCAACTCGTGGCGCTGCTTGGAACGGCTGTCTCCTTTTTGATTTGGCCGCTGGTTCGGCTGAACGGTCAAGTTCAAGGCTCCTCCCGCCCGATGTGGGTCGACTTCGCGGCTACGGCGGCGATCGCGTCGCTCATCCTGTTCTTGCTGAGCGGAGGCGTTCGCAGCGGATGGCGCATGTTGCTCGGCAGCGCCGCGACATTTGCAGGTATTGGCCTCGTGGTCGCTGTGATGGGTCTCGACAGTGGTGGATTTCCCATTGTCGACACTGGTCTCTGGGGCGGCTTTCTGGTGACGATGGTTGTCGCGGTCACCGGCATCGTCACCTCGATGCCGATCGGGATTGCGCTGGCGCTCGGCCGCCGCTCGACAATCCCTTTGATCCGCTTTTCTTCGATCGGCTTTATCGAAATCTGGCGCGGCGTTCCCCTGATCACCGTGCTGTTCTTCGCCACCTACATGCTGCCGCTGTTTCTGCCGGGACACTTCAAGATCGACGGTCTGGTCCGCGCGTTGATCGGTATCGCGCTGTTTTCGGGCGCCTATATGGCCGAGGTCATCCGGGGCGGACTACAGGCGATCCCGCGCGGACAAAGCGAAGCTGCGAACGCGGTTGGGCTTGCGGGGTGGCAAACCACCGGGCTGATCGTGTTGCCGCAGGCGCTCCGCGACTCCATTCCAGGAATCGTCAACAGCTTCATCGGTCAATTCAAGGACACGTCGCTGGTATCGACCGTGGCGCTGTTCGATCTCCTGGGCCAGGTGCATGCAGCCTTCGCCGATCCGGTCTGGGCGACGCCGACGACGCTGTTCACGGGTTTCGCCTTTGCCGGGATGATCTATTTCGCCTTCTGCTTTGGAATGTCCCGCTACTCGCTGTTCGTCGAGAACAGGCTGAATGCTCACCGAAAGTAACCGGGAAAACGTCATGACCACAGATCCGATCGTCGGTATCGCAGGGCTCAACAAGTGGTTTGGCGACTTTCACGTCTTGCGCGATATCGATGTCGAGGTGGCGAAGGGCGAACGCATCGTGATTTGCGGCCCGTCCGGCTCCGGAAAGTCAACATTCATCCGCTGCATCAACGCACTCGAGGAGTTTCAGGAAGGCCGGATCATTGTCGACGGCATCGAGCTGGGGCCGCAACTGAGGCGGGTCGACGAGGTCCGGCGCGAAGTCGGAATGGTATTCCAAAGCTTCAACCTGTTTCCGCATCTGACAGTGCTGGAGAACTGCACGCTCGCGCCGATCTGGGTTCGGCATATGCCGAAAAAAGACGCCGATGCAGCGGCCATGAAATATCTGGAACGGGTCAAGATCCCGCATCAGGCCAGCAAGTATCCGGCCCAGCTATCCGGCGGTCAGCAGCAACGCGTGGCGATTGCCCGCGCGCTGACCATGAATCCGAAAGTGATGTTATTCGACGAGCCGACCTCGTCGCTCGATCCGGAAATGGTCAAGGAGGTGCTCGACACCATGGTCGACCTCGCCAGGGAGGGCATGACCATGCTCGTTGTTACCCATGAAATGGGATTCGCGCGGGAAGTCGCCAATCGCGTCGTTTTCATGGATGCCGGTCAGATCATCGAGACCAACACGCCGGAGAACTTCTTCGCCAATCCGCAGCACGCGCGGACCAAGCTTTTCCTCAGCCAGATCCTGCGATAGGCGAACGGCGAATAGGGAGTAGCGAGTGGAGGCTCGCGCTTCTATTCGCTGCTCGCAATTCGCTACTCGCCAATCACGCAAACGGAACGTCGATCTTGTTGCGTTTCTCCAACCACGCCGGCACCGGCAGGTTTTTCGAGCGCATGAAATCCGGATTGAAAAGCTTCGATTGATAGCGGTTTCCGGAATCGCAAAGGATCGTGACGATCGTCTTGCCTGGTCCGAGCTGTTCGGCGAGCCGGATCGCGCCGGCCACATTGATGCCGGTCGAGCCGCCAAGGCAAAGGCCTTCGTGCTCCAGCAATTCATAGATGACGGGGACGGCTTCTTCATCGGGTATCAAATAGGCTTCGTCGACCTTGGCCTGCTCGATGATGGCGGTGACGCGGCCGAGGCCGATGCCTTCGGTGATTGATCCGCCGGGCGTGGACTTGGCCTGGCCGTGCTTGAACAACTCGTACATCGCAGCGCCATGCGGGTCGGCGCAGCCGATGACAATGCCCTTGTTCTTCTCTTTCAGAAACCGGCTCGTTCCGGCGAGCGTGCCGCCCGATCCGACCGAGCAGATGAAGCCGTCTACCTGGCCGCCGGTCTGCTCCCAGATCTCGGGACCCGTCGATTCGTAGTGCGCCTTGGCGTTATCGAGATTGTTCCACTGGTCGGCGAACAGGACGCCATTCGGCTCGTGCGCGCGCAACTGATCGGCGAGCCGCCGTCCGATGTGCTGATAGTTGTTCGGATTGGAATAGGGCAGCGCCGGCACCTCGACGAGTTCTGCGCCGCAGAGCCGCAACATGTCCTTCTTTTCCTGGCTCTGCGTTTCCGGAATGACGATCAGGGTCCGATATCCGCGTGCGCTTGCAACGACAGCCAACCCGATGCCGGTATTGCCGGCGGTTGCCTCGACCACCAAGCCGCCCGGCTTGAGTTCACCGCGCTTTTCAGCTTCGAGGATCATCCATTTTCCGGCGCGATCTTTCACGGATTGGCCGGGATTCATGAATTCGGCCTTGCCAAGGATGGTACAGCCGGTCAGCTCCGAAGCCCGCTTCAGCTTGATCAGTGGCGTGTTGCCGATGGCTTCGATGACGTCGTTATTGATTTTCATGCGCGCTAGATATGTCCGAAATCGAGCTATGGAAGACGGACAGTAGAGCGCGGGCCGTGAAAGTGGAAGCCCGGTTGTGCAGCTGATTTGTGCTGCGGCTTAGCTGTTTTTGGCGAACACGACCTGGCGTACGTCGATATTCCCCGACAAAAAGCCAGCCTCGCAGTAGGCAAGATAATATTCCCATAGCCTGCGAAACCGTTCGTCGAAGCCGAGCGGAGTGAGGCTCGGCCAGGCGCTGCGGAAGTTATTTCGCCAGGCCACAAGCGTCTTGGCATAATCTTGCCCGAAAATGCGCTCGCGAATGACGGGGACACCAAAACGCTCCCCGAGGGCTTTGAGAACCTGCGGCGAGGGGAGCATGCCACCCGGAAAAATATAACGCTGAATGAAATCGACTTCGCGGCGATAGGTCTGGAACAGGCTGTCCTGGATGGTGATGGCCTGGATACCGGCGAGGCCACCAGGAAGCAGCCGGTCACGCAATTGCGAAAAATAGCGCGGCCAGAATTCCTCGCCCACGGCCTCGATCATTTCGATCGAAGCAATGCGATCATAGTGATCGCGCTCGTCGCGGTAATCCTGCAACCTGATCTCGACATGATCGTTGAGGCCGGCGGCCTGGATGCGGGCTCGAGCAAAATCGCGCTGCTCCTTGCTGATGGTGAGTCCGACGACCTTCGCGCCCAGGGCTTTTGCGGCATATTCGGCGAACCCGCCCCAGCCGCAGCCGATCTCCAGCAGCTTTTGACCCGGCCTGAGGTCGATCGCTTCCGCCAGTCGCCGGTACTTGTTGTTTTGGGCAGCGGTCAGGTCGGCCGTGTGTTCCTCAAATAGCGCCGAGGAGTAGGTCATGCTCGGGTCGAGCCATGACGAATAGAAAGCGTTTCCGATATCGTAGTGCCTGTAGATGTTGCGCCGCGCCTGGCGCCTGGTGTTTCGGTTGAACCAGTGGCGGACGATCTGGAATGCGCGCACCATCGGCTTGCCGACGAGCATGGACCGCATCCAGTCCTGATTCACGCAGAACAGGTAGAGAAATTGGGTGAGGTCGGGTGTGTCCCATTCGCCGCGTAGGTAGGCCTCGGCAATGCCAATGTCGCCGCCGCGAAGGAGCCGCGACGCAAAGCCATAACCGTGGACCCTCATGGCGGCGGCCGGCCCCGGCCCGTTATCGCCTAGTCTGACGGTGCGGGCGTCGGGCAAGGTTACTTCGAGCGAACCGTATCGCAGTCGCGCACCATAGCCGAGCGCGAGACGTACCATGCGGGGCAGGTCCGCAGGCAAGCGATCCAACGTTTCGGACGTGACCGGAATCACCTCGGACATAGCCGACCGACCTGGCTTACTTTCTCCCGTGGGCAGACGTTACGGTCGAAGTATAATCATCGCGCGGGCCGGTCGCCAAGCTTGTATCGGGCTGCTCGCTGCGGCGCGGCACAAACCGTACCCCCTTCCACCAGAGCCGCAGTGCCTCCCAGTGAATGGCGGCAATGATCTTGACGGTGACGGCCGGCAGCGAAAAGAACGAGCGCAGCAACTCCCTGGTCGTAAGGGGCCGACGTCTACCATTGAAGGTTGCCGAAAGAAGCGGTCCGTCCCGGTCGGTTTCGAGTATGCGCAGTTTGACCTGCTCCTCCGGTGCGACCAGTCTGAAATGGTAGCGCATCGCCATCTGGATGAACGGAGATACGTACAATCGCTTGTCCTGCTCCTGGCGGATGCCGGCCGGGCTGACGTTTCCCTTCCTCACCGGCAACACGTAGGCATGGATATCGCCGAACGTATTGCGGACTTCGTAGATCACGAGAGCAAGCTGCCCGTTCGCCTGGCGGCAGAAATAAACCGACAGCGGATTGAAGGCGTAGCCAAGCAGGCGCGGATAGCAGAGCAACGACACCCGCCCGCCCGTCAGATCGATCCCGTGTTCGGTAGCGCGGCGCTGCACATAGTCACGCAAGGATGAGCCATCGCGCTCGCCATGGTCAGCCTCGTGGAAGCTGTAAAGCGCCCGACGGTTGACGCCGAACAAGGCCGTCTGGCGGTCGGCAACGTCAAGCCGGTCGAGGTCGATCAACAGGCTCATCACGCGATAGCTGAAGCGATGTCCGACCGGCTTGAGGCGGGCATGCATGACCTTGCCAACGTAAAGCGCAGCGGCGTCGCCTTCGATTTCGGTCGTCCTGACGTTGGGGTTTCTCAATTGCTTACTCCGCGGCTTCCGCTAGTTCGGCAGGCGCCTCGCGCCACGGCGCCGTGGCGCCCAAGGCTCCTGCGATGGCCAATCCTGATCGTATTCCATCCTCATGGAATCCGTACCCAGTCCAGGCGCCGCAAAACCAGGTGTGCCGTTTTCCCTGAATGCTCTCCAGGCGCTTTTGGGCGGCAAAGGCAGCGGCGTCATATTGCGGATGTTCGCAGAGATACTGGCCGAAGGTAAGGCTGGGGTCGGGCTCGAAAGGGGGATTCAGGCTGACGAACAGCGGTTTGTCCTTGTCGATTTCCTGGAGCTCGTTCATCCAATAGGTGACGGCGACGTCGTTGAGAGCCGTTCGCTGGCGCGGCCAGCGTAGAAAATTCCAGGACGCCCATACGCGGCGCCGGCGCGGCATGAGCCTTACGTCGCGGTGGAGGTAAACCCTGTTGGGCGAATAAGCGATGGCCCCCAATATCGAGCGCTCGTGGTCGTCCGCGTCGGACAGCATCTTGAGCGCCTGGTCGCTGTGCGCAGCGATCACGACGTGGTCGTAGCTTTCGCTTCCGCCATGGCTGTCGTTGATGATGACACCTCGCGCCGTCCGGTGAATGGAGGTGACCGCACAGCCCAGACGAATGCGATCCCGAAACGCAGCCGTCAGCTTCTCCACGTAGTTTCGGCTGCCGCCTTTGACGGTCCGCCAGACCGGCCGGCGATGTTGCAACAGGCAGTGGTTGCTGAAAAACGCCACGAAGTTTTCGGCGGGAAAATCCAGCATGTCCCGAGCGGGCGTAGACCAGATCGCAGCGCCCATCGGAGCGAGATAATCCAACAGCAATCGCGGCGAGTATCTTGCCTGACGGAAGTATTCGCCGAGGGTGATCCCGGCAAGCCGGCCAGCGGCATAGTCTTCGACGCTCTTGCGGTTGAAGGTCAGAATATCGCGCAGCATCCACAGGTAGGTCGGGGAGAGCAGGTTTTGCGGCTGCGCAAACAGGCCCATCATCGTTTGCCACGAGGTGTCGCCGCCGCCCTTCCATTCGAAGCGGCCGCCATCGGCGCTCACAGCGAAGCTCATCTGGCTCTGGCGGGTGTCAACTCCCAAATGATCGAACAGCGCCGTCAGATCCGGGTAGTTCGGCTCGTTGTAAACGATGAAGCCGATGTCGACGGCGATCTGAGTCCCGTCATAATCGACGTTGACCGTGTGGCTGTGCCCGCCGGGCCGGATTTCGCGCTCGTATACCGTTACTGGATAACGCTTCGACAAGGCCCATGCAGCGGCATTGCCGGCAATTCCCGTCCCAACCACTGCAATGCGCATTCGCTTCCTCGCCTTTGACGCCATTCCAGATACGGGATCCCGTTTCGAAGGTTTCGGGAGGAGGGGCACCAGGCGTCGAGGACCGTGGACACCGGGCCGATGCGATGGGCAGACGAGGAAGGTCATCCATCGATCGTTGAAGCAGGTGACCGCCAAGCGTATAGCAGGCCCATGTCCAGCCCCCCCGAGGCCGAAGATGGCATCCCCGCGGCTTCTGCGGTGCCTGAATGCCCGCATTGCCGCAAGCCGAAGCCTCTATGCGTCTGTGAGGACGTCAGGCCGATCGAAAGCCGCATCGACCTCTTGATCTTGCAGCATCCGCAGGAGCAGGACCGGGCTCTCGGTACGGCCCGCCTGACGGCGATGCACTTTGATAGAGCCGTCCTGAAAATCGGTCTCTCCTGGCCCAGCCTTTCCAGGGCGTTGGGACGGACCGTTGCCGATCCATCCCGCTGGGCAGTGCTCTATCTGGGGTCTGCGAAAGCTGCCGATCTCGACACGACGAACGAGGTCGTCGCCATCAATCGCAAGGGCGAACTGGAGCAGGGCCAGCGCGCGATCCTGGCTGATATCGAAGGGGTAGTGCTGCTTGATGGTACCTGGAGCCAGGCCAAGGCGCTGTGGTGGCGCAATCCGTGGATGCTGAAATGCCAGCGCCTGATCCTCGGGCCCTCGCACCCATCGCGGTATGGGCAGCTTCGCCGGGAGCCACGCCGCGACGGGCTTTCGACCATCGAGGCGGCGGCGCTGGTTCTTTCCCGCCTCGAAAACCGCCCCGAGATCGCCGAGACCCTGAACGCCAGCTTCGCACAAATGCTGAAAAGATACCGGGAGGTCCAGGAAGAGCAGCCCAAGCTGGCGCCGAAGCGGCCCAAACGGGATTTTCGCCGTCGCAGGCGTTAGCATGCTCCATAGGCCGCCGGCAGCCCGGCCTTAAGGTTGCATTATTGACGTTCAGACCGGGAATCGCTCATCGGGCATGTGTTCGGATAGGTTAGCGATCCGATTCCAGCGCACACACCCGAACAAGTAAGCATGAGGAGAGACCATGATCTTGGTGACCGGCGGCGCCGGATATATCGGCTCTCATACCTGCGTCGAGCTTCTCAATGCCGGCCACGAGATCGTGGTTCTCGACAACTTCGCCAACAGCAGCCGCACGTCACTCGAACGCGTCCGGCAGATCTGCCGAAAGCCGTTCGCCGTTGTCGAGGGCGACATTCGTGACCAGGCGGTTCTCGAGAAGACATTGAAGGATTTCGGTTGCACGGCCGTCATCCATTTCGCCGGCCTGAAAGCCGTTCTCGATTCCGTTAAATCGCCGCTCGACTACTACGACAACAATATCATCGGGACGCACCGGCTGTTGCGCGCCATGCGGACAAGGGGCGTCAAGCGCATCATCTTCTCGTCGTCGGCAACCGTCTATGGCGACCCGAAGTTTCTGCCCTACACCGAGGATCACCCGCTCAATCCGGTCAATCCCTACGGCCGCACCAAGCTAGTCGTCGAGGAAATGCTGCGCGACCTCGTTGCCAGCGATTCCACCTGGAGCGTCGGCATCCTTCGCTACTTCAATCCCATCGGCGCGCATGAAAGCGGCCTGATCGGCGAAGATCCGAAGGGTGTGCCGAACAATCTCCTGCCGTTCGTGGCCCAGGTCGCGGTCGGGCGACGCGATCGACTGAACGTCTGGGGCAGCGATTACGATACGCCGGACGGAACGGGAGTGCGGGATTACATCCACGTCGTCGATCTGGCCCAGGGACATGTGGCTGCGCTGAAGACGATCGACCAGGCCGGCTGCTTTGCCGTCAACCTGGGAACGGGAAGAGGGAACAGCGTGCTCGAGGTCGTTAAGGCGTTCGAGCAAGCGAGCGGGAAATCAATTCCCTATGAGCTGCGGCCGCGCCGCTCCGGCGATGTCGCGTCCTGTTATGCGGCGACAGACCGCGCAGCGAAATATCTTGGCGGATGGCGAGCGGCCAGAGATATCGAAACCATGTGCAGGGATCACTGGCGGTGGCAGAGCCAAAATCCCAAAGGATATGACGGATAGGCGGCGCCGGAAGCTCAACGGCGACAGCGGACTTCGCAGCTAAGTCGTTGATTTGATGGAGGCCACGACCAGAATTGAACTGGTGTAAACGGTTTTGCAGACCGCTGCGTAACCACTCCGCCACGTGGCCCCACCGGGCCGGGATTAATATAGACGATCAATGGGATAGGCAACCTTTCTGAAATCGAATCTGGCAGAATTCTGAAACTCCGATCAGTCCGAAACTGACGTGCCTGAGGTTCGTGTCTAGCTGTGGGCTTTCAGGAGGTTGTCCATTCGGCCCTGACCGGGAACTCTGAAGTCGCCAAACCACCAGCGATTCGCGGAGAACCGAATGGACACCCACAAGAATGCCCCCCTGACGCCCAAAGGTCGAGAGGCCATGGT
>NZ_DAHUXJ010000146.1 GCF_027307225.1 Bradyrhizobium sp. | reverse complement strand
CATGGCCTCTCGACCTTTGGGCGTCAGGGGGGCATTCTTGTGGGTGTCCATTCGGTTCTCCGCGAATCGCTGGTGGTTTGGCGACTTCAGAGTTCCCGGTCAGGGCCGAATGGACAACCTCCTGAAAGCCCACATCTAGCGATGCGACCGGCTCAGGCCGCAGGCGGCGTTGCGGTCTGCTGCATGCGGTGGAAGCGAAGCACCTGCTGCGCGGTCGAGGGACGAAGCCGCTCATAGGTGGCCTTGCAGCTTTCGAGATCGGACGGCTCCTTGCCGGACAGTTGGTCGCGCATCTTGATGATCGATCTGACCGTCGGCCATGACATTCCGGAAATCTTGGCGAGGATCATGACCCCCTCAGCTCGGGTCTCCACCATCATGTTCTCGGCGATCGAAACCGAAACACTGGCGAGAGCGGCAATGGCAGCGTTGGCTTCATCGAACTTGCCCGCATCGGCAAATGCGGCCACCTGATCTTCGTCCAGACGGCCGTCGTCGTACAGCGATTTGACCAGGGCGTGCGCGATCGCGGTTTCCTGGCTCATCGCCGATGGCGCGGAGCGCGCCAACCGCGTCGCTTCCCGTACCGCGTTGGATACTTCCTGCGCCATCGGCTGGTTTGCGGCTTCGAGTTTTGCCCGCACCATTTCCGAAGCCTTGGCGATCAGCTTCAGGTAGACGTGGCGCGGAATGTTGGGGCGCAGGCCGACGCAGGTTGCAATGCCGTCGTTGCCCTCAGCGCGGTTGACGAGCCGGGTATAGCCGCGCTCGGAAAATTCGGCTCCGGGGTTGCGGACGACGCTTTGAACCACTTCGTCGTTGCCACGCTGGACCAGCACGTCCGTGACGGCGCCGCTCAAAACCTTGCGGGTCGAAATCGCCATCAAATGGGCCTGGCTCTTGTTTTGTGCGGTCTCGATCAGCGCATCGTCGTCGAGGCGTTCGGATTGAGACAGCACAGGCGCGGCAACTTCGATCAGGTCGTCGAACGCAAGCGCACGGACGGTCAGCGGAGGGGCGCGGTCGATCGGCGCGAGGCGATTGGAAAGCAGTGCCTTGGCGGAAATTTCGATGTGATGCATCAGGCACTGGAACACGTCGTCAAACAAGGCGATCTGATCGTCGGAAAATTCGACGGCGCCGCTGATGAAGAGGTCCGTGACCCGGCGCAGTGTTTCGACGCGGCGCGCGACGGTTCCGTGGGCCAGTGTGTCTTGCAATTCGTCAAGCAGGCCTTCGGAGGTGGAGACGGATTTCAAATTCAAACTCATGACTCTGTCCTGGAGTAGCTGTCGTGCGGACCCGCGGCGTCTTCGGCCTTGGGGATGAATGATGGAAATCAGGCGCTTGCGATGCGGTCGCGTCCCTGTGCTTTGGCCTTGTAAAGCGCGCTGTCGGCGCGGGCGAGAAAGCTGTCCGCGGTTTCGTTCGGATTGAGCGAGGCAACGCCGGCGGAAACGGTCACCCGCATGCCGGGTGAGAACGCGCTCCAGTCGAGATCGGCAATGATCTCCCGCAACCGGTCGAGCATGCGCGCCGCAGTCTCTCGCGGCGTATCGGGAAGCAGCAGCAGGAACTCCTCACCGCCATAGCGGCCGAACCGGTCGACGGCGCGGATATTGGCGAAGACCGTGATGGCGAATGTCCGGAGCACTTCATCGCCGATCGGGTGGCCATAGGTGTCGTTGATCCGTTTGAACCAGTCGAGATCGATCAGCGCGATGGAGCAGGGCGCATCGACGCGCTGGGCCCGCGCGATTTCGTCGTCCAGGAAACGCATGATGCGGCGGCGATTGAACGAGCCGGTGAGATCGTCAAGTTCGGCGAGTTCTTCGATACGCTTGTTGGCTTCCTTCAGCGCAAGCCCGCTCTTGTAGAGCGAATCACGCATCGCGCTGGAGAAGATGCCGATGAACATGCAGCGCCCGATGGTGAGGATGAACACCGTCATGGTCACGAAGCGTTCCAGATAGGTCTGATGGGGCAGCGAGATCGGCTTGTCCGTCAGCAGGAACAGCCCGGCAAGGCCCAGCGCCATCGCCGTCCAGACCACCGCTGTTTGCCAGGGCGTCGCGCGCAGCGAGCTGAAGGCAAATACGACAAACAGCGTGCACAGGAACATCGCGCCCACTTCCGGCGCGATATAGGTGAACGCCAGCATGATGATCATGCTGACGATTGATTGGGGAACGACGAGATAATGGTCCCGGAAGCGCTCGGTGATCCCGGCTTCCGACAGCGCGACATAGCCGGTCACCGACAGAAGACCGCAGATCGCGAACGCCGGACCAATGGTCGCCGATGTGGTGCCGGCGTGGGCATAGACGAGCAGGATAATGGCATCGACGACGTAGCTGGCGCCGATCATCCCCTGCATCTGCCGCCGCTGCCGCGACCGGCGCGAAAGCGCATCGGCCGTCAGCTTTTTGCCGACGCCGCCTGGCGTTTCCGCCGTCGGATTCAAAACAGGCGACGCAGCGATTCCCATAAATTCGCCGATGATGAAAGCAATCGGTCGGAATCTACGAGGCAAAGCCTTTAGGTTTGGTATCTTTCAGGATGAAATCTGACCCCGAAGGGCTTGCTTGACCCTTGTTCGGACGGGAAAAATCGGATTTGCGCGCGTTGCGGGCCACTGTGATCGCCGGGCAAAAGGCGCGGCCAAATCCGAGAGCCGAGACGTATTATAGTACCGAGACCGGCAACGCGTCAAATGGTGGTAAAGGCTTTTCCGTGCGGGAAATCACAGATTGATCTGCGCTACTGCTTTAGCTTGAAGAATCTTGCGTTTCCGATCGAACCACCCGCCTCACTCATTCGACCAACCTTGCGAGACGGCCATTGAGCGCGACACCGGCTGCTTCGGACGCCACTCTGATCGCTCGGATCGCCCAAGGCGACCGGCTCGCGATGCAAGTGCTGTATGGACGCCATCACGTCAGGGTGTTCCGGTTTGGGCTCCGGCTCGTTCGGAACGAACAGGTTGCCGAAGACCTTATCAGCGAAGTTTTCCTGGATGTGTGGCGGCAGGCCGGGAAATTCGAAGGACGGTCCGCGGTTTCAACCTGGCTCCTGGCCATCACGAGATTCAAGGCGCTGTCGGCGCTCCGACGCAAGAAAGATGCGGAGCTGGACGACGAGGCTGCCGGCGCCATTGAGGATACGTCCGACGATCCCGAGGTGAGCGTACAGAAGAAGGATACCGGTGAAGCGTTGCGTAAGTGCCTGGGCCGTCTATCGGCCGAGCATCGGGAGATCGTCGATCTCGTCTACTATCACGAGAAGTCCGTTGAAGAAGTCGCGGGAATTATCGGCATACCGGAGAATACCGTGAAGACCCGCTTGTTCTACGCACGCAAGAAACTGGCCGAACTGCTGAAGGCAGCGGGCATAGAGCGAGGCTGGCCATGATGGCTGCGAGCAAAAAGATCGTGGAGCAGGAACCCGGCGAGATCGAATTGCTGCTGCCTTGGCACGCGGCTGGCACGCTGAACGCGCGCGATGCCGGCAAGGTCGAGGATGCGCTTGCCCACGATCCCGAACTTGCCCGGCAATATGCCGTCATCCGTGAGGAATATGCCGGAACGATCGATCTGAACGAAAGCCTGGGGGCGCCGTCGGTGCGCGCCATGCAGAAGCTGTTTGCCGCAATCGATGCGGAGCCGGCGCGGAAGCCGGGCGCTTCCTCGAACTTCGCGGCGCGGTTTGCCGCGCTGTTTTCAAACCTTTCGCCGCGGACACTGGCATGGTCCGCCAGCCTCGGCGCGCTCGTGGTCGTTTTGCAGGCGGGCGTGATTGCCGCGGTGCTGATCGATAATCGGCCGTCCACGTTCCAGACTGCGTCATTGAGCATGAACGAGCCGACCAGCCGCGACCTGTCCGCCGCGCCGCCGCCGCGCGCGCTGGTGCGGTTTGCGCCGGATGCACGCATCAGCGACGTGACGGGGCTGCTTGACAAATATCAGGCCTCGATCGTCGACGGTGCCAGGGGTGGCATGTTCCGCCTGCAATTCGCCAACGCCGCGATGTCGAAGGACGAGTTCGCAAAGCTCCTGAGCCGATTGCAGAACGAGAAGATCGTCAGTCTCGCCGTGGCGACGCCATGAGCGAACCGGCGTGCTCTTAGGTCTCAATTCACATGAGCCGAACTGGAGATACATGGCGGCCGCGAAAACCAGCCGCGACGCTGTCGTTGCTGGCCGAGCTATTGCTGCTGGCCGGGTGGGGCGCCACGCCGGCGTCAGCGCAGAGCATCATACGCTCGCCCAATCTCAACATTTCCTCGCGCGCGCCGAACCTCGATCGAGGCCCGCACATCATGATCAATCCGAATCTCGGCGGCCGTGCCGTAACTGGATTGAACGGAAACGGCTTTCGCATTCAATCGCCCTGCATCGCGGCCGATCGCGACAGCGGCAACTGTTCGGGCCAGGTGGCCGGCAGCAACGGCCGCAAGACGAAAAGCAGGACCGCGAGTTCGTCGACGGGCGCTTCCCTTGCCTCGCGCGCGATTGCCAACGAGATCGTGGCCGAGATCGATGGCGCCTTGTCCGAAGGGCAAGCCGACGCGCTGGCTCGGCGCCACGGCCTGCGGCGGATCGAATCCCGGAATTTTGAACTGCTCGGGGCGACCATCGGGCTGTTCCGCGTCACCGGCCGCAAGACCCTCGAGGCCGCAAGCCGGGAGTTCGCGCAGGATGGCAGCGTTCGCTCGGTTCAGCCCAACCTCCGCTACGCCCTTCAGGACCAGAAGGCAGGCGAGGGCGACGCGGCGCAATATCCGCAACTAAAGCTGCGTCTGACGCAGGCCCACGCGCTTGCGGAGGGCGCCAATGTCACGGTTGCCGTGATCGATTCCGGCGTCGATTTCAAACACCCCGAATTTGCCGGCGCGGCGATCACGTCTTTCGATGCGCTCGGCAGCAAAGACGGTCCCCATGCCCATGGCACCGGCGTTGCCGGCGCCATCGTCGCGCATGTGCGTTTGACGGGAAGCGCGCCTGCGGCGCGCATTCTGGCGATCCGCGCCTTCGGCACCTCAGGCAAACGGGTGGAGAGTTCCTCCTACGTGCTGCTCAAGGGGCTCGATCTTGCAGCAGGCTACGGCGCCCAGATCATCAATATGAGTTTTGCCGGTCCGAAGGACGGGCTGGTCGGGCGCGGCCTTGCGGCGCTCGCCGCCCGCAATGTCGTGCTGATTGCGGCCGCCGGCAATGCCGGCCCCAAATCGCCACCGCTTTACCCGGCAGCAGATGCGAATGTCATCGCGGTCAGCGCAACCGATTCCCAGGACAAGTTGTTTGCGGCCTCGAACCGGGGCAACTACATCGCTGTCGCGGCGCCGGGCGTCGACATCTTCCTCCCCGCGCCGGACGACAAGTACCAGGTCACTTCGGGCACCTCGTTTTCGTCAGCCTTCGTCAGCGGCCTTGCCGCGCTGATGCTGCAGCGTAATCCGGCACTGAAGCGGGAGGAGTTGCGCGCGATCCTGACGAAAACGGCGCGCGACCTCGGTCCGCCCGGTCCGGACGATCAGTTCGGGGCGGGAGAGGCAGATGCCTTTGCCGCCGTTTCGGCGGTCACTGTTTCGCCGATGCCACTTGCCGCGGCCTCCGAGAAACCGGCTGCGCCCGAAATGCCGGAGGCCGAACCCGCGCCAACCAGCGAGCTTTCGACGCCGACCATGGCGGCCGACAAGCCCACAGGCGACGAATCCCGGCGGGACAGGGGCCAAACCAGGCCCTGAACAGCGTCAATCCGCTCGCGCGGACGTGAAGCCAAGCGGGCGAAATTTCTTAACGGCCGTTGAACGCCCGCCGCCTTTGCCGCGACCCATAAGCGTGGGGAGCGATCATCCCTCCCCAACAGCTATATCTGGCGCGAGCGCCCATCCACCCCAAGCGCCCATATGGCTTGACCCGTCCGGTTGTCCCCCCGGACGGGTCTCTTATTTTCAAGGCGGCTCGACGCGGCGGTCTCCGGCGCCGTTTCGGTTGCATGTCGCTGGACATTCTTTGGGTTTTCCACAAAATATATTGGTTACTTCGGCTGATTCGTTCCGGTTGCGTCCGCGTCTTTCCTCTTGCGGGCAAATTTATGGCATCTCAACTGGACGTGGCCAAAGGGCGCGAGATCGTTGCGCGCTGGTGCAATCTCGCCGAGCGTCGGCTCGAATATCTCACTGAACTCTTCGAAACAGGGCGCTGGCGCCGGTTTCACAGCGAGCAGGGCTTCCTCGATAACCTCCGCGAGGCCAAGGCCGCCGTCGAAACCTGGCGCGATCTGCTGTCGCGTGAGGCCTCGCGCGACAACCGTGCGATCGACTTGTCGTGGATCGCCGGCGGCCGAACGGCGCCGCCGCGGAACGAATTGCGGCGCAGTCCGGCACCGTTGCCGCGGATGGCGGACGTTCCGATTCTTCCGCCGCAGGAGATCGTCTCAATTCTTGCTGCGGGTGGCGACACTGTGAGCGATGTACCTTCCGCCCGGCCGCTGCCAGCGGATCCCATCGCGGCCGTACTGGATGTAGCGCCGGTCGCCGCGCGCTACCCGTTGCTTCGAAATACCTTCTAGGGCACTTTTCGCACGGCGTTCGCGCCGACGGTTATTTGCGCGAATTGCGGCGCGCCTTCGGTGGTGAGATCCGGCGTGATCGGCCGCGCATGATCAAGGCCGACCACCGCGCCGCGCGGGGTCTCCGAAATCATGTTGTTGTTGACGAGCGCGGCGCCGGCGCCCGGCGTCACGGAAACGCCGATGCCGGCAAGCGCTTTGCGGATCACGTTGCCGGTGATCGCAACGTCACGCAGATATTTACCCCAGCCCGCAACGATGCCGATCGACGGCGCATTCTCTATGACATTGCCCGTCACGCTGGTATCGGCCTCGACGTAAATGCCGATGCCGCCGCCGTCGTCCGGCGCGGTTCCGATCGGCCGCTTCGCCAGCAGATTGCGGATGATGTTGCCTTGCACGACCGCCAGCCGTCCGCCTTCGTTGAAGTTGCAGACGGAAACCCCGAGCGCCGCGCCATCCACGATGTTGTTGGCGATCACGGCGCCCGCGAAGGAAAATTCCGAATAGAGCGCGACCTCGCGCACATCCGTGATGCTGTTGCCGGTGATCTGGATGTTGGAGGAAGAATTGCCGCGTACGGCCGAATAGTCGCAGTTCCTGATGCGATTGCCGCGGACAATCACATTGCCGGCACGAAATGCGTTGATGGCGTTGCCATACTGGCCGGAGCCACCTGGCCCCGCCTTGATGTCCTCGAGGCGGTTATCGGCCACCAGCGTGCCGTCGTCGCCGATCGATGTGCGCAGGATTTCGATGCCGTTGTCGTTGGTGTCCTGGATCGTGTTGCGCGTGACCGTCAGGCCTTGCGCGTCAAATGACGTGATCGCCGTGACGGCGATCTTGGTAATCGTATTGCCGCTGACATCGCCTGCGACATTTTCCAACCAGATGCCGTTGCCGCCGCTCGCTGTGATTTCGCAGCCGGTGATGCGGATGTCATGGCCGGAAAGGCAATGCACGAGACCGCGGCGGGACGGCAGCGGGATATTGCCGCCGTCGAGGACGAGATTGGCGAGGCTGACGTTGCTCGCGCCTTCGCCCGTGAACATCGACGCCCCACCGCTGAAAACGAGGCGCGTTGCACCGTGGACGCCAACCAGCTGCGCGCCATTTGGAAGGTGAAGCGCGCCGGTGCGATAGACGCCCGGCGGCAAAGCGAGGGGTGTCTGCCCGCGGGCGGCTTCGTCGATCGCGCGCTGCAACGTTCTGGTCTGGTCGTCGGGGTTGCCGGGGCGAAGGCCGTATTGCGTCGCATCGCGCCCGAGTGCTGACGTCAGTCGGGCTGCCATTGCCCGCGGCGATATGGCCAATGCCCCCGCGCCGGTGGCAGTTAACCCGAAGAGATGGCGACGATTGAGCGGCATATGATTGCTTGGCCCCGGCCTATACATGCCCGCATTCGCGGGTCTCACAGGTAGCAAGAAATTGCGCCGTTAGCGGTCGCGCGCTCGCGCTCGTGAAGTTGATTGTTTGCGGTAGGGTTAATCCGGTGCGGATAGATGGGAAAAGTTGGGGGACGAGACCCGAATGCCGCTCTCTTCGATCCGCTTTTGTCTTATGATCAATCCAACCATTTGTTGTTTTGGTTAATCATGCTTCAAGCTCACATTGATGATAGCGGTTGGGACGGTAAGTCGCCGGTATTCGTACTGGCAGGTTATGTTTCCACTACCGAGCGATGGCAGACGTTTTCGGAAGAATGGCAGCACGTTCTATCTCAGGAGAAACCGCGTGCCCTTGCTACTTTCAAAATGAAGCATGCGGTACAACTGAAAAATCGAAAGAGCCCTTTCTACGGATGGTCAGAAAAAGACCGCGATAATCGATTAGTTGAGCTTACGAAGGTGATCAAACGCAACGTTATGCACGGCTTCATATCAGTCGTTCCGATTGAACCTTATCAGCGCATCATGACCGGTAAATTCAATCTTGAAGCGCTTGATCGTCCATATTTTCTTTCCTTCTTCGGTGTGATGACGGCACTCCTACATCTGACCAAGCACCTCTATGCTTCTGACAAAATTGAATTCATTTTCGATACTCAAGACAACGAATCTCGGTGTGTTTTGATGAAGGAATACGAACGATTTATATCTCTTGCGCCTAACGGAATGAAAGAACTCGCATCTGGTTTTCCTAGGTTTCAAAAGGACGAGGATACATTGCCGCTGCAAGCTGCCGATATGATCGCCTGGCATGCCCGGCGTTACTATTACGATCAATATGCAGGTAAGGACCCGACGAAAGAGCCCTCAAACGTGTTCTTCGCAAATCTATTTGAGCCAGAACACGATATATTTGACGGTTGGACCGAAGAAAAAATTCAACAAGCTGCGATCGAACTGAGGAAGAGTTCTTGGAACGGGACAATGCGCAATGGAATCGCCATGACTCTTCCGGACCCGTCTTCGCTGTATTAAGTTCTAGTTGTGCTCCTTTTCAGGATGCTGTCGGCCTTCTGACTGCCTGCCGTGTCAGCCTTACCATTTCCAACAGCATGGCTTCGCCGGCATCGACCATTTCCTCGAAGCCAACCGCAAACGTTGGAACTTTCTGCTGCGAAACGCCGCGCGGAAACAGAGGAATGTGCACGAAAGCGGCGAGGCAGGGACCGTTCTCCCGCTGGGTTGCTTCGATCGCACGCCAGCTCAAATAGTTGCAGAGATAGCTGCCGGCGTCACGGGAGATACGGGCATCGATGCCCGTTGCGAGTGCGGCGCGCAACAGCTTGTCCGTGTGCGGACCGAACATCATGGCGTCGTCGTCACCTGCGATCGACCCCCTGCGCGGCTTTGACCGGCCCGCGTCGGGCCACAGCGTCGTGACCGCATTGCGCGCGCGAGTCTCGACCCGCACATGCGCGGTGCGCGAAGCCAGCCCGAACATCAACAGCGCGTGGGGACGATGTGACGCGAGCAGTTTAGGCAACTCGCGATCGACATCCTTGTAGGTCACCCGGAAGATATGCCCGATCAGTTCGATATCGCTCAAGGAGGGCCGTCGCAGCCGCAACAGACGCGTGACCAGCGGTTCCGTCGGGTTAAATGGCGCGCCAGGGAATGGACCGAAGCCGGTAATTAGCATTCGCAGGCGATCGTTCACCGCAGCATCTCCGCGATCTGTTCGGCGGCAAGCGCCGGTGAAACGCGCCCCCCCGCGACTTCGGCTTCAATCCGTTTCACCTTGGCGCGCACCGAAGCATCCGAACGCAGCCGCGCCATGGTCAGCTGCTCCAGCATCGACCACATCCATTTCACCTGCTGCTGCTGACGTCGACCTGTAAACTCGCCCGAAGCATTCATCGCGGTGCGGTGATCCAGAATCTTCTGCCACAGCGTCTCGACGCCGGAACCGGTCAAACCCGAATAGGTCACGACCGGCGGCTGCCAATGCTCGGAACGAGGCGAAAGAATGTGCAGCGCGCCGCGGTATTCGGCCGCCGCGAGATTGGCGCGTTTGACGTTGTCGCCATCGGCCTTGTTGATCGCAATCATGTCGGCCAGTTCAACGAGGCCTTTCTTGATGCCCTGCAATTCGTCGCCGGCGCCGGGCAGCATCAAGGCCAGGAAAAAGTCGGTCATGTCGCACACGGCGGTTTCGGACTGCCCGATGCCGACGGTTTCCACCAACACGACGTCGAAGCCGGCCGCCTCGCAGAGCAGCATCGCCTCACGCGTTTTCGCCGCGACACCGCCGAGCGTGCCGGAAGTGGGCGAGGGACGGATAAAGGCGCTGTCGGAGGCTGATAGCCGCGCCATCCGCGTCTTGTCACCGAGAATCGAGCCGCCGGTACGGGCCGAGGAGGGGTCGACCGCAAGCACTGCGACCTTGTGGCCGCGCTCGATCAGGAACATCCCGAGCGTATCGATCGTGGTCGATTTGCCGACGCCCGGCGAGCCGGTAATGCCGATGCGAATGGCCTTGCCGGTGTTGCGCAACAAGGCCTGAACGAGCTCGCGCGCGGCCGCCTGATGATCGCTCCGCCGGCTTTCGATCAGCGTAATAGCCCGTGCCAGCGCTGCTCGATGGCCCGAGCGGAGGTCCTTGGCAATGGTTTTGATGTCGGGAGCCTTGATGCTGGTCATTGTCGTTTTCGAGCGTGAATGTCTATCGTTAGCTGGATGCCCGAATGCGACGTTGGACGAAAGATCTTAGCGGCGGATGATGATCTTGCACGATCTCCGGCGTCTCTCTCTTGACATCATCAGTCAGCCGCCGTGCGGCTTCACGGATCACTTCCAGATATCGCTCCGTCGCCGTGCGGCGCGTCTTGTCAGCGGTGAACAGATCAAGGTTGCCGCCGGCGAGCATATCTTCGATTTCGGTGATTGCTTCGAGAATATCTCGCAGCCGGTCTTCCACGGTCGGCGGCATTCAGAATACCTCGATCATATCGTCGGCGATCCGCTTCGTAATGCGCGGCTTCAGCAAACTCCGCATCGATATCTGGGTTTGAAGGCCGGTCGCGTCCTCGATCAAATGCATTACTTTGAACAGGTCAAACGCTGGCAACGCTCCGCGGGGAACAGTATCGACGAGAATATCGAGATCACTGTCTGGCCGTGCGTCGCCCCGCGCCCGTGATCCAAAAACGGCGAGCCCGATCACGCCCTCCGCTCTGATCGCCGGCGTGACCTCGTGTAGCTTGGCGATAATCTCTTCCAAGGTGATGTCTGCAACGTCGCTCATGACAAAATGCTAGCACAATTGCCTGAAAAGCGCGCTACTCCGCTGCCTCGCTGTGCCCCAATCGTGCATTCAGCTTGCGGATCAGTTCTTCGGCGGCGTCGGCGATCACGGTGCCGGGCGGATAGATCGCCTCGGCACCGGCCTTGTAGAGTGCGTCATAGTCCTGTGGCGGCACCACGCCGCCGACGATGATCATGATGTCCTCGCGGCCCTCCTTCTTCAGCGCCGCCTTCAGCTCTGGCACGGCGGTCAGATGCGCTGCCGCCAGCGACGATACGCCAAGGATGTGTACGTCGTTCTCGACCGCCTGGCGGGCGGCTTCTTCGGCGGTCGCAAACAGCGGCCCGATATCGACGTCGAAGCCGACGTCGGCAAAAGCCGAGGCGATCACCTTCTGGCCGCGGTCGTGGCCGTCCTGGCCGATCTTGGCGACGAGAATGCGCGGCCGTCGCCCCTCGGCTTCCTCAAACGCATCGATCAGCGCCTGCACCTTCTCGACGCGGTTGGACATGGCGGATGCCTCCCGTTTGTAGACGCCGGTGATGGATTTGATCTCGGCGCGGTGCCGGCCGAACACCTTCTCCATGGCATCTGAAATCTCGCCGACGGTCGCCTTGGCCCGTGCCGCGTCGAGGGCAAGCGCCAGCAGATTGCCATTGCCTTCGCCGGCGCTGCGCGTCAGCGCCGCCAGCGCAACGTCCACGCCGTTCTGGTCGCGCTCGCCTCGCAGTCGCTTCAACTTGTCGATCTGCAATCGCCGGACGTTCGAATTGTCGACTTTGAGAATATCGATCGGCGCTTCGTCAACCGGCTTGTACTTGTTGACGCCGATCACCGCCTGCTTGCCGGCATCGATGCGGGCCTGCGTCCTGGCGGAAGCTTCCTCGATCCGCAGCTTGGGGACGCCGGCCTCGATCGCCTTCGCCATTCCGCCAAGCGCTTCGACTTCCTCAATGTGGCCCCAGGCCTTTGCCGCAAGATCGCGGGTGAGCCGTTCGACATAATACGAGCCGCCCCAAGGGTCGATGATGCGCGTGGTGCCGCTTTCCTGTTGCAGAAAGAGCTGCGTGTTGCGCGCAATCCGTGCGGAGAAATCGGTCGGCAGCGCCAAGGCCTCGTCGAGCGCATTGGTGTGCAGCGACTGGGTATGGCCTTGGGTCGCCGCCATGGCCTCGATCGTGGTGCGCATCACGTTGTTGAACACATCCTGCGCCGTCAGTGACCAGCCCGACGTCTGGCAATGCGTGCGCAGCGAGAGCGAGCGCGGGTCTTTCGGACCGAACGGCTTGAGCAGTTTGGCCCACAACAGCCGCGCGGCGCGCATCTTGGCGACTTCCATGAAGAAGTTCATGCCGGTCGCCCAGAAGAACGACAGCCGCGGCGCAAAGCGGTCGACGTCAAGCCCGGCCTTGAGCCCGGCCCGCAGATATTCGACGCCGTCGGCCAGCGTATAGGCGAGCTCGAGGTCCTGCGTCGCGCCGGCTTCCTGCATGTGATAACCGGAGATCGAGATCGAGTTGAACTTCGGCATCCGCTGCGAGGAGAAGGCGAAGATGTCGGAGATGATCCGCATCGAGGGTGTCGGCGGATAGATATAGGTGTTACGCACCATGAACTCTTTCAGAATGTCGTTCTGAATGGTGCCCGACAATTTTTCCGGCGGAACGCCCTGTTCCTCCGCCGCGACGACGAACAGCGCGAGAATCGGCAGCACGGCGCCATTCATGGTCATCGATACGCTCATCCGGTCGAGCGGAATGCCGGCGAACAGCGTGCGCATGTCGTAGATCGAGTCGATCGCCACGCCCGCCATGCCGACATCGCCCGCGACGCGCGGGTGATCGGAGTCGTAGCCGCGATGGGTGGCAAGGTCGAACGCGACCGAAAGGCCCTTTTGCCCGGCGGCGAGGTTGCGCCGATAGAAGGCGTTGGAATCTTCGGCCGTCGAAAAGCCGGCATATTGCCGGACCGTCCACGGCTGGTTGACATACATGGTCGGATAGGGGCCGCGCAGGTAGGGCGCGATGCCGGGCCAGGTGTCGAGGAAGTCGATACCAGCAAGATCCGCCTCGCCGTAAGACGGCTTCACCGGAATGCCTTCCGGCGTGAGCCAGGGCTCCGCGTTGCCGGCGGGTGTGGCAGTCGCAACCGGCTCGAATGCGACATTAGCGAAGTTCGGTATGCGGCTCATGGCTGCCATTCTATCACAATCTGGTCCCTGGGCGCGCGGCGGCTAGTCATGATCGGGATGCTGGTGGCTGACGATGGTGGACAGCTTTTGCTGGCCGTAGTTCTGCAATGTGGTCTGGCTCGGCAGGTTTGCGATCGCGACCACCCAGCCGAGCCGGGATTCGCTGCCATATTGCCGCACAGGAACCAGCCGGTCCGGCTTGTCGAAGGTGCCGGTCAGGATCTCGATGCGCGGGCCGTCGATGCGACGGAAGCTCAGCGGCGTGCCGCAGTCCCGGCAGAAGTCGCGCTCGGCGATCGAAGATGAGCGGAACGCGGCCGGCTGGCCGCGGGTCCAGGCGAAATTGCTCTTTTCGACTTCGGCAAAAGAAGCGAACGGAGCGCCCGCGGCCTTCTGGCACATCCGGCAGTGGCAGATGCTTACCTTGGTCGGCGGCGTCGACAAGGCGAAGCGAACAGCGCCGCATTGGCACCCGCCCGAAAGAACAGATTTCACCGCCTCTGTCATGCCGTCTCCGTCAGCCGATAGGCTTGCTGCAGGACTGCCAGCGCGTCGCTGCCGGCGAAGATGAAATCGCCGACACCGGCCGCGCGCAAAGCGGATTGCTGCTGGCCTCCGCGGCCTGCCAGATAGATAAGCTTTGCGCCGGCTGCTTGAAGGGCCCTCGCAGCCACTTCTGCCTGTTCGGCATAGACCTTGTCGGATGAACAGATGCAGGCGAGCGCGGCGCCGGAGGCCTTGAACGCGGCTGCGAGCGCCGCTGGATCGCCAAAACCTTCCGATCCTGACGCCTCGATGCCGCCGGTCTCGAACAAGCTTTTGGCGAAGGTCGCTCGCGTCGTGAAATCGGCCGCCGTGCCGAGATTGGCGAGGAAGACCTTGGGCCTTGCTCCCTTGGCTTTCAGGATTTCGTCGGAACGGTCGCGCAAACGTTCAAAGGGCGCGCCGAGCCGCATTGGCGGCAACGCGTCGAATTTGAATGTGGCTTCGCCATAAGGCGCAAGCTCGACCGGCTTGACGTCAAGAACGGCGACTTGCGCCTCGTTCAGGTTTGGGAAGGCGCTGGCGCCGGTCAGGACGTCCTTGCGCCGGGCAATATTGGCTTCACGCGCCGCGCGAGTGGCGGCGACCTTGCGCTGGATCAGATTTTGCTCGAGCGCGGCAAAGGCACCGCCCGCGTTTTCGATCTCCTGGAATAGCGCCCAGGCTGCCTGGCATAGCGCCTGCGTGAGGCTTTCGATGCCGCCCGAGCCGGCCGCAGGATCGGACACTTTCGCAAGATTGGATTCTTCCAGGAGCACAAGCTGTGTATTGCGCGCGACGCGTCGCGCGAATGCCTCCGGCAATCCGCGCGCAAGCGTATGCGGCAGCACGGTGATGGCGTCCGCCCCGGCAAGCCCCGCCGCGAAGGTCGCCATCGTCGCGCGCAGCATGTTCACGTAAGGGTCGCGCTGGGTCAGCATGCGCCATGCGGTTTCGGCGGCGACGAAGGCCGGCTTCGGTTCGAGGCCACATGCACGTTCAAGGCGAGCCCACAGCAGGCGTAGTGCGCGGAATTTAGCGATCGTCAAAAACTGGTCGGCGTCTGCGGCCAGGCGGAACGCGATCGCCGAGCGCGCGGCTTCAAGATCGATACCGCCATCTTCCAGCATGCGTAAGTAAGCTACCGCCAGCGAAAGTGCGAACGCCAGCTCCTGCGCTTCGGAGCCGCCTGCGTCATGGACCGCGCGACCATCGGCGAGCACGAACGGCCCGCGAAAACCTCGCTTCATCAATCCGCCGACCACGCCGGCAAACGGCTTTGCCATCTCGCTCCAGGCCGCCGGGGCGTGGCCGCGCACGGCCATCGTGCTCAGCGCCTGATAGTTGAAGCGCAGGTCGATCTGGGCCGGATCGATGCGGCGCTCCTCGATCAGCGCAGCCAGCGTCTCGCCGGCATTTCCCCGGCCAACCACCGGATGGATGGCGATCGAAATCCCTGCATCCAAGAAAATGCCATCAAACAATCGTTTCAGGGTGTCGGGCGTGGCGTCGGGGATGCCAAACCCGCGCGCTCCCGATCCGCCGGCAAATTCGATCTCAAGTCCGTTCGCACCGTTCTCGAGATCATGGATGGCCTGCGCATTGGCAGCCTTCGGATCGGGATGATCGACCCGCTGCATGACCCGCCAGGGGGCAGCCGCGGGCCGGCCGGCGATCGGAGCCATGTTGCGGCCGCGCCGGTAGATCGGCTCGATTGGCAGGCCGTCATAGGTCTTGCTGACCAGTTTTTCGAACGGCGCGCCCTTCAGGACGCCATCCACCAACTTGCGCCAGTCGTCATAAGTCGCAGGCGCAAAACCTGCGGCCAGGGTTAGGTCATCGGGTGATGTCATTTCGGAAGGCACCATCATGGACACCGAAATTGCCACGAGCGCGCCGCCAAGCCAAACGGTGTTTTGAACTCAGGTAGCGTCGGGAAGCCGTTCGATTCCGTCGGTGGACAGCTCGGCCAATGCGGATGCGATGCTGCGGCCGCCGATCACGCGGTCTGGCGACATTTCCGCGAGCGGCACCAGCACAAAGGCCCGTTCGAACAAACGGGGGTGGGGCAGGGTCAGTTCCGGCCGCTCGAGCGAAACGTCCTCATAGGCGATCAGGTCGAGATCGAGCGTGCGGGGTCCCCAGCGTCGTTCGTTCTGGCGATCGCGACCGAATTTGGTTTCGATCTTTTGCAGCGCGAATAGCAGTGCGTGGGGATCCAGGGGGGTATCGATCTCCATGCAGGCATTGACGAAGGGGGCCTGCTCGACGTCGCCCCATGGCGGCGTAGCGTAGTCGGAAGAGCGCGCCAGAAGGGCTCCTTGCGTCATGCCGCATATATTGGCGATCGCCTTTCGGAACGTGGCGCGGACGTCGCCAACATTGCCGCCGAGCGCGATCAGGGCATGCGCCATCAGAGCATGATCCGAACAAGTGGAAGGCTGGTATTCGAATCGGTCATGCCGCGCGTCAGGGCTTCCGCGTGCGGGTCAGGATCACACCGACGTCGTCAAAAATTGCCGCAATCGGCGCATGCGGCTTATGGACGGTGACCTTGACCGCGCTGATCTTCGGAAAGGCCGTCAGCACAGCGTCGGCTACGGCGCCTGCCGCGCGTTCCAGCAATTTGTAATTGACGTCCTTGAAGGCCGCGGTCGCGGTCGCCACCACGTTCGAATAGGAGACGGTATCGGCCAGACGGTCGGTACGCGAAGACTCCGAGAGATCGGCTGACAGTTCGAGGTCGATGACAAAACGCTGTCCGACTTCGGTTTCGTGATCCATCACGCCGTGGCGCGCATGGATGACGAGGCCGGTGATGAAGATCGTGTCGCTCATTCCCTGTCCCAGATGGCTGAGGCTACGCGCAAGGCTTGCAGGGTTTCCGCAACATCATGGGTCCGGATAACCTGCGCACCGGCTTTTGTGGCGATCAGATGTGCAGCGATGGAGCCGCCGAGCCGCCGATCCGGCTCGGACGGTGAAACCGTGGCAATGAAGCGCTTGCGCGACGCGCCGACCAGAAGCGGCAGGCCGAAGCTCTTGAACTGGTTCAAGCGGGCCAGCACCGTGATGCTTTGCTCTTGCGTCTTGCCAAAACCGATGCCTGGATCGAGCGCGATGTTTTCGCGCAAAATGCCGGCTTGTGAGGCAATCTCCAGCGAGCGCGAGAAGAACTCGGTAACATCCTTCATGATGTCGATGCCAGCGTCGGCGCGATCGCGGTTGTGCATGATCACGACCGGGCAATGCCGCTGTGCAATCAGCCCGGCCATGTCCGGATCGCCCTGCAGGCCCCAGACATCGTTGGCGATAGTGGCGCCGGTTTCGAGCGCCCAGGCGACAACGACCGGTTTCATGCTGTCGATCGACACGGGAATTCCGAGTGAGACGACATCGGCCAGGATTGGCTGCAAACGGCGCATCTCTTCATCGGCGGAAATTGGCTGCGCACCGTATGGCCGGGTGGACTCGGCGCCGATGTCGATGATGTCCGCGCCCTCAGTAGCCATGCGCTTTGCCTGGGCGAGGGCATCTGCCGGCACGATGAAGTGTCCGCCGTCCGAGAAGGAATCCGGCGTGATATTCAATACCCCCATCACCAGCGGATACGGTCGGGACAGGCGTTCCGGCCAGGTCCGACGATCCACCAAAGGTGCCGCGGGGGCGGTTCCGGACGAAGTCGCGGTCATGCGGTCGCTTTGCGCGGTCGGGGCCGGGGTGTCAAGGGACCGGTAGCCGCGCCGCCCCGGCGGCCGGGGTGATCGCGCCCGCTTGAAGACGTGCCTTTAGTACGTAATTTTGGGCTGAAGCTTGCGCGCCTTGGCGATCAGCTGTTCAACCGACTTTTCGGAAGGCATGACCCGCACAAGTTTGCGCCTGACGTTCACTTCTTTCATGTTCTGCGCCAGGCGTGCCGGATTTCGCAGCGCGAGTTCGCGAACGGTCGGAACGCCGGCGGCGCGGACCAAGCCGACCTTGGCCCGACCCATACCGGGTATCCGCATGTAGTCGGAAAAATTGGCCCATTCGAGCAACTGCTGTTCGCTGATGCCGGTCTTGGCCGCCAGCGCCTTGCGGCCTTTCACCGTGCTTGCCGCTTCCAGCAGGCGGGCCGTGGTGCGAATGCCCAGCGTCTTTAATTTGGCGGCTGCGAAGGAGGGAAGGCCTTCAATCTCGGAAATAGGATATGTCATGATTTTTCGATCGGAAATCTACTTCAAGCGAATTGGCTGAGGCCGGGCGTTCCTGCGATGATCGCGCCCATTTGATCTTCGCCGATTTTGTCTCGACCAAACCGGAAAAGTTCACGTGCGATGTTTTGGATGTCGCCGGCGCCAAGCCCAAGCCCCATCAGCCGCGTGCCGACGGCCATCAGGCCGCCGCCCATCAGCCTGGCCAGACCACCGCTGTTCTCCGACGCGGAGATCGCGGCTTCGGCTCCGGGAATCTTGTCGATCAGGGACTGGACCTTGTCGGAAGGGCCTTCGTTGCGAAGGTAGCCAAGAATGATGCCGATGGTTTTTTCGGCCACGGCGTCTTCGACGCCGGCCTTGGAGGCCAGCCAAGCTGTCAGTTCGTCCATTGCGCCCCGTCCTCAGCCAGCTTATTCCGCCGGATCCCCATTTGAGATTTATCTTGATCTTCTGCGGGACGAAATACAAGCGATCACGACGCGTGCTGATGTGAATCGCAGGGCGAGTGTTGCAGCAATGCAAGGGCGAGCGTCGGTTTCTCGCATTGTCTGAGAAGTTTTGCTGCAAACTTGATGATGCGGGGCCGAAAAACCGGCCGAATGTGCCTCGAACGGAATGCGTTTTCATTCCTTGTTCGTTCGTTCAAGGTTTCAATCGGCTTGCAACATGCAATATAAGTGCGGTGTTGGACTGCGCCTTGAGGTGCACAAGAGGCGATGCGATGGCAACACCGGATAACCAGACAGTGGATACGGCCGAGAAGATTTTTATCGGCAAGGGCGAGCAGTCGGCGTGGCTGACGCTTGCGCTGGCTAACCGGCACGGGCTCGTGACGGGTGCAACCGGCACCGGAAAAACCGTCTCTTTGCAGGTGATGGCCGAAGGATTTGCCCGCGCCGGCGTTCCCGTGTTCGCGGCAGACATCAAGGGAGACCTTTCCGGGATCTCGGAAGTCGGCGAGGCCAAGGACTTTATTCTCAAGCGGGCCGCCGATATCGGGCTCTTGTTCCAGGTGGACCAGTTTTCGACGGTGTTTTGGGATGTGTTTGGCGAGCAGGGGCATCCAGTGCGCGCCACCGTCTCGGAGATGGGACCGCTTTTGCTGTCGCGCATGATGGATCTGAACGATGTCCAGGAGGGCGTGCTCAATATCGCTTTCCGCGTCGCGGACGAGCAAGGATTGCTGCTCCTCGACATGAAGGATCTGCGCGCAATCCTGTCCTTCATCGCCGAGCATGCCGGCGAACTGACGACACAGTACGGGAATGTCTCGAAGCAGACCGTGGGGACCATTCAGCGTCAGCTTCTGGTGCTGGAAAACCAGGGCGGTGACAAGTTTTTCGGCGAACCGGCGCTTGACTTGAAAGACTTCATGCGTACCGACCGCGATGGCCGGGGCATGGTCAATATTCTGGTTGCGGACCGTCTGATGCAAAGTCCCAGGCTGTATGCGACGTTCCTGCTCTGGATGCTGTCGGAACTGTTCGAGCAGTTGCCCGAGGTTGGCGATCCTCCCAAGCCAAAGCTCGTGTTTTTCTTCGATGAAGCCCATCTGCTGTTTAATGACGCGCCAAAGGCGCTGATGGAAAAGATCGAACAGGTCGTGCGGCTGATCCGCTCGAAGGGCGTCGGCGTCTATTTCGTCACGCAAAATCCGGTCGACGTTCCCGACAAGGTGCTCGCGCAGTTGGGAAACCGTGTACAGCACGCGCTCCGTGCCTTCACGCCGCGCGACCAGAAAGCCGTGGCCGCAGCGGCACAGACTTTCCGGCCCAATCCGAAGCTTGATACGGCCCAAGTGATCACGCAACTCGGCAAGGGCGAGGCGCTGGTGTCGTTTCTGGAAGGTAACGGCATTCCGGCCATCGTCGAACGCGTCATGGTGCGGCCGCCGACCGCGCGCATCGGACCGATCACGCCGGAGGAGCGCAGGACCATCATCGACAACAGCCCCGTGAAAGGCAAATACGACACTGCAATCGATTCCGAATCCGCTTACGAGGTCTTGCAAAAGCGGGTCGCGGGCGCGAGCGGCGCAGGCGGCGGAATCCTGGGGCAGATCGGCGGCATCGTGGGGACGATTTTCGGCGCCAACACGCCCCGCGGCAAATTGTCCACCGGCCAGTTGGTCGCGCGTAGCGTCACGCGCTCGGTGACCAACAAGGTCGTGGGCGGCGTGGTGGCCGATCTCGGCAAGTCCGTCGGCGGCTCGCTCGGTGGTTCGATCGGCCACGCTATTGTACGTGGTGCACTCGGCGGGCTGCTGCGCAGGTAAGACTCGATACGGCGTGATTGCTTTTCAACTTTCAGAAAGTGAGGCGTTTTGAGACTCCCGTCCTTGCGAGCGCCGCTCGATATCCTTTTCCTGATCTGCTGCTTCATCCTGACGGCCGACGTTCTCGGCCCCGAGATCTTCGGACACGGGAAAACGAAGGATTATCCGCTCTGGTTCTGGGCCGGGCAGCAGATCTTGCATGGAGGCGATCTCTATCCGCGCGATCCTCACATCTCGTTCCCCTTCCTGTATCCGCCGCCGGCGGCGATCCTGCTCGCGATCCCGGCGTCCTTCGGAAAAATTCCGCTCTATCTTTGCCTTTCGCTGCTGAACGCCGCCGCATGGTGGATCACAGCACAGCTTTCGAACGCGATGACGGGCGATGGCAAGGTCGCACCTCCCTGGCTCGCGGCCTTGCCCTCGATCGCCATGATCTCATTCACCTTCGACATGTTCGATCTCGGTCAGCCTAATCTGGTCCTGCTCGCCCTGATGCTATCGGGGTTCTGGCTGTTGCAACAGGAACGGCCCTTGAGCTCGGGAATCCTGTTTGCGCTGGCAACGGCGATCAAGGTTTTTCCGGTTGCCGTGCTGCCCTATCTCGTCTGGCGGCGGCAATGGAAGTCGGCTGCGACCATGATGATTTTTCTGGCGGTCCTGGTGATTGCCATTCCGACGCCGATACGCGGCTTTCAGCACAATCTCTCCGAACTAAAGACCTGGTACCACGGAATGGTCGGATCGAGTTCGGAAGCGGGATTTGGACAGCGCGACGACCAGAACTGGTCGTGGATGAATCAATCGCTGATCGCATTGACGCATCGCTTGACGCGTCCGGTCGACTACAATCAGGACAATCCGAATAAGACGCCGGCCTACATGAATTTGCTCGATCTCGATTTCAAGACTGCCAACTGGGTCGTGTTGGGCATCGCGGCTGTCATCGGCGCTGGCTTTATCGGGGTGATGCCACCGATGTCGCGCCGGACGCCGCGGTCTGACGCCGAGGAACTCGGCCTCCTGTTTTGCCTCATGACGGTGGCCTCGCCGCTCGCGCGCCAATATTACTTCATATGGTTGTTCCTTCCGCTGACCATTCTGGTGCATCGGGCGGCCTATGATCCCCGCGACGCCGCGCGCAAGGGCACTTGGGCCGCATTGGCGGTCGCGGGCGCCCTGTTCGGCCTGGCGCTGCCGTTTTTTCCGCACGGCTTGCAGGCGCTTGGGAATAATTTCCTTGCCACCGCCGTGCTTGCCGGGGCGCTGGGCTGGCATCTCCTGCATCCTCTCGAGGACAAGGCTGTGCCGCAGGCGGGCTCCTTGTCCGCATCCAGCAGCCTGCCGTAGATCTAAAGGCCAGAAACGCCGTCAACTGAAGGAAGATCGGAAATGTCCGACGCCGCACAACTTCAAGAAGTTCTCGACCGCATCGATGCGGATTTCGACTCCAGCCTCGAGCGGTTGTTCGCGCTGTTGCGGATCAAGTCGATTTCGGCCGACCCGGCCTTCGCCGCCGATTGCAAGGTGGCGGCCCAACATCTGGCTAAGGATATCGCCACGCTGGGATTAAGCGCTGAAGTACGGCCAACCGACGGCCATCCGGCCGTGGTCGCCAAATCCAACGGAAAATCGGGCGGCGGGCGGCCGCATGCGCTGTTTTATGGTCACTACGACGTCCAGCCCGTCGACCCGCTGAACCTCTGGCATCGGCCGCCGTTCGACCCGGTTGTTGCCGATCACGCGGACGGCCGGAAAATTATCGTTGGACGCGGCGCTGAAGACGACAAGGGACAGCTCATGACCTTCGTCGAGGCGTGCCGCGCCTGGAAGGCCGTGACGGGGTCGCTGCCGATCGACCTGACCATCGTCATCGAGGGCGAGGAGGAGGTCGGTTCGAAAAACTTCGTTCCGTTCCTCGAAAAGAACAAGGCAGACCTGAAGGCAGACTATGCGCTCGTATGCGATACCGGCATGTGGGACCCCAATACGCCGGCGATCACGACATCGTTGCGCGGGCTGGTCTACGAGGAGGTGAAGATCAAGGCTGCGAACCGTGACCTGCATTCCGGCATTTTCGGCGGTGGTGCGCAAAACCCGATCCGGGTCCTGACCCGCATTCTCGGCGGCATTTTCGATGACAACGGGCGCATCACGATTCCCGGCTTCTACGATGGCGTCAAAGAAGTGCCGCCTGACGTTCTGGAGCAGTGGCGCAAGCTCGATTTGACGCCCGAAAAATTCCTCAAGCCAATCGGGCTCTCGATCCCGGCCGGCGAGAAGGGACGTCTGTTGATCGAACAAGTCTCGTCGCGCCCGACCTGCGACGTCAACGGCATCGTCGGCGGCTATATCGGCGAGGGGTCCAAGACCGTGATCCCGGCGGAAGCGTCCGCCAAGGTCTCGTTCCGCCTGGTGGAGGGACAGGATCCCCAAAAGATCCGGAACGCATTTCGTGACTACGTCGCGGCGCGGCTACCCGGCGACTGCCGCGCGGAATTCACCGATCACTCCAATGCTCCCGCCGTTGCACTCGACTGGAACATGAAGCCGCTCGCGGCCGCCCGCCGTGCACTGGCGGAGGAGTGGGGCAAGGACGCGGTGCTGATGGGGTCGGGCGCTTCCATCCCGATCGTGGCCGATTTCAAGCGCACGCTCGGTCTGGACTCGCTGCTGGTAGGCTTTGCGCTCGACGACGACAATATCCACTCGCCGAACGAGAAGTACGACCTCAGAAGCTTCCACAAGGGCATTCGTTCCTGGGCGAGAATTCTCGCCGCGCTGGCGGGATAGATCCGTCGCGTCAGGTGCGACGGCCCGATGCCGGGCGGCGGTTATTGCTTTGCAGCGTCGTCCATTGCCCGTCGCAGCGCTTCGGCGGCCTCGGGATGGCGGCGGTAGTAGTCGCACGCGCCGGGCTTGGCCGCTCGCTCCAGGCCCTCCTGTTTCGCGGCTTCCACGAGTTCCTCGTCTTCCTTCAGATCAAACACCGCCTGGTCGCGTATATTGGCGAGTTCGGCGTCTCTGCGGTTCACTGACCGGGTGCCGGCATCGCGCGGCAGAACCTTGCAGCCGACGGCAAAATAGACGTCCTTCACGCGGCTCACGAACTTTGCCCGCCGCTCCAGATATTTCTGTTTGATTTTGGCCGAGAGGCTCTGCTTGGGAGGATCGGTCTGCTGCGCCGTTGCCGGGGGCGAAACCGCAGCCAGCGCCACCGCAATGGCTACGACGATGATGCGTATTTTCATGGCTTCTCTCCGACGGCCGTCATCCCAAAGAGCCGGAGGTCGCGTTCGCGCAGCAAGCAGTTGATGCCGCACTACGCAGCCCAATCCGGGCAGCCGAACCGCTGAATATGAAAACGCCGCTCGGAATTGAGCGGCGTTTGATTGAACGTGCAGAGGTATATAAGAACATCTTACACGGGATTTTCCGGCTTTTCAATTCCGGTAGCTCGGGTCGAGGCGATCGAGCTTGCGCAAGAGCGGCGGCCATACCAGCATCGTTGAGCGCAGTTCGGCCCGCTCGGGGTTGTCGAGCAACCGGGCGTTTTTGTCGATGACGTCAGGATCGACCGGATAGGCGGTGGGCCCCAGCATCCGGGTGCGCACCTGCATGGTGCAGGCGCGCTCGAGGTGGAACATCCGCTCGAACGCCGATGCAACCGAGCGGCCGACCGTCAGCGTCCCGTGATTGCGCAGCAGCATGTGATTTCTGTCGCCGAGATCGCGCTGCAGGCGCGGGCGTTCGTCGTGGTCGAGCGCGATGCCCTCGTAGTCGTGATAGGCGAGATCGAAGGTCACGAGCTGGGCGGTCTGATTGAGCGGCAGCAATCCTTCCGCGGAGCTTGCGACCGCGGTGCCGTCAGGCGTGTGCAGATGGATCACGCAGCCAGCGTCCTCGCGAACCTCATGGATCGCCGAATGGATGGTGAATCCGGCGGGATTGATGTTGTACTGACTCTTGGTGAGCAGGTTGCCGTCGAGATCGACCTTGACCAGGCTCGAAGCCGTGATTTCATCGAACATCAGTCCATAAGGATTGATGAGGAAATGATGTTCGGGGCCAGGCACGCGCGCGGAGATGTGGGTGTCGACCAGGTCGTCCCAGCCGTAATAGGCGATCAGCCGGTAACAGGCCGCCAAATTGACGCGCTGTTCCCACTCCGCGTCGGTCATTCCGGATGGGGCTTCCTTCAAACGAGCTTCCGCTGGCGACATCGCCTTCTCCTGTTGATCGCTAGTGCGGCGAATTTTGAAGTTCCTATCAGTTTCGCCGTGAGTTCGTTATGGGAACTTCAAATTCAAAGCCGCTACTCAAAACAATAAGTTGCTAGAGCTCCTTCGATTCCGAAGTTCGCATCGGAGTGGCCGCAATAGCTTGCGAACTTCGGAATCGGAGCTCTTGCGGCAAGCGTAGTCGCAGCGCCCGGCAACGGCAAGGCGCGTTACGGGTGGTGTCAGTAGCGCGTGATCTGTCGCCTGTTTGTAGCTCGTGAAGTGTCGTGTTTTTAGTGCCCTGGAACAAAGGGGGCACGATGGGCACGGCATCCATTCACGAGGGTGTACGACGGATGCGGTTTTCGGATTTGCTGGAT
>NZ_DAHUXJ010000018.1 GCF_027307225.1 Bradyrhizobium sp. | reverse complement strand
CTAGTCGCTCGCTTCAATTAATTTGAAAGGACGGTCTTTTTGTGATTCGATTCCGTCGCAACGGGAGCGATGGAGACGATGATGGCTGCCAAGGAGATTTCGGTAAAGAAGTATGTTGTGCGGTTGAGCGGCGAGGAACGCGAAAAGCTTGAGGCATTAATACGGAAAGGCAAGAGCCCGGCCCAGCGGCTGCTGAAGGCGCGGATATTGTTGAAGGCCGATGTCTCGGAAGCCGGTGAAGGGTGGAGTGATAGCCGGATCATCAAGGCTTTGGACACCAGCGTTTCCATGGTTTACCGGGTGCGGAAGCAACTGGTGGAAGACGGCTTCGAGGCGGTGTTGAGCCGCAAGCAACGGGCGACACCGGCGGTTGCGCGGATTTTTGACGGCGAGAAGGAAGCCAAGCTGATTGCCCTTGCCTGTTCCAAACCTCCCAAGGGACGTGCCCGCTGGACGCTGCGGCTGTTGGAGAAAAAGGTCGTGGAGCTGAAGATTGTCGATCGCGCCAGCGACTCCACGATCGGAAGGGCGCTCAAAAAAACATTCTCCAGCCCCATCGCCGACAGTGCTGGGTCATTCCGCCGAAGGCCAATAGCGCGTTCGTAGCCGCCATGGAGGACGTGCTGGCGGTCTACACGCGGCCACGCGATCCGGATCGCCCGCTGGTGTGCCTGGACGAGAGTTCAAAGCAACTGCTCGCCGAGACGCGCGTGCCGATCCCGATGAAACCGGGACGTCCGGCCCGTTGCGATTACGAGTATGAGCGCAACGGCACCGCCAACCTGTTCATGATGTTCGCGCCGCTGGAAGGCTGGCGCCATGTCAAAGTCACCGATCGCCATACCGCCGTGGACTACGCTCACGTCTTGAAAGACCTGGCCGATGTCCACTTCGCCAACGCCCGGACCATCGTTCTGGTCCAGGACAATCTCAACATCCACAGCAAGGCGTCACTTTACGAGGCCTTTCCGGCCACTGAGGCCAGGCGCCTGGTCGAGCGCTTCGAATGGCACTACACGCCAAAGCATGGCAGTTGGCTCGATCTGGCGGAATCCGAACTCGGCGTCCTGTCGTCCCAGTGCCTCGACCGCAGGATTCCCGACAAGCAAACCCTCATCGAGGAAATCGCCGCCTGGGAGCACGACCGCAATGCCAGCAAAACCAAAGCCAACTGGCACTTCACAACTCCCAATGCCCGGATCAAACTCAAGCACCTCTACCCATCAATCTGAGTGAATCGGGCGACTAGTGGACCTCTCGGTGCTTGTGGGCAGTTCTCGGAAGGGTAAGCCCGCTTCGCACTGTCGAACAAGAGGCGGACAACCGCCATCTCTCGTTCACGGTTTGATTCGATTACATTCTCAAAGAACGAATCGGAATCGAGCAAATCAGCGCGGCTCAATCCCTTCAGGCACGCCGCCGCTTTTAAGCTTTCAAGAAAGAGTTGCCTGCACATCTTCGATTACGCGGTAAAGACCAGCCATTGCTGTTAGTGCAGAAGCCTTTGAGCAAGAAGCCCCTTCCCGTGCAACCTTGCCCGGATGAATCAGGTTTCTCGCTTCTTTCGATTGATGCGCAATCGCGGCCGTACGCCCTGAAATGATTGCAACTTTCTCGGACAGCTCGATCATCTCGGCAAGCCCTAGGTCGTCTAGCGACTTCTTGCTCTGGGCCCCCTTATTTTTCAACGCCCAAAGCAACACGGATTCCATAGAGGCCCCCGCAAATGTTGTCGCGGCAAGCCAGTCTCGCGTTTGATATCCGTTCCATGAAGTAGCGATTTGAGCCTGAATTCCCTCCCGCAAGTCAACATCCAACACGAAGGGCAGCTCAGGCTCTGATGGAGGCAAATCGTCTTGGCATTGCGACAATAGCCTGCGGATGCGCTCTATGGGATCTTTGCCATTTACGGAATGCGTGGGCGCTATATCACCGAGAACCCAGCGCCGAGTTGCCGCCGACAGTACTTCCCGACACTGAACGAGTTCAACGAACTCTCCGAAAGGCAAGTTAATAAGGTCATCCGGCACCCGGTCGATCAGCGTGAGGATACTACTCACCTTTCCGATCAGCTGATGACCTATCCTACGGTCGTCGACATCCGTGTTCTTAGTACCAATGAGGCTATCGATGGCCTCGACCACTTGGCTGGGAAGGACACGCACGAGAAATCTCCTAGAAGCGATAGAACGCTAACAGCATCGCTACAACGCTCACCGCAGCTACAATCCCGATAACACCCTGCGCGCTGACCTTGCATCCCCAGAAGTCCAATTCGAATTTATGGTCGGACATGACACAGCTCTCCATTGAGAAAACTTGAGGCTGTGTTTCGGGGCGATTTGGATATGTGACCCAGAGATTGAATCGAACGCAAGAGGTAAACTGTGGGAAGCGGGCATAAACCGAAAAAAACTTCCCGCGAAATGCATAACGCATAATTCCTAGCGAAATTCGCTACGCGCGTTTGCAAACTTGAACATTGGATTTGCAAAATCCGCAGAAATATTCGTTGTTAGACGCGCCAGTTCGTTTCGATGGTTGTTGCGGTCGTCGGGTGATTCGACGTCGACCCGGGCATCGCTCAAACATATAGTCTTAGCGACTTCCCATTCGACTCAACCCAACTAACATCCAAATGTCTTTCACGACTCTTGCTTTCTTTGGCTTTCGAGAAACAGCGCGAGCTCGGCCTTGAAGAGATGTCTGAACAAGCCCCTGAAGACTACCTCGCCGCCTTTGATGTACGAGAAATAGTACTGCGGTGGCATGACGTTTGGGTTCTCATATGCCCAGAACCCGACCTTCACGCTGTACTGTGCCGTCCCGGCTCAAAACGGCATCACCAGACTGTTTTTTCATATTCGGCATGGCTACCTCCGCTTTTACCGAAGATAGGCCGCCGGCGGCCGAAAACCAAACTTTTGGTCCTTACTGTGCTGGCTGACAGCGGATCGAATAATCCACAGGGATCTTCATGTGCTCTGCTTACGACTCAGTAGGCAGCCGCACGTTTGGGCGAAATCTCGGTCCGTCACGCCTAACGATCCCTCCCGGCAAACAGCCCGAAGGTCAGGTTTCTCAGCCATCGATGGCCGACGTCGCGATGGTAACGCTCATGCCAGAATTGAGCGATCTCGATCCGCGGCAGCGCCACCGGCGGATCGAACGTCACAAGCCCCAGCGGTCCTGCCAATCGGCGCGCCAGATTGGCCGGAAGTGTTGCCACCCCATCCGTCTCTGCCGCGACGATCGCGCCGGCAATAAAGCTTGGCACCCGCAGCATGACATTTGATGCGGCAATGGTCGACGCCAGCACGCGATGCGCGGCGCGATGGGCGGCGTGTCCCGTCTCCGATCCCGTCACCAGAATGTGACGCTCGGCCATGAAGCCCGCGAGCGACTGGCACTTGCGCGCCCGCGGATGGCGCTTGCGGACCACGCTGACATAGCCGTCGAAATAAAGCCGCTGCCGCCGCAGATATCGCGCCGCTTTCGGAAAAGCACCGAACGCAAGGTCCGCCTCCCCGCTCTCGAGCCGGTATTCAAACTGCCGCGCGTCGAACGGCACCGAGCGGATCTTGATATCAGGCGCAAGCATCGCAATGCGTGCGATCAGCGGCGGCAGAAAATGCACCATGCCGACATCGGTCAGAAGCAGGCTGAATTGACGATCCGAACTTGCCGGAACGAATTCGGTTTCTTCGGTGCGAAGGCCGTCCGCCGCCGCAAGCAAAACGCGTAGCCGGTCGGCCAAGCCGAGCGCCTTCGGCGTCGGATGCATCGCCTGCCCCTGCCGCACGAAGAGAGGATCGGAAAACTGCCGGCGCAAGCGAGCAAGCACCTTGCTGACCTGCGGCTGCGTCGTCTCCATGGTCTGGGCGGCGCGGGTGATGCTGCGCTGTTGCAGCAGTGCCTGGAGGAGCCGCAGCTCCCGCAAATTCAGATCAGGATATATCGTACTAGCCATGTTCGCTATTCCTATCCGGGAATAGCCGAAGTGTCGGCGCGGCAGTAGGCTTGCGTCAATGACAAAAGCGCTTGCGAGCGACAGGAGAACGCCATGGCCAAATTCATCGTCGAACCTCATTTTCGGCTTCAGGAGTGGGTTGCCGAGGAAAAAGGCTATTTCCGCGACCAGGGGCTCGACTACGAATTCCGCGAACTGATCCGCTCGACCGCGGGCCAGCACCACAACCAAGGCGGCCGCGGCGCCTTCCAGAGCATCGAGGAAGGCCGCGAGGCGAACGTCAGCTGCGCCTGCCATTGGACGGTGAACGTCGCGGCCTCCAACGGCCACGCCAAACTGTATTCGGATGTCTATTCGGTCGCGCCCTCGGGGATTTTCGTATCCGCCGATTCAAAGGTGCGGACACCGGCCGATCTCGCCGGCGTGCCGATCTCGGTCGGCTTTCAGTCCGGCAGTCATTATTCGACCATCCAGGCGCTGGAGGCCTATATGCCGGCTGCCGACATCAACCTTGTCTTCGAAGACGGCATGCTGTTCAGCCGCATGGAACGGCTGATCGATGGCCGCAGCGAAGCCGCCGCCCTCTTCAGCGGCCCCTATTATCTCGCCGAGCAACTGGGCTTCCGCAAAATCATCGACACCACCTTCATGATCGCCGCGATGATCAAGGGCACGCCGGAACCGGAGGACGTTCGCCGCTACTTTGCCGCCTTGCGGCTGGCGCAGCGTGACATCGACCTGCGGCCCGAGCGCTATACGCACTACTACAAGAATGAATTCCCCGACCGCTTCCACGCCATGATGGATACGCGGCGCTGGGGTCCGGGCGAGCGGATCGTGTTCGAACCCTATTCGAAGGAGATGTTCGAGGAATCGTTCGGCTGGATCGCCGATCACAAGATCTTTGCCGAGGACGGTATGGGACCCGGCGATTACGATCGGGCGACGATCTCGCTTGCTGCCAACTGAGCGAATCCTTCCCCAAGACAAGAAAAAGGGCCGCCCGGGAGGCCAAGGAACCTGCTCCGCTACATCCTCAATTTGATTTTAATGTCGCTGTTGCTCGCGTGGCCGCATGCCGAGGCCCTTTTCACGGGACACGGGAGCGGGGCATAACACGGCGCTGGAATCGAATCCCCGCGACATCACAAAGCAGCGGGATCAACGGAGCAGGACAATGAAATCGAAACTCGGGCGTGCGATTGCTACCCTTCTGGTGCTTGGCTCAACGGTTGCCTTTGCCGGCCTGGCTTCTGCACAGCAGCGGACAAAGGTCGGCACCTTGCGGTGCAATCTGGCGCCGACGGTCGGCCTCATCGTGATGGAGCGCCAGAGACTGTCGTGCCTATACACGCCGGATGGTCCCTGGCCGCCCGAAAGGTATTTCGGACATGTAACCACCGTGGGTGTCAGTCTCGGAATTAACCGCGGCGGGGCGATGGCCTGGGCGGTGCTTGCGCCGGTTACCGGACCCATTCGCGGCGGCCTCCGCGGCACATATGTCGGTGTGAGTGCGGATGCTGCCGTTGGTGTCGGATTAGGCGCCAACGCCCTTGTCGGCGGATCGGGCCGCTCGTTTGCGCTGCAGCCGGTATCGGTGGAAGCAAACACCGGCCTCGACATCACGGCCGGTGTGTCGAAGCTTCGGCTGCACTACGCGCATTAAGCTGCGGCTTCATGATGCGTCATTGCGAGCGTTAGCCAACGGGTCACGCGAATGCTCGCCCGATGACAGGCTCCGCAATCCAGTCGTTCCGCTGAAGGGCTCTGGATTGCGTCGCTGGCGCTCGCAATGATGGTGGAAGAAAGAAAAAGGCCGCCCGGTTTCCCGGACGGCCTTTCCTGTCTCACGGTAGCCTCACATTCAAACGGGCGATCTCAGGACGTCGTCATCCGGGGGCCTATCTCCCGGCTCATCCTGATCGGAAGCCGCTGCTTATCGGGTCAGTCGCGATCTGGTGCCCGATCCGTCCGCGGTGGTTTCCCATCTCCGTAAGATGACCTTATTGAGCCATCGCCTCGCGGAAGGCGCAACAGCGGCCTTGGTGCTGTCCCCGTTGATCCCGTTGTTCACAGGCACGCGGGCAGCGCACCACAACTTCTTCTTCATACGGTCGCTTGAAGCAGCGGACGAACAATTCGGTCGAGCTCGGCGAACGACGCCACGACATGACCGGCGCCGGCTTCTCTGAGCCGAGCCTCGTGGCCAGGTTGAATATGGCCCGCCGCGGTGAAGCCGATCGCCGTTGCGCCTGCCGCGCGCGCGGCCGTGATACCGCCAACGCTGTCTTCGATCACGAGGCAATCGGCTTGCTTGACGCCAAGCCGTTCGGCGGCATAGAAAAAGATGTCGGGATGCGGTTTGCCGCGCGCGACGCTGGAGGCGCTGAATACGCGTCCCTCAAACAGCGGCGCCATGTTCAACACCTCGAGGCTCAGCGCCAGCCGTTCCGGCGAGGATGACGAGGCGATGCACGTCGGCACATCGCGCCAGGCCTCGATGAATTCGCGCGCACCGTCGACCGGCTTGAGGCCGCGGCGGAACGATTGGAATGTTCGTTCCTGATAGTGATCTGCAAAATCGGGCGGCAGCTTGCGGCCGGTCACGCGCTCGATGGTCTCGATCACCTCTTTCAGCCGCTTGCCCATATAGGTGCGGTAGGCGTCGTCGAGGCTCGTCGGCACGCCGAGCTCGGTGACGATTTCGGCGATCACGGAATTGGACAGCACCTCGCTGTCGGCGAGGACGCCGTCAAAGTCAAAAATAATGGCGCGGTGTCTAGAGCTCCGATTCCGAAGTTCGCAAGCTATTGCGGCGGCGTTTGATGCGAACTTCGGAATCAAAGGAGCTCTAGCAACCTGTTGATTTGAGGTGCGGCTTTGAATTTGAAGTTCCTATGACGAATTTGCAGCAAAGCTGACAGGAACTTCAAATTTGCCGCACCTGAACTCAGCTTCCGGGAGTCCAGGGCTGATAGTCGCCGGTGGCCTTGGGACGGCGGCCGCTCGCCATCGTCGAGCCGGAGGGCCGGTAGGCGTTGGGCGTGCCGGTCATGTTCGGCACATGCGGCTTTTCCCATTCGCGCGGCGTGTAGTTTTCTTCCGTCGGCGCCACGTCGTCCGTGTGATGTAGCCAGCCGTGCCAGGACGGCGGCACGCGGCTCGCCTCCGCATAGCCGTTATAGACCACCCAGCGGCGCTCGATGCCGAGCGTCGGGTCGATCTTGCGGCCCTTGGTGCGGTAGTAGCGGTTGCCCTGCTCGTCCTCGCCAACCAGTTCACCGAACCGCCAGGTCCACAATTGCGTGCCGAACGTCTGGCCGTTCCACCAAGTGAATACTTTGAGGAAGAACTGCTTCATCGGAACCTGAGGCTGCTTCGTTGGAAAGGTAGTTCCTGATGCCATTTGCAGGCTGGATTGTCCATATTAAGGGAGGGACAAAAGGCCGTGCGAAGGGACGGTCAGGACTGCGTCGCCAGCGCCACGCCGGCGAGCGTAAAGGCGAGAGCTGCGATCTGCCCCACGCCGAGCGGCTCATGCAGTGCCAGCGCCGAGGCTACGACGCCGATCACGGGCACCGCCATGGTACCGATCGCCGCGACCGAGGCCGGCAGCCGCGCCAGCGCCGCAAACCAGGCGACATAGGCGATGCAGAACTGCACGACGGTGGAATAGCCGAACAGCAGCCAGCCGTTACTGGTCAGTCCGCCAAAGTTGGAGTGCTCGAACAGAAAGCCGGCAATCGCGATCGGGAAGCAGCCGATGCCGATCTGCCAGGCCGCCGCCGATACCGGCGGCAGATCGATCGGCAACTTCTTGGCCAGCACCGCGCCGGCGGCAAAGCCGAGCGCGCCGCCGAGCGCCAAGAGGATTCCCATGAGTTTCGTCAGGCTCGGGACAAAGCCATTGCCGCCGAGAATCGCGCTGAGGCCCGCAAAGGCCATCAAAAGCGCGAGCACGCGCAGGAGATTCGGCCGCTCGCCGAGGATCGGCCAGGCCAGCAGCGAAGCCCAGACCGGCATGGTGTAGGCGACGAGTGTGGCCTCGCTCGCCGGAAGGTAGACGAGCGCAAAGCCCATCAGCACCATCCAGCATCCGACGTTGAGAATGGCGGCGAGCACAAGCCGCGGCCAGAGCGCGCGCGGCACCCGCAAGGGCTGGCCCCAGGCCAGCGCCAGGATCGCAAGCAGGCTCGCGCCGATCACCCCGGTCGTGCCGCGCAGCGTCAGCGGCGGCAGATAGCCGATCAGGTATTTGGTGACGGGCCAGTTGAAGCCCCAGCCGATCGAGGTGATGGCGAGGAAGGCGAGCCCTGCGGGCCCGATGCGCGTTTTGGCGCCCGGCTGGTTTTCAGATGTCATGACGGGGCCCGGATGGAGAATCGGCGGCACCTTGCCGCGTCTTGGGTCTTCAAACCATCGGCTTCGCAGCATGCCTGACCGGACCCACCTCGCGAATTTTCGGCAGGCTTATGTGAGTCTCCCGCAGGCAAGAGTTTGGGCACAATAAATAGTTGGCCTGTGAACAGCGGGGTGAAGCCTGTGTGAGCCCCGCCATCACAAATTTTTTCCCTTGGGAATCCCTGAGGACTCACTGATACTTGGCGGCAACAGTTCAGGGCATGGCCCCCTGGTTTTCCCTCGTTTCCACCATATTTAGTATTTGATTCAGGAACTCGTACTAGTTCTTGACGGGCGCGTTGGAGTCGTCCTAGCCTTTCTCCTGTTCGGCGCGAGTGAGTTTGGGTCCCGCCGGTCGCTCCCTCAAGGGTTCCAAAATGACCACTCCGTCAGCCGGTTGAGGCAGCGGGTGTGGACTGTTTTGTCCCTACCGAAGGACCCCTCGGAAGCGAAAAAGACGGGCCGGTTAACGGCCGGAAGTTTTGAGTTTGGGGCGTTGAGTACATGGATTTCGAGACGGCGCTGGGGAGCTCCGTTTTGAGAGGCCATGAACCGGCTCTTCCGCAGGTGCCTGGCACCCTAAGGGTGAGCCGTCAGAGAAAATGGGCCGGATCCACCGGCTTGGAACGTGCGGACTTCGAAGGCCGAAGCTGTCTTCAGCTTTGGTCCCGGGAGGGACGCTTAAGGCAATAAAACCCGATAGCCGCGGCGGCGACGGGCAAAAAAGGAACGGGGCACGACCATGCGAATCGAACGGCGCCACACCAATACCGGCCAGTCACCCTACGCACAGATTGATTTCAGATTGACGACTTCTGAGATCCGCAATCCCGACGGCTCGGTGGTGTTCCGCCTCGAAAACGTCGAGGTGCCCCAATTCTGGTCGCAGGTCGCCTCCGACGTGCTGGCGCAGAAGTATTTTCGTAAAGCCGGCGTTGCCGCACGCCTGAAGAAGGTCGAGGAAGAGACCGTTCCGTCCTGGCTGTGGCGTTCGGTGCCGGACACCGAGGCGCTCGCGCTTCTGCCGGAGAACGAGCGCTATGTCAGCGAACTCTCCGCCAAACAGGTATTCGACCGCCTCGCCGGCTGCTGGACCTATTGGGGCTGGAAGGGCAAATATTTCTCGAGCGAAGAAGACGCCAGCGCTTTCCATGACGAGCTGCGCTACATGCTCGCCAGGCAGATGGTCGCGCCGAACTCGCCGCAATGGTTCAACACCGGACTTCATTGGGCCTACGGCGTCGATGGCCCCGGCCAGGGCCACTATTACGTCGATCCCTTCACCGGCAAGCTGACGAAATCGAAATCGTCCTACGAGCATCCGCAGCCGCATGCCTGCTTCATCCAGGGCGTCGGCGACGACCTCGTCAACGAGGGCGGCATCATGGACCTGTGGGTGCGCGAGGCGCGCCTGTTCAAATATGGCTCGGGCACCGGCTCGAACTTCTCCCGCCTGCGCGGCGAAGGCGAACGCCTGTCCGGCGGCGGCCGCTCGTCCGGCCTGATGAGCTTCCTGAAAATCGGCGACCGCGCCGCCGGCGCGATCAAGTCGGGCGGCACCACCCGCCGCGCCGCCAAGATGGTCGTGGTCGACGCCGACCATCCTGATATCGAGACCTATATCGACTGGAAGGTGAAGGAGGAGCAGAAGGTCGCGGCGCTCGTCACCGGCTCCAAGATCAACCAGAAGCACCTCAAGGCGGTGATGAAGGCGGCCGTCAACTGCGAAGGTTCAGGCGACGACTGCTTCGATCCCGAGAAGAACCCGGCGCTCCGCCGCGAGATCAAACTCGCGCGCCGCTCGCTGGTGCCTGACAATTACATCAAGCGCGTGATCCAGTTCGCCAAGCAGGGCTACAAGGAGATCCAGTTCGACACCTACGACACCGATTGGGATAGCGAAGCCTACCTCACCGTATCCGGGCAGAACTCCAACAACTCGGTATCGCTGAAGGACGATTTTCTCCGCGCGGTAGAAACGGATGGGAACTGGAATCTCATCGGCCGCACCAACAAGAAGGTGACGAAGACACTGCGCGCCCGCGACCTCTGGGAGAAAATCGGTTACGCCGCCTGGGCGTCGGCCGATCCGGGCCTGCACTTCAACACCACGATGAACGACTGGCACACCTGCAAGGCGTCCGGCGACATCCGCGCGTCCAATCCGTGCTCGGAATACATGTTCCTGGACGATACGGCGTGCAACCTCGCCTCCGCCAACCTTTTGACCTTCTACAGCATCGACGCCAAGACCTTCGACACGGCGTCTTACGAACATCTCTGCCGGCTCTGGACGCTGGTGCTCGAAATCTCCGTGATGATGGCGCAATTCCCGTCGAAAGCGATCGCCGAACTCTCCTACGAGTTCCGCACGCTGGGCCTCGGCTTCGCCAATATCGGCGGCCTCTTGATGACCATGGGCCTGCCCTACGACAGCAAGGAAGGCCGTTCGCTCTGCGGCGCGCTGACCGCCGTGATGACCGGCATCGCCTACAAGACCTCAGCCGAAATGGCGGCCGAACTCGGCACCTTCCCCGGCTACAAGAAGAATGCCGCGCACATGCTGCGCGTGATCCGCAACCACCGCCGCGCCGCCCATGGCCAGTCCACCGGCTATGAAGCCCTCTCGGTGAATCCAGTGCCGCTCGACCATGCCTCCTGCCCGCAAGCCGACATCGTCGCGCATGCGATGAAGGCCTGGGACGACGCGCTCGCGCTCGGCGAAGTCAACGGCTTCCGCAATGCGCAGACCACGGTGGTCGCTCCAACCGGCACGATTGGCCTCGTGATGGATTGCGACACCACCGGCATCGAGCCTGACTTCGCGCTGGTGAAGTTCAAGAAGCTCGCCGGCGGCTGCTACTGGAAGATCATCAACCGCGCCGTCCCCGAGGCGCTGCGTACGCTTGGCTATTCTGAAGCCGACATCGCCGAGATCGAAGCCTACGCCGTCGGCCACGGCACGCTCGCCCAGGCGCCGGCGATCAACCACACCACACTGAAGGCAAAGGGCTTCACCGACGAGGCCATCGCCAAGCTCGAGAAGGCGCTGCCGACCGCCTTCGACATCAAGTTCGCGTTCAACAAATGGACCCTCGGTGCGGATTTCCTGCGCGACACGCTCGGCGTCGCGGACGCCGATCTCAACGCGCCGAACTTCGACCTCCTCGCGCATCTCGGCTTCACCCGCCGCGAGATCGACGCCGCCAACATCCACGTCTGCGGCGCCATGACGGTCGAAGGCGCGCCGCACCTCAAGGCCGAGCACTATCCGGTGTTCGA
>NZ_DAHUXJ010000141.1 GCF_027307225.1 Bradyrhizobium sp. | reverse complement strand
GAAGTTCCTATCAGTTTCGCCGTGAGTTCGTTATAGGAACTTCAAATTCAAAGCCGCACTAGAAACAATAAGTTGCTAGAGCTCCTTTGATTCCGAAGTTCGCATCGGAGGGGCCGCAATAGCTTGCGAACTTCGGAATCGGAGCTCTAGGTTGCGGCGGGTGCCAAATCCAATCCACTATTCCGGACGATTGGAGCCATCGTGTACCCACCGTCCGAGCAGATGGTGCGCGATCGCAAACGGATGCGGACCGGCGAGCCCTTGCGGATGCTCCCGCTTGATCATCAAGGTCGCTTCCGCGCGATCGAACCAGCGCGCATCTTCCAGTTCCGTGCGGTCAACGACGATATCCTCGTTCAACGCGCGCGCGGTGCATCCAATCATGAGTGAGGACGGATAAGGCCAAGGCTGCGTCATGTAGTACTGAACGTCGGTGCAGCGGATGCCGGATTCCTCGAAGATTTCGCGGCGAACGGCGTCCTCGATCGTTTCGGCCGCTTCGACGAAGCCGGCCAGGCAGGAATACATCCCGAGCATGAAGTGCTTCTGGCGGCCGAGCAGGACCTTCTCGCCCGAGGTCACCAACATGATCACGACGGGATCGGTGCGCGGAAAATGTTCGGCCTTGCAATTCGGGCAGTCGCGCTTCCAGCCGCCCTCTTTCAGCACCGTGCGGGTGCCGCAATTGGCGCAATAGCCGTGGCGTTGATGCCAGTTCACCAGCGACTTCGCCATGGCGATCGCTGACAGCTGGCCGGCAGGAACCGCGCCTTGCATGGCCATGCCGCGCAATTCGGTGACGGCGGCGTCATCGCGGGTGAGCAACTGCTCGACCGCCGCCGGCGAAATGCCCATGCCGAAGACGGGCGCCCCTTCGCGAAGGCCAAGGAAGATGGTGCCCGGATTGGCGCCGAATTTCAGCGCCTCTTCCCTGCTCAGCAGTGCGCGGGTGCCAGCGGCCTCCCGCCTAACCACCAGCGAGTCGCGGTAGACGACATAGGCGCAGGCATCGGGGCGACTTTCCATCTCCAGCAGTTTTGCGTCGTCGCCGCGCAGATGGGCGGCGCGGTCGAGGATGTTGGAGACGAAGCCCGGTTGCCCCAATGGAAACGAATCGAATGCGGTCATGTGTTCAACCAGATCTTGCGGCGTAGTGCGCTGATAAACTGTTGGACCTCCTCAGCGTCATGCGCGAGCGGCGGCATGACCCCCCAGACCGGCCGCGGCCAGGCGGCGTCGGTGGAGCGGCGTGCGATAATGTGCACGTGCAGTTGTGGAACCATGTTGCCGAGCGCTGCGATATTCAGCTTCTCGCATTTGGTGATTTCTTTCAATGCACGCGCGACGCGGGAAATCTCGGTCATCAGCTGTGCCTGCTCGACCTCGCCGAGCTCGATGATTTCGACGATTTCAGCCCGGCGCGGCACCAGCAGCAGCCAGGGATAATGCGCATCCTTGATGACGAGCACCCGGCAGAGCGGCAGGTCGCCGATGTCGATGGTGTCCTCTTTCAGCCGCGCATGCAGCGACCAGCCAGATTCCTCAGGCGTCATGGATCTTTCCTCGTCCCGCCGGGCCAGGAGACCGCAACTATCGCAACTAATGCCTTATCGCTGATTCTGCACAAGTCCCCCAAACCAGCCCGCCCCCGCTTGCTTTCCGGGCCGTTTGGCCCCAAATAGGGAGCGGGAGATTGGCGGTGGACGAGCCACTCGCCAACCGGGTCAGGTCCGGAAGGAAGCAGCCCTAACGAGGTCCGGATCGGGTCGCTCGTCAGTCTCCTACTCTGTCTTACTTTCCGGCGAATAGCGCAAGGTCCTGCGATCGACTCGCCTAGGTAGCTGTTCCGCAAAGCCAGCCTCGTGAGACCCATCAATTGCGGACCGACCGATGAATGACGCTGGCGTCCCCTTAACCCCTCGCGCTTCCGAAAATGCCGGCCAAAGCGGTTCCGACGCCGGTGCTCAGGCCGGAGCCGCCAAGCCCTACCGCGTGCTGGCGCGGAAGTATCGCCCGGCGGGCTTCGAAGACCTGATTGGCCAGGAGGCGGTGGTGCGCACCGTCTCGAACGCGTTCGAGACTGGCCGTATTCCGCAAGCCTGGATTCTCACCGGCGTCCGCGGAGTCGGCAAGACCACCACGGCGCGGATCCTGGCCCGTGCGTTGAACTACGAACTGCCGGAGGGATCGGTGAAGGGGCCGACCATCCATATGCCGACGCTCGGCGTGCATTGCCAGGCGATCATGGAAAGCCGGCACATGGACGTCCTGGAAATGGACGCCGCCTCTCACACCGGCGTCGACGACGTGCGCCAGATCAACGACAGCGTGCGCTACGCGCCGGCGAGCGCCCGCTACAAGGTCTACATCATCGACGAAGTGCATATGCTCTCGACCGCGGCCTTCAATGCGTTTCTCAAGACGCTGGAGGAGCCGCCGGAGCACGCCAAGTTCGTGTTCGCAACAACGGAAATCCGCAAGGTTCCGGTCACGGTGCTGTCGCGCTGCCAGCGCTTCGATTTGCGCCGGGTCGAGGCCGATGTGTTGATGGCGCATCTTGCCAACATCTCGGCAAAAGAGGGCGTCGAAGTCGAGGGCGAGGCGCTCGGCATCATCGCACGCGCCGCAGAGGGCTCGGTGCGCGATTCGCTATCGCTGCTGGATCAGGCGATTGCGCATGCGGCAGGGCCGGTGCGCGCGGATGCGGTACGGCAGATGCTGGGGCTCGCGGATCGCACGCGCGTCATCGACCTGTTCGAGAGCCTCATCCGCGGCGATATCGCGAGTGCCTTCAAGGAATTCCGCGAGCAATACGACACCGGCGCCGATCCGGTCGTGGTGCTTTCGGACCTCGCCGAATTCGTCAACTTCGTCACCCGTGTCAAGATCGTGCCGGCGACGGCCGACAACGTTGCTTTCGGCGAGACCGAGCGCAAGCGTGCGCGGGAATTTGCCGGCAAGATTTCGATGCGTGTGCTGTCGCGGATGTGGCAGATGTTGCTCAAGGGCGTTGCCGAGGTACGTGACGCGACCCGCCCTGCGGCCGCCGCGGAAATGGTCCTGGTGCGCATCGCTTATGTCGCGGATATGCCGACGCCGGACGAGGCGATCCGGATGCTCGAGCAGAATGGCGGCGCGTCCCCGGTCGCCGGCGGAACCGCCGCGCCGCGCACTGCGCCGGCCGCGCCGGTTTCCTCGATGCAGTCGTCCCCCGCGCGTGCGACGTCGGCGCCCAGGAGCAATGCCGAGCCGTCGGCACGTCCGCAAATGATCGCGCCGTCGCCGGATGCCGCACCGGCGGCGCGCCGGATTG
>NZ_DAHUXJ010000106.1 GCF_027307225.1 Bradyrhizobium sp. | reverse complement strand
TATCAGTTTCGCGGTGACCTCGTCATAGGAACTTCAAATTCTAAACCGCACTAGAATCATATAATTGGCTAGTGCTCCTTTGATTCCGAAGTTCGTAAACGTGGAGCCGCAATATGATACGAACTTCGGAATCGGAGCACTTGTCGGGAGGGATGACAAGCACATGCGCAAATGCGACCTTTCCCAGGGAATACGCGAGAGTACTCACGGAAATGTCGGACGCAGCCCTGATCGCCTTCGACCACGTGGCCAAGAGCTTTGACAACGGCCGCGTCAAGGCCGTCGACGACGTCTCGCTCGGCGTCGCTGGAGGCGAATTTCTCGCCATCGTTGGCGGCTCCGGTTCGGGCAAGACCACCCTGCTCCGCCTCGCCAACCGGCTGATCGAAGCCGACCGCGGCCGCATCGCCATCGAGGGCGAGGACGTGCGCGCAGCCGACCCGGTGAGCTTGCGTCGCCGCATCGGCTACGTGTTCCAGAGCGGCGGGCTGTTCCCGCATATGAGCATCGCCGCCAATATCGGCATCACCCCGAAACTGAACGGCGAGGCGGAGGCCGCCATCGCCGCGCGCGTCGACGAGCTGCTCGATCTGGTGCGGCTCGATCGCAAGAAATTTCGCGACCGCTTTCCGCATGAACTCTCCGGCGGCGAACGGCAGCGCATCGGCGTAGCCCGCGCGCTCGCGGCACGGCCGAAGATCGTGCTGATGGACGAACCGTTCGGCGCGCTCGATCCGCTGACGCGCGATGCGCTCGGCGACGATTACCGCGCGCTGCACGACAGGCTCGGATTGACCACGGTCATGATCACCCACGACATGACCGAAGCCATCCTGCTCGCCGACCGGATCGCGGTGATGCGCGGCGGCAAGCTGCTCGCGCAGGGCACGCCGCCGGAGCTGGCGAAGAGCGAGGACGCCTATGTCGGCGAACTCCTCGGGACCCCGCGCCGCCAGGCCGAACGCCTCAACGCGCTGCTTCCGAAGGGCAGCGCATGAGCATGTTTGTAAGTTTTCTGGCCGATCCACGCTGGGGCGAGGCCTGGACCCATCTGGGCGACTATCTCGGCAGCCATGTCCGGGTCAGCATCACCGCGATCGCCCTCGGGCTTGCCGTGTCGCTGCCGCTCGCCATCATCGCGCGCGACCGCCCGCTGATGCGGCGCGTGTTGCTTTCCCTGGCCAGCATCGTGCAGACCGTGCCGGGGCTTGCGCTGCTCGCGCTGTTCTATCCCTTGCTGCTCGCGGCCGCCTCGCTGACGCTGAAATGGTTCGGCTTCGGCTTCTCCGCCTTCGGCTTCCTGCCCGCGGTGCTCGCGCTTGCGCTTTATTCGATGCTGCCGGTACTTCGAAACACCATCACCGGCTTGCGCGGCATCGACGCTTCGATCCTGGAAGCCGCGCAGGGCGTCGGCATGACGCCGCTGCAATCGCTCGCCAAGGTGGAGCTGCCGCTCGCGCTGCCGGTGATGATGGCGGGCATCCGCACCGCATCGGTCTGGGTGATCGGCACCGCGACGCTGTCGACGCCGATCGGCCAGACCAGCCTCGGCAATTATATCTTTGCCGGCCTGCAAACCCAGAACTGGGTGTTCGTGCTGTTCGGCTGCGTCGCCGCCGCGCTGCTCGCGCTTGTTGTCGACCAGCTGCTCGCGCTGATCGAGGTGGGCTTGCGCGACCGCCATCGCGTGCGCGCGGCGCTGGGCAGCGCCGGCCTCGTCGCGCTGGTCGCCGCCACGCTGGTGCCTTCGCTCGCGCGGTCCCCGTCGACCTATGTCGTCGGCGCCAAAACCTTCGCCGAGCAATACGTGCTCGCGGCGCTGATGACTGAGCGATTGCGCAATGACGGCCATTCGGCCTCGATCCGCGCCGGGCTCGGCTCCAACGTGATCTATCAGGCGCTGGTCGACGGCGATATCGACGTCTATGTCGATTATTCCGGCACGCTCTGGACCAACCAGTTTCATCACGTGCAGCTCAAACCACGCCAGCAATTGCTGGCCGACCTGAAAACCGAACTGGCGCGACAGAACGTGACGCTGCTCGGCGAACTCGGTTTCGAGAACGCCTATGCGCTGGTGATACCGAGAAAGCGCGCCGAAAAGTACGGCATTCGCTCGGTCACCGATCTCGCCGCGATTGCGCCCGGGTTGTCGATTGCGGGCGACTACGAGTTTTTCTCGCGGCCGGAGTGGACGGCGCTGCGCACGGCTTATGGGCTGAAGTTTCGCGAGCAACGCCAGATGCAGCCCGACTTCATGTACGCGGCTGTCGCATCCGGCGAAGTCGACGTGATCGCGGGTTACACCAGCGACGGGCTGATCGCAAAATACGATCTGGTTGCGCTCAGCGATCCCAAGGGCGTGATCCCGCCCTATGATGCAGTTGTTCTTCTCGCGCCGAAGCGCGCCGACGACCAGGCCTTGCGCGAGGCGCTCAAGCCGCTGATTGGCCGTATCGATATCGCCACGATGCGCGCGGCCAATTTGAGGGCGGCGGGCGGCAACGGCAACGCGTCGCCGGAGATCGTGGCGCGCTGGCTCTGGAACAAGATCAATTCAGAGACGACAAAAAAGTAGCCGGCGCGCAATGGCAACATCCATCGCGCGCCGGATGGTCCTTCAATACGCGCTGGGGCGCCCGGGAGCCGGGATGCACGGGATGTTAGTGCGATCGTCCCAGCCGCCGCGCCCACGGTAGCCGCTCCATGCGATGAAGTCGGTTACCTTGTTATGCGGGTTGCCTGGATCGTAGTTGGCGCAGGAATGCGCCTGGGCATCATAGACTTCGGCCGGGTATCCCATCCGGTGCTGCGCGAAGGCGGGCATGGCGAACGCGGTGGCAGCGGCGACGGTAGCAATGCCGAGAAGCGAGAGTTTGGTCATGGCTTTATCTCCTCGTTGCAATCCTTCTTTCCGAATGCCCAAGCCTGATCTGAAAAAGCCTGATCTGAAAAAGGCAAAGCTTTTCCGGCCGCGCCAAGACCCAACTCCGGGCGCGAAGATCGTGCTCAAGCGGTTAACAGGACGGGGACCGGTTCGCGACGGCTTTCGATTCTCAGATCGCCTCTGTTGCCGGCGATGAAATGGAGACGAACCAGTCGATACAGACGAATCTACGCCCGTGGTTGCAAGACCCAACTAAAGAATCATTTATCGAGACCTAAAGTTTTTTTGAGAGATGCAGTTGCGCGGAACCATCTTGCAACCGGCGCATTGGCCGCCCAGCGCGGCCGCGGCGTCGCGCTCGCGACCTCGATGGGCCAGCAACTGGCCAGCCGCCCGGTCGGCGGCGAAACGGCGCAGATCGACCTGCCGATCACCCCCGCTCCGCCCCATTCGATTCCTTGCAGCTTGGCCGACGGGCGTTCGCAGCGCCGTCGCGGTTGGACGTGTCCGCGATCGGCTCGGGCTCTAATCTAAAGCAAGCTGTCCCGATTTGAGACGCAGCGATGCCTCGCTTATGCCACAACCCGCGCGGGATTGCGGTATCAGGCGGGCGATGGGTGGACTGCCGAAGCGGCTTTTTTGACGAGCGGCGGTAAAGTCATTTTTTCGCCCTGATGCATCAACATCCTTTGCGTGCGGTGAATTTGGTTAGCGCGTACTCCGCGGTAAATTTCGCGACAGGAATTTCGGACGGGGGACGAGTGAATCCTGCAGCGAGAGCGCAATGGATACGCTTTACGATTTGCTTGGGGCTCTCCCACACGACGATGCCGAGAGCCTGAGGACTGCGTTTCGCAGGGCCGTCAAGAGCGCCCATCCGGATTTGCGTCCCGACGATCCCGATGCCGGCACGAGATTCCGCCAGATCGTGCGCGCCAACGAAATCCTTTTGGACAAGGACCAGCGCGCGGTCTACGACCACTTGCTGGTGCTCGCGCAGCAGGAGAAAGATCCGGCTGCCGCTCATCCGATCGCAGCAAAGGTTCACAAGATCGCATCCACCGTGCTCGCGCTCGCCTCGCTCTCGATCGTGACGGCCGGCGGCTACTTCCTGTTCATGCATATGTCGATGGCGCTGGTCCCGCCCGTCAGCCTCGCGGTGGCGCACGCGCCGGCCAGCGACCTGACGACCCGGCTTTCCGCCAGCATCGCCGCCGTCAGCCCGGCAGATGCGCCGGATCCGGCCGCCATCAGCGCCTTCATCGCCGCGAAGGCCGAGGGCAATGCCGCGAACCCGCAGAACCCGTCAAACGCAATGGCAATGGTGACGGCTGATACGGAAAACGCCACGTCGACCGGCAGCATTGGAGCGGATCGGGGCGGCGACAGCGCGAGCCTCTCTCACGCGCGCGTCGCCTCGGTGCTTGCCATTGCCGGAGCCAATGCAGCGCCTGCCGAGCCCGAGCATGTGGCGCAAATCGACCAGACCTTCACGGCGCCCTATGTCGACCGCGGCCTTCTGTTCTTCCACGAGAGAAAGGAATATCACCCCTTCCCCGACCTTCCGCCGCTGAGGCACGCCGAGAAGCCGGGCCACCCGAAGTCGCTGCTGGCGCCGAACGGAAAGGAACATACCGACGCACTGCCGAAGTCGGTGCCGCTGCCGGTGCCGCGGACGGTGCAGCGCGTTTCGAGACCGCACCCCTGGTACGTTTCGTCGACGTTTCAGTAGAACGCGGGCGCTATCCTCAGGCCATCTCGAGCAGGATCTAGACCAGGCGGTCCGGCTGGTCGACCATCACGTCGTGCCCTGACGCCACCTTCTGCGGCGAAACTGACAGGAACTTCAAATTCCGCCCCGTCTCTGGAACAGCGAAAACTGAAACCGCTGGGTCGCATTTCCCGGCGTGAGGTGATCGTGCCGGCGGGTTTCGACCAGTGTGAACATCTCGCCGAGTTCGCGCGCCAGCCCCTCGGCGTCATAGCGGTTGACCACCAAGCCGCTGCATTTCTCCGGCCCGTCCGTGGCGAAGGTCGCGATGATCGCGTACCCTCCCGGCCGCAGCGCCTCCGTCAGCCGCGCGACATAGGCGGCGCGGTCGGCGGCGTCGATGAGGAAATGAAAGGCCGCGCGATCGTGCCAGATGTCGAAGCGCTGCGGCGGACTCCATTCGGTCACGTCAGCGGTGATCCACTGCACTTCGCTGGCCCGCCGGCCAAGCCGCAAGCACGCGACATCAAGCGCGGCTTGCGAGACGTCCAGCACCGCGACATGGCGAAAGCCGCGCTCCAGAAGCGCGTCAGGCAGCCGCGACGCACCGCCGCCGATATCGATGATGCCGGTGTCTTTGGTCGCCCCTGCCCGCTCGATCAGCTCGAGCGACGGCGCGGGATGATCCTGAAACCAGCTGACGGTGGTTTCTTCCTTTGACGTGTAGACCCCTTCCCAGTGAGCCTGTCTTGAGGCCTCTTTTGGGGCCTGTCTTGCCTCTGACATCAACCTGGAGCTCCGATTCCGAAGTTCGCATGATATCGCGGCGACCTCTGATGCGAACTTCGGAATCGGAGGGGCACTAGCAAGCTTATTGATTTCTAGTATCGCTTTATCGATCTGAAGTCCCTGATCGAATTCGCCGCTTGTGGTGCAGGGACTTCAGATCGGCGGTACTAACGCCTCATTCGCCGAGCAGCTTGGCCGAGGCAAGATCGGCCTCGGCACGGGAATCGCCCTTGGCCTGATAGGCGAGGCCGCGGGTCTTCAACGCCCTTCCGTTATTGGGATTGAGCCGGATCGCATTGTCGAGATCGACGAAAGCATGGACGAGGTCGTCCTTCCTGAAATAGGCGAAGCCGCGCTCGGCGAAATAGTCGGACATCGCGACGTCCTTGCCGAGCTTTTCATTGCCGGCCGACGCCGCATCGGCGCTCGGCCCGAGCTTGATGGCCTGGCTGCATTCCGTGATCGCGGAATCATAGTCCTTCTTGAAATTGAAGACCGAACAGCGGTTGAAATAGGCGTCGGCATATTTCTTGTCGGCCTTTATTGCGTCGGCAAAGTCAGCCAGCGCCTCATCGTAATTTTCCTTGGCGCGCCGTTCGACGCCGCGGCTGAGATAAAGGTGTCCCAGCGCGTGGCCGTTGTAGCGCTTGGACGCAATCGCACGCGAGCAGGCCTCGATCGCGGCATCGCCGGATTCCTTGATGCAGGTTTTGGCGTCATCGGCGGCCTTGACGGCGATCGTGTTGAACAGCATCAGCCCGGCTGCAAATGCGCAGGCGTGATACGCCCGAAATCCCTTGACCATGGCTCCCCTTCCCGTCCGGATTTCGTTCCGGATCGGGTGGGAGAATAGCACGAGAAAACAGGACGAAAAGCAGCACTATCTCGTCCCAGGAAAAGTAGCGCCACCTGGTCGGAAAATGGCTCGCCACGACGGCCCATTTCGTGGCAAAGCCGGCGTGGTCAAAGCTCGGCATTGTGAACCCCGGAACGGGCCCATGCCTGTTTGGACTTCATGGCCACTTTGATAGTGTCTGTCATTCGCGCTATTCGGGGGGAGAGCGCTTGCGGAACGACCTTCGCTGGGCGCGCCGCATTCTAAAAAAGCCGATCGGGGGCCAACCTGCTTAGAGGACTTCTCACCTTCAGCCTGACCCGGCGCCCCCTGGTGCTGCTGGGCCTGCTCGCCTTCATTGGCGCCGGCATTTTCGCGTTCTTCAAGCTCAATATCGAAGCCTATCCCAATCCGGCGCCGGTGATCCTGGAGATCACGGCGCAATCGACCGGCCTGTCCGCCGAGGAGATGGAACGCTACTACACGATCCCGATCGAGGTCGGGCTGGCCGCGACGCCGGGCGTCGACGTCATTCGCTCGACGTCGTTCTTCGGTCTCTCGTTCGTCCGCGTCGTCTTCCAGTACGGCGTCGACTATTATTTTGCGCTGACGCAGACGGCGATCAACCTGCAACAGAACGTCAGCCTGCCCGGCAACGTCACGCCGCAAATCCAGGGGACGAGCCTGGTCGGCGAAATCTACCGCTACGAGCTGGTCGGACCGCCGCATTTCGGCCTGAGCAACCTGCGCACCGTCCAGGACTGGATCCTGCAGCGGCGACTGCTTTCGGTGCCCGGCGTCGTGCAGGTCGACACCTGGGGCGGCACGACCAAGGAATACCACGTCGACGTCGACCCGCAGAAGCTGGAGGCCTACGGCATCACGCTGCAGCAGGTGATCACTGCGCTCGGCAACGCCAACGTCAATGTGGGCGGCCGCACCATCAATATCGGCCAGCAATCCGTCAACGTTCGCGGCGTCGGATTGATGGATACCGGGGGTGAGAAGGATCTGACGCAGGGCTACAAGGTCCGCGACATCGAGAACGTGATGCTCGCCTCGCCGAACGGCCTGCCGATCTTCGTGAAGGATGTTGCGAAAGTATCGATCGGGTATGCCCCCCGGCTCGGCAAGGCGGGGCGCGACCACAACGACGACGTGGTCGCGGCGATCGTGATCATGAACCGCACGCTGCACACTAATGACGTCGTCAAGCGCGTCCGCAACGAGATCCAGAAGATCAATACCGACGGCAGCCTGCCGGCGGGGCTGAAGCTCGTTCCCTTCTATGACCGCTCGACGCTGGTCGCCATCACCACCAACACGGTCCTGCATAACCTGTTGTTCGGCTTCCTGCTGATCTTCTTCATTCAGTGGCTGTTCCTCGGCGACCTGCGCAGCGCCGTGATCGTCGGCATGAACGTTCCGTTCGCGATGTTCTTCTCGATCATCATTCTCGTGCTGCGCGGCGAAGACGCCAACCTGCTGTCGGTCGGCGCGGTCGACTTCGGAATCATCGTCGATGCCGCGGTGATCCTGGTCGAGAATATCTACCGCAACTTCCAGTCCAGCCCGGAAGCGCGGCGGGGATTGCTGCAGAATCTGGCGGAAAAGAAGTGGGGCGACGATCCCACCGGCGCCGGGCAGCCTTCGCAAGATCCGACATGGACCGACCGGCTTCGCATCATCCTGATCAGCGCGCTGCAGGTCGACAAGGCGGTATTTTTCTCCACTGCCATCATCGTCGCGGCCTTCATTCCGCTGTTCACCATGCAGGGCGTCGAGGGCCAGATCTTCGGCCCGATGGCCCGCACCTATGCCTACGCGCTGGTAGGAGCGCTGCTGGCCACGTTCACCGTGACGCCTTGCCTGGCTTCGCTGCTGCTGCCCGCGCATGTCAGCGAGGCCGAGACCTTTGTGGTGCGCAGCCTGCGGCGGATCTATTCGCCGGTTCTGCGCTGGTCGCTGCGCCGCAGGCCGGTCACCATCGCGCTCGGCTGCGTCTTCCTCGTGCTTTCAGGCTTTGTCGGTTCGCGCCTCGGCAGCGAATTCCTGCCGACGCTCGAGGAAGGCAATCTCTGGATCCGCGCCTCGATGCCGCCGACCCTGTCGCTCGAGGCGGGCATGCCGATCGTGAACCAGATCCGCGAAATCCTGCTGAAGCATCCCGAAGTCATCACGGTGGTCTCGCAGCACGGCCGGCCTGACAATGGCAGCGACGCGGCCGGCTTCTTCAACGCCGAGTTCTTCGTGCCGCTGAAACCATTCGACGAATGGCCGGCCAACCTGACCAAGGAAAAACTCGTCGAACAATTGCAAGCCGAATTCGCCGATAAATTCGTCGGCATCAACTTCAATTTTTCGCAATACATCCAGGACAACGTCGAGGAAGGGCTGTCAGGCGTCAAGGGCGCCAACTCCATCAAGATCGTCGGCCCGGATCTGGCGACGCTGGAGAAGATCGCCAAGGACGCCATGGCCGAAATGGCCAAGGTGCAGGGCATCACCGATCTCGGCGCCTTCTGGGTGCTGGGCCAGCCCAATCTCAACATCAAGATCGACCGCGAGAAGGCGGCGCGCTACGGCATCAACGTCAACGACGCCAACACCATGATTCAGGCCGCGTTGGGCGGAACGGTGGCGACCAACATCCTGGAGTCGGATCGAAGTTTCGGTGTTGCCGTGCGGCTGGCGCCCGAATACCGCAACGACATCGACAAGGTGCGCAATCTCAAGGTCGGCGTCCAGACGCCCACCGGCACCGCCTATATTCCCCTGGGCGAATTCGCCTCGATCACGCTCGATACCGGCGCGTCCTACATCTTCCGCGAACGCAACCAGCGCTTTGTGCCGATCAAGTTCTCGGTGCGCGGCCGCGACCTCGGCGGCGCGGTGGAGGAAGCGCAAGAGCGCATCAGCAAGAACGTGAAGCTGCCGACGGGCTATCGCATCGACTGGGCCGGCGAGTTCGAGTGGCTGCAACAGGCCAAGAAGCGGCTCGAGATCATCCTGCCCATCACCTTCGTCTTCATCATGGTGCTGCTCTACGGGCTGTTCAACTCGCTGCGCAACTGCCTGCTGGCGCTGCTCGGGCTTCCATTCGCCGTCGGCGGCGGCATTCTGGGCCTCTACGTGTTCGGCCTGAACTTCTCGATCTCGGCCGCGATCGGCTTCATCTCGCTGTTCGGCGTTTCCGTGATGAGCGGCATCCTCATCATCCATGGCTACTACCGGGTCATCGGTAGCGGCGTCGCCCCGGAAGAGGCCATGTTCGAAGCCGTCAGCCAGCAGATGCGGCCGATCCTGATGATGACCTTGTCGGCCTGCATCGGCCTGCTTCCGGCCGCGCTCTCGACCGGCATCGGCAGCCAGGTGCAGCGACCGCTCGCCACCGTGATCGTGGGGGGAATGCTGATCGGACCGATCATGCTGCTCGTGATCGTGCCGGCGCTGCAGAGCTATTTCCTGGGCCGGGAGGCCGAGCATCAACCGCGTCCGCGCGGGCAGCAAGCCGAACAGATTTAATGAGGTGCCGGCGTCAGCCAAAAGGCGTCAGCCGAAATCGCTCGTTGTCAAAAAAATCGTTGTGGGAAAAAAAGCTTTCACGAAAGCCCCCATTCCGAGAGGGGCCATGTTGGTCCATGCCCTACTGATGGGGACCATAGGCCGCTCTCGGGACGGTGTTCGTATGTTGCCGCTACGCTTAAGCCCGAACCGTTGCCTCGGCGATTATCGCGGCGCGCTTTGCAGGTGGAGTCATCGAACCTCCTCTGCTTCGACCAACATCAATGTTGGCCATCATCATAGTTGGTAGCGTCGCGCTGTTTTGTCAATGTTCCCTTGGGCATCATCGCGGCAGCAGCGCTGTCGTTTCATCGGCGCGCGCAACTTTGCTTAACCATGCAGCCCCGGCGCCTCGTGGCCAGAGCGCGCGACATATTCGGTGTAGCCGCCGCCATATTGGTGAATGCCTTCGGGCGTCAGCTCCAGCACGCGGTTGGAAAGTGCCGCGAGGAAATGCCGGTCGTGCGAGACGAACAGCATCGTGCCTTCGTATTGCGACAGCGCGGTGATCAGCATCTCCTTGGTCGCCATGTCCAGATGGTTGGTGGGCTCGTCCAGCACCAGGAAATTCGGCGGATCGAAAAGCATGATCGCCATCACCAGCCGCGCCTTCTCGCCGCCCGACAGCACCCGGCATCTCTTCTCAATGTCGTCACCGGAAAAGCCGAAGCAGCCGGCAAGCGCGCGAAGCGAGCCCTGGCCGGCCTGCGGAAACGCGTCTTCCAGCGACTGAAACACCGTGCGTTCGCCGTCGAGCAGGTCCATCGCGTGCTGGGCGAAGTAGCCCATCTTCACGCTGCCGCCGAGCGCCACCTTGCCGTCGTCCGGTTCGGTCGAGCCCGCGACCAGTTTGAGCAGCGTCGATTTGCCCGCGCCGTTGACGCCCATCACGCACCAGCGCTCCCGGCGGCGGATCATGAAATCGAGCCCGTCATAGATGACGCGGCTGCCATAGCCCTTCTGTACCTGCTTCAGACTCACGACGTCTTCGCCGGAACGCGGCGCCGGCGGAAAATCGAAGGCCACCGTCTGCCGCCGCCGCGGCGGCTCGACCCGCTCGATCTTTTCCAGCTTCTTGACCCGGCTCTGCACCTGCGCGGCATGCGAGGCGCGCGCCTTGAAGCGTTCGATAAACTTGATCTCTTTGGCCAGCATCGCCTGCTGCCGCTCGAACTGCGCCTGCTGCTGCTTTTCGGACAGCGCGCGCTGGGTCTCGTAGAATTCGTAATCGCCGGAATAGGTGGTGAGCGATCCGCCGTCGATCTCGACCACCTTGTTGATGATGCGGTTCATGAACTCGCGGTCGTGCGAGGTCATCAGCAACGCACCCTCATACCCCTTCAGGAATTGCTCAAGCCAGATCAGACTTTCAAGATCGAGATGGTTGCTCGGCTCGTCGAGCAGCATCACGTCAGGGCGCATCAGAAGAATGCGCGCTAGCGCCACGCGCATCTTCCAGCCGCCCGAGAGCGCGCCGACATCGCCCTCCATCATCTCCTGGCTGAACGAAAGGCCAGCGAGCACCTCGCGGGCGCGGCCTTCCAGTGCATAGCCGTCGAGCTCCTCGAAGCGGTGCTGCACCTCGCCATATTGGACGATGATCTCTTCCATCTGATCGGCTCGGTCCGGATCGGCCATCGCCGCTTCCAGCGCCTTCAATTCGGCCGCGACCGCGGCGACCGGCCCTGCCCCGTCCATCACCTCTGCCACCGCGCTGCGGCCTGACATTTCGCCGACGTCCTGGCTGAAATAGCCTGTCGTGATGCCGCGATCGAGCGAGACCTGGCCCTCGTCGGGCTGCTCGGCGCCCGTGATCATGCGGAACAGCGTGGTCTTGCCGGCGCCGTTGGGGCCGACGAGGCCCGCTTTTTCACCCTTCTGGAGCGCCGCGGAGGCCTCGATGAACAGGATCTGGTGGCCGATCTGCTTACTGATATTGTCTAGTCTGATCATGCGTGGAGGGAACCCGTATCAAAGTTTCGGGCCGCTCTTACGCATGATCCGGAAAAGTGGCAACCGGTTTCCTTCGCGAAGGCGCTCAGGCTGATCGCGATGGCCGCGTCACGATCGGGACATCGCGTGGATTTGACGCCGGCGGCATGACGGCCGGCCTTACGGCTGCTCACCCGCGAGCAGCTCGATGTAGCGGGCGGCCGATCGTTGCGCCACGCCGGCGCCGTCCGTCATCACCTGCCGCCCCGGGAACGCGCCATAGATCCGGTCGAACGGCCACGGCTTCAACGCCTCGGCGATGCGGCGCACCGTCGAGCCCGACAGCGGCATCATGTTCGGATAGCTCCAGAGGAACGACACCCGGTTGAAGTTGACCGCCACCTGCACGATGTCGCCGCTCAAGAGCGCGCCGCGGCCGGCGGCCCCACCCGCCCAATGCAGCACCGTGCCGCCCGGAAAATGTCCCCCGAGCCGCAGCAGGGTGACGCCGGGCGCAACGGCCAGCGTCTCGCCCTGCCAGTGGTGGATGTTGGAATCGGCGCGCATGACCCATTCGGCATCCGCCTTGTGCAAGTGGATCGGGCAACCGAACGCGCGCGCCCAATCCTGCATGCAGGAATAGTAATGCGGATGCGAGATCGCGATGGCACTCAGGCCTCCCAGCGCGCGGACCAGCGCTTCGGTCGCTTCGTCAAACAGCGTGATGCAATCCCATAGAATATTGCCGTGCGGCGTACGTAACAGCAGCGCGCGCTGGCCGATGGCGAAGCCGGGCGTGGTGTGAATCTCGAACAGATCGTCCTCAAGCTTGCGCCACGCATTGGTGTGGCTTGCGGCCAGCCGCGCCGGCGTGGTCCAGCCCTGTCCGGATCGCGGCACGAACTGCCGCTCGTCCTCGCAGATCGGGCAGTCTTTGGGCGGCTCGTTGGCGTCTGGATAGGACGTCCCGCAAGTGCTGCAGATATGGACCGGCATCGAATGCTCCAGCTTGACCGACCAAGGGCAACGAAGATCAGCGCGCCGCGTTTCATCCAGTCGGGGCTAAACCGAGCCGCTTGACGATGATCTTGTCGACTGCTTCTCCTTCTTCCGGTTGACCGCCAAGTCTTGTAGAGTGAAACTGTTATGGAATGAAGCTCTTCGATTGAACGGCAGCCAACGCAATCCATCCGGCGTTATGGAGCAGGGTAAGGCGAGCGGACCCGACTATGCATTCCCAGCACTCAGCCGACCCGCTCCGGCGCTTTCCGGTCTTCAAGACCTCCTCCTCGGAAGATTTCAGGCATGCCCTGCTGACGCGGTTCGGCGCCAGCAGGGTCGAACTGAAAACGCCGGCAAACCTCTCGGCGAGGGGGAATCTCGTTGAGCTTGAAAGCATCGGCCTCGCCTACGGCCAGAGCAGCAATGGCGCGAGCGTCGACTATCCGGAGGCCGAGCGGTTTCGCCTGCTGACGGCAGTGGTCGGCAACGGCCAGGCGGCGATCGGAAGGCGCATGGTTGTGCTGGATCAAAACCAATCCTGCATCGTCTCGCCCGGCCAGGAAATCAACCTTGCGGTCGAAGCCGGCCATGAATGGCTCAACCTGCGCATCGATCCCGGCGCGTTCGAAAACAAATTGGCCTACCTTCTCGGCGCGCGGCCGGGCGGCAAGCTCGAATTCGCGACCGCCGCCAACAGAAATTCGGCGCGCTTTGAGCAACTCTGGCGGCTGATCCGCTTTTTCGCCGAGCAGCTCGATACTGACTCCGACCAGTTGCCGCCTTTGGTGTTGCGCGAGCTCGAACAGACCATTCTGGTGTCCTTCCTGTGCACCAACCTACACACCTTCAGCGATTTGCTGCAACGCGACCCGGCCGATACGCTGCCCTCTCACGTGCGCCGCGCGGAAGAGTTCATCGAGGCCCATTGGAATCAGGCGATCACGATCGAGAAGCTCGTGGAAGCGACGGGTACGGGAGCGCGTGCGATCTTCCGGGCCTTCCAGCAGGCCCGCGGCTATTCGCCGATGGCGTTCGCCAAGATGGTCCGCCTCAAGCGCGCGCGCCAGCTGCTCTCCACGCCGGATACGGAGACTTCCGTCACGTCGGTCGCGTTTGTGTGCGGCTTCGGCAATCTCGGCCACTTCGCGCGCGACTATCGCCGGGCGTTCGGCGAACGTCCCTCGGAGACGCTCGGCAAGGCGATGCGGCACGCGTGAAGCCTGTGATCGGCCGCGCCCTGCCCTTCCGTCTACACATCCGCGTCATCGACGGTTCGATAGCAATCGAACCATCTTACTTCTTGCGGCATGGCATATCGGCTGCATCGCGGCGCTGTAGGTGCCTGTCGTGTCCCGGACGCGGTGCGGCGTACTTCACGCTGCGCCGCAGAGCCGGGACCCAGCGTTTGAAATAGCCCCGGATCAGCAGCGCATCATGCCGCAAAGCGCCGACCGCATTTTGCGCTTGACCATAACATATTTGTTATATAATGATTTCGTTATGTTAAATACCGCGCGCTCCGCCCGCCTTGATGCGGCTTTCCTGGCGCTCGCCGACCCGACGCGGCGGGCGATCCTGGCCCGTCTCACCAAGGGTGAGGCGACGGTGATGGAGCTCGCAAAACCCTTCGACATGAGCCAGCCCGCCATTTCGCGGCACCTGAAGATGCTGGAGAGCGCGGGCTTGATCGCCCGAAGGATCGACGGCACGCGCCGCCACTGCCGCCTGACGGATGCCGGGCTCGACGACATCGACCAATGGCTGACGATGCTGCGCCAGGCACTTGAGAAGAACTACGAGAGACTCGATGAGCTCCTGGTAGCAATGGCTTCAAAACGAGGAGAGAAGTAGTGATGAGTAAGCTGACACTGAATACCGAGGGCGACCGTTTCGTCGTCGTCGTCAGGCGCTTTGCGGCGCCGCCCGAAGCGGTCTATCGCGCCCACACCGAGCCCAAATTGGTCCAGCAGTGGATGTTGGGTCCCCATGGGTGGACCATGCCGGTCTGCATCAGCGAGCCACGGCCGGGCGGAAGGATCCGCTACGAATGGGCGATGCCGGGCGGCGGCGGCTTTCATCTCACCGGAGAATATCTCGAGCTTGAGCCCTACAGCCGCATCGTGCATGTCGAGCGCATGTTTCTGCCCGAGCCCACGCCGGACAACCATATCGAGACCCGGTTCGAAAAGGACGGCGACGGCACGCTGATGACCATGCGTATGACGCTGCCCGATGCGGAAACGCGCGCGCGAATGCTCGCGACCGGAATGGAACATGGAATGGAAGCGAGCTATCAGAGGCTCGATAAGCTTTCGGTGTCCTGAAACCGCAAACGCGGCGCCATGCGCATCGCGGCAGTGTAGGTGCCTGCCGTTTCCCGGACGCGGTGCAGCGTACTCGCGCTGCGCGGCATCCGGGCACGAGATTTAGTTCTTCGTCTTATCCACCAGTGCGCCCTTTTTGATCATCGAGATCGCGCCTGCGCGATCTCGCCACTTAAAACGTGGATCAAGCCCTAATTCTTGGTTTTATCCACCAGCGCGCCCTTCTTGATCCACGGCATCATGTCGCGGAGCTTGGCGCCGACTTCCTCGATCGGGTGCGTGGCGAGCTTGGCGCGGGTGGCCTTGAACGAGGTCTGGTTGACCTTGTTCTCCAGCATCCAATCGCGGGCGAACTTGCCGCCCTGGATGTCAGCCAGCACCTTGCGCATCTCCTTCTTGGTTTCGTCGGTGATGATGCGCGGGCCGGTGACGTATTCGCCGTATTCGGCGGTGTTGGAGATCGAGTAGTTCATGTTGGCGATGCCGCCTTCATAGATCAGGTCGACGATCAGCTTCACCTCGTGCAGGCATTCGAAATAGGCCATCTCCGGCGCGTAGCCGGCTTCGACCAGCGTTTCGTAGCCGCCCTTGATCAGTTCAACCAGGCCGCCGCAGAGCACCACCTGCTCGCCGAACAGGTCGGTCTCGCATTCTTCCTTGAAGGTGGTCTCGATGATGCCGGCGCGGCCGCCGCCGATGGCGGAGGCGTAGCTCAGGCCGAGGTCATGGGCGTTGCCCGAGACGTCCCTGGCGATCGCGATCAGGCAGGGCACGCCGCCGCCGCGCTGATATTCCGAACGCACGGTGTGGCCGGGGCCCTTCGGGGCGATCATCAAGACGTCGAGATCGGCGCGCGGATCGAGCAGGTTGAAATGCACGTTGAGGCCGTGGGCGAAGACGAGTGCGGCGCCCTTCTTCATGTTGTCGTGCAGATGCTCGCGGTAGATGTCGCCCTGCAATTCGTCGGGGGTGAGCATCATCACGAGGTCGGCCCACTTGGCGCCTTCGGCGACTTCGAACACCTTGAAGCCGGCGTTCTCCGCCTTCTTGGCGGAGGCCGATCCCTTGCGTAGCGCAATGGCCACTTCCTTGACGCCGGAATCCTTCAGGTTCAGCGCATGGGCGTGGCCCTGGCTGCCATAGCCGACGATCAGGACCTTCTTGCCCTTGATCAGGTTGATGTCGGCGTCGCGATCGTAATAAACACGCATGTTGGTTTCCTCTGTGAAAGGGGCCGAAATCGGCCGATGGATCAGGCAATAAGGTCAGATGGACCGCCGGTCGCCTTCGAATTTCCCGCGTGGTCTAAAACATTTTTGGAAGGGGCGTAAACCCTCATTTCGCATCGTTTCGCCCCCTACTCCATGAAGACCGGGTAGAGCGAGGCCAGCAGCAAGGCGGCCATCGCGAGATTGAAGGCGCGCACCGCCGAGGCTGAGGTCAGGAACGGACGCAGGGCACTGCCAAACAGCGTCCAGGTGGTGATCGAGGCCGTGCCCATTACCAGGAAGGTCACGACCTGGATCACGATGTTGAACGGGAAGCTCGCGATCGCCGCGTAGGCCGTAATGGTGCCGATGATCGCGACCCAGCCCTTGACGTTGACCCACTGGAACATTGCGGCCTGCCAGAAGGTCATCGGGCCACGCCCGGTTTCGCCCGGCTTCGGCGCACCCGACAGCGCAATCATCACCGCGAGGTAAACCAGATAGGCCGCGCCGGCATATTTGAGGATGGTTTGCAGGACCGGAAAAGCGATGAAGATCGCCCCAAAACCGACGCCGACCGCGCCGACCATGAAGGCGAAGCCGATGACGACGCCGGCGATATGCGGCAAGGTGCGGCGAAAGCCATAGGTCAGCCCCGACGACATCACCATGATGTTGTTCGGCCCCGGCGTGAAGAACATCACCGCGGCGAACACGGCAAACGCAAACAGAAGCGAGGAGTTCTGCATCCTTACGCTCCCGCAGCTTTGGTCAGGGCCTGCGTACGCCGGGCGAGCAGCATCACGGCGATGCCGCCGACCACCGTCAACATGCCGGCGAGCCTCAATCTGCCAAAGGTCTCGCCGAACACGATGCTGGAAGCGGCTGAACCGACGAACGGCACCAGCAACGCAAATGGCACCACTTGCGCGGCCGGGTAATCGCGCAACAGTCGATTCCACAGCCAATACGCCGTGCACGTGGAGACGAGGCCGATCCAGAGCATGCAAAACACGACGGCAAGCGACATATGCGACAGCTCGTGCCACGTCGACTGCACGCCATTGCCGGCGAAAGCGAGCGTCAATAGCGGCACCGCGGCGACCAGGCAGAGCCAGGCCGACAGATCGAACATCGGCACGCCCGGCGCGCGGCGCAGCAGCAGATTGCCGGCCGCAAAGAAGATCGGCGAGAGCATCAGCACGGCAAAGGCCGAGACGCTGAAATCATAGCCGACGGTGCCGCAGATCATCAGAAGGCCACAAGCGGCAATGGCGATGCCGACCGTCTGCAGCCGCGTCGGACGTTCGCCGAACAGGAGCGCCGCAAGGCCGATCGTGAACAGCGCCTGGCTCTGCACGATCACGCTGGTGAGCCCGACCGGGACACCCTTGGCGATGCCATAGGCCTGCGAGAGGAACTGGCCGAGAAACAGCGTGAAGCTGATCGCAATCAACGTCGGCCAGGAAACCTTCGGCCGCGGCACAAACAGGCACGGCACCGCGGCAATGCTAAAGCGCAGCGCCGTCATCAATTCGGGCGACAGTTCATCGAGCGCGATCCGGCTCAGGACAAACGCACTTCCCCAGATCACCGCGACCAGGACGGCAATGCAGACGTCGGCGGGTTTCATTGATTTGTGCACCCACCAGAAATCGGCGCAGTCGATTCACCTCTCCCCCGCGGGGAGAGGTCGATCGCGTAGCGATCGGGTGAGGGGCCGCATCTGCTCGATAGACCGTAACCCCTCACCCCACCCCTCTCCCGACGGGAGAGGGAGTTGACCTGCATCGCGGCGATGGCCTGGCTCTGTCTCATCGCGCGTCAGCTCGGCCCGCCTGGTTTCCGCAACAGATACGTTCCGTGCAGCGGCGCGTGATAATCCACCGAGGTCAGTTCGAAGCCGGCGTCCGCCAGCATGCGTTCGATCACCCAGCCGAAGGTCGAGTGTTCGTCGCGCATATGGGTGACGACGCTGTCGCGATTGAAATCGTGGTTGGAGATCGAGAACTCGGCCCATTCGTCGACGTCGCGCTCGGTACCGTCGAGGGTTCGCACAAACACGATGTCGCGCAGGTAGAAAGTCGCGCCCGGCTTCAGCGCAGCAAAGATTCGCGACATCGCCACCGCTTTCCAGAAATCCGGCAGGTGATGCAGCGTGAACTCGCTGACGATCAGGTCGTAGCTTTCCGCCTGATAGACGAAACTCAAGAGCCCAGCGGACTGGGTGCGGATCGCAACCTTGCGGTCCCTTGCCTCGACCTTTGCCAGCGCCAGCATGGCCGGCGAAATATCGATCGCGTCGACCTCGGCGCCCATCAGCGCGGCCTCGCAGGCGAGCAGTCCATTGCAGCAGCCGATATCGGCGACGCGCCAGCCCGGCTTGACGCCCAGCATGTCGAGCGCGGCCCGCGCCCGCAGGTCGCTGTTGCCGTGGCGATCGTAGATCGCGGCGACGGCGGAATCGATACCGACCCGCCGCCGTTGGTCATAGTACCAGTCGCGCGCCAACATGGCTCACATCCCCTCGGCTCCGCGGCCTATGGCAGCAACGCCCGTGCGCGACACCTCGACCAGACCGAGCGGACGCATCAGGTCGACGAACTGACTGATCTTCGATGAGCTGCCGGTGATCTCGAACACGAAGCTTTCGGTGGTGGCGTCGATCGCGCGGGCGCGGAAGGCTTCCGCCAGCCGCAACGCCTCGACGCGATGCTCGCCGGTGCCGCGCACCTTCACCATCGCAAGCTCGCGCTCGATCGAACGGCCCGAGAGCGTCATATCGACCACGCGATAGACCGGCACCATGCGGTCGAGCTGATGCTTGATCTGCTCGATCACGTCAGGCGTGCCTGTCGTGACGATGGTGATGCGCGAGAGGTGCTTCTGGCTTTCGGTTTCCGAAACCGTGAGGCTCTCGATGTTATAGCCGCGCCCGGAAAACAGCCCGATCACGCGGGCGAGCACGCCGGGCTCGTTCTGCACCAGCACCGAAAGCGTGTGCGACTCGTTTGGAGCCTTTTGTTCTTCCATGAAGTAGGCGGATGCGGGCTGGTTCATTGGTGTCCCCCTGGCAATGTTGTGCTCCCTCTCCCCGCCTGCGGGGAGAGGGGTGGGGTGAGGGGGAGTCTCGAAAGACCGGGCTCTTGGAGATTCCCCCTCACCCGCAACGCATCTGTCGATGTGTTGCGACCTCTCCCCGCGAGCGGGGCGAGGTGAAGAAAAGAGCGGCGACAAACGCTCATCATGCCATCATCACTTTCTGGACGACGGGATCCGCCATCACCCATTTGCGAAACAGCTCGAAATCGATATTGCCGCCGCTCAGGATCAGGCCGACGCGCTTGCCGCCGAGCCTTGCCTTTTCCTGGAACGCCGCCGCAAGCGCCGCCGCGCCCGCGCCTTCGGCAAGGTTATGCGTGTCGGTCCAGTAGGCGCGGATCGCGGCCGCTATCTCATCATCGCTGACCTGAACGATGCGGGAGGCGCCCTTGCGGATGATTTCAAACGCTTCGCTATCCGGAACGCGCGTCGCCATGCCGTCGGCGCGGGTGTTGCTGGAATTGGTGCTGACGACCTTGCCGGCCGCAAACGACAGCGCATAGGACGGCGCTTCCGTCGACTGCACGCCGACGATCTCGGTCTTCAGCCCGAGCAGATCGCGCGCCAGGATGCAGCCGCAGATGCCCGAGCCCTGCCCGATCGGCACATAGAGCACGTCAAGATCGCCTGCCGCGCGGAACAGTTCGAGCGCGTAGGTCGAAACTCCGAGCACGAGGTCGCGATGAAAGGACGGCACGATATGCAGCCCTTCTCGTTTGGCATGCCGCTCGGCCTCTTCACGCGATTCCTGGAAGTCGGCGCCGTATTCGACGAGGTTGGCGCCGAACGCCCTCATCGCACGATTCTTCTCGGTCGAATTGCCGTGTGGCACATAGATCGTCAGCGGCAGCTTGTTGCGAGCGGCCGCAAAAGCGAGGCTCTGGCCGTGGTTGCCCCGCGTCGCCGAGATGATGCCCGCCGTTTGCGGCTGCTCGCGCTTCAGCCGATCGACATAGACGAGACCGCCGCGCACCTTGAAGGCGCCGATCGGCGTGTGGTTCTCATGCTTGACCACGACGCCCGTGCCGAGCCGCGCGGCGAGTAGCGGCCACGCATGCGCCGGTGTCGGCGGCATTGCCGCATGGACGGTCGCTTGCGCGCGCTCGAGTTGATCGAGGTTAAACATGGAAATAGTCTCCCGCCCGCACGCACAATCTGCTCCCTCTCCCCGTACTTACGGGGAGAGGGTTGGGGTGAGGGGCCTTTTCTGAAAGCTCGGAAATTGGACAGTCCCCCTCACCCGCGCTTTCAGCGCGACCTCTCCCCGCAAGCGGGGCGAGGTGAAAAGAGGAACTGTGCTGCAGGTGTCTCATCATCACACCAGCGCCTTGCCGCTCGCAAAGGCCTCCGCGGTTGCTTCGTCATTGGCTTCCGCCGGCAACAGCATTTCGTTGTGCGCCTTGCCGGACGGAATCATCGGGAAGCAGTTTTCCAGCGCCGCGACCCGGCAATCGAACAGCACCGGCCGCTTGATCTTGATCATCTCCTTGATCGCGCCGTCGAGATCGCCGGGCTTGGTCGCCTGGAAACCGACACAGCCGTAGGCATCGGCGAGCTTGACGAAATCCGGCAACGCCTCCGAGTAGGAATGCGACAGGCGGTTGCCATGGAGCAATTGCTGCCACTGCCGCACCATGCCCATATACTGGTTGTTCAGGATGAAGATCTTGATCGGCAACTCGTACTGCACCGCCGTCGACATTTCCTGAATCGTCATCTGCACCGAGGCATCGCCCGCGATGTCGATGACGAGGCTGTCGGGATGCGCCACCTGGACGCCGATCGCCGCCGGCAGGCCATAGCCCATGGTGCCGAGACCGCCCGATGTCATCCAGCGATGCGGCTCCTCGAAACCGAAGAACTGCGCCGCCCACATCTGGTGCTGGCCGACTTCGGTGGTGATGTAGGTATCCTTGCCGCGCGTCGCTTCGAACAGCTTCTGGATCGCGAATTGCGGCAGGATGACATCGTTGTTCTTCTTGTAGGACAGCGAATTGCGCGCGCGCCATTTCGCGATTCCCGCCCACCAGGCCTTGATATCCGGCTTCTTTGCTTCCGCCTTGAACACCTGCAGCAGATCGCCGAGCACGTTGGCGGCATCGCCAATGATCGGCACATCGACGCGGATGTTCTTGTTGATCGACGACGGGTCGATATCGATATGGATCTTCTTCGATCCCGGCGAGAACGCATCCGTGCGCCCGGTGATGCGGTCGTCGAAGCGCGCGCCGACGCACAGCATGACGTCGCAATCATGCATCGCCATATTGGCCTCGTACGTGCCGTGCATGCCGAGCATGCCGAGCCAGTTCTTGCCCGACGCCGGATAGGCCCCTAACCCCATCAGGGTCGAGGTGATCGGAATGCCCGTGACCTCGACCAGTTCACGCAGCAGCTTCGAGGCTTCGCGGCCGGCATTGATGACGCCGCCGCCGGAATAGATCACCGGCCTTTTTGCGCCGGCGAGCAGCGCCACCGCCTTGCGGATCTGCGTCGCGTCGCCTTTGACGCGCGGTGCGTAGGAGATGTGCACGTCCGACTTGCGCGGCGGATGATAGGTGCCGGTCGCAAACTGCACGTCCTTGGGCACGTCGACGACGACCGGACCGGGACGGCCGGTGGTCGCGACATAGAACGCCTCATGCAGCACCTTGGCGAGATCGTTGACGTTGCGCACCAGCCAGTTGTGCTTGGTACAGGGCCGCGTGATGCCGACGGTGTCGCATTCCTGGAACGCGTCGTTGCCGATCAAGTGAGTAGGAACCTGCCCGGTGATGCAGACCAGCGGGATCGAATCCATCAGCGCGTCGGTGAGCGCGGTCACCATGTTGGTGGCGCCCGGCCCCGAGGTCACCAGCACGACGCCCGGCTTGCCGGTCGAGCGCGCATAGCCTTCCGCCGCGTGGCCGGCGCCCTGCTCATGGCGCACCAGAATGTGCTCGACCTCGCTCTGCTGGAAAATCTCGTCATAGATCGGAAGCACCGCGCCGCCGGGATAGCCGAAGAGGTGCTGCACGCCGTGATCGATGAGCGCGCGCACGATCATGGCGGCGCCGGTCATCTGGTTCGGATCGTGGCTCTTGTCAGTCATGACGTATTCCTTGGCTGGCTCCGGAGGCGCCGTTGCTGGCGCGATGTTCTTGTTGAGGTGGTCTGGGAAATAAAAAAGGACCCGAAGAGGGCCCTGGCGCATCGTCCGAATTTGGATGGCATCTAGCCATCCCCGGCGATGCGCCTGGGTACTACGGCAATAAGGAGTTTGGTAATAATGTTGCGCATAGAACCGCTGATACTTCCCAAAGGTTGCGCGAACATACCGGTCGGGCAGCGAAAGTCAAGCGGCTGGCGGCCTATCGCGCTTCAATTGCAACTGTAACCGGCTTCCCGCCATTCGGCGAGGGTGAAAATGCTGCAATCGCGGAAAAAGCGCGAGAGCGGACACCGCACACGCCTGTTGTCGTCCCCGCGCACCGCAGGGACGACGAGAAACGGCTATGAACCGAGTTTCGCCCCCACCCACGCCCCCGCCGCCTCCGGTGCGACCCATTCGAATTCCGGCAGTTGGTGCCGAAACCAGGTGAACTGCCGCTTGGCGTAACGGCGCGTGTCGGCGCGGCCGATTTCGCTGGCTTCTTCGCGGGTGATTTCACCTTCGAGGTGACGGATCAGCGCCGGCACGCCATGCGCCTTCATCGCCGGCAACAGCGGATCGAGCCTGCGCGCCGCGAACTGGGCGACCTCCTCCAGCGCGCCTGCTTCAAGCATCGTCTCGAACCGCGCATCGATGCGCGCGTAGAGCGCATCGCGGTCGGGCGCGAGAAACAGCGCCCGGAACGAGCCCGGGGGCAATAGCGGCGGCAGGCCCTCGCGGTGCCAGTCCATGAGTGAGCGCCCGGTCGCCTCGATCACTTCCAGCGCGCGTGCGATACGCGTGCGGTCGCGCGGCTTGAGCCGTTCCGCGTAAGATTGATCGCAACGCGCAAGCTCCGCATGCAGCGCCTCGACGCCATCGCGTTCGAGGCGCGCGCGCACGGCCTCGCGCACTTCTGATGGGATCGGCGGAACCGCCGACAGGCCCCGTGTCAGCGCCTTGAAATAAAGACCGGAACCGCCAACAAAGATCGGAAGGCGGTTGTGCGCGCGCGCTTCGCCAAGCACTTTGGCCGCATCGCTCACCCAGCTGCCGGCGGAAAAATTCACCGCGGCATCGACATGGCCGTAGAGCCGATGTGGAACCTCGGCCTCCTCGTCCGCCGAGGGGCGCGCGGTAAGCACACGCAGGTCGCGATAGACCTGCATGGAATCCGTATTGATCACCATGCCGCCGGCTTTGCGGGCGAGCGCAAGCGCCAGTGCCGACTTGCCGCTGGCGGTCGGCCCTGCGATAAGCACGGCAGTATTGTCGCAGGCTTGCGAATTCATGTCCCTTGTCGCCACGCTGATCTGCCACCCGGCCAATCCCGCTGTCGATAGCACGGTGCTCGACGGCGCGCGCGCCCTTCTGCCCGCTGCCGGCACGCCGCGATGGCTGTTCGACGAGGTCGCCGCCGACATTCCCTTTGGCGACGGCCGCGAGGACATGGCCGCCATCACCCAGCGCCTGCGCGAGGCGCGCGACGATCTGCCGATCGACATCGTCGTGCAGCCTGTGCTTGGGCGGCGCAAGAAGCTTTTTCTCGCCGACATGGACTCCACCATGATCGGGCAGGAATGCATCGACGAACTCGCCGACTTCGTCGGGTTGAAGGCTCACGTCGCCGCCATCACCGAACGCGCCATGCGCGGCGAGATCGCCTTCGAGCCCGCGCTGCGCGAGCGCGTGGCGCTGCTCAAGGGCCTATCGGTCGACGTCGTCGACAAGGTGATCGCCGAGCGCATCACACTTACGCCGGGCGGCCGCGAGCTGGTCGCGACCATGCGCGCGCATGGCGCCTATACCTGCCTCATCTCGGGCGGCTTCACGCTGTTCACGCAGGCGATCGCCAGGAAAATCGGCTTCCAGGAAAACCGCGCCAACGAGTTGATCGTGCGCGACGGCAAGCTGACCGGCGAGGTCAGGGAGCCCATCATCGGACGCGATGCCAAGCTCGCCACGCTCCTCGAACTGCGCGAAGGGTTCGACCTCGACAACATCGACACGCTCGTGGCGGGCGACGGCGCCAACGATCTCGGCATGATCGGCGAGGCCGGGCTCGGCGTCGCCTTCCACGCCAAGCCGGCGGTTGCGGCAGCAGCAGCAGTGCGCATCGACCACGGCGATCTCAGCGCTCTTCTCTACGCGCAGGGTTTTACGCGCGAGGAGTTTGTCGGGGCGTGATTCTTGATCCCTCCTCCACGAGCGTAGCGAGTAGTGGGGTCCGAGGCGAGCGAAGCTCGCTCTCGAGGTGGCCGAGCGCAGCGAGGTCGGGTGGGGCCGCCGTCGTTAAGACACCCGCACCCGGCATATCGCGCCAACGCTCGCGATATGCCACCCTCCCCACGCGTTCCGCGGGGTAGGGATAAGAAAAAGGCTACTGCACGGCGAGCGCGACGAAGCGCAATTCGCCGCTGGCGTTCGAGACCAGAAGCAGCACGGATTTCTTGCCATCCTTCTTCATCTGATCGATGCGCTTCTTGATATCGGCGGCGTTGGCCACCGCCTCCTGCGCGACTTCGACAATCACGTCGCCGGCCGAGAGCCGCTTGTCGGCGGCGTCGGAGGCATTGTCGACGCCGGTGATGAGCACGCCCTTGACGCTGTCCTTGATCTTGTAGCGGCTGCGCAGGTCCTTGCTCAGATTGGCCAGGTCGAGCCCGAGCGCCTTTTGCGTCACCAGCTTTTCCGGCTCCGGCGCCGACTTCGCGGCAGCCGGCTGCGGCTTGTCGTTGTCTTCCAGGCGGCCGAGCGTCACCCGCCTGGTCTGCTCTGCGCCTTTACGGATAATGACGACGTCGACTTCCTTGCCGACCGCGGTGTCGGCGACGATGCGCGACAGATCCTTCGGGTCCTTGATGTCGTGGCCGTCGAAGGTGACGATCACGTCGCCCGGCTCGATACCGGCGGGCTTCGCCGGGCCCTTGTCGTCGATGCCGGCGATCAGCGCACCGCGCGCGGGCTTGATGCTGAGGCTTTCGGCGATCTCGTCGGTCACCTGCTGGATGCGCACGCCAAGCCAGCCGCGGCGCAATTCGCCGAACTGGCGGAGCTGGTCGACCACGCCCGCTACGGTCTTGGATGGCACCGCAAAGCCGATGCCGATCGAGCCACCGGTCGGCGAGATGATCAGCGTGTTGACGCCGATCACCTCGCCGTCGAGATTGAACAGCGGCCCGCCCGAATTGCCGCGATTGATGGCGGCGTCGGTCTGGATGTAGTTCTCGTAGGGACCGTTCGAGATATCGCGGTTGCGCGCCGAGACGATGCCCGCGGTCACCGTGCCGCCGAGGCTGAAGGGATTGCCGATCGCGATCACCCATTCGCCGAGACGCAGTTTGTCGGAATCGCCGAACTTCACCGCCGTCAGCGGGTGCGGCGGCTTGAATTTGAGCACCGCGAGATCCGTCCGCTTGTCGACGCCGACAATCTCGGCTTTGATCTTGGTCCCGTCGTTCAGGATCACGTTGATCTCATCGGCGTCCGCAATGACGTGATTGTTGGTCACGACAATGCCTGACGTGTCGATGATGAAGCCGGATCCGAGCGAGGTGGTCTTGTGCGGCTGCAAGTCGCCGCCGCCCTTTCCGCCGCGGTGGTTCTTGAAGAAGTCGTCGAAGAACTCCTCGAACGGCGAGCCCGGCGGCAGTTGCGGCATCGCGCCCCGGCCTTCGCCGGGACCGCCCTTGGCCTCGACGGTTTGCGAGGTCGAGATGTTGACCACCGCATCGATCACTTTCTCGGCAACATCTGCAATCCCGTCGGGCCCCCTCGCCATGGCCGGCGCCGATGGGATCAGCAGGGTCATCGCCCCGAGGCAGGCCGCCGCCAGCACGGGGCGCAGGCCATGACGAAAGGCTTTGGTCGTTACGGTCATATCGGTTCTCTCTCGTCGAAGGAGCAAAGTTCGGCGGCCTCATGCCGCCGGCCTGAAGTTCCTGCACCGCGGATTTCATCCAGGGACTTCAAGGCGGCGCCAGAACTACAATCTTGTCGGCGCCTGTGGCTTTCCCAAGTTCGTGAAACCGGCTGCCGCGATCGAGCACGAACCCGGAAAGGCGGGCAGCAGTGGTCCAATTCTATCATTCGCGTCCCTTCTCAGCAGCCGCTTTTGCGAATGATAGAATTAGAAGGACCACTGACAAATATAGGTTTCTAGTGGAGTTTGGGATTTGACATTCGCTTCTCGAACTCGCGGCCAGACGGGTAGCGAATGTCAAATCCACTCCACTAGTGCGGTGAATTTGAAGTTCCTATCAGTTTCGCGGTAACCTCGTCATAGGAACTTCAAATTCTAAACCGCACTAGAATCATATAGTTGGCTAGTGCTCCTTCGATTCCGAAGTTCGTAAACGTGGAGCCACAATATGAGACGAACTTCGGAATCGGAGCACTAGAGTGCGCCCGAAGGGGTGAGCGCGCAAGCATTTGAACCTCCGATTTCGGCGAAAACCGGACGTCGCTCACGAACCATCCCGGAATGACATATGTTAGCGGCGGATCAGCCAGATCACGATCAAGCCCACGACCGCCGAGCCGATACCGACCGCCCTGAGAATATGATCGGGTGTCTCCAGCGCGCTTTTCATCGCCCGCTTGAGCCAAACGGGAGCGGCCGCGAACATCAGGCCTTCGATGACAAGCAGGATTCCGACGCCGACGAGGAAGTCAGAGAACGCTATGGACCTCATCGGACAGGAGCCTCCCGCTTGGACTTGTTCTGGCATGGCCGAAGCGGTTTGGCGCTTCGGCCTCACGGTCATGGCTTGGCTGGCGCCGCCGCTGCGGCTGGCGCCGCGGCAGGTGCTGGCGGCTTGCCGCTGGCACCTCCGAAGAACCTGAAGAAATCCGAATCCGGCCGCAACAGGAGCCGCGTATCGTTGCCCTTGAGGGCCGTTTCATAGGCCGTCATCGAACGATAGAACGCGAAGAAATCCGGATCCTTGCCATAAGCCTCGGCAAACAGCCGGTTGCGCTCGGCATCGCCTTCACCGCGGATTTGCTCGGCCTTCGAATTGGCCTCGGCAACGATCACGGTCGCTTCACGGTCGGCGTTCGACTTGATTTCCTGCGCCTTCTGATTGCCCTGGGCGCGGAACTCGGCTGCCTCACGCTGCCGTTCGGTCTTCATGCGCTGATAGACCGCCTGGCTGTTCTGGTCAGGCAGGTCGGCGCGGCGAATCCGCACGTCGACAACCTGAATGCCGTAGTTGCCGGCTTCGTGGTCAAGCTGATCGCGAATTCGTCCCATCAAGGCTTCGCGCTGGTCGCGCACCACCTGGATCAGCGTGACTTCGCCGAGCACGCGGCGCAAGGCCGAGTTCAACAGCGTCGTGAGCTGAAGATTGGCGGCCTGAATGCTGCCGACGCTCTGGTAGAATTGCAGCGCGTCCTTGATGCGATAGCGCGCAAAGGCGTCGACCACGAGCCGCTTCTGATCGGAAGCGATCACTTCCTGCGCGGGATTCTCCAGATCGAGGATGCGCTTGTCGATCGGGATAACGGTGTCGGTGAACGGCACCTTGAAATGCAGGCCGGCATCGGTGACGACCTGGACGGGCTTGCCGAAGCGGACCACGAGAGCCTGCTCGGTCTGCTGCACGGTGAAAACCGAACTGTAACCGATGATGGCCAGGAGCAAGACGAACAGCAGAACCAGAATGCCTGTGACGGGAGACCTCATCGCGAACCTCCCGTTCCTTGCTGCGGCGTCGGACCTTGCGATCCCTGCCGCTTCGTCAGTTCGCTCAGCGGCAGATACGGCACGACGCCCTGCCCCGACGGTCCGCCGTCATAGATAAGCTTGTCGGAACCGCCGAGAACGCGCTCCATCGTCTCGAGATAGATGCGTTCGCGCGTGACGTTGGGCGCCTTCTTGTATTCCTCATAGACCTTCAGGAAGCGCGCGCTCTGGCCCTTGGCCTCGGCGACCGCCTGCTGCTTGTAGCCTTCGGCGGCCTGGGTGATCTGCGCCGCGCGGCCCCGCGCTCCGGGCACAACCTGATTGGCATAGGTCTGCGCCTGGTTTTGCAGGCTCTCGAGCTCGGTCTTGGCGTTGGTCACATCGTTGAAGGACTGGATGACGTCCTGATTCGGCGGATTGACGTTACCCATCTGCAACTGCTGCACCAGAATGCCCGAGCCGTAACCGTCGAGCACCCGCTGCATCAACTCCTGGACCTCGAGCTGAATCTTGTCCTTGTCATTGGTCAGGATGCCCTGAATGTTCGAATGACCGACGACTTCGCGCATCGCGCTTTCGGCGACGGCCTTCACGGAACCTTCGGGATTCTGGATATTGAAAAGATAATCGGCGGCGCCCTTCGGCTTGATCCGCCACAGCACGGTGAACTGGACATCGACGATGTTCTCATCGCCGGTCAGCATCAGGCTTTCTTCCGGGATGTCACGCGGGACCTCCCGGCCGCCGCGCCGCGGTGTCGCCTCGGAGGAGAAGCCGATGTTGAGCGTCGAGACACGCAGCGCCTTCGGCAGCAGCACGGTCTCGACCGGAAAGGGCAGATGATAGCGCAGCCCGGGCCCGACGGTGCGCTCGGGCTTGCCGAAGCGGAGCACGACGCCGAGTTCATCGGGTTGCACGCGGAACAGTCCGGAAAGACCCCAGATCGCGAGGACGGCGAGCAGCGCAACCGCAATACCAAGCCCGCTGAAATAGCCGCCTGGCAGAAACTGCTGCATGCGGTCCTGGGCGCGGCGGAGAAGATCTTCGAGGTCGGGCGGCCTGGGCCCCCCGCCGGTCGGCTGCGGTCCGGAGCCCCAAGGTCCCTTCGGACCCGAACCCCAGGGACCTCCGCCCTGATTCTTCCACGCCATACAAATCTCCTTCAAGGCCTAAGGGCCACTCAAGCCACTGCCCCGCTAGCGGGCCAAGGCTTTATCGAGGGCTTTATAGGGGACGGCTACTTCCCTTACAACGCGGGCCTTGGCCAGCAGGAGCTAAGCTTGGGCCCTGAATTGTCAACGTAAACATTAGCCGATGCGGTTAATGCGGCTAGCAAGCACTACCGCCTGACGTAAGTAACAAATGAGAAGGCCGCGCTGTCGTCCGGACCGGCCGCGTTTTCGGTCCGCGTCACCTCGTCCCAGGCCGCCTTATCTATTGGCGCAAAACGGGTATCGCCCTGAGGGACGGCATGGACTTCGGTGATCTCGAGGCGATCGGCGAGCCCCATCCATTGGGCATAGATTTCCGCCCCGCCGATCACGGCGATTTCAGTGACGAAACGCCGCAGCGCGTCTCCTCGCGCAACGTCCAGCGCCTGCGCGACCGACGCCGTCACGACGGCGCCTGCCGCCCGGAAATTTGCATCCCGCGTCATGACGATGTTGGTGCGCCCGGGCAACGGCCGGCGCAGCGACAGGAACGTCTTGCGGCCCATCACGACCGGCTTTCCCATCGTCAGCGCCTTGAGGCGCAGCATGTCGGTCTTGAGCCGCCAGGGGATCGCGCCGCCGGCGCCGATCACGCCGTTGTCGGCGACGGCAACGATGAGCACGATCTCCATCAGTACTTTCCTTTGGCCAACGCGTGGAGCGCGGTACCACCGACCTTGCAGACCGTCCACTCGTCCATCATGACCGCGCCGAGCGACTTGTAGAACGCAATCGACGGCGCGTTCCAGTCGAGCACCGACCATTGCAGGCGCGACCAGTTGTTCGCCACGCATTCCCTGGCGAGATGCGACAGCAGCGCCTTGCCGATGCCCTTGCCGCGGGCGGCCTGCCGCACGAACAGGTCTTCCAGATAGATTCCGGAGCGGCCCGAGAACGTGGAGAAATTAATGAACCAGATCGCAAAGCCCGCGACCTCGCCATTCCATTCCGCGATGTCGCAGAACAGCCGCGGGTGTTGAGCGAACAACGCATCAGCGATCATGCTCTCGGTCGCTTCGACCTCATGCAGGAGCTTTTCGTATTCGGCGAGTTCACGGACCAGCGAGAGCACGACGCCCGCTTCACCCGGTCGCACACGGCGAATGGATAAAGTCAAACCGCGACCTCAGCCTTGATATGCGGATGCGGGTCGTAGCCTTCGAGGACGAAGTCTTCGAAGCGGAAGCCGAAGATGTCCTTCACGGCAGGATTGATCTTCATGGTTGGCAATGCGCGCGGCGCGCGCGTCAGTTGCAACCGCGCCTGCTCGACATGGTTGGAATAAAGATGCGCGTCGCCGAACGAATGCACGAATTCGCCCGCCTTCAATCCCGTGACCTGCGCGACCATCATGGTGAGCAGCGCATAGGAGGCGATGTTGAAGGGCACGCCGAGAAACACGTCGGCCGAACGCTGGTAGAGCTGGCAGGATAATTTTCCATTGGCGACGTAGAACTGGAACAGGCAATGACAGGGCGGCAGCGCCATCTGGTCAATCTCGGCCGGATTCCACGCGCTCACGATCAGCCGCCGCGAATCCGGATTGTTCCGGATCATCTCGACCACTTTGGCGATCTGGTCGATCTTGCGTCCATCCGGCGCGGGCCACGACCGCCATTGCGAACCATAGACCGGACCGAGATCGCCATTGGCGTCGGCCCACTCGTCCCAGATCGTGACGCCATGGTCGCGCAGATATTTGACGTTGGTATCGCCTTTCAGAAACCAGAGCAGTTCGTGGATGATCGCCTTCAGCGGTAGCTTCTTGGTGGTCAGCATCGGGAAACCTGCCGCCAGATTGAAGCGCATCTGGTGACCGAAGATCGAGATCGTGCCGGTGCCGGTGCGGTCGGATTTCTCCACGCCGTCGGCCAGAATCCGTTCGAGCAGGTCGTGATACTGGATCATGGGTTTAATGACGTTCCACGGTCGACAGCCGCTTCCAGATACGGCTCACCAGAGCCGAACTTTTAGCGGCGGCGCCTGGCGTTCAAAACGCCGATTCGGCCCTATCCGCTCTTTATACCCTGAAAAGTGAGCATCCGGCCGGGCTATCACAAGCCTGGAAACCGCCGCACTTTCCTCATCCCTCCCCCGCGAAGCGGTGGGGAGGGTCGATGCGAGTGAAGCGAGCATCGGGGTGGGGGGTGCGAGAAGAGCCCCCACCCTGGCCTCCGCTTCGCTTCGGCCTTCCCTCCCCGCACCTCGCTTCGCTCGTGGGGGAGGGAGGAAAGACGTCACCCGATCAGGCCGGCAAAGCCGAGGCAGCCGCCGGCGACCAGCATCCAGAGCGGATTGAGCTTGGTCACGGAGGCCAGCACCGCCGCGCCTGATGTGACGAGGACGGCGACCACGGTGCGGTCGGAGGTGCGCGCCAGGATGAAGCCGCTCGCGCCCATCAGCCCGATCGAGAGCGGCACCAGCGCCGCCTGAATAATGCCAGGCCAGCGCGCCTGGCTCGCGCGGGTCAGGAAGCGGCTGACGATCAGGGCCAGTACCGCGGTCGGCACGCACATCGCAACCGTGGCGACCAGTGCCCCGACAAGCCCCGCCACCGAATAACCGATCAGGGTCACGATCAACACGTTCGGCCCGGGCGAGAGTTGCGCGATCGCGTAGACGTCGGCGAATTGCTTGTCGCTGAGCCAGTGGTTCACGTCGACGGCGACACGGTGCATTTCGGGGATAGCCGAATTGGCGCCGCCGACCGCAAACAGCGACATCACGCCGAAGGTCCAGGCGAGCGTGAGCACCGGATTGGAATCGGAATTCATGCCGCCTGCCTCCGCATCCAATAAGTGATGGCGATAGAGATCGGGATGGCCACGATCAACACCAGTGGCAGCGGCAGGCGCGTGATGCCTATCGCGATGAAAACCACGGCCATGACCAGCAGCGCGGTGACATCGCGCCGCTTGAGCAGCGGCGTCATCATCCGGAACACCACCGCCAGCATCAGACCGATGGCAGCGCAAGCGACCCCGGACAGAATTCGGCGCAGCGCATCGATATCGCCGTAGCGGCTATAGAGCGCGCCCATCACGACCATGATCAAGGCCGGCGGGCCGAGCAATCCCGTGAAGGCGGCAACCGCGCCCGGCAATCCGCGCAGGCGCGAACCGAACACGAAGGTGAGATTGACGATATTGGGGCCGGGGAGAAAATGGCAGAGCGCAAAGGTCTCGTTGAATTCGTCCGCGGTCATCCATTTGTGCTGGTCGACGATACCGCGCCGCGCCCACACCAGGACCCCGCCAAACCCCGCAAGCGACATCTTGGCAAAGGCGACAAACAGCGTGATCAGGCTGGGGGGTGAAGTCGAAATATCCGGCGCTGCGACAGCGGCCGATGACGAATCCGGGGGCATGGCACCATTTAAAGGCGGGCCCGAGAGAGGCCAACCCTTATTCCGGCATATCCACCTTTCTGGATGCCGGAGGCTCCGGTTTGCTCAAAACCATGTGTTTCAGGAGCTTTCCGGCACTGTCTTTCTCAACCTTTGCCCCCTATATTGGGGGTGCCGGCTTGCCGGCTATGGAAATAAATGGCCGTCGCAATAAACCATTCGGACCCGGGGGCAGTACCCGGCGCCTCCACCAAAACCCGAACCATGATGCCAGAAACAGGCGGGCTTCGGCGGGGGCGAAACAGGATCGACGAGGGCGTAAAGGGCGTGTTTTTTCTCGGTATGGTTCCGCCGATATCGGGCCATGCAATAGTTGCAAACGACAACTATGCTCCGGTTGCTCAGGCTGCGTAACGCAGTTTGAAAGACCATCTTAAAGTCCTGGCGGGTTAAGCTCCGTTAGGCGGGGTTCGGAGGCACCTGGCAACAGAAGCCTCCACTTTCCTTTTGTGACCATCCTTTGTTTGCCGGGCTGCTGACCTCCGTCATTAAGCAGGGTACGGTAGTGGACCTCTTCCCCGAGTCGGGCACGGCGGCGGCCGGCTTCAAGGGGAGAACCTTTCAAATCCTGCGACAGGACCGACCATGGCGACCGATCACATCCGATACGACGTACTGGCCCGCGACGCGCTCCGCGGGGTGCTGCGTCGCGTGCTGGCGGATGCCGCCGAGCACGGCCTGCCGGGCGACCACCACTTCTTCATCACCTTCGCCTCCACCGCCGAGGGCGTGAAGTTGTCGCCGCGGCTACTGGCGCAATATCCGGACGAGATGACCGTCATTCTCCAGCACCAGTTCTGGGACCTGATCGTGACGGAGGAGCGCTTCGAGGTCGGCCTGTCGTTTGGCGGCATTCCCGAGCGCCTCGTGGTCCCCTTCAGCTCCATCAAGAGCTTCTTCGATCCCTCGGTACAGTTCGGCCTGCAATTCGAGATGGGCGATGCCACGCCCGCAGCAGCCGCGGATGGAAATGAGGCCACGCCCTCGTCTCCGGCGTCCGTCTTGCCCGCGCCCGAGAAGGAGGCGAAGGACGAGCCGGAAAAGCCCTCCGAGGGAGCCGAGGTGGTGCGGCTCGATCGCTTCCGCAAGAAATAACGAGCGCGACCGGCGATCCGCGAATGCCGCCTATTTTCCATAGGTGTGAGTTATGGCCCGATCGAAAGCTTCCGCGTCCAAACCGACACGCACCGAGACCGACAGTTTCGGTCCGATCGAAGTCGATGCCGTCAGCTATTGGGGCGCGCAGACCGAGCGCTCCCGGCAGAATTTCCGCATCGGCCGCGACCGCATGCCGATCGAGATCATTCATGCGCTCGGCATCGTCAAGCTCGCCGCGGCCGAAACCAATCGCGACTTGCGCCTGCTCGACCAGCGCCGCGCGCGGGCCATCATTCGCGCCGCGCGGGAGGTGATCGACGGCCAGTTGGACGATCACTTTCCGCTGTTGGTCTGGCAGACCGGATCCGGCACCCAGACCAACATGAACCTCAACGAGGTGATCGCCAATCGCGCCAATGAATTGTTGGGCGGCAAGCGTGGCGCGAAATCGCCGGTGCATCCCAACGATCACGTCAACAAGAGCCAGTCGTCCAACGACTCGTTTCCGACCGCGATGCATATCGCAGCCGCCGTTGCGATCACGCACGAACTGCTGCCGGCGCTGACGATGCTGCATCGTGCGCTGCGCACCAAAGAGAAGGCGTTCGGACGTATCGTCAAGATCGGCCGCACCCACACCCAGGATGCGACGCCGATGACGCTGGGCCAGGAATTTTCCGGCTATGCCGCGCAGGTCGAGCACGGCATCGCGCGGATCCGCGTCGCGCTGAAGGAGCTTTACCCGCTGGCGCAAGGCGGCACGGCTGTGGGCACCGGGCTGAATTCGAAGCCGAGATTCGCAAAGACCTTTGCCCGCCACGCCGCGAAGATCACCCGCCTGCCCTTCACCAGCGCTGCCAACAAATTCGAGGCGCTCGCTTCCAACGATGCCTATGTGTTCGCGCATGGCGCGCTGAACGCGGCTGCCACCGGGCTGTTCAAGATCGCCAACGACATCCGCCTGCTCGGCTCCGGCCCCCGTTCCGGCCTCGGCGAATTGATCCTGCCCGAGAACGAACCGGGCTCCTCGATCATGCCGGGCAAGGTCAACCCGACGCAGTGCGAGGCCGTCACCATGGTGTGCTGCCAGGTGTTCGGCAATCAGGCCGCCATCACAATCGCCGGAAGCCAGGGCCATTTCGAGCTGAACGTCTACAAACCGCTTCTGGCATATTGTATGATGAATTCCATACAACTGCTGGCGGACGTGGCCCGCTCATTTACGGAACACTGCGTCGAGGGTATACGCGCCGACGAAAAACGCATTCACGAACTGATGGAGCGTTCGCTGATGCTGGTGACGGCGTTGGCTCCGAAGATCGGCTATGATAATGCCGCGAAAGTGGCCAAATCGGCGCATGGGCGTGGCACAACCTTGAAGGAAGAGGCTGTCAGACTTGGCTTTGTTTCTGCCGACGAATTCGACCGTTTGGTGAAGCCGCGCGAAATGACGCACCCCGGATGAACGGCGCATGGCGCCAATGCAATGTGACCCTTTTTCACGCCGCCTAAAGAATTATGCTTCATTGTCTTTTACGTCGGTGCTTGCCCGTGGTAGAGCAAAAATTATTTCGAACGTGACACGCGACATTTGCGATCGGACTGCATAATGGGGAATCTGATAATGAGGATCGAGCTGGCCTGCGCGTATCCCTCGAATTTGCACGCAACACCAACCTTCCCGCATTCGTCGAATGGCCGCACCGTCTCGATGACGATCATATTTGCATGACGGGGGCCGGCATGGGGGACTTGGTCAATCTGAAGCGGTTCAAGAAGCGCGCGGCCCGGGAGCGGTCCGAGCAGGACGCGGCCGCCAACCGCACGCACTTCGGCCGCACGAGGTCCGAACGCGAACTCGAGGAGGCGCGCAGCGAACGCGCCCGCGAGCTGCTCGATCAACATCGCATCGACGGCGGAGACGCATCATGAAATCGCCCGTCGTGAAACGATCGATCGTGGTCGCCGGCCACAAGACCAGCGTCAGCCTGGAAGAAGCGTTCTGGAACGGGATGAAGGAAATCTCGGGCTTGCGGAACATCACGCTGTCCGAACTGGTCGGCGAGATCGACAGCAACCGCCAGCAGGGCAATCTGTCGTCGGCGATCCGGCTCTTTGTGCTGGACTACTTCCGCTCGCGCGCGCAAGCCGCCGCGTCTTCGGCGGTGGCCGCGGAGCCAAGGCAACAGGTCGCCGACAAGGTCTGAGCAATCGGACTTTGAGGGTCGAAGTCCCAGGACGCCACGCCTGAACGACTTATCTGCGCGACCGGACGCCGGCGAGCGAGCCGCTCGCGCGGCGGAATCGCTGCGGCGCTATTCGCCTTCAGGTCCAAGCTAGAAAACCGGGCGCGGCACGGCCGCGGGCGGCGTCAGCACCAGCGGCGGCCGCGGCTTGGCTGGGCGCGGCGCCGGCCGCACTTCGATCGGCGGAGGCAATGGCGGGGGCAGTTGCTGGGCCTGCTGGCTCACGACGGGCGAATTGCTGGCTGGAGCGGCGTTCACTGCCGGCGCGTTGGCGACAGGCGGAATCGCGAACGGTCGAGGCGCGCTCACTCTCGGCTTTATTGCCGGCGACGCATGGGGCGATTCATTGGGCGAGGTCGCCTCCGGTGAGGTTGGCGACTGCGGCGCAATCGATGCCGGCGTGGCCTCGCCGCGCTCGATCGAATCCAGCCGCTTGGTCTCGCGATCGATCGCCCTCACCGCAAGCCACGACGACAGCGCCGCGACATCGACGGTGCGATTGAGCCTGTCCGGCGGGCCGGCGGCGAAAATCTGGATTTCCGGCGGGCTCGCCTGTCCGGCTCCGACGCCAGGAGCCGCGAGCGTTGCACGAATGTCGGCCTGGTCTGCCGGGATATCGTAGCCACCGGAGACGATGGCGCGGACGCCATCGGACTCGAGCGCGGTCGCGCCGACGCGAAGCCGGCCGTCATGAATCGTAAACGGGATCTGCGCCGATGAGACCAGGAGCGTGCCGCCCGACAGCGCCGGCTCCACGATCTTGCGCAAACGCTGATCGTCGGTCGCCTGTCCTTCGTCGCTGGTACGGATTGCAACATCGAAGGCGCGTGGATCGAGACCTCTGATGCGGGCCGCCTCCAGCGTCACGGTGCCATTTCCGGAAATCGCACCTGTCACCGCGGAAGTGCTGCGCCCCTGGCTCGACAGCGTCATCTGCGCCGAGGTGCGTGCGGCCGGCATGGCGAGTTCGCGGTAATGCAGCGCAGATCCATCGACGCCGCTGAGCGCGACGCGGGCATTGAGCGAAAGTCCGGTGGCACCTTCCCTCGCTTCGACATTGCCGCTTACTTCGCCGCCACCGATTCGGCCCTTTATTTTATCGACGACGAGCGATTGACCGTCGCCCTTCACGGTGCCGCTGAGCGGACGCAATTCGCTGCCGCCCGGCAGCACGCCGCGCAGGGCCTGAAACGCGATCTGTCCGTGCCAGTTTTTCACGAAGCCACTGCCGAAAGGCTCGGAAACGTCGCGGCCGGCCGCTCCGATCATCAGGCCCAGGGCCGGCTCCAGATCCAGCGTGTCGAGGCCGAGTTCGCCGTCGATGTTGCGATCGCCATCCAGCGTCATCGCGACGCGGCCGCGCAGCCGCGAGCCGGCCATCCTGCCGTCGATGTCGTCAAAGGTCACCTTGCCGCTGGCGAGTGCGATCCGTGTCGTCAGCCCGACATCCTGCGCGAGCTTGTCCGACGGCTTGAGGTCGAACAGCGGCGAAAGGTTGAGGCCATGGGCCTTCAGCGAGAGGTTGGCTTGAGCGGCCTTGAGGTCCAGCGCCTTGAAAGGATCGGCGGTGCCCTGCGTTTCTGCCTCAAAGCCCGCGCCGGTGAGATCGATCTTGATGCGAAGCGGCTTGCCCCAGACGCCGCTCATCGATCCCTGAAGCTGCGCAGGTCCAGCGCGGGCGGCGATTACGCCGTCGAGCCCGAGCAAGGTCAGAAGCGGCGCGCCCTCTTCCGAGGAAAGCCTGGTGTCGAGCGCGATTTCGCCATGCATGAGCTTGTCGAGATCGGCATCGCGCAGGCTCGCCGTCCCCGGCTTCGCCGCCAGCGTGATGGAGCCCTTGAATCGAGGTGCGTCGAGATCGATCGAGGCGTGCGCATTGGTGCGATCGGCGTGGCCCGCTTCCTTGTCGATGGCGAGCGCCAGCCTCGCATGCGCCGGGCCCGCGCCGAGCTTCATGGCGTTGAGCCGCGCGGCAAGCTGCGGCCACAGCGGCGCGATGGTGCCCGCGATCTGTGATAGCGACGCCGCGCTTGAATCGAGCGCAAGCCTGCCGGTCGCATCAGTGCGGTCGAAGGCGCCCTTGCCTTCCAGCATGACGCCCGTGGTCTCGCCGATCTTCAGTGAGTCCAGCGTCCACGTCTTCGGGTCATAGCCGAGCTTCGCCGCAAACGGATGCAGGTCCTGGCCGGCCGAGATGGCATGATCGATCTGCAGCGAAAGCTTCGCCCGCTCCGGCCAGTCGCCCTGTGGACCGAGCACCGCGCGTGCAAAGGCGGCCGCGGAATCGATGTCGAGGCGCCCGGCCTTCAGCGCGGCATCGAGCGCGGCGCCGTTCCGGGAGTCATGCGTCAGGGCGATCCGCCCCGCGACCGTTCCACCATCGAGCTCGCATTTGACGTTCTCGATCACGAAGCTGTTGCCGGCAATATCGACGTCGCCGTTCAGGTGAAACGGATTCTGGCTGCGATAGGCGGGCTCGCTCCGCCCCTGCATCCACATCACCAGCGTGTCGGGATCGGACGATTCGATCGAAAGCGCGCCCTTGAAATGACCGGACTTCGTGTCCGGCGCCTGGCCGCTCAGCAAGATATGGGTGGCGCCGGGCGCGCGCACGTCGAGGCGATCGACCGTCCACGACTTGCTATCGGTGCGCAGTTCGGCCTCGACATTCTGCAGGCTGCGGCCGCCGAGCACGATCTGATCGGTGGAGAATTCCAGCTTGGCCGGGATCGGCGATTCCGGGAGGGCACCCATCAAGCTGCGCAGCACCGGCAGCACCCGGACAGGTTCGACGCTATTGTCCTTGCTGTCGTTTGGCTTGATGCCGCCGGACTTGGCCGCGCCCGGGGCGGGCGCGGTTTCCTTGCCCGCAAATCGATCGGCGTCGAGCTGCCGCGCGAACAGCGTCGCATGCAGCAGCGGCGAGGCTCCGAAACGAAGGTCGCCAGCGCCGGCAAATTTGAGCGCGGCGTCCTCCGCGCCGTAACTCGCCTCGATCTGCGCGAACTTCGCCACGTCATGGTCGGCCTTGACCTTGGCGGAGATCCGCCACGGCGGGCTCGGCGCGGCGCCCTTGTCTCCCTTGGCGGCGGCCCCGGCGGTCCAGGTGACGGTGCCCTCAAAGTGCGGAATGCGCCTCTCAAAATTCAGGACGCCGTCGAGATCGGCCGACAGCGGACGCTGACTGGAATCGACGACCAGGTGCAGCCGGGTGCCATCGCCATCCGCGTTCTGGCCGGACGAGACGCGGAACGGATAGCGGCTTCCGGATAAGGTGAAACTGCCGTCGCCGCGCAAGGAGCCGGCGAGAGAGCGGACGTCGCCCGAGAAGGCGATCTCGTCGAGCTCGAGCGTGCGATGGCTGAGCGCATCATGCAGTGCGACGCGGCCGGTGAGGTGCAGCTTGTCGATGGAGAGCGAGCCGAGGTTGAACTTTCCGCTTCCCGTCGGCCAGTCGATCGCGCCTTTCGGATCAAGCCCAAGATCGAGCGCCATGCCGCCGATCGTGAGTTCGGTGGCGCGCCATTCGCCGCGCATCAGCGAACTGAGGCTGAATTCGACGTCGAGCTTGTCGGCCCGCACCTTGCCGAGATCGTTGGCGCCGCCGACCACCACCGAGCGCAGCCGCAAGGTCGGCGACGGCAACAGGCGCGCCTGAAGCTCGCCAGCCACGCGCACCGGCGCGCCGATCACCTGCGTCGCTTCGGCCTCGAATTGCGGCCGGAACTGATTCCAGTCGACGAAATACGGCCCGACCAGCGCCGCGACCAGCGCAATGATGAAGGCAATCGCCAATCCGAGCAGCGTCGTCTGCACGGTGTCTCCTCTGGAGGACGCAGGACTTGCACCTAGTGGTCCGATTCTAACATTCGCATCCCTTCGCAGCGAGGCACTTTTGCGAATGTTAGAATCAAAGGACCACTAGCAACTTATTGATTTGAGTAGCGGCTTTGAATTTGAAGTTCCTATAACGAACTCACGGCGAAACTGATAGGAACTTCAAATTCGCCGCACGAGCGCCTCTCGCGCCACAGGCCCAAAGCCAAGCCTCAAGCCCAATAATCAATCATAAACAGCGGCATGCCGCAGCGCCCATATATAGAGAGAACTGTGGCGAAGTCACAGCGACTTAAGCCTGAGAACCGTTCACCAGCTGGCCGGCAACCGCGTCAGACCGCGTAATACGAAGGTCGGACGCCATTCCGGGTTCTCTGCGTCGTCGAGCCGCAGGTTCGGCAGGCGCCGCAGCAGGGTCGAGATGGCGATTTCGGCTTCGATCCGCGCCAGTTGCGCGCCGAGGCAGAAGTGGATGCCGCCGCCGAACGACAGCGGACGCACGTTGGGCCGGGCAATATCGAGCCGGTCCGGTCGATCCGGATAGACGGCCGGATCGCGGTTGGCGGAGCCGAGCAGGCAGAGCACGCTTTCGCCCCTGCCGATCCTCCTGCCGCAGAGATCGTCGATATCTTCCAGCGTCACCCGGCCGGTCATCTGCACCGAGGAATCGTAGCGCAGAAATTCCTCGATCGCGTTCGTAATGAGTTCGGGCTTCGCCTTGAGCAGCGCGAGCTGGTCCGGATTGCGGTAGAGCGCCAGGAGCCCGTTGCCGATCAGGTTGACCGTGGTCTCATGGCCGGCGCCGAACAACAGGATGATGTTGGCGGTCAGTTCCTCATTGGTGAGCTTGGAACCGTCCTCTTCGGCCTGCACCAGCTGGGTGGTCAGATCGTCGCCCGGTTGCTTCCGCCGCAACTCGAACAGCTGCTGGAAATACATCTGCGCCATCGCGTTGCCGGCGTTGCCTTTGGCGATTTCGTCCGGCGAGAGCGGCACCGGATCGAGAATGCGGCCGCCGTCGCGGGTGCCGGCATAAAACGTCGCGCGGTGTTCCTCGGGAATGCCGAGCATGTCGCAAATGATCGTGACCGGCAGGCGAAACGCATAGTCCTCGATCAGGTCCATATGCCCCTGCGGGATGACGCGATCGAGCGTCTGGTCCACCACTTCCTGGATGCGCGGCCGCATGTCCTCCACCCGCCGCGCGGTGAAGGCCTTTACCACCAGGCCGCGCAGCCGGGCGTGATCCGGCGGATCCTGCTGCAGCATCCAGTGGCTCATCGAACGGAAGATCGGCTCGTCCATGATCTTCGGCCCATAGCGCCGCACCGACCGCTCGACAAAGTCCTTGCCGAAGCGCTTGTCGCGCAGAACTTCGGTCACGTCGGCATGGCGGCTAACCAGATACATGCCGTGCGGCGTGACGTGGACGGGGTCGACCCGGCGCAACACATCGTAGTGCCGATACGGATCGCGGATGAAATCGGGCGACAGCGGCTCGAACACCGGCGCGGTGACCTCGGCCTGGGCATGCTCGTTCATGCGTGTCTCCCTCCGGTTTACCGGGAATATAGGAGGGTTATAGCAGTAGATGAAGGTCTTGAGACCGCCGGACAATCACTTTGCTAGTGGAGTGGATTTGACATTCGCTACCCACCTGGCCGCAAGTCCCGAATGCGAATGTCAAATCCAAAACTCCACTAGAAACTTATATCTGCTAGTGGTCCTTCTAATTCTAACATTCGCAAAAGCGGCCGCTGAGAAGGGATGCGAATGTTAGAATTGGACCACTAGCCCGTCACCCGATGCAGGCGGCCGGCCACGGCGCGGACCTTGCCGGGCGAGGCAAACCAGACGGCGAGCGCCGAAAGCGCGCTCATGCCGATGCCGATCGCGAAAGCGAGCGTGTAATTTCCCGTCGTGTCATGCAGCACGCCGGTCACGAACGGCCCCGCCGCGCCACCGGCGAGCACCACGACCATGATGGTGCCGAAGATGCTGCCGTAATGCTTGCCCTGAAAGATTTCGACCACGACCGCACCCATGATCGATGTCAGCCCGTAACCGAGCGCGCCCTGCGCGAACACCATGAGATAGATCAGTGCCATGGAATGCACCTGCGCCAACGCCATCAGCGCCGCCAAGCAGATCGCGAACCCGGCGCAACTGATCGCCCAGACCCATTCGCGCCCGATCCGGTCGGAGAGGTGACCAAGAAAAATCTGGCCGGGAATACCCAGAAAGCTGACCGCGCCCAGCGACCATACGCCGACTGCGGGGCTGAAGCCGATATCGAGCAGGTATTTGGTCTGATGCACCTGCACCGCGTACCAGATGTAAAGCCCGCCAAAATAGCCGACCGCGAGCCACCAGAAACGCGACGTCGCGAGCGCCCGCGGCAAGGTCCAGTCGATGCTGGCCCATTCGGGATCGACGATGTTCGAGACCGGCTTTGGCGCTGAGGCCGACGGCGCGGCAGCGCCATCCGCCAACAGGCCCAAATCCTCCGGACGCTTGCGCAACAGCAGATTGATCGGCGCGAGCTCGATCACAATCAGAAGCCCCATCGCGGTACAGGCGGTGCGCCAGCCGCTTCTCTCGATCATGACCTGCACCCAGGGTAGCAGCGTCATCGAGCCGATGCCGACGCCGGCAAACGCGAGCCCGATCGCAAGCCCCCGGCTGCGGATGAACCAGTTGGGCAGAAACAGCGATTGACCGGAATAGCCGAGGCAGACGCTGCCGGCGCCGACCAGGACGCCAATGGTCAGGTAAAGATGCCAGGGCTGCGTCGTCAGCGGCGCCAGCAACAACCCGCTCGCCATCAGCACGACGCCGAGTTCCATCACGCTGCGCGGGCCGAGACGATCCATCAGGCGGCCGATCAGGGGGCTCGCGATCCCCGACACCACGAAGCCGAACGAAAACGCACCGGCGGTCACGCCACGGTCCCATCCGAATTCGCTCAGGATCGGCGGAAACAGCAGCGAAAAGGCGGTGCGCGCATTGACGCCGATCGCCATGGTGACAAAGGTCACGGCGATGATGATCCAGCCGTAGAAGAACGGAAGCCGCATCGAGGGGTCCTTGGCATCTGTCAGGAGAAAACCTATCCGTCATCGCGCGCTCGGGGATCGCGAGCCCCATGACAGGCTAACGTAGCAATCCGGCCAGTCCAGCCCAGCTATTGGATTGCGGCACTGGATTGCATCGTTGCCGCCCCTCCTCGCAATGACGAGGAGAAAGGAGTAAGAGTCGGACAACGATACGGCTTGTTCAATGACGTGGGAGGTAAAACATGACGCTCGGTGTCAAGCAGATGATGGAAGCCGCCAACGCGGCGGTGCCGAAGATCACGGCGGCCGAGGCGCGCGAGAAGATCGCCAACGGCAACACGCTGCTGCTGGATATCCGTGACGGCACCGAAGTGCAGGCGAGCGGCAAGGCGGCGGGCGCCGTTCACGTGTCGCGGGGCTTGCTTGAATTCCGCGCCGACCCGGACGCGCCCACCCACGACAAGAACTTTTCGAAGGACAAGACCGTCCTGATCTATTGCGCCTCCGGCGGCCGCGCCGCGCTCGCTGGCAAGCTGCTCAAGGACATGGGCTACAACGAGGTCTACAATATCGGCGGCTTCAAGGATTGGGCCGAGAGCGGCGGCGCGGTGGAGAAGTAAGGAAGCGACCGTGGACGTCCCAAAGGGAGACGGAGCGCATCTTCCGCCACGGCTTTTTTCGAAACGTATCCCGCATCAGGATCCGAGCATCGGATGGTCGCGCAGTACGTCTTCGCGAATTGACGGCGCCTGGATCGCGCGAAACAGAATTCGCGCCGTCCGCTGATCATCGGCCATCAAGGACAAATCGATGATCTGGCGCACCGCGGAATCCCGCAGCAGATCGTCGCCGATCTTCATCGCGGTTTCCATGGCGGCGCGCGCCCCGCGCTCGTAGCGCCGAAACTCGTCCTGCCGGTTCTTGCTGTTGGGAGCGCCGGCTTTCGCCGCGCTATCGGCGGCCGCGCCACAGATGACGCGAATGCGATGCGCGGCCTCGAGATCTCCGAGTGGCAACGCCACAGGCTCTTCCCAGATCTCCTTGGGCTTCGGCTTGCTGAACCAGCGCATCGCCATGGGGCATTTTTCCCAAAGCCTAACCGTGCTCGCGGATGGTCGGCGCCGACGGATTGACCCGCCGCACGGTGATCGGCGAGCCGTCGGATTCGAAACGCAATTCGTATTTCTTGCCGCGCGTGTCGGTCGCAGAGCAGACGACGCTGGAGATGTGGAGGGTGGCGAAACTGCCGAGTTGCACGCATCGTCCTGCCGATTTCAACACCGCCGGCACCGGCAGGCCATCGGCCTTGGGCTGGTGTTTCGATTTGATCAGCACCTGATCGACCGCCAGGTCGTACAGATTTTCCTTGGTGCGCTGGCCGTTTCCGCCGGAGAAGGAAATGATATGGCTCTGGTCGGCCGGATCGTCGAGCGCGATGGTGAAATAGGCCCGGCCGTTCACGCTATGCGCGTAGGCAATGGTGCGGCAGGCAAAATCGTGGCCCGCAATCTTGAGCGTGCTGCACTTTCCCGTCATCAGCGCGAACAGGTCGGTGTCCGGCGCCTCCGGCTTCAGCTGGCCGATGGTGTCGGTCGGGTCCATCGCCGCGGGCGCCGGCTGATTTTGCGCCATGTCACCGGCCGCGGCCGGCATCTGCGGCGCGAGCACGAGCATAAGGGCAGCGGCAATGTTGGCGCACAGGCGCATCGTCGTAACCGTCAATGATCTCATCCGTGTGAAGCCGGAATGATTTTTCCCGGGTTGAAGATGTTTTGGGGATCGAGCGCTTGCTTGACCGCGCGCATGGCATCGATGGCCTCGCCGCCAAGCTCGCCTTTCAGATATTTCTGCTTGCCCTGCCCGATGCCGTGTTCGCCGGTGCAGGTACCGTCCATCGACTGCGCCCGCTCGACCAGGCGATGCATGAACTCCTCCCCGCGCGCCATTTCGCCGGCATCGTCGACGTCACAGAGCAGCGAGCAGTGGAAGTTGCCGTCGCCGACATGACCGACGATCGGCGATTGCAGGCGGAGCCGCTTCAGGTCGTCCTCGGTCTCGGTGACGCAATCGGCGAGCCGCGAAATCGGCACGCACACGTCCGTTGCCACCACGCCCGCGCCGGTGCGAAGCGCCTTGACTGCCCAATAGGCGTCGTGCCGCGCCTGCCACAGCCTGGTGCGGTCCTCCGGACGCGTGGTCCAGGTGAAGCCGAGGCCGCCGCATTCCTTGGCGATCTCGGCGAAATTCTTCGACTGTTCGGCGACATCGGCCTCGCTGCCGTGAAATTCGAGCAGCAGCAGCGGCGTCTCCGGCAGCGTCAGCTTCGAATAGGAATTGCAGGCCTTCACCTGCTCGGCGTTGAGAAGTTCGATGCGCGCGACCGGAATGCCGGTCTGGATCGCCATGATCGTCGCCTGGCAGGCGCCGCGCACGGTCTCGAACGAACAGGCGGCGGCTGCGATGGTTTCGGGAATGCCGCGCAGGCGAACGGTGAGTTCGGTGATGATGCCGAGCGTGCCTTCGGCGCCGATGAAGAGATGCGTCAGATCGTAGCCGGCGCTCGATTTCTTCGCCCGCGTGCCGGTCGTGATGATCTCGCCGTCGCCACGCACGACCTTCAGCGCCAGCACGTTCTCGCGCATGGTGCCGTAACGCACCGCGTTGGTGCCCGACGCCCGCGTCGAAGCCATGCCGCCGAGAGATGCGTCGGCGCCGGGATCGATCGGGAAGAATACGCCCTGGTCGCGCAGATATTCGTTCAGCGCTTTGCGGGTAACGCCGGGCTGGATCACGCAGTCCAGGTCTTCGGCGTGAACCTCCAGCACCTTGTTCATGTCGCGGAAATCGACGCAAACGCCGCCGGCGGGCGCATTGACCTGGCCCTCGAGCGAGGTGCCGGTGCCGAACGCGATCACGGGAACGTCGTGGACGGCGCAGACCCGCACCACGTCCTGCACGTCGGCGGCCTCCTGCGCGAACACCACCGCATCCGGCGGCTGCGATGGCAGCCAGGTCGTGGTATGCGCATGCTGGTCGCGCACGGCCTGCGAGGTGACGAGGCGATTGCCGAACCGCGCGGCGAGCTTTTCGACGACAGCGGCGACCGCCTTCGGCTCCGCTCGCTTCGGATTATTGGTGATGGTCGTGCCCACGTCTGTAAAATCCTCCCGCAGAAATACCGTGGCAAAGGATGTATAGAGGGTCAAGGGACGAAACCCGGCAGGCGAGATTGAGCACAATGACGGCGCAAAGTGAGGCAAAGACGACACATTCCCCGGCCGATCGGGGGGGACCGTTCCTGTCGTCGATCATGCAGATCGAGCCGCAATGGATCGATTACAACGGCCACCTGAACATGGCCTACTATAACGTCATGTTCGACCGGGCGATCGATGAGCTGTGGCTCGTCCTCGGCATCGGGCCTGACTACAAGAAGTCACACGGCAATTCGACCTTTACCGCCGAATGCCATGTGCGCTATTTGCGCGAGATCCATCTCGGCGACCCCGTGCGGGTTGCGATCCACCTGCTCGCCGCCGATGAAAAGCGCCTGCATCTGTTCGAGGAACTGCGTCACGCGACCGAAGGCTGGCTGTCGGCGACCTCGGAGACCATGACGCTCCACATCGACATGGACCAGCGCAAGACCGCGCCCTTCCCGAGCGATGTCCGCGCCACGATCGACGCGGTCGCCCGCGCGCATGCCTCCGTTCCGCGCCCCGAGGGCATCGGCAGCGCTATCGCGATGCCGGCGCGGCGCTAGGCCGTATGCTCATATATTCGTCGCGTCCGCTTTGCTCGGCGAGCGGTTTTCAATCGTAGAAGAACTAGGCCCGCCGCAGGATCGCGGACTGAGGGCGACGGCACCGCGGTTCGTCTGTCAGCCCCCGGGGCCGTCCTTCATGATGTAGCCCATCAGGTCGTCCACGTTGTGCTCCAAATCCCTGATGATGTCCTTGACGACGTCTCCGATCGAGATCACGCCCAAGACCCTGCCCGCGTCCAGCACTGGCAGATGGCGAAAACCGCGCGCAGCCATCATTGCCATGCAGCCTTCCAGCGGATCGTCCGGCTTGACCGTCACCGGGTTGCCCGTCATCACTTGGCCCACCGGCGTTTGCTTCGCATCCAGCCCGGGCAGCAGCACTTTGATGGCGCAATCACCCTGGGTCACGATACCGACCAGCACGTCGTCGTCGATGACCAGGACCGACCGGACCCGCTTGTCGCGCATCTGACGCAAGGCTTCGACGACCATGTCGCCGGAACGAACATGGATCAGGGCGCCACTCTTCCGGGCCAGAGCGTTTTTTACGGTGCTCATCGATCTCCTGTGAAGGGCCCTGTTGCTGCCCCGCATTGAAGGTTAGTCGAAATATCCTGCCTTGTCAGCACCGCGCCGGGCTACGCCATGGAGGCGGTGAAAATCCCGCTGTCGGGATCGGTGGCAGGCTTCGCCAGCGACATCGCCTGCATGACGACGTCACGCCTTAGCTCTGCGTCACCCAGGCCGGCAGCCGGTCGAACCAGGGCTGCGCATTCTCAAGCTGGTGCGCGAGTTGCAAGAGGCGCGCCTCCTCTCCCAGCTTAGCGACGAACTGCACGCCGAGCGGCAGGCCTCCCGCGGTCCAATGCAGCGGCACGCCCATGGCCGGCGTCCCGGTCAGATTGGCTGCTTGCGTAAACGGCACATATTGCAGGCTGTCGCGCGCGATCTTGTCGATGACGCCATCGAACAGGCCTGAGCGCATCAACAAGCCGAGCAGACCGATACGATCCAGCAGCTTCAACAGCGCCTGCTCGGCGGCTGCGGGATCGCCCTGGCCATGGCGTATCGGCCGATGCGCCAGGGTCGGCGTCAGCAGCAGGTCGTAACGCTGGTGGAAACGCGCCAGCCCCCGGGCGAATTCATTCCACTTGAGCAACTGCGTCGTCAGCGCGCCGGCGGAGATCGCGCCGCCGATCGTCGCCAGCACCCGCGACAGCAGTTCGAAATCGCCGCGTTTGGCGCCGTTCGCGCGGGCCTGCGCCACCGCCGCGGCGACCTGGCCGAAATAGACATGCAGAAACGCTTTCGCCAGCGCCGCACCATCGATGTCCGGCGAAGCCTCCTCGACCTCGTGACCGAGGCTGCGCAGCAGGGTGGCTGCGTTTTCGACCGCGGCCTTCGCCTCGCCATGAACGTCGGTGCCGATCGGCGAGGTTGAGGTAAAGCCGATCCTGAGCCGGCCTGGATCACGCGCCATCGACTGCGCATAGGTCTCTGCGGGTCTTGCGGCGAGAAAGGGATCGCCGGCCTCACCGCCCACGACCGCGTCCAGCGCGAGAGCCGTGTCGCGCACGCTGCGCGAGATCACGCCCTGGCTGGTGGCGCCGAACCAGTGTTCACCGCCGCCCGGTCCGATCGAGATCAGGCCACGCGACGGCTTCAATCCGAACAGGCCGCAGCAGGCGGCAGGAATGCGGATCGAGCCGCCGCCGTCGCTGGCGCCCGCCATCGGCACCACGCCGGAGGCCACCGCGGCAGCCGCGCCACCACTCGAGCCGCCTGGGGTGTGTTCGCCGTTCCAGGGATTGCAGGTGCGGCCGAAGGCCTGCGGGTCCGTCACGCCCTTTAGTCCCAACTCCGGCAGATTGGTCTTGCCGAAGATCACAAGCCCCGCATCGAGAAAACATTTGACCACATGGGAGTGCTCGGGCGCGACGGCGTTGAGCATCGCGCGGCTGCCGTTGCTGGTCGGCAGCCCGGCATAATCCTGCGCAATGTCCTTGATCAGGAACGGGACGCCGGCAAAAGCGCCCGTCAACGGCTTGACGAGTTGGCCGCGCGCCTCCTTCTCCATCATCCGGCAGATCGCGTTGGTCTTCGGCTGGGCGCGCTCGCTCGCGCGTAGCGCGAGTGTAAGCAACTCGTCCGCCGTCACCTCGCGACGCGCCAGGCGCTCGGCAAGCCCGACCGCGTCATGCTTCACATATTCGGAAAAATTCATGGCGCCCCTTTCCGCTGTTTCAGCGGTCCGGGGCTATCCTAGCTCGAACGACAGCGGGCGCCAGCAGGCATCAGATGCCGCTCAGACGCGTGTTCTGCGGCGGGTGATCCCGACAACGGCGGAAATGATGAACAGCACCACCGCAATGAAGAAGATCGCCTTGGCGATTTCGATGGACGCGCCCGCGACACCGCCGAAACCAAGCACACCCGCGATCAGCGCGATAATCAGGAAGGTAACGACCCAACCCAACATGACGGCCTCCGACAAGCTCGCAACTCCGGCGCAGCACCCGAGGCGCCGATGTCTTTGCTGAAATAATCGCCGGCGGGAACAAAGGTTCCGGCCCGCTCAAAGCCGTGATCGAGGCGAAAATCCTGTCTTAAAAAAGGAACAAGCGGCTGCCCGCTCCAGGGCTGGGATAACTCCTGTCAAAACCGGTCCTAACCCCCTATATGCCTTTCATTCCTGCTATGAAGACTGCCCCCTCGCCCAAATTCGCGCGGAACGTGCCATCGTGGGCAGTCAGACGAATCGAGACATGACCGAACCGAGCCACCTGCCCCGTCACGATGTTCCAGAGCACCAGCCCCTGGCCGGCGGGATTGCCGCGCGGGCGCGGGCCACGGCCGTGCCGGCCTACCTCACCCGCCTCAATCCCGAGCAGCGCGAAGCGGTGGAGACGCTCGACGGCCCGGTCCTGGTGCTGGCCGGCGCCGGCACCGGCAAGACCCGCGTCCTGACCTGCCGCATCGCCCACATTCTCAGCCAGGGCCGGGCGCGGCCGGGCGAAATCCTCTCGGTCACCTTCACCAACAAGGCCGCGCGCGAGATGAAATCGCGCCTTGCGGAAATGCTCGGCCAGGCGGTCGAAGGCATGCCGTGGCTCGGCACCTTCCACTCCATCGGCGGGCGCATCCTGCGCACCCACGCCGAGATGGTGCAGCTGAAATCCAATTTCACCGTGCTCGACACCGACGACCAGGTTCGGCTCTTGAAGCAGCTCCTGCAGGCTGAGGGCATCGACGACAAGCGCTGGCCGGCGCGGATGCTGGCCGGCCTGATCGACGGCTGGAAGAATCGCGGCCTCGGACCGGCGCAGGTACCTTCGGGCGAAGCCGCCGTGTTCGCCAACGGCAAGGGCGGCAAACTTTATGCGAGCTATCAGGAACGGCTGAAGATTCTCAACGCCGCCGACTTCGGCGATCTCCTGCTCGAAAACATCCGCCTGTTCCGCGAACACCCGGATGTGCTGCGGCAATATCAAAGCCGTTTCAAGTTCATCTTGGTCGACGAGTATCAAGACACCAACGTCGCGCAGTACCTCTGGCTGCGGCTGCTCGCGCAGGCGCCTTCGCCCAAGACCGTCATTCCGGGGCTGACCGAAGGTCAGAACCCGGAATCCGGAGGTCAAGAGGACTCAGCTCGGGATTCCGGGTCTGCGCTTGCAGCGCATCCCGGAATGACGGTGCAATCGCCCCCGCGCAACATCTGCTGCGTCGGCGATGACGACCAGTCGATTTATGGCTGGCGCGGCGCGGAGGTCGACAACATCCTGCGCTTCGAGCACGACTTTCCCGGCGCGAAGGTCATCCGCCTTGAGCGCAACTACCGCTCCACCGGCCATATCCTCGCCGCCGCCTCGCATGTGATCGCGCACAACGAGGGCCGGCTCGGCAAGACCTTGCGTACCGAGGATGTCGACGGCGAGAAGGTCACCGTGACCGGCGCGTGGGACTCGGAAGAGGAAGCGCGCGGCATCGGCGAGGAGATCGAGGAACTCCAGCGCAGGAAAGAAAATCTCAACCAGGTCGCCATTCTCGTGCGGGCCTCGTTCCAGATGCGCGAGTTCGAAGATCGCTTTGTCACACTCGGCCTGCCCTATCGCGTGATCGGCGGTCCGAGATTCTATGAGCGCGCCGAAATTCGCGACGCGCTGGCTTATTTGCGGGTGGTCAATTCGCCCGCCGACGACCTCGCCTTCGAGCGCATCGTCAATGTGCCAAAGCGCGGCCTGGGTGATGCCACTGTGCAAATGCTGCACGATCACGCCCGCAAGCGGCGCATCCCGCTATACGAGGCCGCCCGCGCCGTGGTCGAGACCGACGAGATGAAGCCGAAAGCGCGCGGGAGCTTGCGCGAGCTTCTGGCGAGCTTCCGGCGCTGGCGCGCGCAGGCCGAAGTGACTTCGCATACGGAATTGGCCGAAACCGTGCTCGACGAAAGCGGCTACACCGACATGTGGCAGAAGGACCGCTCGGCGGATGCTGCGGGACGGCTGGAGAACCTGAAGGAACTGGTGCGCTCGATGGAAGAGTTCGAGAACCTGCAAGGTTTTCTCGAACACATTTCGCTGGTGATGGACCGCGACGGCGGCGCCGAAGAAGAAGCGGTGTCGCTGATGACGCTGCATTCGGCCAAGGGGCTCGAATTCGACAACGTGTTCTTGCCCGGGTGGGAGGAAGGCCTGTTTCCGAGCCAGCGCACGCTCGACGAACAGGGTCGCGCCGGGCTGGAAGAAGAGCGCCGTTTGGCGCATGTCGGGCTGACGCGCGCCCGCAAACGCGCGAAACTCTATTTCGCCACCAATCGGCGTATTCACGGCACCTGGTCGACCACGATCCCCTCGCGTTTCCTCGACGAGTTGCCGGCGCATAATGTGGAGATCACGGAATCCAAAGGCGGTTCGGGCTGGGGCGGCGCCGGCGGCTATGGCGCCTCGCGCTTCGACAACATGGAATCCTTTGGTTCGAGCTACACCACGCCGGGCTGGCAGCGCGCACAAGCGAACCGCGCGCGCGGCGGGCGCCAGAATTACGGCTTCGAGGAACGGCAATCGTCCTATGGTTCACGCGACGGCGGCGGCTTTGCCAAGCCGAAGCGCGCGCCACTCGTGATCGAGGGCGAGCTGATCGCGAAATCCACCGGCACCACCTCGGACTTCAACCTCGACGACCGCGTGTTTCATCAGAAATTCGGCTACGGCCATGTGGTGAAGGTCGACGGCAACAAGCTCACCATTGCTTTCGAGAAAGCCGGCGAGAAGAAGGTCGTCGACAGTTTTGTGGAACGGGCGTGATCCCCTGACGCACGATACTGTCGCTCAGCCCTGCGCCGTCAGGATCACGTCGTCCATGACCAGCGCGTCGATGCCGGATTTGCGAAACGTGACGATCGCATCCGTCGGCGTGCAGACGATCGGCTCGCTGTCGTTGAAGGATGTATTGACGACGAGCGGCACGCCGGTCAGCGCATGAAAGCAGGATATCAATTCGTGAAAGCGAGCATTTGACTTCCGGCTCACGAGTTGCACGCGGGCGGTGCCGTCCTTGTGCACGACGGCAGGAATGCGATCGAGCTGCTCGGGCCTGACCCTCGGGGCGAACAGCATGAATTCGTGGCTCGTCAAGTGGCCGCCGACTTCAAACCAATCGCCGGCGTGTTCGGCGAGCACGCTCGGCGCGAAGGGACGAAAATCTTCGCGGTGCTTGACCTTCTGATTGAGGATGTCGCGCATCTCCGGCCGTCGCGGATCGGCGAGCAGCGAACGGTTGCCGAGCGCACGCGGTCCGAATTCCATGCGGCCCTGAAACCAGGCGACGATCTTGCCGTCGGCGATCATTTTTGCCGCGTCGCGCGCCGGCGACTTGCTCTGCCGCGCCTTGAGGCCAGCGGACTTCACCGCCTCCAGGATATCGCGCCGTTTGAATGAGGGCCCGAGATACGGCGTGGAATAGCCACGCTGCGGCGGCTTCTTTTGGGTCGCGGCATGCACGAGCTGCGCGGCGCCGATCGCGGTGCCGGCGTCGTGCGGTGCGGAGGGAATGAAGATGTTGGTGAATTCGCCGGAGCGCCTCACCACTTCATTGGTCACGCAGTTGAGGGCAACGCCGCCGGCGATGCACAGATTGTCTGATGGCACCATGCGCTTGACGCGCCGGACCAGCGCCATGATCGCGGCATCGGTCGCCTCCTGAAGGCTGGCTGCGATATCGGCATGCCGCTGCTGAAATTCAGAACTCTCCTGGTGGCGTGGGCCGAACATCGTCTCCATGCTGACATCCTGTTTCGGCTGAAAGCCGAGGACATCCTGGGCGACACCGTAGTTTTCCTTTTCGGCGCGCAAGATGGAATGAAACTGCCGGCGGTACACTTCGGGATTGCCATAGGCCGCGAGCCCCATGGTTTTCGAAGCGTCGTAATGCGAGAAGCCGAGATGTTCGCTGAACACTTCCCACAGAAAGCCGATCGAATGCGGATATTCGAATGTTTCGATGGTCTGGATACGCGCCCCGTTCGCCTTCGCCAGCGAGGAGCCAGCCGTCTCGCCGATGCCGTCGATGGAGAGGATGGCCGCGCGATCGAAGCCGGAGGGGAAATAGGCCGAAGCGGCGTGCGCCAGGTGGTGGGAGACGAAATGGAATCGCTTCCCCAGGGATCGTCCGAGAAGCTCGTCCACGGCAGCCTGAACCCGGCCGATCCGTAAACGAAAGGTTTCCTCATAGCGGGGATCCCACCAGTCGGCGCGGTATTGCTTGACCCGCTGCTTGGGATCGAACGAGTAGGCGACATGGTGGATGTCGCGGGGAGTGAGCCCGGCGTGCTTCAGGCAAAAGCGGATTGCGCGCTCCGGAAGCTGATGGGGATTATCCCATGTGGCCTCCTTGCCGTGCTTGATGCGGTTGAACCGCTCCTCCTCGACGGCCGCCACAAGCTCGCCGTCGACCAGCAGTGCCGCGGCCGACTCGTGGTACACTGAATTGATTCCCAGGACATTTACCACCCTGCCTTACTCCCTCTCGCCATCCTGCTGCTGAACGGTTCATGACCTTAACCAAATTGAACGCATTTTAACGAATTTTGATCGACAATACTTCGGAGCCATCTTTACCGAAAACTTGCGCGTGGCCTGTATTGTGGCTCACCGATGAGGTTTCGCCGAAGGATTTGGCTGCCCAAATGAGCTTGCAATTCAAAACGGTCAAGAAGACCGAATCGAACTCGTTCATCGACGATCTGGAGGAGGCGGTTGCGCGCGGTACGCCCGCCAGCCGCGCCAAGGCGCTGTGGCACACCACCGACCTCATGATTGCGGGCAGCTTCAGCGAGGAAGAAATCTGGACGTTCGGCGAAGTCGTCACCCGTCTGGCCGACGAGATCGAGGTCGCGGCCCGCGCGCAACTGTCCGAAAAGCTGGCGCGTTTCGACCAGGCGCCGGTCAACATCATTCACAAGCTGGCCTTCGATGACGCGATCGAAGTCGCCGGTCCGGTCCTGCGCGATTCCAAGCAGCTCGAGACCTATGCGCTGGTGGCCAATGCCTGCACCAAGAGCCAGGCGCACATGCTGTCGATCTCGCAGCGCGAGACGCTCGAGGAACGCGTGACCGACGAGCTGGTCAAGCGCGGCGACCAGGAAGTCGTCAAGTCGGTTGCCGGCAACAGCGGCGCCAGGTTCTCCGACTTCGGCTTCCTGAACATGGTCCAGCGCGCGGAAGGAGATTCCATCCTCGCCGAGCAGCTCGGCCTGCGCAAGGACATCCCGCGGCATGTCTTCCAGCAGCTGATTGCGAAAGCGACCTCCGATGTGAAGAAGCGGCTGGAGCTCGAGCGCCCGGAAATGGCGCGGCAGATCCAGTCATCCGTGAGTGACCTCGCCGGCGAATTGCAGTCGAAGTTCGGTCCCGCTTCGCGCGGCCATTTCGTCGCCAAGCGCGTCGTAACGACGCAGCACCGGCTCGGCAATCTGAACGAATCGAGCATCTCGAGCTACGCCCGCTCGCACCGGTTCGAGGAAGTCACGATCGGCATGTCGCTGCTCTGCTCGCTGCCGAGCGACATGATCGAGCGCGTGATGCTCGACAAGAATCGCGAGATGCTCCTGATCCTTTGCAAGGCGCTGGATTTCTCGTGGGACACCATGATGGCGCTGCTGTTCCTCGGCGCCAAGGATCACCGGATCACCGCCAGCGAACTCAGAACTCTCGAGAATGATTACGACCGCCTTAACATCGAGACGTCGCGCAGCGTGATGGCCTTCTGCCAGTCGCGCAAGGGCGGTACGGCGGCCGATGCGGGCCTGAAGGCCGCGTTATACGCCTGATCAGGGGGAAGCCAGCATGACCGCAATTCCGTTTGGCAAGGGTGTGCCCGCCTTCGGCAAGGCCGCCGGGCAGGGTTTTGGCCGCAAGGGTGGCGCGATGGCGGAGCAATCCGAGGCGCCGAAACAGGACGGCGGCGCGCTCGACACCGCGCGCACGGTGCTGGAAGCGGCAAACGATTTCAGGGACGAGGCGACCGCCGAGGTTTGCCGCCGGGTGATCGAGGCCAGCACGAACGGCCAGCAGCCGACGCTCTCGGACCTGCGCATCATCAACAATTATTTTCAATAGCGTGCGGTCGCCGCTTTCTTTTCCCTCTCCATTGCGGGGTCCGAGGCGAGCAGAGCTCAGCGAGCGCAGCGAGCCGGGGTGGGGGTTCAAAGAACACACTCTCGATATTTCCGATGTACTAGTGCGGCGAATTTGAAGTTCCTAGCAGTTTCGCCGTGAGTTCGTCATAGGAACTTCAAATTCAAAGCCGCTACTCAAAACAATAAGTTGCTAGAGCTCCTTTGATTCCGAAGTTCGCATCGGAGGGGCCGCAATAGCTTGCGAACTTCGGAATCGGAGCTCTAGCCCCCCACCCGACCGTCGCTTCGCGACGGCCACCCTCCCCGCGCGTTCCGCGGGGGAGGGACAAGAAGGTAGCTACTTCTCCCCGAGAACATCCCCGAACAGCACCCAGGACTTGCCGTCGAAGCGCGCCATCTGGATCTGGCGGATCGGCGTGACGTTGTTCGGATCGGTGTAAACCTTGATGCCGGGCAGCAGCATCGGCATCTCGATCCCGTCGAGCTGCTTGGCCTGCTTGAGGATGTTCTCGCGGGAAAGATCGTCGCCGCAATTCTTCAAAACCTGCGCCATGATCTGCGCCACCGTGTAGCCCTGCACGTTGAAGAGATCGCCGGTCGACGCATTGGGTTGATACTTCTTCATCCAGGCGAACCAGTCCTTCAGCGCCGGATCGTTCGCCCAGCGCGTGTCGTTGGGGTCCTTGAGATAAAGCCCGGTGACGACGCCGACCGAATTCTGCAGGCCCGCCGGCTCAAGCACCGCCGAAAACGAATTCGACACCGAGGGCAGGATGATCAGCGGCTTCCAGCCCATGCTCGCGGCTTTCCTGATCGCTTGCGCGGCGAATTTCGGCGTCGCTTCCGCAAAGAAGACATCCGCGCCGGATTCGCGCATCGTCACCATCTGCGAGTCGATGGTCGGATCGGCCGTGAGGTACGTCGTCTCGGAGACGAGCTGCTTGATGTGTTCGCCGAGACCTTCCTTGAAGCCGCGCACGTAATCCTTGCCGGCGTCTTCGTTCGGGGCGATCACCGCGATCCTGGCGTCGGGCTTCGTCTTCAGAATGTATTCCGCGTAAAGCTTGCCTTCGAGTTCGTAGGTCGGGTTGAAACCGACGGTCCAGGGAAAATGCCCGGGATCGTTCCAGCGCGTCGCGCCGGACGACACGAAGATCTGCGGCACATGCTTGGCGTTGAGATATTTCTGCACCGAGATATTCGGCGCGGTGCCGACCGACGAGAACATCGCCAGCACCTCGTCCTGCTCGACCAGCTTGCGGGTCTGCTCGACGGTCTTGGCCGGCGAATAGGCGTCGTCCATGGTGAGGAATTCGATCTTGCGGCCGTTGATGCCGCCCTGCTCGTTGAGCATCTGGAAATAGGCGGCCTCGGCGCGGGCGATGGTGCCGTAGGCGGAAGCCGGCCCGCTATAGGGCGCGGTATTGCCGAGCTTGATGCCGGCCTCGGCCGCGTTGGCCACCGGCGGCAACGCCACAAAGGCCGTTGCCAACAGCGAAACGGCGCACAAATTCCTGCATACTGACATCATGCTGACAAAAGCCCCGGCGTTTCCTGAAAACCGGTTATTTGACCGGCTGTTTTGATTTGTTCCCGGCAACAAGATATGCGTTGGTCCCCCGCAGACAACCGGCAAAAGCGCCTCGCGGGATTGCACAAAAATTCCTTCCTCTTGCCTGGCGGCCGGTGTACGCCCCTCGCGTTTTCGCTTCCTGAAAAACCAGCATCGGCTCCATGCCTTCCATTATTTCCGTCTCCCAACTCTCCAAAACCTACGGCTCCGGCTTCACGGCGCTGAAGGACATCCATCTGGAGATCATGCAAGGTGAGATCTTTGCGCTGCTGGGGCCGAACGGCGCCGGCAAGACCACGCTCATCAGCATCATCTGCGGCATCAACAATCTCTCGACCGGCCGCATCACGGTCGGCGGCCACGACATCATCTCCGACGCCCGCGCTGCGCGCACCATGATCGGCCTGGTGCCGCAGGAGCTGCATACCGACGCCTTCGAGACCGTGTGGGGCACCGTGAGTTTCAGCCGCGGCCTGTTCGGCAAGCCGAAAAACCCGGCCTACGTCGAAAAGGTGCTGAAGGACCTGTCGCTCTGGGACAAGAAGGATTCCAAGATCGTCACGCTGTCCGGCGGCATGAAACGCCGCGTGATGATCGCGAAGGCGCTGTCGCACGAGCCGCAGGTTCTGTTTCTTGACGAGCCGACCGCCGGCGTCGACGTCGAATTGCGCAAGGGCATGTGGGAAGTGGTGAGCGGGCTGAAAGCAGCCGGCGTCACCATCATCCTCACCACGCATTACATCGGCGAGGCCGAGGAGATGGCGGACAGAGTAGGCGTCATCAACAAGGGCGAGATCATCCTGGTCGAGGAGAAGGCCAAGTTGATGCAGAAGCTCGGGAGCAAGCAACTCAAGCTTCACTTGCAGAACAGCATCGACGCGATCCCGCCGGCGCTTTCGGCCTACCATCTCGAACTGTCGAACGGCGGCAACGACCTGATCTTCAATTACGATACGCGGGGCGACCGCACCGGCATCACCAGCCTGCTCGCCGACCTGCGCGATGCCGGCATCCGCTTCGCCGATCTCGAAACCAGCCAAAGCTCGCTGGAAGACATTTTTGTAAGTTTGGTGCGGCGAACTTGAAGTTCCTACCAGCTTTGCCTCGCCCTCATATAGGAACTTCAAGTTCAATGCCGCACCAAAAACCTAAATTTGCCAGTGTCCCTTTCGATTCCGAAGTTCGCTCCGGAGGGGCCGCGAATACAGGCGAACTTCGGAATCGGGGACACTGGTGAGGCAGTCATGAACTTCCGGGCCATCGGCGCGATCTACAAGTTTGAGATGGCGCGCACCGCGCGCACGATCCTGCAAAGCATCGTGTCGCCTGTGGTGTCGACCTCGCTCTATTTCGTCGTCTTTGGTGCTGCGATCGGCTCGCGCATCACCCAGGTCGAGGGCGTGAGCTACGGCACCTTCATCGTGCCGGGACTAGTGATGTTGTCGGTGCTGACGCAGAGCATCGCCAACGCGTCGTTCGGCATCTATTTCCCGAAATTCGTCGGCACCATCTACGAGATCCTGTCGGCGCCGATTTCCTATTTCGAGATCGTGCTGGGCTATGTCGGCGCGGCGGCGACCAAATCGATCGTTCTCGGCCTGATCATTCTCGCAACCGCCGGCCTGTTCGTGCCGCTGCACATCCATCATCCCTTCTGGATGCTGACTTTCCTGGTGCTCACCGCAGTCACCTTCAGCCTGTTCGGCTTCATCATCGGCATCTGGGCCGACGGCTTCGAGAAACTGCAGATGATCCCGATGCTGATCGTGACGCCGCTGACCTTCCTCGGCGGCAGCTTCTATTCGGTGAACATGCTGCCGTCGGGCTGGCGAACCATCACGCTGCTCAACCCCGTGGTCTATCTGATCAGCGGCTTTCGCTGGAGCTTCTACGAGATCGCCGACGTCAGCGTCGCCGTGAGCATCGGCATGACGCTATCGTTCCTCGTCATTTGCATGATCGCGGTGGCGTGGATTTTCAAGACCGGATACCGGCTCAAAAATTAATCCTGAAAGGATTATCCCGGAGCGATGCGTCAGCATCGAATCCGGGATCTCGAGATTCCGGGCCCGGTCTTTACAGACCGTCCCGGAATGACGGCGCAGTGTAATTACCGATAGCAGCGCCAGTGGCCGTAGCGGTTGTAATAGCCGTGGCAGTGGCGGCGATAGGGAATGCCGAGAGCGCCGTCGACCACGCCAAACGCCCCGCCGACACCGGCTCCGACGGCGCCACCAACCGCCGCGCCAACCGGGCCGGCAGCGCGGCCACCGTCATAAGAACCTTGCGCGGCGCCTTGCTGCATACCGCCCACGAGGCCTTGCGCATGGCTTGCGGCGGGAACGGCAAGCAGCGCCAGCGCCAATGCGAGTAACCCAAGCCAACGCGCGACCGGTACATCGACCGGGTGGGCCACTGCCCTGATCGCCTTTTCCTTACCTAGCATCATCGATTCCTCTTCCCGTGAATGTGAATCGATAACGCCGATGTAGCGCTTTCGGTTCCCGCGTTCACCAATGCGCCACGCTGAGGTCAGGATGATGAACGTATCGGCAGGCCCTGCCACGGCTTTGCCGTTAACGATGCGAGATGGGCATACACGTTTCGGCGATGCGAAAGCGGATACTGGAACCAGCACTGGAATTCAGGCATATTAATCCAGTGGGATGGGGTGCGGTGCGAAATCAAAGGCCTGGAGGCCAGAGGTAAATGCGTTCCCTTCTCGTTGCTGCCACGACCCTGATGCTGTTTGCCGCGGGCGCCGCACAGGCCAAAGTTTCCATCACCGTCGACAAGGATAACCAGATGATGACCGTCGCCGTCGACGGCGTCACCCGTTATCACTGGCCGGTCTCCACCGGAAATCCGTCGCACGAGACGCCGAACGGCACCTTCCGCACCTTCCGCATGGAAGCCGACCACTTCTCCAAGGAATTCGACGACGCGCCGATGCCGCACTCGATCTTCTTCACCAAGATCGGGCACGCGATCCACGGTACCGAGTCCGAACGAAGCCTCGGCATGCCGGTCTCGCATGGTTGCGTGCGGCTGTCGCGCGCCAACGCCTCGACGCTCTACGCGCTGGTCGAGCAGCAAGGCGTGCTCAACGCCACCGTGACGCTGACCGGCTCGTCCACAGTGGCGATCGCCCGCAAGCGGGGCAATACCGCCGTAGCGCGCAACGAGCCCCAACAGCCGGATCAGCAATATCAGCAACGGCTATATCAGCAGCAAACTTCGGACGCCGGCCAGCCGATGTTGCTGACGCCGCAGCCGCAATTTTTCCCCGGCCGCCGCCCCGTGCAGCAGCAGCAGCAGCAGCAACGGGCCGACGACGGCTACATCTATCCGGCCGATGGCAGTTCGACCGATCAGCGCTATCCGGCACCACGCGGCGTGCGGCGGCCCTCAGACAGGCAGGCCGATTACTATCAGCAGCAGCCGCAGGGCTATGACGGCTACGGCAATCAGTACCAGCAGCAGCGCGGTTACTACTATTCGAATTGATCAGGCACTTGGAGTTGCGAGGCATCCTTCAAGTCGCGCTTGATGGACGCCAGTAGGAGCTGACTCAAGAGCTGAGGCGCGCTTTGCGGCGCTAGCCAAAACGGGCACTGGTTTGAGTCCCTACGGTTCGGCCGGCGGTCTCGCACCGCGCAGCCGGCACGAGGTGTTGCAGGTCACCACATTGCCCTTCATGCAGACCCGGCACACGTCGACACATTGGTCGAGTTGCTTGGCGTCATAGGCGGCATAGTGCGAGGCAATGCAAACCCGTTGCTCCGGGGTGTAGTCCGGCTCCTGGCAGGCCGAAAGGCCGGCCGTCAGCACTACCAGGCAAAGCACACGTCGCCATCGCACGGCACGCTCTCCTCGGCGCGCGCGTTCGGACCTGCCGAAACGCGTCCGGGCCAAATTGTCGGTTTCACAACATTCGGCGGGCATAACTGGTTCTGCACCATCGTGTTCGAAATAAGCGCAAACCATCGGCCGAATGCCACGCCCCGGCAACGAAATTCCCCGGGTCGGGCCATCGTTACGCGATTCGGCAATTTTAACGATGACCGAAGCAAGTCCGCCAACATAAATAGTAGCGCCCGCACAACCTCCGAGGCGTGCTGGTGCGGCGAATTTGAAGTTCCTATCAGTTTCGCCGTGAGTTCGTTATACGAACTTCAAATTCAAAGCCTACTCAAAACAATAAGTTGCTAGAGCTCCTTTGATTCCGAAGTTCGCATCGGAGGGGCCGCAATAGCTTGCGAACTTCGGAATCGGAGCTCTAGAATGGTGCAGCGCATCCTTGGGGCCTGGGATAGGCTTTCGGGGGCTACCAATTCATCTGGCGGCGGCATGCCTGTATCGGACAGTTTGAACGCGAAGCTGGCTTCCGGCGGACGGAAAAGCGGCTCTCCTTTTTTGCTCATTGCCGCCGCGCTGCTGATCTTGGCGGCGGTCGCCGGCGCTGCCTTCCTGCTGTCGCGGCCAGCCGTCTTGCGCATCGCGGTCGGACCGGCCGGAAGCGAAGACCAGAAAGTGATCCAGAGTCTGGCGCAGGAGTTCATCACCGAAGGAACTCCGGTCCGCCTGACCGTGGTCTCGACCGCCGGTCCGGTCGAGAGCCTCGGGCTCCTCGCAGCCGGTGAAGTCGACCTTGCCGTCGGCCGTGCCGACGAGGACATGCCGAAGGGGGCGGGATCGGTCGCCATCCTGCGCAAGAACGTCGTGGTGCTGTGGGCGCCGTCCGGCGCGCCGCGCAAGAGCGGCAAGAAAGAAAGCAAATCGAAAATCAAGGAGATCGCAGAGCTCGACGGCAAGCGTGTCGGCGTTCTCGGCCGCACCGCGGTCAATGTCACCCTGCTCAAGCTGATCCTGAGCGAATCCGGCCTTAACCCCGACAAGGTAGCGATTTCGCGCTTCCCCGTTTCGCAAGTAACCGAGATGGTGAAAGATCCCTCGATCGACGCCTTCATGACGGTCGGCCCGCTCGATAGCAAGATCACCACCGATGCCATCGTCACGACCGCGCGGCTGCGCGGCGAGCCGGCTTTTCTCGCCATCGATGTCTCGGAGGCGCTCGCCCACAAGCATCCGCTCTATGAGTCCGAGGAAATTCCAGGCAGCTCGTTCACGACCTCCCCTGCCCGCCCCGACGACACAGTCGATACCGTCGGCGTCAACCACCTGATCGTGGCGACGAAGAAGCTGTCGGACACGAAGGCCGGCGCGTTCACGCGGGCGTTGTTCAACGTGCGCCCGGCGCTCGTCAAGCAAGACCCCGCTGCATCCAAGATCGAAAAGCCGGACACCGACAAGGACGCGGCGATCCCGGCGCATCCCGGCGCGGCGGCCTTTATCGACGGCACCGAACGGACCTTCCTCGACAAGTACAGCGACTACATCTGGGGCGTCGTCTTGCTGCTTTCGGTGCTTGGGTCGGCGACGGCGGGGTTCCGCCATTACATGAAGCGCGACGAGCGCTCGCTGACCGGCGAGCATCGCGACAAGCTGCTGGCGCATATCGCGCAGGTGCGCAAGACAAACTCGCTTGAAGAACTGGACGCGCTCCAGGAAGAGGCCGATGAATTCCTCCGCGAAACGCTGGAAGGCTACGACGACGGCGCGATCGATGAAGGCGATCTGTCCGCCTATGGTCTCGTGCTCGAGCAGTTTCATCACGCGGTCGCCGATCGCCGCGCGGTGATCGGCGGGGGCGCGGCAGGTTTGCCGCGCGTCCGGGCTTCATGAAAAACGCGCCGGCAAGAGCCGGCGCGTTGCTTGCGAAATCCGATCAGAACCCGATCAGCCGGCGGATAATGCCCGCCGCGCTGGCGTGATGGCGATGATGGTAGTGGTGCCGTGGCGCCGGGGCCGTCTCATTGGTATCCGAGACCTGGGCGGCATCGCGCGATGTCCCGATCGATTCGAACTCGGCCTTCTGCTCATCGCTCAGCTGGTTGTAGAAGTCATCGAGTGCGGGTTTGACGGTTTCAACCGCTTGCAACATCGCATCCAGGCGTTTGCCGGCTGCCGCGAGCCGCGCCGGCGGGGTCAATGCCTCGTTGGGCTCGCACGTTCCCTTCAGCATGTCGGCTGCCTTAGCCGTGACATCCTTCAGATTGTTCAGGCTCGCCTGCTGTGCCTCGGTCGGACGCAGCTTTCGTTCGATTTCGGCCGCCGGCCAGTCCGTGACGCCGGGCTGCCCGTTACCGCAGGCTTGCGTCGACGAATCGTCATTGTTGCGGCCGCGCCGCTGCTCTTCACCAAGCGCCGTCAACCGTTGCTTTTGCTCGTCGTTGAGCAGGCCGTAGAAATGATCGAGCGGCGGCTCGACGGTGTTGACGGCCGAGATCATCGCCTCGAGCCGCGTCCGCATCGCAGCCAGCCGGCCGGGCGCGGTGGATGCAACTTGCGACGGGCAGGCATCCTTGATGATCTGGGCCGCCTTGACCGACGCATTGGCGAAATCGTCGAGCGCCTTGCGCTGCTCGTCATCCGGATTGATCGCCTGTTGGATCCGGTCGATCGGAAGGCCGGCGATGTCCTGGGTGTCCTGGCCGCACATTTGCGTCAGTTCATTCGGCTGGTTCGGCGCAGCCGCACGACCGGACGGCGCCGCACCGCTACCGGCAGTACCGCCGCCGGCATAACCGCCGCCGGAATAGCCGCCGCCGGCATAACCGCCGCCGGAATAACCGCCGCCATAAGGCAGATAGCCGGCCAGGTCGTCATAACCGTAAGGCGCGAAAATTCCAGCGTAGAGATCGCCATAGCCGTAGTCCCAGAACGAGGGACCATAACCCCACATCGCATAGTCATACATGTCGTTGTAGGCGAACGGCCAGAACAGCGGGCCGACCCAGCCATAGCCGCCATTGCCGTGCCGCCACCAGCCGCCATTCCGGTCGTGACCACGCCATCCGGCCGTCGCTGCAGCCGCCGAAATATGTGCACGCGATGCCGGATTGTTTAGCGCACCGCGGTTATGCAGCGCGCCGGCAACAGCGGCGCCGGCAAGTGCGTGATGAACGGCGTTCGCCCGCATTGCGGCGTGACGGTTGTTTCCACCGTTACGTCCCGCCAGCGAGTGAGCCCCGCCGAAATTGCCGCCGCGGCCTGCGCGCGAAATTGCGCCACCGCCGCGGCCAGCGTTCGAAATTGCGCCACCGCCGCGGCCTGCATGCGCAGTCGCGCCAGCGCCGCCGAGATGCCCAGCACCGCCGACGTGGCGTCCGCCACCCGCGAAATGCCCGCCGCCGTGGACGCCTCCGCCACGCGCACCGCCGACGTGACCGCCGCCAAATTGGCGACCGGCCATATGACCGCCGCCAACGTGACCGCCGCCGAAGCGCGCGCCGCCGCCATGGACGCCACCGAAATGCGCACCACCCCCGCCGAAATGCGCGCCGCCGCCGTGAAAGCCGCCACCCCCGCCGCGGAATCCTCCACCGCCACCGCCGTGAAATCCTCCACCTCCACCGCCGTGGAAGCCTCCACCTCCGCCGCCGTGGAAACCTCCACCTCCGCCGCCGTGCCCCCCGCCCCCGCCCCCGCCTCCGCCTCGTGGACCCGCATAGGCGCCGGCTGACAGTCCAACAGACAGCACAACGACCGATAACCATTTGATGCTTGACATAGACTCCTCCCGGGCGACGCGCCGGCATCGCACAAGCAAGGTTGCAAGCCCGAACGGCGGCACAAACTTCGACAATGTGCAAGAAAACGCCGAGATTACCGGCCGAGTTCCCCGAGACTATGGCGGAAGACTAAAATCGATTTCAGAATTGGCCGTTCTTGAAGCAGCTATCCGCCTTCGCGAAGGCGTCGATAAACCGCGCCAAGCACGTTGCAATAGTCGTCGGTCCAGACCCGCTGACCGGCGGAAGGTTCGGTTTCTTCCCATTTGTCCGATGACACGAGCTTGCCGACATCGGCCACCGCGCGCGCCGACACCACGACATTGGTCGCGAAGATATATTCGTCGTCGCGGCCGGAATCTTCATCATAGACCCAGCTTTTCATTGCGTTGGCGTCCGCAATGCCGACCACGACGCTCGCCAGTTCCAGATGCCGGTTCGAGACGTGCATCAGCACCACGCCTTGCGGAGCAAGCTTGTCCTTGTAGATCTTCATCGCCTCCTGCGTGGCGAGATGGATCGGGATCGCGTCGGATGAATAGGCATCGACGATGATCAGGTCGTAGAGCCCGTCGGGCTCGCGCGCAAACGTCAGTCGTGCGTCGCCGATGACCGGCTTGAAATCGGGCTGGCAATTCCGGACGTAGGTGAAATATCTGATATCGCGCGCGGTATCGACCATGGTCTGGTCGATCTCGAAGAACTTCCAGGTCTCGCCCGGCGCGGCCGCACAGGTCAGCGTACCGGAGCCGACGCCGATCGCCGCTACGCGCAGCGGCGCGCCCTTGCGGTCGCGGACCGCGGCGATCGCCTGACCGATGCCGCCGTCCTTGTGATAGTAGGTGATCGGGTCGGGCCGGCCCACGACCGGCGTGCCGTCGGCGTTGGCGAATTTCTGCGCGCCGTGAATCGTGGAACCGTGCATCAGCACGTGGTAACGGCCGCTTGGCGTCGTCACGATCTTGTGGACGCCGAAGAAGCTGCGCACGGTATCCACCCGGCCGTCATCGGCGGGATAGACGCGCACCAGCACCAGCGCCAGCGCCGCGACAACGGCGAGCTTGAACCGCGCGGTGTCGAACACGAGCGCCAGCAACATGCCGAGACCGGCGACGCCGCCCGCGACATCGACGCGATAATCCTCGAACCAGTCGAACAGTTCGCCTTTCATCTGCGACGGCACGATCAAGAGCAATGCAACCATCACCGCGAGCGGCCACAGCCAGCGGCTCAGGCGCGGCCAGCGTTCGTTCTCAACCGGGCGGCACAGCGCAGCGAACACGATCAGGATCGGGTATTCCGCGATCCAGGAAAACACGTTCGGCGCGATCAACCCGGCGAAGAGCCCGCCGATCATGCCGCCGAACGACAGCGCGACATAGAAGCCGGTGAGATATTTTGCGTGGGGGCGCGTGCGCGCAAGTTCGCCGTGGCACGCCATGGCGATGACGAAGAAACAAAGTTGATGTCCGCCGAGCGTCAGCAGCAAATTCTGTTCACCGCCGACAGCGAGCAGCATGATGGCGCCGGCGATCGCAACCGGCTGCGCCAGCAACACCCATTTATGCGGTATCAGCGGCCGCGACTGGAACACCAGTACCCAGGTCAGGAGATAGAGCGAGAGCGGCAGCACCCACAGCAAGGGTGCGGCGGCGACGTCGGTCGAAATATGCGCGGTCACCGCAATCAGCAGGCCGGACGGCACCGCGGCGAGAAACACCCAGCGCGCGCGGGTGGCGAGAGATGGCGCCGGCGCGTCGCTTTCGGCCGTCATGCCTGAAGGCACCAGGGCTGGAGACCGCCACAACAGCAAGCCACAAGCCGCGATCAAGACGATCAGGAGGCCGTAGCCGCCGCTCCAGAGCAGATTCTGCATCCTCAGCGTGAAGAGCGGCTCTAACACCAACGGATAGGAGAGCAGCGCGAGGAAGCTGCCGACATTGGAAGAAGCATAGAGAAAATACGGGTCGACGCCATCGGGATGGCCGGTGCGGACGAACCAGGCCTGGAGCAGCGGATTGTTCGCCGCGAGCGCGAAGAACGGCAGCCCGATGGAGGCCACAAACAGGCCGAGCAGCCAGATCGCGTAGCCGCCGGTCGGCGGATCGCCGAAACCGGCTGCGATCGCGAGCGGCAGCGTCGCGAAGGCGACGATCAACAGCGCCACATGCACCAGGATCGCGACCAGACGGTTAGCGATCCGCATCAGAAGATGCGCATAGGCATAGCCCGCGAGCAGCAGCGACTGGAAAAACACCATCGCCACCGACCACACCGCCGGCGAGCCGCCGAGCCGTGGCAGCACCATTTTGGTGAACAGCGGCTGCACCGAAAACAACAGCAGCGCACTGACGAAGATCGCCGCCGTGTAGACCAGCAGCACCAGCCGGTTTCGCGAGACGGACGGCCTGTCTGTCACCAACTCAACGGCGGACATGAAAACTCCGGGTAGGGCCGGGCAATGGAGCATAGGATGGGAATGCGGGCAACGGACTGAACGTAACCCAACGCTCGCATCGCCGCCTTCGATGTGTCATCTAGCAGTCATTCCGGGGCGCCTCGAAGGGGCGACCCCGGAATCTCGAAATTACGGCGCGAGATTCCGGGTCCACGCTTTATGCGTGTCCCGGAATGACGCCCGGGATGAAACCCCACATGAACGAAACCGACGTCGTCATCATCGGAGCCGGCCACAACGGCCTCACCTGCGCGGCCTATCTGGCACGGACCGGCTTGCGGGTGCGCGTGGTCGAGCGACGCAAGGTCGTGGGCGGCGCTGCGGTGACGGAAGAATTCGTTCCGGGCTTCCGCAATTCGGTCGCCGCCTACACCGTGAGCCTGCTCAACCCCCAGATTATTTCTGACCTGAAACTCGGCCAGCATGGTTTGAGGATTGTCGAGCGCCGCGCGCAGAACTTCCTGCCCGCGCCTGACGGCCGCTATTTGCTGACCGGCGAAGGCCGCACCAGGGATTCGCTCGCAAAACTCAGCCCGCGCGACGCCGCCGAACTCGACGGTTTCAACCGAAAGCTGGAGGAGATTGCCGACGTGCTGCGCGCCTTCGTGCTGCGCGCGCCGCCGAACCTGGTCGACGGTTTTGGCGCGGGCGCGATCCGCGAAAGCTTCAATGCGCTCGGCACGGCGAATATCCTGCGCAAGCTGTCGATGGAACAGCAGCGCCTGCTGCTCGACCTGTTCACGCGCTCGGCCGGCGAGATGCTGGACGAGGTGTTCGAGAGCGACCTGATCAAGGCGCTGTTTGGTTTCGATGCCATCGTCGGCAACTATGCATCGCCCTACGCCGCAGGCTCGGCCTATGTGATGCTGCACCATGCCTTCGGCGAAGTGAACGGCAAGAAAGGCGTCTGGGGCCATGCCATCGGCGGCATGGGCGCGATCGGCCAGGCCGTCGCACGCGCCGCCAAAGAGGCCGGCGCCGAGATCACGCTGGAGACAGGCGTTCGCGAGGTGATCGTCGAGCGCGGCCGCGCGGCCGGCGTCGTGCTCGACAATGGCGAGACCATCCGCGCCCGCTATGTCGTGTCCGGCGTCAATCCGAAGCTGCTCTACACCCGCCTCGTGCCGTCAAACGCCCTGCCGGAGGATTTCCTCAAGCGCATGCAAAACTGGCGCAACGGCTCCGGCACCTTCCGCATCAATGTGGCGCTGAAAGCGTTGCCTTCGTTCACGGCGCTGCCGGGAGAAGGCGATCACCTCACCTCGGGAATCATCCTTGCGCCGAGCCTTGCCTACATGGACCGCGCGTGGCTGGACGCGCGCGAAAGCGGCTGGAGCCGCGCGCCCGTGGTCGAGTTGCTGATCCCCTCGACGCTCGACGACAGCCTCGCGCCGCCGGGCCAGCATGTCGCCAGTCTGTTTTGCCAGCACGTCGCGCCGGAACTGCCGGGTGGGCTGTCCTGGGATAACTATCGCGAGGAAGTCGCCGACCTCATGATCGCCACCGTCGACCGGTATGCGCCGGGCTTTGCGGCGAGCGTGATCGGACGCCAGATCCTCTCCCCACTCGACCTCGAGCGGCAATTCGGACTGCTTGGCGGCGACATATTTCACGGGGCGCTGACGCTGAACCAGCTGTTCTCGGCGCGCCCGATGCTCGGCCACGCCGACTACCGCGGCCCGCTCAAGGGGCTTTATCACTGCGGCTCCGGCGCCCATCCCGGCGGCGGCGTCACCGGCGCGCCCGGCCACAACGCCGCGCAGGTGATCTTGCGCGATCGCCGGGGAGTGTTTGCGTAAAGGCGGTGGACAGCCTGGGGATGAGATGTGGATGGCCGGTGCAGTGGAGTGGATTTGACATTCGCTACCCACCTAGCCGCGGGTTCGTCAAGCGAATGTCAAATCCAAAACTCCACTAGAAACCCATATTTGCTAGTGGTCCTTCTAATTCTAACATTCGCAAAAGCGACTGCTGAGAAGGGATGCGAATGTTAGAATTGGACCACTAGAATGTGGGGAGAGGTGAAGAACTGGGCTCGTCTCGTCAAACGGGACGTTCACGCCCTTTACCTTGCCAGCCGGGACCCGCGTGTCCCCTGGTACGCGAAGGCACTGGCCGCGCTCGTGGCGGGATACGCGCTCTCACCGATCGACTTGATACCTGATTTCATCCCGGTCCTCGGTTACCTGGATGATGTCATCCTGGTTCCTGCGGGTATCTGGCTGGTCATCCGGCTGATCCCTGCAGACATCATGGAAGAGCACCGGGCGTTGGCGGAGGCGGCGCAAGCGCGACCTGTCGGCAGGCGTGCGGCGGCAGCGATCGTTGCGGTCTGGATGGCGGTCGCCGCAGGCTTCGGATGGTGGCTGTACCGCCGTCTGACGTCAAACTGACGCAGCTCGCGAAATGGAAACGGGCGACCGCGTCGTGAACGTCAACTCGCGACGGCGAGATCGTTCGCGGGTTCTGCAAGCGCAGTCTTCAGTTCACTCAACTGGAGTCGCAACAGCAACGCCAAAATCCCTGGCGGCGGCGGAGTCTGCGACCGGTCGAGCAAAACACGAAGACGTTCGCCAACCTCGTCGCAAATTGCGCGAGCATGGACGTCGCTACTGGTGCAAGAACCTGGGTCTGGCATATCCCGTCTCCGTCTGGGCCAGACCATGAGCTACCGCCGCTGTTCAACCGGTTAAGTCAGGCAATTTCCGTCGCGGCATAGTCAAACCTGAGTAAATGCCGACAGCTTTCCAAAAAGCCGGAAGTGGATCGTTAACCAGGCACGGCGCTGCTGCTTCTTGCTATTCCTCCGCCAACAGCTTCAGCACGGCGCGAAAGGAGAGGCTGCGCGATCCCACCAGGGTCGTGCCGAACACCTCGGACTCGTCGTCGGCAAATTTCCCGGTAAATCCGGAGCTGACCTCCTCTCCGCCGAACAGCGGGCGGCCGAAGGGATCGGTGAATGGCGTATGCTGGTTGGTGACGAGTTCGCCATTCCAGGTGCCGTCACCCACGCTGTAGCGGCCGACCGACCAGAAAAACGGACCACCCCCGAGCAACTGGCCGTCCTTGAGAATGAGGATTCCGCTATCGCGGCCCCTCACGCCGTCGAGCATGTGGATGTTGATGGAGTAAAGCCCGTTGCGCATGGATCAGGTCGCCCTTCACTCTCCAGAAGGTAGCAGCGGATCTAAACGTCAAACCGCTGGATTGTCGCGCGATCTTTGCACCTGATACGGTGGATGGGACGCGGAAAAGTCTGGGGACGCGCGGCACTCTCAAAGCTCAAGGGACGCATTTGTGACGCGCCGATGAAGCCTGGGGAAAAGCCGGCAAGCGCTTGAGACAACGGCGAATGTTTGACGTCAGTAACTGTGGACGAGCGTTGGGTTCGCTGGCCAATCGGTAGTGCGTCACTGACCCACTACCGATGTGTCACCACCTGGAGGCCCCCCTCCTCCGGATGCACTCATACTGACCCGCGACGATCAAGGCCTGCTCCTCCACCGTGAAGGGCACGCTCGGAACATACCCGGCCGGGCAGGCCGTAAAGAGCCAGCTCGTCATATTGATCACCTGTTCGGGCAGCTTGATATCGAACCGCTCCTTCGGCTTGATCACGCGATCAAACCGGCGCAGGCCACCAAGCTCGACGAAGACGAGCGCCACCGGCTCGCTGCACTCGTTGGTGAAAGTGAAGCTGCCTTGTTGTTCGGTCCATTTGGTGCAAGCTTCGAGGTGAAGCCGGGTGTCGCCTGGGCCCGGCGCGAGATTGGTCGCCGCGTGAAGCCGCCCCAAGACGGCGGACGCGAGGACACACGCTGCGACAAGACCGAATGGGCGCTTCACAATTCTCTCCGATTTCGTTCGCTTACTTAGCGCGGCCGGATGAGAACCTGACAAGAAACGTGAAGCCGTTCGGATTTTGCGCATGAGGGAAGCATCGTCGAGGTGCATCGCGCGAGAAGCCGTCCGCGGCAACCAGGCGATCGGGCCGCAAATCGGCGACCGCCATTCGCGCAGCAACCGTCATCTCCACGGGTTGATCAGCCAGCAAATTCAAAACGATGGAAAGCTTGCTTTAACCAACACTTAACCATCAAGAGGATGAAGCCTGCGAAGGGGGAAGCGATCCCGGCATTTGAGGCGGCAAATGAGCTGCCTCAACGGATAGTTTGAGAACCACCGCTATGCCCTTGCGCGTTAATCTGCTTTTTAACCACAGAGGTGCGCGGAGCCGATATCGGCGCCAAAACGCGCGCACGGGCGTCTCGCACAGGCGAACCTAGAATAACGGGGTGAACGAAACCTTAAATTGGGCCATGACGAACCGACTGTTGATCCCGCCGGGGCTGAGTACACTTTTCTTTTTCCCGCCCCTTGCGGGTCGGGGTGGGGTATAGGCCCCCCACCCTGGCCTCCGCTTCCCTACGGCCTTCCCTCCCCACCGCTTCGCGGGGGGAGGGATCGACCGAGCCGATCAACTCTACCCGATAGCAGCCGATCCAATGACCTCGACGCTCACCCCGCAAACACACCGCGCCACGCTGCCCATCGGCGACGAGGCCACCGCCCGCCGCGTCGCCGATCGCCTGACCGAAACCCTCGATGAAGGCGAAGCAGCCGTCGGGGCCTTCGAGGGACCGGGCGGACGCTGGGACGTGGCCTTCTATTTTGCGGACGCGCCCAACGAGACCGCGATCCGCGAACTGGTCGCTTTGGCCGCCGGGGAGGACGCTGGCCGGGCCGTGACGTTCGACACCGTCGAGCCCAAGGACTGGGTCAAGGCCACGCTGGACGAGCTGGTGCCGGTCCATGCCGGTCGCTTTGTCGTCCATGGCCGGCACGACCGGGCCAGAGTCGCGCCCAACAGGCTCCGCGTCGAGATCGAGGCGGCGCTGGCGTTCGGCACCGGCCATCACGGCACCACCCGCGGCTGCCTGCTGCTGCTCGGCCACGTCCTGAAGGCTTACCGGCCGCGCCGGGTGCTCGATCTCGGCACCGGCACCGGGGTACTGGCGATCGCCGCCGTCAAGGCCCTGCGCGACCAGGTGCTGGCGAGCGACATCGATGCGCTGTCCGTGAAGGTCGCCGCCGAGAATGCGCGGCAGAACGGGGTCGGTCCGTTCGTTGAGGTGACGTGGGGCAACGGCTTTTCGGCACCGCTGCTGCGCCAACGCCAGCCCTTTGACCTCATACTGGCCAATATTCTCGCCAATCCGCTGCGGCAAATGGCGACACCGATGTCGCGGCACCTCGCCGGCGCGGCGCGGCTGATCCTGTCCGGATTGCTGACGCCGCAGGCGGCGTCGGTGATCGCAGCCTACCGGGCGCGCGGGCTGATCCTGGAGCGGCACATCAGGATCGAAGGCTGGAGCAGCCTGTTGCTGTGCAAGGCTTAATCAGGTCATTCCGGAAACCGCGCAGCGGTTATCTGGACTCTCGAGATTCCGGGTCTGGTCCTTTGGACCATCCCGGAATGACAGTGGATTATTTGTTCGGCGTCTGCTGTTGCGGCGGGCTACCGGAATTTTCCTCAACGGCCGTGCGCTTGACGCGCGCCTCGACGAAACGATCCAGGAACTGAACGATAACGTTGCGCGGTTTTTCGGCAGCAGGCGCGGACGCAGCCGCACTGAGCGGCGGCGAAATCTTCTCAAAGGTGAAGACGGGCATGATTAATCCCTCGACGCTAGTAACAAAACGCCCTTGGAACTGCCTTGGAATTCCACCCGAAGATTTCTTCTCGAAGCGCCTCGCGACCATGGACGTCACGAAACGTTCAAACCCGTCTAACGCAGGTGCAGCAATTCAATCACAATAAATTCCGAATCGGAAGCGATTTGAGTCGGTTACACAGTTGTCCTTGGAAAAGATGATACTATCGTCCAATGTTCGAAGCCCTGTTCCAGACGTTCGAAGAACCCGAAACCGGCGTCGCCCTGACCGCGCGCCTCTCCGCATTCCGCGAAGAACTGACACGACGCAACCTGACCGGGTTCGTGGTGCCGCGCGCCGACCAGCAGCAGAACGAATATGTCGCGCCGTCCGAAGAGCGCCTGGCGTGGCTGACCGGTTTCACCGGCTCGGCCGGCATGGCGATCGTGCTCGCCCGCGAGGCAGCTGTCTTTGTCGACGGGCGCTACACCCTGCAAGCCGGCAAACAGGTCGACACCAGGGTGTGGAGCGTCCAGCCGCTGGTGGACCCGCCGCCGGAAGCCTGGCTGGCGCAACATCTTAGCCCCGGCGATCGCCTCGGCTTCGATCCCTGGCTGCACACTACTGCGGCGGCCGAGAAGCTCGCGGCCGCCTGCGCCAGGGCCGGCGCCGAACTGGTCGCGGTCGAAGGCAACCCCGTTGACGTCGTCTGGACCGAGCGGCCACTTGCGCCGGTGGCGCCGGTGTCGCTGCACGGAAAGCAATTCGCGGGCGAAATCGAAGCCGACAAGCTGAAGCGGATCGAGGCCGAGATCGCAAAACTTAACGCCGATGCGCTGGTGCTGTCGGATAGCCATGCGGTCGCGTGGACCTTCAACATCCGCGGCGCCGACGTCGCGCACACGCCCCTGCCCATGTCCTATGCGCTGGTGCCGAAAAGCGGCCGGCCGACGCTGTTCATCGATCATAGAAAACTCTCCAACAGCGTGCGCGATCACCTCGAACAGACCGCTGATATCGTCGAGCCCGGTGCGATGACGCCAAAGCTGGTGGAACTGTCGAAAAGCGGCGCCTCGATTGCGCTCGACAGCGCGACGGCCGCCGACGCCCTGACCCGCCTGATCATCTCGAGCGGCGGCAAGCCGATCCGCGGGTCCGATCCGATCGCGCTCCTCAAGGCCGTGAAGAACGCCACCGAGATCGCCGGCACGAAAGCCGCGCACCGGCGCGACGCGATTGCGCTGGCGCGCTTCCTCGCCTTCGTCGATCGCGAGGCGCCGTCGGGCAGCCTCACCGAGATCGACGCGGTCGAAGCGCTGGAAACGTTTCGCCGCGACACCGGCGCGCTGAAGGATGTGTCCTTCCCCACCATCTCCGGCACGGGGCCGAACGGCGCCATCGTGCACTACCGCGTCACCCGCAAGAGCAACCGCCGCATCGCGCCTGGCGATCTGCTGCTGATCGATTCCGGCGCGCAATATGAAGACGGCACCACCGACGTCACCCGCACGATTGCGATCGGCGAGCCGACGCCGGAGATGTGCGACCGCTTCACCCGCGTGCTGCGCGGCCATATCGCGATTGCGCGCGCGCTGTTTCCCGACGGAACGTCGGGCGCACAGCTCGATACGCTGGCGCGGCAATATCTCTGGCAGGCCGGCGTCGATTTCGAGCACGGCACCGGCCATGGCGTCGGCAGTTATCTTTCGGTGCATGAAGGGCCGGCGCGGATTTCCAAGCTCGGCACCACGCCGCTGAAGCGCGGCATGATCCTTTCCAACGAGCCCGGCTATTACAAGACCGACGCCTTCGGCATCCGCATCGAGAATCTCGAACTCGTGGTCGCCGCCGAGGTCGCCGGCGCCGAAAAGCCGGTCAACGCCTTCGAGACGCTGACGCTGGCGCCGATCGACCGTCGCCTGGTCGATCTGAATATGCTCAGCGGCGACGAATTGAGCTGGCTCAACCAATACCATGAGCGCGTCCGCCACGCCGTCCGCGGCCAGGTCGACGACGCCACCAGGACCTGGCTCGACGCGGCCACCGCGCCGCTGTCGTTGTAGGTGCCATGTTGAAACGTCGTTCCGGGGCGCGCGTGAGCGCGAACCCGGAACCTCGAGATTCCCAGGTGCGCAATTGCGCACCATAGCTCGCGTCTCCGACGCACCCCGGAATGACGAAGAACAACCATTCCCCGACGACATTCCCGATTGCGCACCACGCATCCCGGAAAACGAATAGCCGCATTCCGAAACACCGCATTCGCCGTGCGCGGAATGGCGCTAGGGTCCGACTTAACAACATCACGTAAACGAAAGCATGAAGCGCATGCCGGACCGATGACATCTGCGCCTAACTAAGGAAACGAGCTCTTGATGCATGGCGTCGTCGACAGACCGGCCGCACCGACCAAACAAGACGCGCCGAACGCGCGCATCATGCTGCTGCTGCTCGTCGCCATGACCGGCGTGGCGCCGATCTCGCTCTACATGCTGGTGCCGGCGCTGCCGTTGCTCGCCACCGGCTTTGCGAGCGACATCTCCATCGCGCAGATGACGGTGTCGCTCTACATGGTCGGCATTGCCTGTTCGCAGATCCTGATGGGGCCGCTCTCCGATCGCTTCGGACGCCGGCCGGTTCTACTGGCGGGCCTCACCCTGATGGTGGTGGCGAGCGCGGCCTGCACCTTCGCCCATACGCTGCCGCAACTGATTGCCGCGCGGTTCTTCCAGGCGCTCGGCGGCGCCACCGGCATGGTGGTGAGCCGCGCCATCATCCGCGACCTCTATAGCCGCGAGCGCATCTCCTCCATGATCAGCCTCGTGATCGCGGTCATGATGATCGCGCAGATGCTGAGCCCCCTGACCGGCGGCCTGATCGAAACCGCATTGGGCTGGCGTGCGATCTTCTACGTGATCACGGCGGGCTCCATTATCGTCGCAGCCGCGATCGCACTGGTCTTGCCGGAGACGCGCCGCGTCCGGCCCAGGACGGGCGGCGGCTTTCGCGGCGATGTCGGCAGTCTCCTGACCAGCCGCGCCTTCATCGGCTATGTGCTGTGCCAGGTGCTGGCCTCGCAGATCATCTTTGCCTTCGCCGGCGGAGGGCCCTACATCGTCGTCACGCATATGGGCCGCACCGGCGCCGAATATGGCGCGTGGTTTGCGACCACGGGATTTGCCTATCTGATCGGCAATCTGTTTTGCGTGCGCTTCTCGCCGCGCTATCAGCTCGAAAAGCTGATCTGGTTCGGCCTTGCGCTGCAACTCTTCGGAAGCCTCTTGAACCTGATCTGGGGGCTCAGTGGGATCAACCAGGTGCCGTCCTGGCTGTTCGGCACGCAGATGATCGTGATGTTCGCCAACGCCTTCGTGATGTCGAACTCCGCGGCCGGCGCCATCAGCGTCCGGCCTGAAGCGGCCGGCACCGCCTCCGGCGCGATGGGATTCCTGCAAATGGGGCTTGGTTCGTTCCTGTCGCAGTTCGGCGCCTGGCTCGGCGACCATTTTGCGACGCCGGCGCCGCTCAACGCGGCGATATTCGTGCTCTCGCTCGCCTGCGTTTCGACGATGGTTTTCATCATTCCCCGGCGCAATCTGGTGGTGAGCCAGGCGCTGATCGAAAAGGCGGAAGAAGAAGGCGGGATTGTGTGAGGGAATGTCATTTCCGGGTCTGGCGCTGACGCGCCATCCCGGAACGACAAATTCAATAATCACTCCCCGACCATCTTCAGCCACTCGTCCTCGGTCAGGACGGCAACCCCGTGCTTCTGGGCTTCCGCGAGCTTCGATCCCGCGCCGGGACCCGCGACGACGTAATCCGTCTTCTTCGAGACCGAGCCCGCCGCCTTGGCGCCGAGACGCTCGGCCATCGCCTTGGCCTCGTCGCGCGTCATCTTCTCCAGCGAGCCCGTGAACACCACGGTCTTGCCGGCAACCGCCGAATTGCTCTTCGGCTTTTCGGCATCCTGAATCGCGACCTCGCGGGTGAGCCGCTCGACGATGCCGCGGTTATGGCTTTCGCCGAAATAGGCCTTGATGCTGGCGATCACGGTGTCGCCGATCTGATCCAGCGCGTCCATCTCGGCGATTACCTCCTCATCGCCCCTGGCGACCTTCCGGCACGCATCGTGGAAGGCGTCCCATGAGCCATAGCCGCGCGCCAGCGCCAGCGCCGTGGTCTCGCCGACATGGCGCATGCCGAGCGCATAGATGAAACGCTCCAGCGAGATTCTCCGCCGCCCCTCGATCGCGGCAAACAGGTTGCGCACGGAGGTTTCGCCGTAACCTTCGATCTCCTCGAGTTTGAGTTTGGCATTGCGCTTTTGCAGCGTGAAGATGTCTGCGGGCTCCCTCACCCATTCCTCGTCGAAGAAATACTGAAGCTGCTTCTCGCCAAGGCCGTCGATGTCGAAAGCACGCCGCGACACAAACAGTTTTAGATGCTCGATCTTCTGAAAAGGACAGGCGAACTCGCCGGTGCAGCGCGCCCGCGAGCCCTCTTCGCCTGTCGCGGTCTCCTCGCGCACCACGTCGGTGTGCAGCGGACACGGGCATCTCTTCGGGAGGCGAAACTCCCTGGCATCCTTTGGCCGCTTGTCGATCACGACATCCACCACCTGCGGAATCACGTCGCCCGCGCGCTGGATCACGACGGTGTCGCCGATCCGGATGTCGCGTCCCTCGCGCAGTTCCTCGCCCTTGTTGCCGATGCCCTTGATGTAATCCTCGTTATGCAGCGTCACATTCTGGACGATGACGCCGCCGACGCCGACCGGCTCGAGCTTGCCGACCGGCGTGAACGAGCCGGTTCGTCCGACCTGAATCTCGATGTCGCGCAGCACGGTCATGGCGCGCTCGGCGGGGAATTTGTGCGCAATGCCCCAGCGCGGGGTGCGTGAGACGAAACCGAGACGTTCCTGCCAGTCGAGGCGATCGACCTTGTAGACGACGCCGTCGATGTCGTAGTCGAGCCTGGCGCGCTGCTCCTCGATCTTGCGATGAAAGGCGATCAACTGCTCGACCGAATGACAAAGCTTGGTCAGCGGGTTGGTCTTGAACCCGCATTGCTCGAACCAGGCGATCATGCGCGACTGCGTATCTTCCGGCATGTCGCTGATCTCGCCCCAGGCATAGGCGAAGAAGCCGAGCGGGCGCGAGGCGGTAATCGAAGGATCTTTCTGGCGCAGCGAGCCGGCGGCCGAATTGCGCGGATTGGCGAAGATAGTGTCGCCGGCCGCTTTCTGCCGTTCGTTGAGCGCGAGAAAGGCCTTCTTGGTCATGTAGACCTCGCCGCGCACCTCGCAGATTTGCGGCACCTTGCGGCCTTTCAGCTTCTTCGGCACGTCTTCCAGCGTGCGGATATTGGCGGTGACGTCCTCGCCTTCGGCGCCGTCGCCCCGCGTCGCCGCGGTGACGAGTTCGCCGTCCTCGTAACGCAGCGACATCGAAAGCCCGTCGATCTTGGGCTCGGCGGAAAAGTCGATCCGCTCGTCCTCCGCCAATTTCAGAAAACGGCGGATGCGCCCGACGAAATCGACGACGTCTGCCTCGGCGAAGGCGTTGTCGAGCGAGAGCATCGGGATCGCATGGCGAACCTTCCTGAATCGGCCAGACGGCGCCGCGCCGACCCTTTGCGACGGCGACTCCGCGCTGACCAATTCCGGGAAGCGCTTTTCGATGGCGTTGAAGCGCTGCCGCAACGCGTCGTATTCGGCGTCGGTCACATCAGGCGCGTCGTCCTGGTAGTATGCCCTGTCGTGCCCCTCGATCTCGAGCGTAAGACGCATGTGCTCGACCTTCGCCTGCGCCTTGGTGAGGTCGGCGACGTCGGTGAGTGGTTTTGGTTTGGCTTTTGCTATCATGCTCGAAATCTGCTTCGTCATTCCGGGATGGTCCGAAGCGACAAAATTGATATTCAATTTTGCGCTGAGGACCAGACCCGGAATCCCGAGATTCCGGGTCGCGCTAGGCGCGCGCCGGAACGACTGGTCGGTTGGGGCAATCGGCGACAATCATGGCTTACTACGTCTATATCCTAGCAAGCCGGAAAGATGGGGCAACCTATGTCGGCGTCACCAACGACCTTGTGCGCCGGGTCTACGAACATCGTCAAAAGTCGGTCCCGAGCTTCACATCCAGGTACAACATAACGAAGCTCGTATGGTTCGAGACCTACGATGACCCGGTTTCCGCCATATCGCGCGAAAAAGAACTCAAGAAATGGAAGCGGGATTGGAAAGCTCGATTGATAGAGGCTGAAAATCCACGGTGGCTGGATTTGTACGACTCGATTTGCACGTAATCCGTCATTCCGGGATGGCGCGCTAGCACCAGACCCGGAATCTCGAGATTCCGGGTTCGATGCTTCGCATCGCCCCGGAATGACGTCACACCTTACGCGGTTGCGGCCTTGAGCAGCCGCTCGGCGGCCGCGCGGGCCTCGGCGGTGATTTCCGCGCCCGCCAGCATGCGGGCGATTTCCTCGCGGCGGTGATCGGCGGCAAGCGCATTGACGCGGGTGGCGACGCGCTTGCCCTTGTCGAGCGCATCCTTGGAAATCAGCAAATGCCGGTTGGCGCGCGCGGCCACCTGCGGCGCATGCGTCACCGCCATCACCTGCACCTTGGAAGCAAGCCGCGCCAGCCGCGCGCCGATCGCGTCCGCCACCGCGCCGCCGACCCCGGTATCGATTTCGTCGAACACGAGCGTCGGTGCCGAGCCGCGGTCCGACAGCACCACCTTGAGCGCCAGCAGAAAGCGCGACAACTCGCCGCCGGAGGCGACCTTCATCAGCGGTCCCGGCCTGGTGCCGGGATTTGTCTGCACCCAGAATTCCACGCGGTCGTGGCCCTGCGGGCCGGGCGAAGCGGGATCCGATTCCACTTGCGTGGTGAACTTCGCGCGCTCGAGTTTGAGCGGGGCAAGCTCGGCGTTGACGGCCTTGTTGAGCCTTTCGGCCGACTTGACCCGGGCCGCGGAGAGTTTCGCGGCCGCCGCTCCGTAACGCTTGTCGGCCTCAGTTGCGGCCGCTGCCAGCTTCTTCAACTGATCGGCGCCAGCATCGATCAGCGCGACGTCGGCGGCATATTTCGCGGCCAGCGCCGCAAGCCCATCGACCGGCGTCGAATATTTGCGCGAGGCGGCGCGAAGGGCGAACAGCCGCTCCTCGATGCGCTCGAGTTCGGCGGGATCGAAATCGGCCGCGGCAAGCGCAGCCGCAAGATGCTGGTCGGCTTCTTCCAGCGCGTTGATCGCGATATCGATTGCCTTCACCGCGGGTTCGACTAGGGCGGGCGAATTGGCCGCGCGGCGTTCGAGGCGGCGCACGGCCGCCGAGAGGCTAGCTACCGGCGAGTGATCGCCGCTGACGGCGTCCTGCGCCTCGCGCAAGTCGGATGCGATCTTCTCGCCCTGCATCATGGTAGTGCGGCGCGAGGCGAGATTGGTTTCCTCGCCGTCCTTCGGGCCAAGCTGCTTCAATTCGTCGGAGGCGTGCCTCAGGTAATCGGCCTCGCGCGCGGCGCGCTCCATGCCGGCGCGATGTTCGTCGAGCGCCTTGTTGGCCTCACGCCGCGTCTCCCAGAGCCTTTCCAGCGCAGCGACATCCTTCTCGAGGCCGGAAAACGCATCGAGCAGGCGGCGATGGGTCGAGGCATCGACCAGCGCGCGCTCGTCATGCTGGCCGTGGATTTCGACCAAGGCGGAGCCCAGCGCCTTCAGGGTCTGCACGCTGATCGACTGATCGTTGATGAAGGCGCGGGAGCGGCCGTCGGCGAACTGCACCCGGCGCAGGATCATTTCGCAAGAATCCTGAAAGCTCGCGTCATCGAGGCCATTTTCGGCAAGCAGGGTTGCGGCCGGATGGCCCTTCGGCACATCGAAGGTGGCCGTCACCTGGCCCTGCTCGACGCCGTGGCGCACGAGGCCGGCATCGCCACGGCCGCCAAGCGCCAGCGCGAAGGCATCGAGCAAAATGGATTTACCCGCGCCGGTCTCGCCGGTGAGAACGGCCAGCCCACGGGCAAACTCGATATCGAGCCGTTCGATCAGGACGATGTCGCGGATCGACAGACGCGCCAGCATGCGATGAAGATTCCCAAGCTCCAACCCGACGGAATCAGTGATTCCATCTCCGTTTCAGCATAGTCGCTTCGGAAAAAAGGACTATGCCTTGCCGATACCGAGCGCTCTGAAGGCCTTGGAAATATAGGAGCCCGTATTCTCGCTCGGCTCGACTCCGCCGGACTTTACTAGATTGTAGGCGTCCTTGTACCAGGGACTGTCAGGAAAATTGTGCCCGAGCACGGCGGCGGCGGTCTGGGCCTCGCTGACGACGCCGATCGCCATATAGGCTTCGGTCAGCCGCGCCAGGGCTTCCTCGACATGGCGGGTGGTCTGGTACTGGGTGACCACGGTCTTGAAGCGGTTGATCGCGCCGGTGTAGTTGCGCTTCTGCAGGTCATACCGGCCGACATTCATCTCCTTGCCGGCCAACTGGTCGCGCGCGGCCTCGAGCTTCTGCTTGGCGCTGACCGCATATTCAGACGTCGGATATTTGCGCACCACTTCTTCGAGCGCGGCGATCGCCTTCTCGGTGCGGCTCTGGTCGCGGGTGACATCGGCGATCTGGTCGTAATGCGAGGCGGCAATCAGATATTGCGCGTAAGCCGCGTCCGGGCTGCCCGGATGCAGCGTGACGTAACGGGTCGCAGCGCCGATGCAGCTGTCATAGTCGTTGGCCTGATAGTAGGAGTAGGCCGACATCAGAAGCGACTTGCGCGCAAGATCCGAATAGGGATGCTGGCGATCGACTTCCTCGAACTTCTTGGCGCCGCCCTTCGGGTCGCGCTTCTCGTTGGTCAGGAACAGGCCTTCGTTATAGAGCTTTTCCGCCGGTTCATCGACAAAGGTGTCGTCCTTTTGCGTCACCTTGTCCCACAATTCGGTGGCCCCGCCGCAGGCGCTCAACATGGTCGCGGCAACAGCAAGGCCCGCCACAATGCGCAGCGGCCGCACGAGAGCTTCAAGGCCCCAATGATTCGAAAGCCGCCGGCATTGGGGCGTCATACGCTTTGTCGACATGGAGTTCAGACCTGACGCCTTTCGAACATCATATGCGCTGGTGTCTTGTTCCGGCATTCGTGCCTTTCGCGGCCAAGCGAATGTCAATTCACCACTGCGGGGCGCAATAAAACCCGGGGGCCTTCGCACCCGGCGCCCGGCCCTGTTTATCTAAAACAAGTCCTTTAACCAACCGGATACGCAGCTATTTCGCCCGGATTAAGGCGGTTCTAGTGGTCCCATTCTAACATTCGCAAAGCGCCCGCTGAGAAGGGACACGAATGTTAGAATCAGACCACTAGACGGACGTTTCAGGAAACGTCGGGACCGTAGGCGGGAGCCACCATGCCGCCAACCATGCCGCTGCCGACCTCGGCGTAGGTGCGGGATGAACGGCGTGCGGTGGTCTCGAGCTCGACCACCCGCCAGGCGGTACGATCGGCCAGAAGCGCCGTCAGCACGGCGTAGTTGAGCTTGTGGCCGCCACGGACCGAGCGGTAGGTGCCGAGCATCGGCAGGCCTGCGAGCGCCAAATCGCCAATTACATCCAGCATCTTGTGACGCACGCATTCGTCGCCGTAGCGCAGGCCTTCGGCATTGAGCAGGCGGCTCTCATCGAACACCACCGAATTCTCAAAGGACGCGCCGAGCGCAAAACCGGCGCTCCACAGACGCGCGACGTCGTTGACGCAGCCGAAGGTGCGGGCGCGGGAAATCTCGCGACGGAACCGTTCGGCGCTGAGATCGAGGATATAATTCTGCCGGCCGATCACCGGGTTGGCGAAATCGATTTCGACCTCGGCGCGGAAACCGGAAGAGTTCGGCCGCAATTCGCCGAAGGAATCGCCGATCGCAACCTGAACCGGCCTGGTTATCTGGAGGAAACGGCGCGCCGCCGACTGGCTGACGATGCCGGCCTGGTCGATCGCGGCAACAAAGGCCGCCGCGCTGCCGTCCATGATCGGCACTTCGGGGCCGTCGACTTCGATCGTGGCGTTGTCCACACCCATGCCGCGCAACGCGGCGAGCACGTGCTCAGCAGTTGAGACCAGTGGTCCGTTGCGGTCGCCAAGCACGGTGGCAAATTCGGTAGCAATGACGGATTCGGCAATGGCGCGGACTTCACGGTCGCTGCCATCAAGGCCGGTGCGGACAAAAATAAAACCCGCATCCACGGATGCAGGTCCGATGGTAAGATTGACCGGCAGTCCCGAGTGGACACCGACGCCCGTGACCGTTGCCTGCGAACGCAGCGTTGTTTGCCGACCGAATTTCATACAGAAGCGCCCACACTGACTTACCGTGAGACCGGGCTGACTTCCCCTTATGACGTCAGTCCGACTCAGTGGTTCCCCAAGTCACTGGCGAGAATAATCGCCGCCTTATTGCGCGCCAACTCACGCTTTTTTACCGATTGTTACCCTATCTCTGCCGCATTCGCGCCAAGCCTTGCCCCAAATCGGAAATCGAAAACGGCCGTCAACGGCTGTCATTCGAATTCCAGCAGGGCTATTTAACAAATATATTTCAACCGTTTGGGTGAATTTCCAGCCCATCGCCGCAGCCAGAACAAAAAGAGCCCCGGTGATCCAACCGAGGCCCTTTGTCGTCGCCGAGATTGTAACAAGTTTCAGGTTACCTGACGGCGCAGGAAGGCCGGGATATCCAGATGGTCGTCGCCCTGTGGCGCCGCGGCCACAGGTGCCGGGCGGCCGTGAGCGTCCAGACCTTGAGGTGCATGCCGTGGAGCATACTCCGATACCGGAGAATGGGCTGCGATTTGCTGAGCGACCGAGCGCTGAGGCTTGCGCTCCGGCAACGACGGCATCGCCGGCATGGCCGGACCCGAGGCGCGGGCCGCGATCGGCGGTTCGCTTTCGCTTTCTTCGTCGCGGCGGCCGAGGCCGACATTGGCCAGGCGCTGCAGCAGCGACATTTTGGTCTTCTGCGGATGCTCGTCCTCCAGTTCCCCGCGGGCCTGACGGATTTCGGCCTGGGCCGGCATCGGCAATTCCTCGAATTTCGGCATCCGCGGCGCACGGAGCGGCGGACGTTCGGCCGCTTGCGGGATGAACGTCTCGGGCGGGATCGGTTCGAGCGCGGGCGCCGCCGCTACTTCCGGATCGGGAAACAGCGAGGGCTTTTGCGCGATTGGACGAACCGTCACATCGCCATAGGCCGCCGGCTGCAACGGCGCAGCCGCCACAGGGGCCTGCGGCTCGGCTGAAACGGCCGCCGCAATGGCGGCAAGTGCGGCTCGCTCGACCGTGTTGCCTTGACGCGGCGGCGAAGCCGGCGCGGCCAGCGCCGCGTTCGAGCTTTCGAGCTTCTGGGCGCGCTCGGCGAGCCGCGCATTGTCGGCGCGAAGCCGCGCGGTCAGCTCGGCCAGGCGCGTGTCGGGAGACGACGTCGGCGGCGTGATGCTGGCGGCGGGAGTGGGCGAAGCGCCGGTGGTGCGCGAAATCTGCGCCTGCTCGATGCCGGTGGCGACCACCGAGACACGGATGATGCCGTCGAGCGCCTCGTCGAAGGTGGCGCCGACGATGATGTTGGCGTCCTGGTCGACTTCTTCACGAATCCGCGTCGCGGCCTCGTCGACTTCGAACAGGGTTAGGTCCTTGCCGCCGGTGATCGAGATCAACAGGCCACGGGCGCCCTTCATCGAGGAATCGTCGATCAGCGGGTTGGCGATGGCAGCTTCTGCCGCCGTCAGCGCGCGCTTGTCGCCGGAGGCTTCGCCGGTACCCATCATCGCCTTGCCCATCTCTCTCATCACCGCCCTTACGTCGGCGAAGTCGAGGTTGATCAGGCCTTCCTTGACCATGAGGTCGGTGATGCAGGCGACGCCCGAATAGAGCACCTGGTCGGCCATCGCGAAGGCGTCGGCAAAGGTGGTCTTTTCGTTGGCGACCCGGAACAGGTTCTGGTTCGGGATGATCAGAAGCGTGTCGACCACCTTGTGAAGCTCGTTGATACCGGCTTCCGCAGTGCGCATGCGGCGCTGGCCTTCGAAGTGGAACGGCTTGGTGACAACGCCGACAGTAAGAATGCCGAGGTCGCGGGCGGTCCTGGCGATGACCGGAGCAGCACCCGTGCCGGTGCCGCCGCCCATGCCCGCGGTGACGAACATCATGTTGACGCCAGAGATATGATCGCGGATCTCGTCGAGGACTTCCTGCGCGGCGGCTGCGCCCACGTCGGGCTGCGAACCCGCGCCCAGGCCCTGGGTCACCTGCGTGCCCATCTGGATGATGCGCTGCGCCTTCGACATCGTCAGCGCCTGCGCGTCGGTGTTGGCGACGACGAAGTCGACCCCCTGGAGGCCGGCGGTGATCATGTTGTTGACGGCATTGCCGCCCGCTCCACCGACGCCGAAGACAGTGATCCGGGGCTTCAGCTCATGAATGTCAGGAGGAGTAATATTGAGTGCCATGGTTGCCTCTTGGTCACGCGCGCGTGGGTTCGCCCCGGCCTCTTGCCGCGGGTGTTGGTGAAATCAGGGATTGGCGGAAAAAATTCATCAGAAACCCTCTCGAAGCCATCGGCCGACCTTGCCGAAATAGCCGTCGGTCCCTGTCCGGAGTTGCCGCGTGTGCCGCGGTTCAACATGTTCAAGGTAAGCGTATTGCGGATAGACCAGCAGCCCGGCCGGAACCGCGAAGGAAGCCCCCTTGGCTTCGTTGCTCAGCCGGCTGAAGCCGAGCGGCCGGCCGATCCGTACCGGCCGGTTGAGGACCTTGGTTGCCAGTTCCAGCGTGCCGGTCAGCTGTGAAGCGCCTCCGCTCAAAACCACACGGGCTTTCGGCTCCGCCGCAAAGGGAGAATCCGCCAGCCGGTCCCTGACCATCTCAAAAATCTCCTCGGCACGGTACCGGATAATGTTCGCAATCGTGGCGCGTGACACGACCTGCGGAACATCCAACTCGTCGTCGCCGGCAGACGGCACAGACATCAACTCGTGTGCGTCAGACCCGCCGGTCAGCACCGTGCCATATAACGTCTTGATTCGCTCGGCATCCGCAATGCACGCCGAGAGTCCCCGCGCCAGATCCATGGTGATGTGGTGCCCACCCAGTGCAAAACCCGATGTGTGCATGAACCGCCCGCCGGAATAGGTCGCGATCGTGGTGGTCCCCGCCCCCATTTCGACCACCGCCGCCCCCAGATCCGCCTCGTCGTCGGTCAGGACCGACAGGCTGGCCACATAGGGGCTCGCCGCCATCGCCTCGACATTGAGATGGCAGCGTTCCACCACCAGCATCAGGTTTTTGACGACCGTCGTATCCGAGGTGACGACGTTCATGTCGACGCCGAACTGCCGCGCCACCATGCCCTTGGCGTCGCGAACGCCCTTCACCCCGTCGATCGAATAGCTGATCGGCAGCGCGTGCAGCGCGGTGCGCCCCGCCCCGGTCGCATGATGCATGCCGGCGGAGGTGACGCGCGCGACATCCGCGGATGTCACGGCCCCGCCCTTGATATCGGCGGCCGCCTCGACCAGTTGTCCCTGCAGCCGGCCGGCCGAGACCGACAGCAAAACCGATTCAACCCGGACCTTGGCCATATCCTCGGCCGCGGCGACCGCCTGGCGAACGGCCTGCTCGCATTCGGCAAGATCGACGACGGCGCCGGCCTTGACGCCGCGCGACTGAATCTGGCCGTAGCCGATCAGTTCGACCGCATGGGTGCGGCCGCGCAAGGTTTCGCTCGGCAGGCATGGCTTCAGCCGCGCGATCATGCAGGCGATCTTGCTGGTGCCGATATCGAGCGAAGCGACCAGCGCGGTGCGCTTGCCGGACATGGGGCGCGTTTTCGGCGCCTGGTTGTTATCGAGGCCGCTCATGCGTCGCCGACCTTCTTTTTCGGTTCTTTCTTCTTGAGCGCGTCTTCGCGGGCCTTGGCCGCGTCATCCGACAACTGCACGATCAGCCGGTCCGGCAGACGGAGATCGATCGCGACGATGTCCTTGGAAAACAGCTGCTCGTCCTTGTCGAGTTTGCTCAAGGAAGCAAGCGCATTGCTGACGTCGTTTTTCGGCAGCCGAACTTCGAGGCCGTCGTTGAACAGCAGGCTCCAGCGCCGTTCACCGACGAAGATCGCAGCCCTGGTCACGGCATTGACCTGCGGATAACGGGCAAGCAACGCCAAAAAGTCCTTGGCGTGGGTTGCAGCTCCCTTGCCCACCACCAGCGGCAATTTGACGAAGCGGTCCGGCACGTAGTTCTGCAACACCGCGCCATCTTCGGAGATCACGAACAGGTGGCCGTCATGCTGCCACAGCGCAAACGGCGCCCGTTCGGTGATGTCGATGCGCAATTGGCCGGGATAGAGCTTCAGCACGGTTGCGTCGCTGATCCAGGCGTCGGCCCTCAGTTTCTCGCGAACCGCCGCCGCATCGAGGAACAGCAGGGAGGAGCGGCCGTTGACGCCGCCGATCGCAAGCACCTCGTCCTGAGAAAGTTGCTTGCGGCCGTTGATGGCGACCGACGTGATCCGGAAGCCGGCCGAATTGGCCAGCGCGTTGCGGGTGTCGCTCAAAGAGATCAGAAAATCATCGAGATGGCCGCCCTTGACGATGCCAAGTCCGGCGCTAGCCGCGAGCAACAACAGCGTCGCCATGAGGCCGGCGCGGCGGGGCAAACGTTCGATAAACGCGATCAGGCGGAGCGGATGCTCATCGCGGACGTCGCCGCGTGATTTGACGGAAGACGATCGACGGCGCAGGCGCGCGCGCAAGCCGGCGGCCGCGCCAAGGACGGCGTCCATCAGATCAACCTGTTGCCTCGGCGATCGCGGTGACCGGGCGAGACGTCCTCCACCATCCATTACTCGAGCTCGTCAACTATTGTGTCCGCAAGGATTTGCGGGTTGCGAGCGCATCTGACGGCTCGGCCGCACCGGGCAAGAAGATCACGATCCCCGCGCGCGCTGAAAGTTCCCCAAACAGCACGCGCCCCGGCGGCCAAGCGCACACGCGCCGCCAGCGTTAACCTTCGGACTTCCTGGTAAACAAAGGGTAAATTCCGCCGCCTCAGGCCCCGATTTCACGTGTTTCGATAAGGCTTTGGTAAGTAACGTTAGGATTTTCGTAACGCCTGAGCCCGTTCCACCGCAGAACCGCGGATTCAGCCACGGGAGCGCCGCTCTCCGATCACAATCTGGCCCTTGAGGAAATCGGCGAACTCGAGCCCAAACGCCTTCAACGCCTTGGGAAAAAGCGAGGCCTTGGTGAGGCCGGGCAAGGTGTTGGTTTCGAGATAAACCGGCCCGTTGTCCGAGACGATGAAATCGGTGCGCGAATAGCCGCCGCACGATAGCGCCAAGTGCACCCGCAAGGCCATGTCCATGATCGTTTCGCTGATTTCGGGCGGAAAGCGGCCCGGGCAGATTTCCTGGGTCGCTTTCGCAAGATACTTCGCCCGGTAGTCGAAGCCTGCCCCGCCCTCGGCCGGGATGATCTCGATCGGCGGCAGCGAGATGAGCGAACCATCGGCCTGCTCCAGCACGCCGCAGGTTGCCTCGGTGCCGGCGACGAACGGCTCGATCACATATTCCTCTGACCGGGCGGCGTTGCGAACGGCGACGATATCCTGCTTCGAATTCACGAAGATCAGCCCATAGCTTGAGCCATCGCGCGCCGGCTTTGCGATCAGCTTGCCGTACTGGGCGAAGGCCGCGTCAATGTCGGAAAGCGCAATGCCGTCAGGCGAATGGACGCCTGCGATCGCAGCAAAGCGCTTGGCCGCGACCTTGTCGAACGCAAGGTTGGACGAGGCGGAGCCGGAGCCGGTGAAGGCTATGTCGCGCAGTTCGCACATTGCCTGCAACTCGCCATTCTCGGCGCGGCCGCCGTGCAGCCCCAGCACCAGCAGGCGGCCATCGACCTTGGCGCGATCCATTGCCTGATCGATCGAAAGACTGACGCGCGCGCCGTCCGGCTTGAACGGATTTTCGAACGGCCGCGCGTGAGCGAGCAACGCCTTGCCGCTCGCCTCGTGCACGCTGTCGTCAGCTTCCCAGAACCACAGATCGGCGTCGGGCAGCGCGGTGTGCAACGCCTGGGCGCTTGCTACCGACACCAGCCGCTCCTTGTTGGTGCCGCCGAAGAGAATGGTGATCCGCATCAATTCGCACCCTTGTCATTCCGGGATGGCGCGGAGCGCCGGACCCGGAATCTCGAGATTCCGGGTTCGATGCTAACGCATCGCCCCGGAATGACGGTTAAAGAGAAACCCCGATCCGCTTGATTTCCCATTGTAACTCGATTCCGCAATTTTCCTTTACCCGCGCGCGAACCGTTTCACCCAGCATCTCAATGTCGGCTGCCGTGGCATCGCCGGTATTGATCAGAAAGTTGCAGTGCATTTCCGACACCTGCGCGCCGCCGACACGAAGGCCGCGACAGCCGGCGGCATCGATCAACTTCCAGGCGCTGTGGTCAGGCGGATTCTTGAAGGTCGATCCCCCCGTCTTTTCGCGGATCGGCTGCGCCGCCTCGCGATGGGCGTGCACCTCGTTCATCCGCACGCGGATCGCATCCGTCGTTGCCGGCCTGCCCTGAAAGCGGGCCGAGGTGAAAATGATGGAAGGATCGACACCCGACTTGCGGTAGACGAACTTCATGCCGGCGTTGTCAAAGACATGCTTCCGGCCATCACGGCCGATGCCCGTTGCTTCCAGTAGGACGTCCCTGGTCTCTGCGCCGTTGGCGCCGGCATTCATGCGTAGCGCCCCGCCGATGGTGCCCGGAATGCCGAAGAAGAATTCGAGCCCGGCAAGATTGGCGCTCGCTGCCACTTCCGCCACGCGCTTGTCGAGCGCGGCCGTGCCTGCGCTCACGACCTCGCCTTGTGTGATCGCCTCGCCGAAGCCGCGTGGCGACAGGCGGATGACCACCCCCGGCAGGCCGCCGTCGCGCACGATCAAATTGGAGCCGACGCCGACGATAGTGACCGGCAACTCTGCCGGAAGGTTGCTAAGGAAATATGCGAGATCATCTTCATCGGCCGGCGTGAACAGGACCTGCGCCGGTCCACCGACGCGAAACCAGGTCAGTTCCGCAAGCCGCTGGTTCGCCGTCAGCCGCCCGCGCAATTCCGGCATCGCGGCTTTGAGGTCGGCGGTGAGATCGGGGAAGGTCATCTCACCCCAGCGCCTTCAACTCGCCCGGAAGCGCGTAGGCCCATTGCGTGATGCTGCCGGCACCTAAGCAGACGACGAAATCGCCGCTGCCGGCCAGCCCCTTGACGATGCCGGCGAGCGCGCCCGCCTCGGGCAGCGGGATCACCTCGCGATGACCATGCGCCCGCAGGCCCAGCACGAAATGATCGCGGTCGATGCCTTCGATCGGCGTCTCGCCCGCGGGATACACTTCGGCCACGACGACGGCATCGGCATCGTTGAAGCAGGTACAGAACTCGTCGAACAACGATTGCAGGCGCGTGAAGCGATGCGGCTGCACTACGGCGATGACCTTGCCGTTGGTGGATTCGCGCGCGGCCCTGAGCACGGCGGCAATCTCGACGGGATGATGGCCGTAGTCGTCGATGACGGTGATGCCGTTCCATTCGCCGGTCTTGGTGAAGCGCCGCTTCACGCCGCCGAACCCGGCCAGCGCCATGCGGATCGCTTCGTCGGAAATGCCGAGCGCATGCGCCACCGCGATCGCCGCCGTGGCATTCAAGGCATTATGGCGTCCTGGCATCGGCAAGGTGATATCGGCGATTTCGTGCGCCGCATCGCGCTTGCGATCGCGGATCGCGACCTTGAATGTCGAGCCGCCCCCCATTGGCGCGAGATCGACCAGCCGCGCGTCGGCCTGCGGGTTTTCGCCGTAAGTGATGATGCGGCGATCCTCGATCTTGCCGACCAATGTCTGCACCACCGGATGATCGATGCACATCACGGCGAAACCATAGAACGGCACGTTCTCGACGAAATTGCGGAATGCTTCCTGGATCGCATCGAACGTCTTGAAGTGATCGAGATGTTCGGGGTCGATATTGGTGACGATGACGACATCGGCCGGCAACTTCAGGAAAGTGCCGTCGCTTTCGTCGGCTTCCACCACCATCCAGTCGCCTGCGCCGAGGCGCGCGTTGGAGCCGTAGGCGTTGATGATGCCGCCGTTGATGACGGTGGGATCGATGTCACCGGCATCCAGCAAGGTTGCGACCATGGTCGTCGTCGTGGTCTTGCCGTGGGTGCCCGCGATGGCGACGCAACTTTTCAGCCGCATCAATTCGGCGAGCATTTCGGCGCGCCGCACCACGGGGATGCGTTGCGTCCGCGCCGCCATCAATTCCGGATTGTCGCGCTTGATCGCGGTCGACACCACGACGACATCGGCACCGTCGACGTTCTCGGCCCTGTGGCCGACCGTGACCTTGATGCCTTTCTCGCGCAGGCGGGCGACATTGGCGCCTTCGGAGGCGTCCGAGCCCTGCACCGTGTAGCCGAGATTGCACAAGACCTCGGCGATGCCGCTCATCCCGATACCCCCGATCCCGACGAAGTGGATGGGCCCGATCTCGCGCGGCAGTCTCATTGGTGTTCCCCAGACATCAGAGTCCGCGAGGCAAAAACCAGCCCACGCGCATTACTGGATGCCCCGCTTTCGCGTGGCATGACAAGGGGGGATTTTCGTCATTCCGGGGCGGTGGGAACCACCGAACTACAATGTGCACTTGCACATTGGAGAATCTCGAGATTCCGGATCGGTCCGATTCTCGTCCCGTCCGGAATGACTAACGTCAAATCCCGGCGACTTTCGCCACCAGATCGGCGAGCCGCACCGCGGCATCCAGCCGGCCGGCATTCTTCGCGGCCTGAGCCATTGCCGTCAATTTTGACGGCTCGGCGCCGAGCGCAGAAATTTCCGACGCCAGGCGATCGGAGGTAAATTCGGCTTGCGGAATCCGCAAGGCGCCGCCCGCCTGCGACAGCACGCCGGCATTGGCGAACTGGTCCTGATCGATCGAACCCGGCAGCGGCACCAGGATCGAGGGACGGCCGATGGCGGCGAGTTCGGATACGGTTCCGGCTCCCGAGCGCGAGACGACCAGATGGTTGGCCGCAAGCCGCACTGGCAAATCCGTGAAGAACGGCGCGAGCTCCGCATTGATCTTGAGCCGGTCATAGATCGCGCGGACCCGCGCCATGTCTTCTTCGCGCACCTGCTGGGTCAGCTGCAGCCGGCCGAGGAGCGAAGGTTCGAGCTTTTCGATCGACCCCGGCACGATGTCGGCCAGGACGCGCGCGCCCTGACTGCCGCCAACTACGAGCAGACGAAGCGGGCCGGCCGGACCTGGCGTCGTGTATTTCACGGCGGCCGCGGCGAGAATGGCCGGGCGCATCGGCATGCCGATGGTTGTGGTCTTCGAGGCAAGCTCCGGATCGCGGTCGAGCACTCCGGGGAGTGAGGTCGCGATCGCGCTGACGCGCTTCGACAGAAAGCGGTTGGCGCGGCCAAGCACCGCGTTGGCCTCGTGCACGACGGAAGGAATGCCGAGCAGTCGCGCGGCGATCAACGGCGGCAGCGTCGGATAACCGCCGAAACCGACGACGGCTGCCGGCTTCAATTTGCGCAGCAAATAGATCGCGGCCGCCACGCCGCTGGCGAGCATAAGGCCGGTGCGCGCCAGCGATAACGGGTTGTGGCCGCGCACGGTTTCGCTCGGTACCACGTCGATGGTGTCGCGGGTGAACAGGCCGGAGTAACGCAACGCTCGCGAGTCAGTCGCCAGCCGCACGCGCAGGCCGCGCTTCATCAATTCCACGCCGAGCGCTTCGGCTGGAAACAGATGGCCACCGGTGCCGCCGGCGGCCAGCAGGATCAGGGCGTTTTGCTCCATGGCCGCCTCTTTACCGCCAAAGCCCTGACATGGCGAGGCGCGAAAGATTTATGCGTAGCCTGGCGCGGCCGAGGTGTTCATCGATTCCAGTTCCGTGCGCGGACGCTGCCGAGTCAAGGCGAGCATCATGCCGACACCATAGGCCAGCGACACCATCGATGAACCGCCATAGGAGATGAACGGTAGCGTCATGCCTTTGGCCGGAATCAGCTGCAGATTCACCGCCATATTGATCGCGGCCTGCACGCCGAACAGGATGGCAAGGCCGGAAGCCGCAAAGCGCGCGAACATGTCCTCGCTCCGATAGGCCCGCGACAACGCGCGGAGCACGATGAAGGCGAACAGCGCCAGCAGTATCAGGCATAGAATGATTCCAAACTCCTCCGCAGCCACCGCGAACACGAAGTCGGTATGGCTGTCCGGCAGACTGCGCTTGGCGATGCCCTCGCCCGGCCCGAGCCCGAACCAGCCGCCATTGCTGAAGGCTTCCATCGCCGTGTCGACCTGAAAGGTATCGCCGGAAGCCGGATTCATGAAGCGCTTGATGCGCCCGGCGACGTGCGGGACCAACAGATAGGCAACGAACAGGCCACTGCTCGCAGCGCCCGCAAGGCCGACCACCCAGATCATGCGCATGCCGGCAATGAAGAACAGCGAACCCCACACCATCGAAATCAGCATGGTCTGGCCAAAATCGGGCTCCATCACGAGCAACGAGACCAGCGTCAGCAGAAGCACCAGCGCCATCGAGGTCGCCGGCATTTCCGGCTTCTTCGTCGATTCCGCGAACAACCAAGCGGCGAGCACCACGAAAGCCGGTTTGGCGGATTCGGAGGCCTGGATATTCACCCCGATCAGCGTGATCCAGCGCCGCGAGCCCTTCACTTCAGGTCCGACCAGCAGCGTCAGCACAATCAACGCCACACTGACGACAAAAACGATCAGCGCCGTGCGGCGAATCTGCAGCGGCGACAGGAACGACACCCCGATCAGCACCGTGAACGACGGCAGCAGAAAGAACACGTGATGATTGAAGAAGTGGAAGGGATCGAGCCCGATCCGCACCGCAACTTGCGGGCTTGCCGCCAGCGACAGGATCACCCCGCCCAGGATCAGCGCGATGATCGCCGCCAGTTGCAGGAGGTCGACCGTCCACCACCAGTCGCTGAGGGGGTTGCGCTGTTCACGAGAGAGCATGGGCGTTCTCAAAGGTAAGAGACCCGCCCATTGGTCGCCCATGATGGTTTCCAAGGGGTTAATGGAATTGACGCTTTCTTATCCCTCCCCCTCGCGGGGAGGGATGAAGAAAGTCACACCACCGGCTTCACGCCCGGGAGCGCCTGCACGAGATCGCGGAATTTGGTCCCGCGGATTTCGAAATTGCGATACTGGTCGAACGAGGCGCAGGCTGGCGACAGCAACACCACCGCCTCCTTCAATCCCGACGCTTCCGCATCGCGCGCGGCGTGTTCGACCGCGACATCGAGCGTCTGCGATATCTCGTGGGCGACTGTCTTGCCGAGCGTGGTCGCGAATTCCGCCGCCGCTTCGCCGATCAGATAGGCTTTGCGGATGCGCGGAAAATATTCCGTGAGGCTGGTGATGCCGCCGGCCTTGGGCTTGCCGCCCGCGATCCAGAAGATGTCGGCAAACGACGACAGCGCATGCGCGGCCGCATCGGCATTGGTGCCCTTGGAGTCGTTGACGAACAGCACGTTGTTGCGGCGGCCGACCTGCTCCATCCGGTGCGCCAGCCCCGGAAAGCTGCGCAACCCCTTCTGCAAGACATCGCCGGCAACGCCCAGCGCGAGCGCGGCGGCAGAAGCGCATGCCGCGTTCTGCGCATTATGCAGGCCGCGCAGCGAGCCGATGCCGCCGATCTTCGCGATCTCGCTCCGCGCCCCGGTGGAAGCGCGCCAGATCACCTCGTGATCGATATAGATGCCATCAGGCAACGGGTTTCGCACCGAGATGCGAACGACGCGCTTGCCCGCCTGCTCGATCCGGTCGGCAGCCGCGCGGCACCAGATGTCATCGACGCCGACGATTGCCGTGCCCTGCGGCTGAACGCCGGCGACAAGGCGCTCCTTCACCGCGGCGTAATGTTCGAGCGTGCCGTGGCGATCGATATGGTCTTCGCTGACATTGATCAGGATGCCGACGGTCGGATCGAGCGAGGGCGTGAGATCGATCTGGTAGGACGACATCTCGATCACATGCACGCGGCCCTTGCGCGGCGGCTCCAGCGACAGGATCGCGGTGCCGATATTGCCGCCCATCTGGGTGTCGTAACCGGCGACGCGCATCAGATGCGCGATCAGCGCCGTGGTGGTCGATTTGCCGTTGGTGCCGGTGATCGCGACGAACGGCGCATCCGGCGCATGGCGCTGCCGCTCGCGGCAGAACAGTTCGATGTCGCCGATCACCTCGACGCCGGCTTGGCGCGCCATCACCACGCTCCAATGCGGCGCCGGATGGGTCAGCGGCGCGCCGGGCGTCAGGATCAGCGCGGCAAAGCGCGACCAGTCGACCGTTCGCAAGTCAGCGGTGATGAAGCCGGCTTTTGCCGCTTCCGCAAGTTTCCCGGCGCCGTCATCGCCGGCGATGACTTCGGCCCCGCCGGCCCGCAGCGCCTGACAGCTTGCAAGGCCCGAGCCGCCAAGGCCGAACACCGCAACGGTCTTGCCCGCAAAGGAAGTGACGGGGATCAAGATGACGCCTCACTCTTTGCTTTCTTGTTGCCTCCCCCCTTGTGGGGGAGGCCGACGCTGCGAAGCAGCGGCGGGAGGGGGGTGCGAATAGGCGCGCATCCAAAATCAGGATACCCCCCTCCCCAACCCTCCCCCACAAGGGGGGAGGGAGCGGAGCGAGCAGCGCGGCGGAGAAAAGTCATCACCGCAGCTTCAGCGTCGAGAGGCCGGCAAGCGCCAGCATCACCGAGATGATCCAGAAACGGATCACGATCTGCGGCTCGGTCCAGCCCAACTGCTCGAAATGATGGTGGATCGGCGCCATCTTGAAGATGCGTTTTCCAGTGAGCTTGAAGGAGGTGACCTGCACGATCACCGAGACCGCTTCCAGCACGAACAGGCCACCGATCACCGCAAGCACGATCTCGTGCTTCACGGCTACCGCGATCGAGCCCAGCATGCCGCCGAGCGCGAGCGAGCCGGTGTCGCCCATGAAGATCGAGGCCGGCGGCGCGTTGAACCATAAAAATCCAAGGCCCGCGCCCAGCACCGCGCCGCAAAGCACCGCGAGTTCGCCGGTACCCGCAACGTAGTTGATCTGCAGATAATCGGAGAATACCGCGTTGCCGGCCAGGTAGGAGATCATGCCGAAACTCGCAGCTGCGATCATGACCGGCACGATAGCGAGGCCGTCGAGACCGTCGGTCAGGTTCACGGCGTTGCCGGCACCGACAATGATGAATGCACCGAACACCGCGAAGAACCAGCCAAGGTTCAGCGCCACGTCCTTGAAGAAGGGAATGACGAGCGAGGTCGAGAACGGCTCGCGGCCGAGTCTGACGAGCGCGTAGCAGGCCGCGAGCGCAATGACACCTTCGAGCAGAAGGCGGATACGGCCGGCGAAGCCGCTGTGGCTCTGCTTGGTGACCTTCAGGTAGTCATCGTAGAAGCCGACGAAACCGAAACCGAGCGTCACCGCCAGCACGATCCAAACGTAAGGATTGACCGGATTGGCCCACAGCACGGTGGAGACCACGAGCCCCGACAGGATCATCAGCCCGCCCATGGTGGGCGTGCCCTTCTTGCTGAGATGGGATTGCGGGCCATCGGTGCGAATTGGTTGACCCTTGCCCTGGCGCAGCCGCAAGTGGTCGATGATCCAGGGTCCGAACAGGAACACGAACAGCGCCCCCGTCACCATCGCCCCGCCCGTGCGGAACGTGATGTAGCGGAACACGTTCAGGATGCCGTGCAACCCTGAGAGGCCGGGAACGGTGTTGGAGAGATCGATCAACCAATAGAACATTAAGGTCCGCCTATACCGCAGCTTCGTCGAATGCGGCCTTGCCGGGGAAGCGCTTTTCGAGCGCGGAGACAATGGTTTTCATCTTCGAGCCGAACGAACCCTTGATCATGACGGCGTCGCCGGCGCGAAGTGCGGCGAGAACCTGCGCTTCGAGGCTGGCCGCGCTGTCGGCATAACCGCCTCGCTTGCCGGTGGAAAGAGCGTCCCACAGCTTACGCATCAGCGGGCCACAACAATAGACGAGATCGATGTGCTCGGCCTTGATGGCGTCATTCAGGCCGGCATGCAATTTGGCGCCGGCCGGCCCCAGTTCGAGCATATCGCCCAGTACCGCAATCCGCCGGCCTTGCGAGCCGATCTGGGTGCGGCCGAGCACACTCAGGGCTGCCGCCATCGACGCCGGGTTGGCGTTATAGCTTTCATCGATCAAGGTGATTTCGCCGCCGGGAACAACGAGCGTACGACGAACGCCGCGACCGGCAGCCGGCACGAGTTGCGATAGCGACAGCGCGGCCAGCGCCAGATCGGCGCCCGCGAGCGAACTTGCGGCGAGCACTGCGAGCGAATTCATCGCGATATGCCGCCCGGGCATGCCGAGCTTGTAAGTGACTTCGTGGCCGAGGATTTTGGCATGAACCGCCGAGCAGGTCGCATGCAGTGAAACCTCAAGCAACCGCGCTTCGGATTTCCTGTCAACGCCAAAGGACACGATGCGCGAGATCCCGCAATCCCTGGCGCGGCCGTTGAGCCTTGCGAATTGCGAATTGTCGCGATTGAGTATGACCGCGCCACCGGGTTCGACGCCCTCGAAGATTTCCGCCTTGGCGTCGGCAATCGCCTCGATGCCGGAGAAGAACTCCAGATGCACCGGCTCGACCGTGGTGATAACAGCCACCTGCGGCCGCACCATCTTCACCAGCGGGGAGATTTCGCCGGCGTGATTCATCCCGATCTCGAACACGGCGAAGCGCGCCGTGGCCGGACAGCGCGCCAGCGATAACGGCACGCCCCAGTGATTGTTGAACGATGCGGCTGAAGCGTGCGTCTGCCCCTGCGCCGAAAGCACGTGCAGCAGCGCTTCCTTGGTCGAGGTCTTGCCGACTGATCCAGTGACCGCAATCACCTGTCCTTCGAGCCGCTCTCGCGAGGCCCGCGCAAGTTCGACAAGTCCTGCAAGCACGTCGTCGACCACGAGTAGCGGCGCGTCCGGCGCAAATTTACCGGCTTGCGCCTTTCCCACGACCGCCAGCGCGGCGCCGGCCTTCAACGCGGCAGCGACGAAATCATGACCGTCATGCACGGCGCCCCTGATGGCAAAATACGAATCGCCCGGGGCAAGCGTACGGCTGTCGATGGATATACCCGTGATCGCTTGCGGCAGCGCGCCGTTGGCTTCGGCGCGCATCGCCGAGCGCATTGCATCCGGCGTCCATAACGGCAAAGCGCTCATGCCACCGTCTCCGCCAAAACGGAAGCCACCGCATCGTGATCGCTGAACGGCAGCACACGGTCGCCAATAATTTGGCCGGTCTCGTGGCCCTTGCCGGCAATCAGGAGCACGTCGCCCTGCGTGAGACCGACAATGGCCTTCCCGATTGCCTCGTTGCGGTCGCCGATTTCCTTCGCGCCGTTCGCTGCGGCCAGGATCGCGGCGCGGATATCGGCCGGGTTTTCGCTGCGCGGATTGTCGTCGGTGACGATGACCTCATCGGCGTTCTCCGCAGCAATCGCGCCCATCAAGGGGCGTTTTCCCGCATCGCGGTCGCCGCCGGCGCCGAACACGACGATGAGTTTCCGTTTTGTGTAGGGCCGCAAGGCTTGCAACGCCTTGGTCAGCGCATCCGGCTTGTGCGCGTAATCGACGAAGATCGGCGCGCCGTTATGTTCGCCAACCCGCTCCAGGCGACCTTTGGCGCCTTCGAGCCGTTCGAGCGCGGCGAAAACCTGATCCGGTGCGCTGCCAGTGCCGATGGCAAGGCCCGCGGCCACCACCGCGTTCTCGACCTGAAACTCGCCGACCAGCGGCAAATGGACCTGATAGCGGCGCCCGCGATGTTCAAGCTCGAGCCGCTGCGCGAAACCGTCGATGGTGGTCGCGGTGACGCGAATCCCCTCGCCTCCGCCATCGCCCTTCGCGCCGACGGTGATCAGCCGCAACTTGCGCTTTGACGCCGCCTCGATCACCTGAGCCGAACAATCGTGATCGGCCGAGATCACCGCCGCGCCACCATCCACGACGAGATCGTGGAACAGCCGCAGCTTTGCGGAAAGATAGTGTGCGACGTCCGGATGGTAATCCATGTGGTCGCGCGACAGATTGGTGAAGGCCCCCGCGTTCACACGCACACCGTCGAGCCGAAACTGGTCGAGCCCGTGCGAGGAAGCCTCGAACGCCAGATGGGTGACGCCCTCGCGCGCGATCTCGTCGAGTTGGTGGTGCAAGGCGATCGGATCCGGCGTGGTCAGCGAGCCATAAATGGTGCGCTTTTCCGAGACCAGACCAATGGTGCCGATGGAAGCTGCCGAAAACCCAAGCCGCTGCCAGATCTGGCGCGTGAACGCGGCAACCGAGGTCTTGCCGCTGGTGCCGGTGACGGCGGCAATGGTCGACGGTTGTTTCGGGAAAAATTTTGCGGCTGCCAGCGCCAGCGCGCGGCGCGGATTAGGCGTCGCCACAAACGGAACGCGGCATCCGCCAGACGGCGGATGGCTGCCCGCAATTGCAACCGCGCCTGCCGCAATCGCCGCCTCGACGAAGCGCGCGCCATCGGTCTTCGCCCCGGAAAGCGCAAAGAACAGGTCGCCCGGCTTGACCGCGCGGCTGTCGACCGCAAGACCGGATACCTCGGTCGCGCCAGCGGCGCGCGGATCGATGGTGGCGTCATCACCGAAGAGGTCGGAGAGCTTCATGGTGTTTCTAGTGTCCCGGTTCTGACATTCGTATCATGCCTCGGAGGATTCGCTTACGAATGTCAGAACCTTCGGGACACTAGCAGATATATGATTCTAGTGCGGCTTGGATTTGACATTCGCTAACCGGACTCGCGTCACCACTAAAGCGAATGTCAAATCCGCCTCACTAGTCAGGGTCAACGCCCCAATCCTGCTGCGTCACAGCTTGCCCTCTTCCCTCATCCTGAGGAGCCGCGCAAGCGGCGTCTCGAAGGATGAGGCCAATATCGGGGCCTCATGGTTCGAGACGCGCCAAAGGTGCTCCTCGCCATGAGGGTTTTGACGCAGCAGGGCTAAACAACTCCGTTTCCGAATCTATTGCGGCACGGTTCGAGGCTTACTGGGTTGTCTTCGATGCCGCAAGAATAAGGCGGTCGGACGGCGGCAGGTCGAAGCGCGGCTCGACATCCAGAAGCGGCGCGATCCGGGAAATCACGTTACCGGCGGTCGGCACCGCGTTCCAGCCCGAGGTGATGAAGCCGTAGGTTTCCTTCAAGGGCTGCGGCTCGTCCAGCATGATCAAAACTTGGTAGCGCGGCTTGTCGACCGGCAAAATTGCGGTGAAAGCGGTGAGCACGCGTCTCTTGGCATAGCGGCCGTTGATGACCTTCTCGGCCGTGCCGGTCTTGCCGCCGATGTAGTAGCCCTTGACGTCGGCCTTGCGCGCGGTTCCGACCTCGGCATTGAGCCGCATCAGGAACCGCATCTTCTCCGACGTCTCCGGCTTGATCACCCGCGTCGCCAATTGCATCGCCTCTGCTTCGGTGCGCTTGAGGAAGGTCGGCGGAATGAGATAGCCACCATTGACGAGCGCGCTGACGCCCATCACAGCCTGCAGCGGCGCCACCGCGATGCCGTGGCCGAAGGCAATCGTAATGGTGTTCAGGTCACCCCAGTGCCGCGGCACGATTGGCGAGGCACTCTCGGGCAATTCAGTGCGCAGTCGGTCGAGCTGACCCATCTTGCGCAGGAACGCCTTGTGCGCGTCGACGCCCTGCGCAAGCGCAATGCGGGCCGCGCCGACGTTGGACGAGAAGGTGAAGACTTCCTTCATGGTGAGGAAGCGACCCTTCGGCTCGTCATCGTGGATCGCGAACTTGCCGTAATGCAGCGGCCCGCGCGCATCCCACAGCGAATCGAGATCGTACTTGCCGGTATCGAGCGCCATCGCGAGCGTAAACGCCTTGAACGTCGAGCCCATTTCGTAGACGCCGGTGGTCAGGCGGTTGATGCGGTCGGGATCGTGCGCTTCCTTCGGATTGTTCGGATCGAAGTCCGGCAGCGAGATCATCGCGATCACCTCGCCGGTCCTGACGTTGGTGACGAGGCCGCTTGCCGCCTTGGCGTGAAATTTGTCCTTCGCCTTTTGCAGTTCGTCGCGCAGCGCATGCTCGACGCGAAGGTCGACCGACAATTCGACCGGGTTCTGCAGGCGATCGGTGGCAAAGCCGGCGCGATGCAGATCGGCAAGACCGTTGGTATCGAGCCACTTCTCCATCCCGGCGATGCCCTGGTTGTCGATATTGACCAGGCCGATCAGATGCGCGACCTCGTTGCCGCTCGGGTAGACGCGCTTGTTCTCGCGCAGGAAGCCGATGCCGGGAATGCCGAGGCGGTGGATTTCCTGCTGCTGTCGCGGCGTGATTTCGCGCTTGAGCCAGACAAAACCCTTGCGGCCCGACAGGCGCTCGCGCACCTCGGCGGTGTCGAGGTCGGGCAGGGTCGCGGTCAGAAGTTCAATCGCCTCCTCCTTGTCGATGATCCGGCGCGGCTCGCCGAACAGGCTCGGCGCCTTGACGTCGGTGGCGAGAACCTCGCCGTTGCGGTCGAGGATATCGGGCCGCGCGGTCGCGATCGCATCCTGGCTGGCGCTGTGGCGCGCGCTGCGGCTATCGGCGCCGGTCGCAAACATCACGAGTCGTCCGCCGATCACGGCATAGATCGCGACAAAGGCCAGCATCACGAAGCCGACGCGGGCGCGCGCCTTCGCGGTGCGATCGACGTTACGCCCGTAAAGCAGGCTGCGGATCAGCCGCTGCCGCCACGGCTCCTGGGATTTCTGGGTGGAAGGGACGCGACCGGTCATTGCGGCGCCTCCTGAGACCGAGACTGAGACCGAGACTGAGCCTTAGGCTGCGTCGGAATCGAACCTGTTGTCGTCGGCGCGTCGACGGACGCCTCGATGGTCTGGAGCATGGAGCCAATCGGATCCGGATCGCCCGGCTTGACCAGGCTCGGCGGACGATCGGGCAAATTCTTCAATGAGTCGTACTGATTGGCGTTGAGCGGCTTGAGCGGCAAATGACGCTCGACCAGGCCTTGCAGCCGCTGCGGCGAATCGAGCTTGGCCCATTCGGCGTGCAGCAACGCAATCGCGTCGCGCTCTTCGTGAATTTGAGCGCGCAACCGCAGCACACGCTCGGTGCGGTCGGTCGATACCATCTTGATCCGGTAGACGTAGGCGGCCGCAAACACCAGCGCACCGATCACGAGGAGATGGATGATGCGCATGCCTCAGCCTCCCCTCATTACGCTATCGAGCGTGGGCCATCCGGGCTGTTCGGCCGCCGGATACACCGGTGCATCGCGGCGCTCGCCGGCGCGGAGTTTTGCCGAACGCGCACGCGGATTGGCCGCGACTTCATCCTGTTGCGCCACCACCGGACGCTTGGTGAGGATGGCAAAGCTTGGCGCGGCTTTCGCGCTCTCCGGCTGGTGCCGCGAGCCGCCGCTCACCCTGGCACGCTCGTTCAGGAAATTCTTGACGATGCGGTCTTCCAGCGAATGAAACGACACCACGACCAGCCGCCCGCCGGGCTTGAGCACCTGTTCGGCGGCCGACAACGCTGATAGCAGTTCGTCGAGTTCCTGGTTGACGAAAATCCGCAAACCCTGAAACGTCCGCGTCGCCGGGTGAATGTCGCCCGGCTTACCACGCACAACTTTTCCGACGAGATCGGCCAGCGCACGCGTTGTCGCGATCGGCGCTTCCTTGCGCGCGGCAACGATCGCGCGCGCCACGGCGCGCGAGTGGCGCTCTTCGCCGAAGATATAGATGATGTTGGCGAGATCGGCCTCGGAGGCCTTCGCGATCACGTCGGCCGCGGTCGGACCGCTTGACCCCATCCGCATGTCGAGCGGCCCATCGGCGCGAAATGAGAAACCGCGCGCGGCTTCATCCAGTTGCATCGAGGACACGCCGATGTCCATGACGACACCGTCGACAGCGGTAATGCCTTGCCCGCGGCAGATATCGGCGAGGTTCGAGAAGCGATCCTCAATCAGGGTAAGGCGGCCCTTCGAGCGATCGACCAGTTCGAATCCGCCTGAGACCGCGGTACGGTCGCGGTCGATGGCGATGACGCGGGTGTTGTCGGTGTCGAGGATGGTGCGGCTATAACCGCCGGCGCCGAAGGTCGCGTCGACATAGATTCCGCCTTCGCGCGGTTCCAGCCAGTCCATTACCTCGCGGCCAAGGACCGGGATATGGCGAGGGCCACTTGCCGCGGGCGGCGTCATGCCGGCCCTCCCGGCGAAAGCCGAGAGGCGATGCGGAACTTGGACGCGAAGGAGCCCATGGCGCCTCAAAAGTAAGCTTCTCGCCGGCCTTTCCGGTTGCAGCGGCCGGCGCATGGTGGGAACTCGAGCTGGGACTCCAAAGGACACGTCAAACCTATGCTTCCCGCGTGCCCTCCGGCGGAGCGACCCGAGCCCGAAGCGCAGCCCCTATGCAGAAACGGCGGCGCCCACCGGCCCGAGGACATCGAGCGCGGCTCTTCACCACTTGGTAAGTAACGACAAGTAGCGTTAAGAAAGGGTTGAAATCGCCAAACTCCGCGCTGTCCGGCCAACGAGGGTAAGTCCACCGCCCGGTTGTGGCCCGCGAATGGCGGAGTGATGCCTTCCGCACACACCCACCCAAAATGCTCGTCGGATGCCGGTCAGGCGATTGCGCCGCGGACGGCGGCAGAGAATAGTGCTGACGTTGTCTTGAAAAATTTGGTTGCCGTTGTGTTGCCGGGTTTGAGTATTGATATGTCGCTCGGTTCGTTCACATCCAGTGATTCGAAGCGGCGTGCCACCCCGCTGCCCCGACCTATCGAGAATATGCAGACCTTTACGCCAGACTCCTCGATCGCTTCCGACGTCATTCCTTCCGCAAACTTCGGCGAGCGAAACAAGGGCCGCCTGCCCGACATGATCCTGCTGCACTACACCGGCATGCCGGATGTGCAGGGTGCGATCGCGCAGCTCTGCACCGCAGGAACCGACGTCTCCGCGCATTACATCGTTCTGGAAGACGGGCGCATCGTGCAGTGCGTGCCGGAAGCCAAGCGCGCCTGGCACGCCGGCGTCGCCTCGTGGGCCGGAGAGGACGACATCAACTCCTGTTCGATCGGCGTCGAGATCGTCAACCGCGGACATGACTGGGGTTATCCCGAATTCCCGCTGCGCCAGATCGCCGCCGTTATCGCGCTGTGCCGAGGTATCATGCTTCGCCGCAACGTGCCTTCGCAGCGGGTGCTGGCGCATTCCGACGTCGCGCCTTCGCGCAAGAAGGACCCCGGCGAGAAATTCCCGTGGCATTCGCTGGCCAATTCCGGCGTGGGTCACTGGGTCCAGCCGGCGCCGCTCGTGCGCAGCGAGGGATTGAGGTTAGGTGCGACCAGCAACGAGGTGCGCGGCCTGCAACAGGCCCTCGCCCGTTACGGCTATGGCCTTTCGATCACCGGCAAGTACGACACCACGACCACGGAAGTCGTCACGGCTTTCCAACGTCACTTCCGCCCGGCCAAGGTGGATGGCGTCGCCGATCACTCGACACTGGTGACGCTGCAGGCACTGCTCGCCAGCCTGCCGGCGGAAACCGCGGCAACCGCCGCGACATAGCGACTTATCGAACCCGGCGCTGCCGTTGACCCGAAAGAATTTGAACCGTTCGATCGTCGAGCCTGACGGCGTTGCTCGCGTCAACCGAGCTCAGCCAAACGCCGCGCGTAGAGCCGTCGCAGCGGTTCGAGTTGCGTCGCTTCAGTCGCCGCCAGATAGGCTTCGCGCGCAGCCTGGCGCCGGCCGAGCCTTCGCAACAGATCGGCACGCACCGCCGGCAGCAATTCATAGCCATCGAGGCCGCCGCGCGCCTGCAAGGCATCGACGAGGTCAAGCGCTCGCGCCGGTCCATCGACCATCGAAACAGCGGCGGCGTGATTGAGCTCGATGACCGGCGAAGGCGAAATCCGCAGCAGCACTTCGTAGAGCCCCGCGATCTGCTTCCAGTCGGTATCGTGAAAATTCGGTGCCTGTGCATGAAGCGCTGCGATCGCGGCCTGCACCGCATAAGGTTCGGGACGGCCCGGCAACAGCAGCGCTGCTTCGACGAGCATCAATCCTTCGGAGATTTGAGCTTGATCCCAGAGCGAGCGGTCCTGCTCCTCGAGCAGCACGATATCGCCGCCTGCGGTCTGACGCCCGGTGCGGCGCGCGTCGTGCAAGAGCAACAAGGCGAGCAGGCCCTTGACCTCGCGGCGGCGCGGCATCAACACATCGAGCAGGCGCGCCAGGCGGATTGCTTCGCGGGCAAGATCGGGCCGCATCAAGACCTCGCCTGACGTGGCGACATAGCCTTCACTGAAGACGAGATAGATCACCGCCAGGACCCCGCGCAGCCGCGGCTCGAGGGCGTCGCGCTCGGGCACCTCGTAGGGAATGCCGGCGAGCTTGATTTTCTGCTTGGCGCGAACCAGACGCTGGCCCATCGCATCCTCGCTTGCGAGGAACGCGCGCGCCACCTGCGCCGTGGTCAACCCGCAGACGGTGCGCAACGTCAGCGCCACCTGGACTTCGGCTGCGAAGGAAGGATGGCAACAGGTGAAGATCAGCCGCAGCATGTCGTCGTCGAGCGCGGCATCGTGCTCGTCCTGCGAAGGTTCGGCGTTGAGCAGCACTTCATGCGTCAACGCTTCCTGCTTGTCGCGAAACGATATCTGCCGGCGAATGCGATCGATCGCCTTGTTGCGTCCGACATTGACCAGCCAAGCCCGCGGATTGGACGGCGGCTCTGCGTCGGGCCAGCGCTCCAGTGCCGCCGCAAAGGCTTCCTGCAAGACGTCCTCGGCGAGATCGAAATCGCCGACGAGGCGGATGAGCGTGGCCAGCGCCCTTCCCGCCTCGTCGCGAAATATCTTTTCGATCTCGGCTGGCTGCATCTCTGGCGTCAGTTGTAGACCCAGATCGGGCGCACCTCGATCGATCCGTCGCGGGCGGTAGGAATGCGCGCAGCGATGCCGATCGCGGTGTCGAGATCATTCGCCTCGATCAGGTAATAGCCACCGAGCTGTTCGCGCGTTTCCGCAAACGGGCCGTCCGTGGTCAGAATCTTGCCATCGCGGACGCGCACCGTGGTCGCGGTCGATGTCGGCCGGAGCCGGTCTCCGCCCTTGAAATTGCCGCTCTGGATAATCGACTGGGTAAAGGTCTGGTATTCGGCCATGGTCTTCTCGGTGGTCGCGGCGCTGCGCTTGGCGTATTCGACTTCGTTGCTGTAGATCATCAGTAAATACTGCATGTCACTTATCCTCGTGTTCGGCTGGATCGCCGACAAGCAGTCGAAGTGCCCGGCCGCCAAACGACATCTTCACGATAATTATTTTTGGGGGCCCTGTCCGGTTGTTAACGGCTTGACGGGGGCAGCCATAAATCCCATGCCTTAGCCGTCAGTCGGCCGGACGGCCGCTTCCGCAAGGGAGAGGAAAGTCCGGGCTCCATCGACATACGGTGCCGGATAACTCCCGGCGGGGGCAACCCCAGGGAAAGTGCCACAGAGAACGAACCGCTTCCTCCCCCGGGAGGCAGCAAGGGTGAAAAGGTGCGGTAAGAGCGCACCGCGGGACCGGCAACGGAACCGGCATGGTAAACCCCACCGGGAGCAAGACCGAATAGGGACGGCAACGCGGGTCGTTCGCGAAAGCGATAACGCCTGCGGGAGCGATGTCAGGCTCGCCGTCCGGGTTGGTTGCTCGAGGCCCCGCGCAAGCGTGGTCCCAGAGGAATGGCCGTCGCGTCTTGTCTACGCAAGTGGGCAAGGCCCTACAGAACCCGGCTTACAGGCCGGCTGATGCTGATAAATGAGGGGTTCGGCGTTAAAGCGCCGGGCCCCTCGCCCGTTTTCCGACCTGTCGGCGACACCCGGCACGGTAAAGCTGCCTTGCGGACGCCATATCCTGCCTTTATTGCTGGGCGATCGACCGGACCGACGGTCAGGGGGCTCGTCTTGAATCACGCATTGTCCTGGATCCGGACTGCCGCTGCGCTGGCCGCGGCCGCGCTCGCCGTTGCCGGCTGTGCGGCGGCGAACAATGCGACCTCGAGCCAGGCGTCCGCGCAAGGCGAGCAGCCGTACAGGACCGGTTACGGCTTCAGTAGCGACGGACCGACCACCGACCTCTACACCGAAATCTTCGGGTCGAGCCAACCGAAGCCGGCCCCGGCAACGACGGTTGCCAATGCCGAGCCGGTTCAGCAGGTCACCGCCCAGCCGATGACCCCGGTTCAGCAAGGCCAGCAATATCCGGCGCCACGCACGGGTCAGGCCGTCGCGACAGAACCCAGCCGGCCGAACCAGGCGCAGACCGCGGCGTCAAGCCGGGCGCCGCAACCCGCCTACGGCCAGCCCACTCCCGCGCCGTTGCAGGTCGCGCAACAACCCGCGCCGCCTGCGCCTCCGCCAGAACAGGCCTCCCCGACCGCTTACGGCATCTCGACCAACGGGCCGACCACCGATCTTTACACGGCGATCTTCGGACCCCGGCACAGCGACGGCCAGTAGTCTCGCGCCTGCCTGAGCCAGTTTGACATTCGGATACGAATGTCAGAACCACGTTTGCATGAGCATGATCACGATCGCCGTGCTGTTGTTCGGCGCGCTCGCCGGCGGCTTCGTGTCGGGCCTTGCGGGATTTGGTACCGCGCTGATGGCGCTCGGTATCTGGCTTTACGTCGTGACGCCGGACGTCGCGGTCCAACTGGTGCTGATCTGCTCCATCATTGCCCAGACCTGGACCATGCCGTCGATCTGGCGATCGATCGATTTCAAGCTGGTGTTGCCGTTTCTGGTCGGCGGCCTCGCCGGCGTGCCGATCGGCACGTGGTTCGTCGCCTATGCCGATCCGCGTCATTTCAAGCTCGCCGTCGGCATCCTGCTTCTGATATTTCCCACCGCGCTTTATCTCCAGCGCCGCCCGATGACGGTGACCTTCGGCGGCAAGGCTGCCGACACCGGCATCGGATTTGCCGGCGGCGTGCTCGGCGGGCTTGCGGGACTTTCCGGACCGATTCCGATTCTGTGGGCGAGCGTGCGCGGCATTGGCAAGGATGAACGGCGCGGCCTGTTCCAGACCTTCAACTGGACCATCCTGACGGCCGCGCTGGTCGCGCAGGGAGCTTCGGGGCTGATCAAGCGCGAGACGCTGTGGCTGGCGCTGGTCGTGTTTCCGGCAACGATCGGCGGTGCCTGGCTCGGCACGCGCGCCTATCGCGTACTGAGCGACGGCAATTTTCGCGACGTCGTGCTCGGGCTTTTGTTTCTGTCCGGCGTCACGCTGGTGTGGAGTAGCCTCGGCCAGCTCTTTTGAGCGTAGGTCAGAATTGAAAATACAGAAATTCGAGCCGCTGCCACATGCCGAATAGCGAGATCGCCAGGGCAAACGCGGACGCCAACGCCCATGCGAAGCGCGGCTGCCATTGTGGCCAGCTCGATGATTCCGGCGCGCGGCGATATTCGCGGTAGCGGAAGATCTGCGGCACGTTGGGCAAGAAGAGCGCGATCGCAAGCGCTGTCGTGACCGCGCCACTGCCGATCAGGAGCAGAGGTTCGTCGCCGACGAGCAACGGCAGGTCCATCACCCGCAGGATGCCGGGCGAGACATAGGCCGAACTCTCGGCTGCAAATCCGGCCAGCGCCTTCAGCATGATCCAGGCGCCCGCCGCGGTCCTGGCGCGGAAGAACACCCAGGCGATGACGACTGCGAAAAAAGTGAGGGCCCATGAGAGGAACGTGGCAACGTGATTGGACGTCGATGCCTTCGCCGTCACGCCGCGCCATTTCTGCCAGAGATGATTGATGCCGAGATAGAGGCCGTGCAGGCCGCCCCAGATCAGAAAATTCCACCCCGCCCCGTGCCAGAGCCCACCGAGCAGCATGGTCAGCATCAGGTTGACGTAACGACGCGGCTCGCCGCGGCGGTTTCCCCCGAGCGGAATGTAGAGATAATCGCGCAGGAACCGCGACAGCGTGATGTGCCAGCGCCGCCAGAAATCGACAATCGACGTCGCCTTGTAGGGCGAGCGGAAATTCACCGGCAGGCGAATGCCGAACAACAGCGCCAGCCCGACCGCCATGTCGGAATAGCCGGAGAAATCGAAATAGATCTGCAAGGTATAGGCCAGCGTCGAGAGCCACGCCCATGACGTGGTGACGCCGCCGCCGGCGTCGAGATGCGCGAACACCGGCGAGACGAACTGCGCCAAATTGTCCGCGATTACCACCTTCTTGAACAGACCCGCGGCGAAGATCGCCATTCCCCTCGCCGCCAGCACGGCCGAGCGCTGCGTCCGCCCGCGCTTGAATTGCGGGATCATCTCGGCGTGATGGACCAGCGGTCCCGCGATCAGGTGCGGAAAGAACGAGACGAACAGCGTGTAGCTGACGATGTCGCGCTCGAGCTTCGCGCCGCGCATGACGTCGACGAGATAAGCGATCTGCTGAAAGGTGAAGAACGAGATGCCGAGCGGCAGCACGACGTTCACGAGCGGCAGCGGCGCGCCGGTCAACTGATGGATGCCGCCGAAGACGAAGTTGGTATACTTGAAATAGCCGAGCAGCGCGAGATTGAGCGCGACGCCAAGCATGCCGATGGCGCGGCGGCGATGCGGCTTCTCCATCAACAGGCCGAGCGAGAAATTCGCGGCGATCGAAGCGAGCAGAAGCAGCAGATAGACCGGCCGCCACGCACCGTAGAAGAACAGCGAGGCACCGACCAAAACCAGAATGCCCGCGCGCGGTGAGTGCCGGCGCGCCGCGACAAAGGCCAGCACCACGGCAGGCAGGAACTGGAACAGGAAAGTGTAGGTGGAGAACAGCATCGCCCGCCGCTAACGCTTCAACTGCGATACGAGATAGCGCGTATAGATCGGCACGCCGGACGCATTGACGTGCATCTCGTCGGCGTAGTCGCCCGGCGTCAGCCCGGGAACCGCCACGATGTTCAGGACATCGAAACCGCAGGTGCGGCCAGCATCGGCGACCAGCGCCACATATTGTTCGTCGTTTTCCTTCCACTCCGGGTCACGCGCGCGATCGTAGCGTGGCGACCACGGCGGAATAACGACGGTGATTTTGCGCGCCAGCTTCGCCATCTCGCACAGCGCGCCGATTTCGAAGTGCGCCTTGGGCCCGGCGATATTCCAGCCGGTGTAGTGCGGATGCGAGCCAAGCGCGGCCGGCAAGCGGTTTTCAGGCCGAGAATAGCCGAGCAAGAACAGGCCGAGCGCGTCCAGCGACTGCGCCGGATGCGCCGTATGCAGCCTGGATTCGAGACGCGCGGCGAAGGCCTCGCGGATGAAGCGGATCAGCGTGCCGGCGCGCAGCGGCAGATAGGTCGTCATCTGCTTGAACACGCCAAGACGGGCGATGACGTCTTGCGGATTGAAGACGGCCGGCCGCACGCCTTCATTGAACAGAAATGGCGCAACGCTGATGACGACGTGCGCGCCTTGAAACACGTCAGGTTCGCGGCGCATGGCGGCCAGTGCCGCCAGCGGCTCGCCGGCATCATAGGCGATATTGACCGCCGATCCCTCTGGCTTGCCGATCAGTTGCGCCGCCAGGCGTGGATCGACCTGGTATTCGGTACGGCTTTCGCCCGCGAAAATGAGTTCCGGATGCGAGGCAAGCAGCGGCAGCTTGACCGCCAGCAACACCGGGATGTCGTCGTGCACGCGACCTGCGACCGCGAGCAGGCCCGCCAGCACGGCCAGCCACGCGGCGCCTGTGAGTACGATCGCGGCCGCGATCCAGCGCGCGGAGCCGATTTCCGCTCGCCGCAGCGCGCCTCGAACGGAAATGGAAACGGCCTGTTTCATGCGGGCCGTTCAACCATGAACCGCGGCTTCGGACAATATCAAACCCTTCGGCCGCTGGCTGCCGAGCAGCAAGTCAGCGGGGATGCGGGCGAAGTGGCTTTTCAGCCAGAGCATGTGAACTACCTCACATCGATTACCGACCGACCAAGTTATTCCTTTGATTGGAATGCGGATGAGGTGTGCAACATGCAAAGCCGCTGGGATGCGTTAGCAACTGTCAGGGCCGTCTGTGTCGCAGCCTATGTGGCGATCGCGATCAGATATGTGGCGCACTACGATCTTGGATTCTCGCTCTCCGAAATTCGCGGCGCGGCGGTGGCAATTGCGATTGTCATAGCGGCGCTGACGGGCATCGATTTCTTCGGCAAAAAGCTGCGCAAGACCAGATAGACCTGCGGCTGAAAAGCACCCTCACAACAAGGCGTGATTTACCAGGCAGCCTTCGCAAACTTCAGTGCGTAGGATGGGTGGAGCGAAGCGATACCCATCAGCTAACGTCCTGACATGATGGGTTTCGCAAACTGCTCAACCCATCCTACGCCGACCGTCATTTGCAGGGAGCCTCAGGTTACCGCCTTCGCAAACTTCGGCATCGATTATCACCGATGTCGAACGGATAGCACAACAGTCCGGCGATTTAAGACCTCGCTACGCCGTCTGATGTCGCTTCAGGAAAGTGCGCGCGCGGTTGATGGTGCGCGCCTTCAGTTCCGGCGGCTCCTTCCAGGGGAACACCGTGATCTCGGCATTCGGGCAAAGCGAGGCGACGTCGATCGAAGCCGCCAGCGGATGCGCATCGACGTTGTCCGGCAGTACCAGCATCGGCGTCTGGCATGATTTCGCGAAATCGCGCGAGACGCTGTACACGAAATCGGGACGCACGCGGTAGAGGTTGTGCAGATATTTCTCGATGGTCTCCATCGAGACGTCGCTCTGGCGCTCGCGCAGCTCCTTGGCCCAGACGGTCTTGCCGGCGTCGTACATGTAATCCGGTTTCGCCGCGTTGTGCCCGACTGGCTGGCTCAATATCGCAGCAGCGATGCGCTGTGGCGCCCGCTCCATCAGCTTCATCGCGAACGGGCCTCCGATGCAGTTGCCGAAGAAGAAAAATTTGTCGATGCCGAGATGGTCCATCACGCCCAGTTGGTCGTCGGCGAACGCGCCCCAGGGATCGTCGACCGGAACCGGGCCGGTGGATTCACCGCCCGTGGCATTGCGCTGGTCCATGGTGATCACACGGAAGTCGTTCTTGTACTCCTGCGGAATGTCGATCACCGCGCGCGCCCACACGGCGATACAAGAGTTCAAGCCGCCGCCGGGCGTCGCCAGCAGCGGGAAGCCCGAGCCAATCTCGGCATAGCGGATGCGAACGTCACCTTTCTCGTAGAAGCCGATCTTGGCGCCATCAGGCAATCCCGGAACCGCGCCCGCCGGCTGTGCGTGTCCTTCCGCTTGGGCGAACACTTGCGGCGCTGCGCTTGCCGCCGCGGCGGCAGCACCGCTTGCAAGAACGGTGCGTCGGCTCGAATCGATCATCGGCTACTCCCTTGTCGTCGCACCAATTGCGAAGTTCACATCAGAGGTCGCCCCGATAGCTCGCGAACTTCGGAACCGGAGCTCCAGGCGATCCCCATTGAGGCGACGGCTTACTTCCGCAAGATCTGCGGCAGAACGTCGCCAAGGATGATGGGCTCGCGAGGCTTCTGATAAGTGAGACCGGAAGTTTTGGCCAGCTGTTCGATGGTGCCGTTCGCTTCAAGATCCGCCAGCACCTTGTCGACGGCCGCGATGAGCGCGCCGTCGCTGGCAACACCGATATAGGCGCGGTTGACGCCGATCGGGTAGTAATATCCGCTCGCCGCAAGATGGCTGTCCGGATGCGCGGCGCGATAGGCGTCGAGGCGGCGCGTGTCCACCAGCGTCGCGTCGAGTTCGCCGCGCTCGAGTTCGCCGAGCAGATCGCTCCGCGTCGGCACCAGATGGGTGATCTGGTCGATCAGTTTGCCTTTGTCGAAGTTCATCAAGATAGCGTCCGCGAGCGTGCCGCTCTCGATGCCAATTCTCAAATCCGCAAGGTCGCCGAGGTCTTTGACATGGCGATCGCCCGCCTTGCTGCCGAGCACCACCGTGAGGGCCGAATAGACGTAGGGCCGGCTGGGTGCAAGGACGCCGAGCGGGACACGGCGCCGGCGATCGTCCCTGGTCGCGCCGTCGAAATCGGGAAGCTTCGCCGTCTTGACGCCGGGGGCGACGAGTGAATCCTGGGTCAGCGCGTAACCGCCGAGCAGCGCGCACCGGCCGTCCGAAAGCAGCGCATTGGCCTCAAGTGCGGGGCTTGAGTCCTCGTCCAGCCTGGTTTCGAACCACTGGATATGGAGCGGCCGTTGCAGTTGCTTGGCAACGGCCTGCGCCAGCAGGACGTCAAATCCGCTGTCCGGCTTGCCGCGCCTGTGGACCGACGCTGGCGGCAGGTCTTCGTCGAGACACACCTTCAGGACGTCGTCGGATGCGGCGACAGGCCTGTCCGTGATCGCCGATAGTGCAACTGAGAGCAGCGCGCTGGCACAGATCGCCGTCAACGAACGTCTCATTGGCCCCTCCGGCTCGTCACGTAGGCCCACAGGTTCGCGATGTCGTCGTCGCTCAAGACGTCGCCCCAGGGCGGCATCCGGTTGTTCTTGCCGCTTTTGACGGTGGTGACGAACCGCGGTCTGTCGTCGGGAAATTTGCGCAGGTCGGGCGTGATCGTGCCCGCATTGACCATGTTGAAGCCGTGGCAGTGCGAGCAATGCTCTGCAAAAATCGCCTTGCCCTTGTCGATCATTCCCTGGTCCGCGTTTGCCGGGCCGGGCTTGGCTTGCTCAGGAGCGGACTGTTGTGCCGCCGCGGGTTGCGCGGAGGGTACCACCATCGCCACAATGGCAAGGGCGGCGAATGCCGCCGCCCAGCCGATACGTACTTGCATCACGTAAGAACCACTTACTTGTTGTTATCTAGTGTCCTGGTTCTGACATTCGTATCGGATCGCAGCGGGCACTTTTACGAATGTCAGAACCAAACGGACACTAGCAAATCTATGATTCTAGTGTGGCTTTAACTCTGACGTTCCTTCGACGAAGCCGCCGAGAAACTGAAAGGAACGTCAGAGTAGCCACACTAGCAGGTTACTTCTTGACCGCGAACACCCACAGCGATCCGCCAGCCGGCACCTTGGCCAACCGCTCGTCGCCGGAGAACAAGGAGTAGACGCCGCCATAGCCGCTCGCGACGGCGACATACTGCACGCCATCCTGCTGCCAGGTCACCGGTTGTCCTTCGATGCCCGAACCGGTCTGGAACTGCCAGAGCTTCTTGCCGCTGTCGGCATCGAATGCCTCGAACTCACCGGTCAACTGGCCGGAGAAGACGACGCCACCGGCGGTCGACAGCACACCCGAAAAGCGCGGAATGTCGCTCGGCGCTTCCCACTTGGCCTTGCCGGTCAAGGGATCGATCGCCTTGAGTGCGCCGCGCGGCCCGGTACCCCACTCCCAGAGATCGGTGAGGTCCATGCCGACATACCATTCACCTGCCTTGTAGGTTGCAGGCGCGGTCTTGTAATGGCCGCCGAACAGAAGCGTGTTGGCATAGGCGAGGCCGGTCTGCGGGTCGAACGACATCGGCTCCCAGTTCTTGCCGCCGAGGATTGACGGGAAGACCGTGACCTTCTTGCCTTCGCGCGCATCCTTGGTGACGTCGGTCTCGATCGGACGGCCGGTCTTCATGTCGATGCCGGTCGCCCAGTTGACCTTCACATAGGGATTGGCCGCGAGCAGCTTGCCGTTGGTGCGATCGAGCACATAGAAGAAGCCGTTGCGGTTGGCATCCATCAGCACCTTGGTCGGCTTGCCGTCGACCTTGATCTCGGCAAGCACCATCTCGGCGACGGCGTCATAGTCGAAGGGGTTGTTCGGCGAGAACTGGTAGTGCCATTTGATCTTCCCCGTCTTGGGGTCGAGCGCGAGCACGGAGCAGGTGTAGAGATTGTCGCCCGGCCGCCCGGCCGCGTCGAACGGACCTGGGTTGCCGATGCCCCAATAGACCGTCTTCAACTCGGGGTCATAGGAGCCTGTGATCCAGGTCGATCCACCGCCGAGCTTCCAGGTGTCGCCCTTCCAGGTGTCGCCGCCTGGCTCATCGGGGCTCGGGACGGAGTAGGTGCGCCAGAGATGCTTGCCTGTTCCGGGATCCCAGCCGTCGATGAAGTCGCGGGTGCCGAACTCGGCTCCGGAAACGCCGGTCAGCACGACGCCGTCAGCGACGAGCGGTGCGACCGTCATGGAGTAGCCTTCCTTGATGTCGGCCGCCTTCTGCCGCCACAGCTCCTTGCCGGTTTTCATGTCGAGCGCGATGACGTTGGCGTCCAGCGTCGTCCGGTACAGCTTGCCGTCCTGGATCGCCGCGCCGCGGTTGATGATGCCGCAGCATACGATGCGCGGCGTCTCGGGCGGATATTCGACCTTGGTCTTCCAGATCTGCTTGCCGGTTTTGACGTCGATCGCCATCGTGGCGCTGTTCGTGGTGACGTAGATCACGCCCTGGTATACCAGCGGCTGCGATTCCTCGCTGCGGTCGTCGGCAAAGCTGTAGTTCCACACCGGCACAAGCTCCTTGGCGTTGTCCCGGTTGATCTGGGTCAGCGGACTGAACCGCTGCAGATTGTACCCCATGCCATAATTGAGAACGTTTGACGTGTCGGTCGCGCCCTTGACCAATTGATCGGCGGACTGAGCGTTGGCACTGAGGGGCGCGAGCAATATAGCGCACGCCACGAATGCAAAGCGATTCATCGATACCCTCCCTGGTGACCTCTTAGCGGATCGGCTGCGATGCTATTCGCAGGCAAGTGATGACGTCAATGAAAGCGAGCAATACGAAGGCAAAAAGAGAAAATTCGTATCGTCAGTTTTTCCGCAAAGCGGAATGCACCTGACTCAGTAGCCGTCCGCCGTCGGTTTTCGCTGCATCGGATCGATGGTGCATGGCGGATGAGAGGCCGAACAGCGCCGCAGCACATCGCGCCGCACAAAATACCCGGCTAGTGTCCCGATTCCGAAGCCGGCATCAAACGAGCCGTCCGCGCCAGTCTTTATAGCTCCGGGATAGCACCCGCTCCTCGTATCTCATGCGCTGAAGCTGGAAACGCCGAGCGGGAGCGTCAACGCGGTCAGCGATTTTTTGTCGAGGCGCGTCTCTTCCGAACATCGCTTCGGGTCATGAGTCGAAATGGAGCAGCGCCCTCGCCCTTCGCCCGATTGTCGCCAGGGCCGAGCCGCTCGCCTTGGCGACCACCTGAAATCGCGAACGCCGTCTTCATCGAATTCGTGCAACGGCACGTACCGGCGCGTAACGGCACTGTCCACAATGGTGAACGTACGATTGTCGAGAATGAGCCAATGCTCGCCGTCTCTCATCAAAATGGCGAGATGCAAGCCGGGCTTGTCGAATATCATCACGGCAAAATTCGAATCCTCGACGTCGACGGGCTGAAGCAAGTCAACTGCGAATGCCATGAGGCGCTTAACGCCATTTTCGCCGCATCATCGGCTGGGACCCACACCGACATAAGCCAAACAAGACGCTCCGGCGGCACGGGAACTCGTCCGATTGTCGCATTTAGGACAGGGATGCTGTCTTGGGTGCGCGTCGAAAGTATCGTAAGTTATTTGCAAATAAATCCAAGGATGTACGTTTGATCTCGCCGGCGACAGGCGGCGGGGCAGCTGAAGAAAATAAGTAGTGTGTTAATTGGAGCGGCTGCGAGGCGATGTCGAGTGAGTCCGCTGTGCCGACCTATATCCTGCGAAGCGATGGCCTGTTCCGGGAAGGTCTTCGGCTAATACTGTCCAAGACCCGCTTTCGTCCCCTCGGTTGCGCAATCGACTTGGAGGATCTCACGGAAATCCCCGATGACGGGCCTATCCTGTTCATCGTGGCGGTAGACGCGGACCACGCTGTCGTATGCAGCAAGATTCGGAGCCGGTATCCGCTCGCGTTCATTGTAGCGGTTGCGGATGAGAGCAATCCGCGCTCGCTCGCAAGCGCGCTTGACGACGGAGCCAACGCGGCGCTCTTCAATACCGTCAGCCCGAGTGACCTTGTCAGCACGCTGCAGGCGGTCATCAACGGCAAGCTCATTCTCATCGACGCTCGCCTCTGGCCGTTGGAAATCCAGCCAAAGGCCGAAGACCCGCCGTCGCCGCCCCTCACTGGCGAGGTGCTATGGGATGTCGCCGACGAACCTCAGGCCGCGAAGCTGTCGGCACGAGAGGTCGCTATCCTCGAGCGCATCGTTCGGGGCGATTCGAACAAACAGGTCGCACGGTTCTTCAGGATCGCGGAGCCGACCGTGAAGGCGCATGTGAAGGCGATCTTGCGAAAGATCGGCGCCAGCAACCGTACACAGGCAGCGATTTGGGCGTTTAACCAGCGTCTGAGCGACCAGGCCGGCGAGGAGCGGGCCGGGCTTCCCATCTTGCTGGACGACGAAACGGCTCGATGAGCGCTCCAGCCCTGCCTAACCTGCAGGCGCCTTCCGGTCCGGCCATCGCGGGCGCGGAGCTGGATTCTTGCGTGTGTGCCTGATCGTAGCGAGTCGTCTGTGAACAATACGTTTTCAGGCGGGCGATAGATTTGGCTTGGGAAAGATCGCGATCAGGATGAGGCACAATAAAATTCTGAGCCACTTGATGAGGCGGCGGAAGTTGTAGCC
>NZ_DAHUXJ010000125.1 GCF_027307225.1 Bradyrhizobium sp. | reverse complement strand
CGAGCCTTACCCGCCGCATCGTTTCGCTGAACCTCGCCGGCCTGGTCGCGCTGGTGGCGAGCATTCTCTCTCTCTCGCAATTCCGCGCCGGCCTGATCGACGCGCGCGCGCAGAGCCTCCTGGTCCAGGCCGAGATCATCGGCGGCGCAATCGCGGCCTCGGCCACCGTCGAGACCAACACCATCACCATCGATCCCGACCGGCTGCAGGACCTCAAGCCCGGCGAAACCTACGGCGCGCCGGACGAATCCTCCGGGCTGGATTTTCCGATCAATCCGGAACGCGTCGCGCCGGTGTTGCGGCGGCTGATTTCGCCGACCAAGACCCGCGCCCGCATCTATGACCGGGATGGCGTTCTGGTCCTCGATAGCCGCAGTCTCTACGGCCGCGGCGACGTGTTGCGCTTCGAATTACCGCCGCCCTCGGTGGAAAAGCCCGGGATCGCCGAACGTAGCATGATCGCGGTCCGGACCTGGCTCAATCGCGGCGACCTGCCGCTCTATACCGAACTCGGCCCCGACAACGGCAACGGCTATCCGGAAGTCGCGCAATCCCTCAACGGACAGAAGAGCAGCATGGTGCGCGTCAACGACCGCGGCGAGGTGATCGTTTCGGTCGCCGTTCCCGTGCAGCGTTTCCGCGCCATCCACGGCTCGCTGATGCTCTCGACGCAAGGCGACGATATCGACCAGATGGTCACCGCCGAAAGGCTCGCCATTCTCAAGGTCGGCGGCGTCGCCTCCGCGGTCATGATCGTGCTCTCGCTGGCGCTCGCCAGCACGATCGCAGGCCCGGTGCGCCGGCTCGCCGACAGCGCCGAGCGGGTTCGCCGCCGCATTCGTACCCGCGTCGAGATTCCTGACTTCACTGGTCGACGCGACGAGATCGGTCACCTTTCCGGCGCCCTGCGCGACATGACGAGCGCGCTCTATAATCGCATCGAGGCGATCGAGATGTTCGCCGCCGACGTCGCCCACGAATTGAAGAACCCGCTCACTTCGCTGCGCTCGGCGGTGGAGACGCTCCCGCTCGCCCGCAACGAGAACAGCCGCGCGCGGCTGCTTGCTGTGATCGAGCATGACGTCAAACGGCTTGACCGGTTGATCTCGGACATTTCCGACGCGAGCCGGCTCGATGCCGAGTTGCAGCGCCAGGACATGGCACCGGTCGATCTTCGCCGCCTTCTCATCGCGCTCACTGCGGTCGCCAACGAAACCCGGCGCGGCAACAATGTCTCCGTCGAGTTGAGCTTCGAAAGTCGGGGTTCGCACGATACGTTCTGGGTACCAGGCCACGATTCACGGCTCGGACAGGTAGTTTCCAATCTGCTTTCGAACGCGCAGTCGTTCTCGGAACCGGGCAGCAAGGTGCGGATCTCCTGCCGGAACCGCCGCTCGAACATCGAAATCATCGTCGATGACGACGGGCCCGGCATACGCGAGGACGCGCTGTCGCGGGTCTTCGAGCGCTTCTACACCGATCGGCCGCATCAGGGCTTCGGGCAAAATTCGGGGCTCGGTCTTTCGATCTCCAAGCAGATCGTGGAAGCCCATGGCGGAAGGATCTGGGCCGAGAATCGCAAAGGTCCCACTGCCGCAGACGGCGAGGCAACCGTGGCCGGCGCCCGCTTTGTGGTCCGGCTCCCGACGTAATGACAGACGATGCGGACACCAGTGTCGGCGCCAGCATCCATGCCTCCGCTGTGCTGGTCGGAGCGCGCGCCGTCCTCATTCGCGGTCCATCCGGTTCCGGCAAATCGCGGTTGGCTTTTGACCTCATCATGGCTGGCCGCGCCGGCCAAATTGCGCCGGCCAGGCTCGCCGGCGACGACCGCGTCCATGTTTGGCAACATGGCGGGAACCTGATGGTGCGTCCGGCGCCCGCGTTGGCCGGCCTGATTGAAATTCGCGGCCTTGGCATCCGGCGCTGCGATTTCGCCACTGAGGCCCCTATTGGCCTTGTCGTCGACCTCGATGCGGCCGACGCCGAACGCCTGCCGCCGCCGGACTCCCTGCAAATACGGATAAGAGGTATTTTGATACCAAGACTCCCAGTCGCGCGAGGATTTCCCGGGCTTCCGCTGGTTATTGCCGCCCTTACAATGGCCGCGAATTCATGTTCGGCGGATTGCTCGAAGCAATTTGGTAACCATATCACCCCCACTATCGCGACCGAATAGACCGGCGCCCGTTCCCCCTCTCCTCGTTATTTTCGGAGCGGATTGCAGCGATCCCTCTTGCGCGGGGGCTCTGGATGGTCAAAGTGGCGCGTTCGTGCGGTGCACCAAAGGCACCCGCGAGGAGTTTTCGATGATTGGTCTAGTGCTTGTGACCCATGGGCGCCTTGCCGACGAATTCAAGGCGGCGCTTGAACACGTCATGGGTCCGCAAAAACAAATCGAGGCCGTCACGATCGGGGCCGAGGACGATTCCGATCTGTGCCGCAGCGATATTATCGAGGCAGTCAATCGCGTCGACAGTGGTGACGGAGTTGCCATTCTCACCGACATGTTCGGCGGAACGCCTTCGAATCTCGCCATTTCCTGCATGAGCCGGCCGAAGGTCGAGGTGCTCGCAGGCATCAATCTTCCGATGCTGGTCAAGCTTGCCAAGGTCCGTGAAGAGCGAACGCTTCCCGACGCCATTGCCATGGCCCAGGAAGCCGGACGCAAATATGTGACCATTGCGAGCCGAGTGCTCGCCGGCAAATGAGTGACGACGACGCGTCGCCCGACACTTCCTCCGGACCGGGCATTCCGGAAGGCGCCATTTCCCGTGAACTTCCTATCACCAACAAGCGCGGCCTTCACGCACGGGCTTCCGCCAAATTCGTTCAGATGGTCGAGCGCTTCAAGGCCGACGTCTGGGTGACGAAGGGCAGCGAGACGGTTGGCGGTACATCGATCATGGGATTGATGATGCTGTCAGCTGGCCCAGGCACTTCGATCGTCGTCTCCGTCGCCGGCCCCGAGGCGCAGGCCGCGCTCGATGCGATCACCGAGCTCGTCGCCGCCAAATTCAACGAAGAGAATATGTAGCGGTTTGGTTGTACGTCATTCCGGGATGGTCCGAAGGACCAGACCCGGAATCTCGAGATTCTCAGATGTGCAATTGCACATCGGAGTTCGCGCTTCGCGCGCCGCGGAATGACGCGCCGCGTCACTTTGCCGGCGGCACGATGTAGACCTTCCAGGTGGTCGAAGGCCCGGGACGGCCTTTGAAGAAGCGCTGCGTGGTGACGGCGACCTGCTCGGCATCCTTGCCGTTTTTCGCCATCCAAGCCTCGCACTCCGGCAGCCGGTTGTCCGTCGTGTCGCAGACCCCGATGAAGCCAAGGCGCCTCGCTTCATCCAGCGAGGTCAGGCCTGACGACCAGATCTCGCCCGGCGTCAGCGGCGCCGGATGATCGGGGCTATAGAACGTCATGGGCTCGCCGACCTCGGTCGTGCCGGCGACGACGGCCCAGCGCGTGAAGAACCGGTTGTGCCAAAGCTGCGTCAATTCGTGCGCCAGCTGCGAGCGGGCGCCATAGCTGAAGGCGGTCTTGGGATTATCCGTGATTTCGTGAAGCGCGATGTACGGCGAAACGGCGAGCGTCGCCAGGGTGAGGACGAGCCAGGTGGCCGTAATTCCGAACAGGGCTGCGCTCCGCAGGCGCAACTCAGGAATGGCGACCAGCGCAAGAGGCACCAGAAAGAACAGCGAGATGCCCCAATCGGTCTTCATGTAGATCGAGAAGATCAGACCGCCGAGCGGAGGCCCGACCGCGACGATAATCTGGATGAGCCAGATGTTGAGCGCTTGCGGCCCGTTTACGCTGGAGTTGACACCGGGCGACCAGATGCGCGCCAATGTGGCCCTGGGCGAGCGCGGGCTTATCCCAGCCAGTGCGAGTGCGGCAATCACCACCGGCAACGCCAGCAGTCCCAGATTGTGCTCGACGTACCCGAGAGCCAGCATCGCGGTCTGCGCGCGGGTAGAATGTCCGTAGACATCGTCGGCATAGATCAGCGGCGCGAAATCGGCATCCTTCAGCCATACCAGATGGGGAATCATCGCCAGTATCGCTGCGCCCATCGCAACCCAGGGCGCCGGCGAGCGAAGAAATTTCATCCGCTCCGGATGTATTAGCGCGGCGAGACCGATCGCGCCGATCATGGTCAGCACCCAGTATTTGGTCATCAGCGCAAGTGCCGCTGCGAGTCCAAGCCAGAAGCCGGAAACGACGCTGCGCTTCTCGAACGCATTGAGATAGGCGAGCACCAGAAGCGGCAGCGTGACCAGCTGCAGCAGGTCCGCGTTGTACTTGAACCCCTTGAAATTGAAGATCGGATAGATCGCGAGCATCACCACCACAAAAAATGCCCGGCGATAGTCCACCACCCGAAGCGCGATCAGCCAGGTGATCACCATCCCGCAAGCAACTGTCGTCATCGCCAGCAGATAGGTCGACCAATCGGTGACCGGAAAAGCCCTGAACCAGAGGCCGGCGATCCAGCCCGACAGCGGCGGATGCTTGCCATAGCCAAGCTGGAACTTCTGTCCCCACGCAAAGGCCTCCGCGACGTCCATATGGACGTCTTGTGCTGCCTTGAGATTGATCAGGATGACGGTCCACAGCACCGCATGGATCATCGCAAAGGCAAAGACAAAGGCGGACGCGCCGGTGCGATCGGTCGCCGACGCTGCAACCCATGCCATGAGCCTTCTCAGGCTCAGCCGCCGCGCCCGGCGGCGCGGCAAGCTTGCAGTGCCCACTTTCCGACGTTCGTGAAACATCGCGGCAACCTCTTACGCGAACTTCGGAAAGTAAAGGGCACTGCGGAATATGTGATCTCAGTGCCGCTTTCGATCTGAAGTCCCTGGGATGAACCCCGGGGCTCGCACTGCAGGGACTTCAGATCGGCGGTACTGATGAAGTAAGCGTCGGTGACATGCGCTTTGGTACCTCTCAATCCTCGTGTGGGTAGCGCGTTTTCCGCTGCTATGAAATCAGCTTGGCGTGAAGAAGCCCCGTTAAAATGCCGCAATGTGGTTGCCGCCCCGGAACGCCAATGCTATCCCGCGCCCCATGACTTCTGCCCCAATTCCCAACATCCGCAACTTCGCCATTGTCGCCCATATCGACCATGGCAAATCGACATTGGCCGATCGCCTGATCCAGATAACGGGCGGGCTGTCGGACCGCGAAATGGCGGGCAAGGAACAGGTGCTCGATTCCATGGATATCGAGCGCGAGCGCGGCATCACCATCAAGGCGCAGACCGTCCGGCTGAATTATCATGCGAAGGACGGCAAGGACTATGTCTTTAACCTGATGGACACGCCGGGCCATGTCGACTTCGCCTATGAAGTCTCGCGCTCGCTTGCGGCCTGCGAGGGATCGCTGCTGGTGGTCGACGCGAGCCAGGGCGTGGAAGCGCAGACGCTCGCCAACGTCTACCAGGCGCTCGACAACAATCACGAGATCGTACCGGTGCTGAACAAGGTCGATCTGCCCGCGGCCGAGCCGGACAAGGTGAAGCAGCAGATCGAGGACGTGATCGGCATCGATGCCTCTGACGCCGTGATGATCTCGGCCAAGACCGGCCTGGGTGTACCCGACGTGCTGGAGGCGATCGTCACGCGCCTGCCGCCGCCCAAGGGCGACCGCGACGCGACCTTGAAGGCGCTGCTCGTCGATAGCTGGTACGACGTCTATCTCGGCGTCGTCGTGCTGATCCGCGTCGTCGACGGCACGATGAAAAAAGGCCAGCGCATCCGCATGATGGGCACCAATGCGGCCTATGACGTCGAGCGCGTCGGCTTCTTCACGCCCAAGATGGAGCAGGTCGAAGAGCTTGGCCCGGGCGAGATCGGGTTCATCACCGCCGCGATCAAGGAAGTCGCCGATACGCGCGTCGGCGACACCATCACCGATGACCGGAAGCCGGTCACGGAAATGCTGGCGGGCTTCAAGCCGGCCATCCCGGTGGTGTTCTGCGGCCTGTTCCCGGTCGATGCCAACGATTTCGAAACGCTGCGCGCGGCGATGGGGAAGCTTCGCCTGAACGACGCAAGCTTCTCCTACGAGATGGAGACTTCCGCCGCACTCGGCTTCGGCTTCCGCTGCGGCTTCCTTGGGCTTTTGCATCTGGAGATCATCCAGGAACGGCTGTCGCGCGAGTTCGATCTCAACCTGATCGCGACCGCGCCGAGCGTGATCTACAGGATGAAGCTGACCGACGGCAGCGAGATCGAGATTCACAATCCCGTCGACATGCCCGACGTGGTGAAGATCGCCCAGATCGACGAACCCTGGATCGAGGCCACGATCCTTACGCCCGACGAATATCTCGGCAGCGTGCTCAAGCTGTGCCAGGATCGCCGCGGTTCGCAAAAGGAACTGACCTACGTCGGCTCGCGCGCGATGGTGAAATATGACCTGCCGCTCAATGAGGTGGTGTTCGATTTTTACGACCGCCTGAAGTCGGTCTCGAAGGGCTACGCCTCGTTCGATTATCACCTCACCGACTACAAGCCGGCAGACCTGGTCAAGATGCAGATCCTGGTCAACAGCGAGCCGGTGGATGCGCTCTCGATGCTGGTGCACCGCACCCGTGCCGAAGGCCGCGGCCGCGCGATGGTCGAGAAGATGAAGGAACTGATCCCGCCGCACATGTTCCAGATTCCGATCCAGGCGGCGATCGGCGGCAAGGTGATCGCGCGCGAGACGGTGCGCGCGCTGCGCAAGGACGTCACCGCCAAATGCTACGGCGGCGACGTTACGCGAAAGCGCAAGCTTCTGGAGAAGCAGAAGGAAGGCAAGAAGAAGATGCGGCAGTTCGGCAAGGTCGACATCCCGCAGGAAGCCTTCATCGCCGCGCTGAAGGTCGATAGCTGACGTAAAGACTTATCCCGCCTACAGCCCAAATATTGAGGCTTTATGATTTTGCGTTGAGTTTCGATGTCGACTTTCGAACCGGTCGGCTCTCGGCTATTTCAAACTCGCTCTCATGGAATATTCGATTAATAAATTCATCCAAATGCCGCAAAAGGAAATGAGTCTCCTCGCCGTCAACTCTCATAATTCGATAGAGCAACTTGGAATTTTTTGTAAAATCTACAATACGAAGTAAATCCTCCCTAGCCTTTTGAATTTCAACTCGCCTGCCCGTACGAACCGCTCGATAAAACTCTATACCCGGCTCGTACAGCCAAGGGACGTCGTCTCGCACCAACGACAGGAATATTAGCCAAGTAACTAAAGCCCCTCTCCGATCACCCCTGAATAGTGGACCGAACATAAGGTCCTCAATCATGGCCGGATGTATTCGACGCTTGGAAACTCCTCGTCGAGATACCGAAGCCACTCGTTCATCCACCCTTTCCGGCAATTCTCGAACCATCGCTTTCACTTCTTCAAAAAGCTTCGCAATGTTCTGCTCGTCGGAGGGCGGAGCCTCGATTACCTTCGCTTTCCCTCTGGTTTTAAGAATGCCGTCGACGTTTTGCCGAAAGACTCGCACCTGTGTTTTTACCGCCTCTTCGCGGGGGTCTGCATCTGGGTTTCTTTGAAGTAGTTGCATGACGAGCTTAGTTAGAGAATCTTCGTCATCTCCGCAGTTTTGGAATTGGCCAAATGGGCCTGTGCTCACTTTCTCCAGCGGAACGCCGAGCGCAATTCCGAATACGGTAGTTTCGAGCTTACCTTTCGCGACTCCAGCTTCATAAAGAATCCATGGACGATCGATGCTTTGCGCGGTTAGCAAAGCGACTACGTCTGTCGCCTCATCAAGCTGCAGCATAATGGTTGCGTACCATTCGGCGCCAAACTCAATCCCCGAAACACCCCTTTTGTCGGAAGATCGAAACGATTTGAGCGTTCCCGCGCTTACATCTGAGAGGAGGTTGGCGAAAGCCTCTGCGAGGTCTGCGTCACGGCTATCGTGACTCACAAATACAAGCGCTTTCGGCCTAGGCGGCACTACCGCCGTGGGCTCACGGTTTGTTTCAAGTATCTGAGTTTTTTGCGGTCTCTTTACTCGCTTTTTTGCCAAGCTGTCCCCCGACCCGCCCTAAGAACCCAGTTTTCAGATTCTTTCATACAAATAGGGGGCGTTCAACTTACCGATGCCAAGGCCTTCAAATACTCGGGCGGGAGAATGTTCGGCACCTTGCACGCCTGGTATGTCGACCACGCGATTTGACTTGAGACGCCCACAGCCATCTTGATCCCGGCCGCGAGTTGGATCATCATCGCTCTAATTGATCAGTCGATAAAGAACGAGGAAGCGCCATGAACAAGCCCGAAGCCGCGCGCATCGCGGGCCTCGTCGACCGCGCCAAGGCGATCGCGCCGCTGATCGCGGCCGAGGCCGACGAGATCGAGCGGACGCGGCGGCTGACCCCGAAAGTGGTTTCGGCCCTGGTCGAGAACGGGCTCTACAAGTCGCTCCTGCCCAAGAGCATTGGCGGCTTCGAATCGCCGCCGCTGGCTTTCATGGAAATGCTGGAGGAGATCGCCACGGCCGATGCCTCCACGGCCTGGTGCGTAGGCCAATGCTCGGTGGTTGGCATGACGGCAGCCTATCTCGACGCCGAGATCGCGCACCAGGTATTTGGCAAGCCGAACGATATCATGGCCTGGGGTGCGATTGCCCATGCGGTGCAGGCGGTTCCCGGCGGTTACACCATCAGCGCGCGTTGGGATTTCGCCAGCGGCTCGCGACAGGCCAACTGGCTGGGCGCCCACGTCCAGATCCGCGAAGCCGACGGTTCGCTTCGGATGAAGCCGGACGGCACGCCGGAGATCCGCACCATCGTCTTTCCGATGTCGAGCGCCACCATGCACGACATGTGGAATGTGATCGGGCTCTGCGGCACCGGCACCGATTCCTATTCTGTCGATAATCTGTTTATTCCCGAGAATTTTTCCGCCTTGCGCGACGACTTCAGGGCGTTGCGCGAGCACGGCCCGCTATATGGGATCACGACCTACAGCATGTTCGGGCTCGGATTTGGCGCAGTCTCGCTCGGCGTTGCCCGCGCGACGCTGGATGCCGCGACTGACCTTGCCCGCAACAAGCATTCGGCCGGCATCGCCGCGATGAAGGACAACAGCGCGGTCCAGGGCCTGATCGGGCGTACCGAGGCCAAGCTGCGCGCCGCACGCGCCTATCACTTTTCCACGGCGAGTGCCGCCTGGCAGGAGATCTTGAACACCGGAAGGCTTTCCGAACAGGGCCGGGCTGCGATCCGCTTGTCCGCGACCTATACCATTCATCAGGCGGCCGAGGTGGTCGATACCGCCTATCACATGGCTGGCGCAACCGCGGTGTTCAAATCGAACCCGTTCGAGCGTCGCTTCCGCGACATGCATGCGATCGCCCAGCAGATCCAGTCCCGCGACACTCACTACGAAGACGTCGGCAAGATGATCCTGACCAACAGCGTCATTCCGCGCGGGCCGACCATCTAGTGCGGTGAATTTGAAGTTCCTATCAGTTTCCCGGTAACCTCGTCACAGGAACTTCAAATTCTAAACCGCACTAGAATCATATATTTGGCTAGTGCTCCTTTGATTCCGAAGTTCGTAAACGTGGAGCCGCAATATGATACGAACTTCGGAATCGGAGCACTAGTCTCGGCGCGACAGAAAGCCTTTGCAGTTTGAGCGTTGTGCGCATTAAGCTGCATTCAAGCCGCAACGACGTGGATGGCAATGCCGAGCCTCTCAAGAAAGAGCCCGACAAAAGCGAAGCCAAGCCATCGTCCGGCTCCGTCAAGCCCCAAAGTGGCAGCAGCCTTC
>NZ_DAHUXJ010000124.1 GCF_027307225.1 Bradyrhizobium sp. | reverse complement strand
ACAACAGGCCGGTCACCAGCACCCGCTTCGCGCCGAAGCGATCGCCGAGCAGACCGAACACAAGACGGCCACCCATGCCGGCGAGGCCTTCGACGCTGTAGATCGTCACCGCCGCGATCATCGGAATGCCGCAAGAGACAGCATAGCTCACGGTGTGGATGATCGGGCCCGAATGCGTCGCGCAGCAGAAGAAGTTTGTCGCCAGCAGAATGATGAATTGCGGCGAGCGCAGCGCCTCACCCAGCGACATCTCGGCCTGAGGCGCGGGGGGGCCGGATGGCGCTGCTGCCGACGCTGCGGCAAGCGCGGGCGGACGGCGGACAATCAGCGAGACTGGAACCATGATTCCACCGACGACCGCGGCCAGGATCAGCATCGTGGTTCGCCAGTCATGGTGCGAGACCAGCCAGGCGGCGAGCGGCGACATGGTCATCGGCGCCATGCCCATGCCGGCCGACACCAGCGACACCGCAAGACTGCGATGGGTATCGAACCAGCCGGTGACGGTCGCCATCATCGGCGCAAAGATCGCCGACGTGCCGGCCCCGATCATCACGCCGAAGAAGAACTGAAACGCGAACAGCGATTTCGCCTGGCTTGCCAGCGCCAGACTTGCCGCGATCACCACCGAGCCGGTCAACACGACCGGGAGCGGCCCATAGCGGTCGGACAGGGTGCCCCACATCATGCTGGTCACGGCCATCGCGAGAAAGCCGATGGTCATGGCGCTGGATACGCCGGTGACTGACCAGCCGGTGTCGCGCGCGATCGTCTGCAGCAGCACCGGTAGCGAAAACATGCCCCCGATGGCCACGCAGCCGAGCAACCCGCCAGCGGCAACCATCACCCAGCGATAGCGAAAATCGGTCATTCCTGGTCTCCCATGCAACGTCCGTCCGTCATGAAGACGAACGGGCGCTGCCCATGCCGACACCACAAATAGCCTATTTCCGAACTTTTTTATTCCAGGCCGGGCGGTTTGACCCGCTCAGGCAACCCTCTCCCGCATCAGATAGGCGCTGCGATCGCGCTCCTCGGCATTGACGAGGGTACGGATCCGCAGGAGGTCTTTTCGGGCAATCAGGCCGACCACGCGATGATCGGCGCGATCGACGATCGGGATGCGCCCGAGATCGGCGGACACCATGAGGTCCGCCACCCGGCCAATCACGTCATCGGGATAGGCCGAAACCGCCGACGTGTCGGAAACGAGGTCGTCAAGCGTGACGGCCTGATGCGCGCCCTCGGTACGCCAGCGCAGGACATCCGAGCGCGCCACCATGCCGGCCAGGCGCCCGTCCGCCGTAACCACCGGATAGGATTTGTGCCTCCTGACGTCCTCGCCGGTGAAGAAAGCGACCGCATCATCCACCGGCATCGTGACCGGCAACGTATCGACGTTTTTCACCATCACGTCAGCGACGCGCAGCAGTTCGAACTGGTCGATCGAGTATTCGCGCGTGATGTGCTGACCGCGGCGGGCAATCTTCTCGGTCAGGATCGACCGTTTCAACAACAGCACCGTTACGGCGAACGCGGCGCAGGTCGCCGCGAGCAGGATCGGCAGCATCTCGACATTGCCGGTCAGCTCGATCGCGAACATCACGCCGGTGAGCGGCGCGCGCATGGTGCCGCCCATCATCGCGGCCATGCCGACCAGTGCCCAGAATGACGGGCCGCCCGGCAGCATCTGGCCTTCCAGCCAGCCCAGCGAGCCGCCGAGGATCAACAGCGGCGCCAGAACGCCGCCCGAGGTACCGGAGGCCAGCGCGACTAGCCAGATGGCCGATTTGACCAGCAGCATCCGGCTGACTTCGTGGGTGGTCGGATGGCCGGAGAGCAAATCCCGGATGACATCGTAACCGACGCCCAGCGCATGCGGGTCGGCCAGGCCGCCGGCCCCGACGACCAATCCGCCCAGCATCGGCCACCACATCCAATGTAGCGGCAGGCTATCGAACAGGTCTTCGGCCGCATACAGCAGGCGCGTCATCAGCCCCGACTGGAGGCCGGCAACAATGCCAACGCCAATGGCGGCCGCCATGCCCCACATCGGCATGTTGGGATGCTCCGTAAACGGAAACAGCGGGCCGCTGCCAAACAGAAACGGACGGCAGACCTCCGAGACCATGGCCGCGGCAACGACCGGCAGGAAGCTGCGCGGCTTCCATTCGAACAACAGCAATTCGACGGCCAGCAGGACGGCCGCAATCGGCGTGCCGAAAATCGCCGTCATGCCGGCGGCCGCGCCCGCCACGAGTAGCGTCTTGCGCTCGGCCGCAGTGAGATGGAAACATTGGGCAAAAAGCGAACCGACCGCGCCGCCAGTCATGATGATCGGGCCTTCGGCACCGAACGGGCCGCCCGAGCCGATCGAAATCGCCGACGACAACGGCTTCAGCACGGCAACTTTCGGCTGCATCCGGCTGCCGCCCAGCAAAATGGCCTCGATGGCCTCCGGAATGCCGTGGCCCCTGATCTTCTCCGAGCCGAACCGCGCCATCAGACCGATAACGAGACCACCTGCCGCCGGCGCCAGCACCATCCACATGGCGCTCCGCGTGGTGTTCGCAATGATGAGGTTTTTGACGCTGAGCTGGCCGAACCAGATCAGATCGGTGACCAGCGCGATCAGCTTCAGAAGAAGCCAGGCCGTGCCGGCGCTGGCGCCGCCGACGACCAGCGCCATGCCGATCAACAGCAGAACACGATGGTCTGCCGTGAAGTCGCCGAGCTTGTTGCGATGCCGCGTAGCGACGCGGGCGGTGTCGATCGTTTGACGCATAAAAATGGCTTTTCGGGAGGGGAATCAACGTGTCTGACTACCCTGCACCGCAGCGTAGATCAAGCACCCACGTGCATGGCACCAATCGCGAATTGCGCCTAAAGTATCGTAATCCGATATAATCCACGATTATTTGGTGCGTTTTAAGCGCAATGCCGACCAATCGTCGTCAATGGCGATCTGGCTCACCGTGTCGAGGCCGTGGGCCGGTGCCACCGCGAGGCGGCGATCGCCTTTGACCTGCAAACGTTCGGCGACCGTCTTGTCGGACATGTCTTAGGGACTCACCTCTTCGGCATTGTTTGCTTCTAGCTAACCGTCGCAAAGCGAATAGGATCTTCTCAAAAAGTCGCCAGCCTTAGCTCCCTTTAACTCTTGGTGGTTTTGGCGGCCTTCGCCACAGGCGCTTTCTTCGTCGCCTTCTTACTCGTTCTTGACTGGTTGTAGTCGATCGCTGTGCGGATGAGTTTTTTCAGTGCCGTCGCGTCAACTTTGTCGCCCTCGAAGAAATCGATTGCGCGCCGTTCATTTCCGTTGAAGCCGGCATTGAAGAGCTTATCGGGGTCAGCGAGCTTGGCGCCGTACATAAGGGTCAGCTTCACCTTGTCCTTGTGGGCGTTGCCGACGGCAACGATACCGTCGCGCGACCACACCGGGCTTCCCATCCACTTCCACTCCTCGACGATCTCCTTGTCCGCCTCAAGCACCGCCTTGCGGATGCTGGCGAGAGTCTTGCCGCGCCAGTCGGCAATGCCGGCAATCAACTGATCGATCTTTTTTGATGCATCCATGGAAGCTCACGCCAATCGTTTCGAAAACACGCGCCGAACCAGGTGACCTTTCCACATCCATAGCCCCGAAAGCAACATGACAGGAAAGAACACGAACCGTGTCGGCGGCGCATAATCCGGCAGAACCTGAAACGGACTATAAATATAGCCGATAATCGGGATCGCGCAGATGATGTGAATCCAGCGAATGATCACGCGTATGGTCGAATCCTTGATCAACAATTTGGTCCCCCTGCCATCGCCGAAACGGCTTGCCTCTGCCGGCGCACCCTCAAAACGCAGTGCCGGCCTCATTCCGGCCTCGCCAACAACTGATCGAGGTTCTCGAGGAACTTCTGCCAGCCGAATTTCGCGCCGCCGAAAGCCTGCGGCTGATCGGGCCGGAAGCCCGTCTGCTCTACGCGAAGGTGGGTGCCCGCGGCGGTCCGAGTCAGCGTAAAGGTCACCACGCTTTTGAGATTGTAGGCGGCATCCGCATGTGCATGGTCCCAGGTATAGGACAGCGTCTTGTTCGGCTCGATGGCAAGAACTTCGCAATCGAGGACGCCGCCCCACTCGCCGCGAAGATTGAAGCGATGGCCCACGTCCGGCTTGAAGTCGTTCTTCATCAGCCACTCCTCGATCAGGTGCGGCTGGGTAAGCGCGCGCCAGAGCCTTTCCGGCGGAAAAGCGAAATCCCGTTCAACGACGACGGAGCGTGTTTCGGTCGCGGGCTGGTTCATTGGTCCATCCTTTTCAAGAGATCTTCGAGTTGATCGAACCGGCTCTGCCAGAATCCGGTCATCCGACTCGTCCAATCGATCAGCGGAGCCAGCGCATTGAGCTGGGCGCTATAATGTGTCTGACGGCCTTCATGACGGTCACGCACCAGCCTGGCCCGCTTCAAGACCCCGAGATGTTTTGAGACGGCCGGTTGCGAAACGCCGGAGCGCGCCGTTAGTGCCGCGACCGTCTGCTCGCCTTCGCGGCAGAGCCGCTCGAAAATCGCACGCCGGGTCGGGTCGGCCAGCGTTCGGAACAGTATATCGTGGACGTTTGGCATCTTATCAATAACTCTATGGTTATGGATTAATCTATAACCACCCAGCTATGGATTAGTCAAGCGTGTTACGGCGAATTAATTTTCCCGACAGGAAAGATTAATGCGCGCGACAGGATGCCGTAATGGGCTCGGCGTTATCTCCACATCAAGCCCATCGGCTTAACACTCTTGGAGATGTAATCATGACAGACAACACTCAACGGCCTCGCCGCCAGATCTGGTCGGCGCGGCGCCTCACGCTACTGTGTTCGGCCGCTGTGCTGGGCACGGCCCTCGTCGTGGGTGGACCGCTTGGATACGGACGGCAGGCCTTCGCCGCGACGCCGGCTCCGCAAACCGTGAACGCACCGGGACAGACCGGCTTTGGCGACCTCGTCGCGAAGGTCAAACCGGCGGTGATTTCGGTTCGCGTTCGCCTCGATGAGGGCGTCGAATCGAACAACGAAAGCGGATCGGACGACCAGGGATCCACGCCTTCCATGCCGGGCTCGCCCTTCGAAAAATTCTTCCGGCAGTTCGACGGCCAGCAAGGCCACCTGCATCGTCACCAGATGGTGACCGGCGTCGGTTCCGGATTCTTCATCTCGGCGGACGGCTATGCGGTCACCAACAATCATGTGGTCGACCATGCCAAGTCGGTCCAGGTCACCACCGATGACGGCAAGATCTACACCGCCAAGGTGATCGGCACCGATCAGAAGACCGATCTCGCGCTGATCAAGGTCGAGGGCAAGCAGGACTTCGCCTATGTCGACTTCGAGACCGCAACGCCGCGGGTCGGCGACTGGGTGGTAGCGGTCGGCAACCCCTATGGCCTCGGCGGCACGGTGACCGCCGGCATCGTCTCGGCCGAGGGCCGCGCGATCAGTTCCAGCCCCTATGACGACTATCTCCAGATCGACGCGCCCATCAACAAGGGCAACTCTGGCGGTCCGACCTTCGATACCAGCGGTAAGGTCATCGGCGTCAACACCGCGATCTATTCGCCCTCCGGCGGATCGGTCGGCATCGGGTTCGACATTCCAGCCTCGACCGTGAAGATGATCGTCGCCCAACTCAAGGATAAAGGCGTCGTGACCCGCGCCTGGCTCGGCGTACAGGTGCAACCGGTCACCGCCGGCATTGCCGAAAGCCTCGGCATGAAGAAAGCCGAAGGCGCGCTGGTGGATGAGGCCGAAGCCGACACGCCTGCTGCCAAGGCGGGAATCCAGCCCGGTGACGTCATCACTTCGGTTAATGGAAACAGCATCAAGGATTCGCGCGCGCTTGCACGTGAGATCTCCTCGATGGCGCCCGACAGTTCCGCCAAGCTCGACATCCTGCGCAAGGGAGAGGCGAAGACGGTCAACGTGACGCTGGCGAAGATGCCTGACCATTTCAAGAAGCAGGCCAAAGCCGATGAGACCGAAAACGGATCGACCCGCGGCGTCCCCCACCTCGGTTTGTCCGTGGCGCCCGCGAGCGAGGTTGCCGGTGCCGGCGACAATGGCGTCGTGGTCACCGGCGTGGATCCGGACGGCCCCGCCGCCGAGCATGGCGTGCAATCCGGCGACGTTATCCTCAGTGTCGGCGGCAAGAGCGTTGCCAGCCGCAACGAGCTTCGCCAGGCGCTGTCGCAGGCCAAATCCAACGGCAAGCACGACGTGTTGATGCAGGTGAGGACCTCCGACAACACGCACTTCATCGCCATGCCGATTGGCTAGCGCATGACGAGAGAGCCCGCCGCGGCGCACTCCAGGCGCAGCGGCGGGCGTCTTGTGCTGTAGCGTACCAACGCGCTCCCGATAAAAAATCTCTTCCACATTGTCAGTTACATCAGATGATCGAATCGATGCCGAGGTGCTCGCGCAATTTGTGCTGGCCTTTGCGGGTAAGCTCGACGGCGCGGGACTGGCGATGGCGCGACAGCCATCCGAGATCGCAGCAGCGCTGGAACAGACGCGTGCCGAGCGGCCCGGCGAGGTGATGGCGGCGCTCGGTCCAGTCGAGACACCGGCACGCCAGGCCATGCCGCCCCGGCTTCAGGTCACGCACGTCGATAGCAAAGACGGCATCGAACCACTCCGCACCGGCGCGGGTAATGTTGACGCGCTTGCCATGCCCGGCGGCGGCGATCAGCCCGCGCGTTTCCAGGGCAACTGCCATTCCCACGCCGAGTTCGCCGGCGAGATGGTCGTAGCAGGATCTCGCATAGCGAAGTGCCTGGGCCTGCGGCGAGTGCGCGACCGTATTGCGAGGCTGTGTGGCAATCAGCGACAGGCTTTCCAATGCCGCCGCCACTTGCGGTCCCGCGAGCCGATAATAGCGATGCCGGCCCTCGCGTTCGAGCGCGAGCAGGCCGCCCGCCATGAGCTTGTTCAGATGCGCGCTCGCCCCAGACGCCGAAAGACCGGCGGACGCCGCCAGCTCGCCCGCCGGCAAGGCACGGCCGTCCGCAACTGCCGCCAGAATAGCCGCGCGGGCGGGATCGCCGATCAGCGCCGCTACGGTCGCTATATCGGGATCGCCGCGCATATTTCATCCATATCTGAAACGTCGACCGCAAACAACCGCCTAAGCTCTGTTCCGCGAAAGCGAGGCCGCTCCTCGCGCGAAATCGTGAATGAGGACCTTCGATGTCACGCATCCCTATCCCGACGTTGCATGAAACGACCGTCGAAACCCGCCCAACCCTTGAGGGTGTCCGCAAGCGGTTGGGTTGGACCCCCAATTTGTTCCGCCTGATGGCAATCAGCCCCGGCACGCTCGCCGCCTTTGTCGGCCTTCAAAGCGCCCTCGCCAGGACCATGGATATCGCGACGATCGAAGCCATGGGCATGGCTGTTTCGGAAGGCAGCGGCTGCGAATATTGCTTGCAGTCGCACACATTCCTCGGCCTGCGCTTTGCAAAACTCGATTCGGCCGAGCTTGCGCTCAACCGACAGGGCACATCGCGCGATCCGAAACGGGCGGCGGCCGTTCGCTTTGCAAAGATCATCGCCGATACCCGCGGCAAGGTGAGCGATGGCGACCTTGCCGATGTGCGCGCGGCCGGATTCTCCGACGCGGAAACCATCGCGATCGCCGGCCTCGTGGCGCAGTTCCTGATGACCAACTTCATGAACAACATCGCGCGGACCGAACTCGACTTCGCCACCGATGCGACCGCCAGCAACGAAACCACGCGTGCACGCATTTCGAGATGAAGGCCGGTCGTACCGTCGCGACGACGGACGCTGATCGGCGCCATCGCCGCAAGCGCAATCGCGCGACCGAGACGCGCCGATGCCGCAGACCGCTCACCCGCAACTGTTTCAACCTCCAGAAGACCCGTCATGTCGAACATCGATCGCCGACTGAATGAGCTCGGCATCACCTTGCCAACGCCGTGGACGCTGCCACCGGGCCTCACCGTTCCGGCGAGCCTGGTGAGGGTCCGCGGCAAGCGCGTTCTGGTTTCGGGGCATGTACCAATCAACGCCGATGGGTCGGTTGCGGGTCCGTTCGGCCGCGTCGGCGCCGAAGTCTCGCCCGAGCAAGGCCATCAAGCGGCGCGCGTGGCGCTGATCGGCATTCTCGCCAGCCTGAAGGAAAAGCTCGACGATCTCGACCGGATCGCGGCATGGCTGCGCGTTTACGGCATGGTCGCGCCTGCGCCCGGCTTCTCGGCGTTCCCGGCGCTGATGAACGGCGCTTCCTCGCTGATCAGGGACGTGTTCGGCCCCGAGATCGGCGATCATGCGCGCGTCGCCATCGGCGTCGGCGCTCTGCCGTTCAACGTTCCCGTCGAGATCGAAGCGGAACTGGAATTGGCGGGACAGCCCGCCACCATGCTGACACCAGGGTGGCAGCAGCCCTCCGCTATCTTGCCTGCCGTCAATCACGGGCAGGAGAAATTGGAGATGCTGAAGACCTATTCCGGCAGTTGCCATTGCGGCGCGGTCCGTTTCGAGGCGGACCTGGATCTTTCGGCGGGTACCGGCAAGTGCAACTGCTCGATCTGCACCAAGACGCGGAACTGGGGCATCGCGATCAAGCCGGACGCGTTCCGTCTGCTGTCCGGCAAGGACGCGCTCTCCGATTACCAGTTCGGCTCGAACAGCGTGCATCATCCGTTCTGCCGGACCTGCGGCGTGCACGCCTTCGGCCACGGCCACATCAAGGAAATCGGCGGCGATTTCGTTTCCGTCCGACTGTCGGCGCTCGACAATGCCGACCCGGCGGAACTGGCAGCGGCGCCGGTCAGGTATTGCGACGGCCGCGACGACAATTGGTGGAACGAACCCGCCGAGACGCGCCATCTGTGATGGCGCGCCCACATCCGCGGGGCGCGCGCGAGCTTCACGCCGCACCCGTTGGAAGCGGACCATCTGGCCGATAGGTGTTGAGCAGGACGCCGGTTGGCGTGCTTCGCGTTGAAACCAGCGAAAGGCGGCGTGGCGGTGCGCCATGCTCGAACAGCCGCTTTCCCTTGCCGAGCACCACCGGAAAGACCCAGAGGCGGTATTCGTCGACGAGTTCGGCTGATATCAGGGTCTGCAACAAGTGGCTGCTGCCCCAGATGTGCAACACCGGCCCGTCCGATTCCTTCAGCCGGCGGAGCCCGTCGACGACGTCGCCGCTGATGGCTCGCGAGCTGTTCCAGCCGAGCCGGTCGAGGCTCTTCGTCGCGACGTATTTTGTCGCCTTGTTGAACGCCTTGCCGATCGGGTTGTCGTCTTGGTTCGGCCAGTAACCGGCGAAGATCTCGTAGGTCCGGCGGCCCAGAAGCATGTCGAACTCCTCGGTGATGATCTCGCCGATGACCTGCCTCCCGGCATCGCTCGCGAACAGCATGGCCCAGCCGCCGTGGGCAAAGCCGTCGCTCGGATCCTCCTCGGGGCCGCCGGGCGCTTGCATGACGCCGTCCAGCGACACCTGCGTGATTGCAATGATCTTTCTCACCATCTCGCTCCGTTTCTTGCGTTTCGCATCGATAGGACGAACACTGGACCGCTCCATCCGACACCCCCAAACGAATATTTTCGATGAAAGGCTGGACACGGCCCTCACCCGGCGCGTTGATCTGCAGACGGGGAACCAACCAGCAGCAAGGAAGTGCGGCATGAAGAAGCCCATCGCTCCCGCAAAGCGTCTTCGGCTGAAGCGCGTCTACGAGCCGGCCTCCTCTCGCGATGGCGTGCGCGTGCTGGTCGATCGCCTTTGGCCGCGCGGCCTGACCAAGAAGAAAGCCGCCGTCGACCACTGGATGAAGGACGTCGCCCCAAGCCCCGACTTGCGCAAGTGGTTCGGCCATGACCCCGATCGCTGGACCGAGTTCAAGCGCCGCTACAAGGACGAACTCCGCCAACATAAAGACCTGCTCGCCGATATCAGGAAACTGACCAAGCAAGGCACCGTCACGCTCTTGTTTGGCGCCCGCGACGAAGAACACAACGATGCGGTCGTGCTGCACGAGGTTCTGGCGAGAGCTGCGCGGGCACGGTAGCTAGGGGCGAGCGGCCGGTGACACCAGCCAAGCGGTGACGGCGCCACCTCGGATGGGGCCGCAATCTCCCATCATCATACAATATCAAACAGCCCGCCGTCATTGCGAGGGGACTTGTCATTCCGGGATGGTCCGAAGGACCAGACCCGGAATCTCGAGATTCTCTGATGTGCCCCGCCTCGTATGTCCATCCTAACGCTCTCGACAACACGTATCGGCACGCGCGGAATAGTGCGCACGCTCGAATGGATTGCGGGCGAGCGCTTCCGCCTTCTGGAAGTTTGGCAGCGCTAACCCTTGACGCCCCGCGCGCAATTCGAATTCACCCAGCGTCGCCCAATAGAAGGGATAACCTAGTAGATCCTCGCGTCCGGCGATGGCGCGAACTTCTTCAAGCCCGCGTTCGGGGCCCTTATGCTGGCCGACGGCGATAGCGCGATTGAGCGCCACCACCGCCGACGGCTTGATGCGCGACAGACTATCGTACAGCGTAACGACGGCGGCCCAATCCGTCTCTTCGATGCGCGGCGCGCTCGCATGCACCGACGCGATCGCCGCCTCGATCTGGTAGGCGCCGAACTCCCAGCCATGGGCGGACTTCCCGAGAAACGAATGTCCCTTCAGAATCAGGTCCTGGTCCCACTTTGATCGATCCTGAAATTCCATCGGCACAAACCCTCCCGCAGCGTTGGCGCGGGCAGGCAGGCGTGCCGCATGGAGACACATAAGAGCGGCCAGACCGTAACTCGATCCGGTCCGCGCTGGCGGATGGTCCAGGAGCAGCTCGGTCAGGTACATCGCCTCGCGGCACAAATCCACACGAATCGCGAGCTGCGGATTGGCTCCGTGATAGCCTTCGTTGAACAGGAGATAGAGTGCATGCTGCACGGTCGGAAGCCGCATAACGACGTCAGCCGGGTCCAGCTCCAGGGCGCGCTTGGACCCGGCGAGGATTTTTTTCGCCCGCACGACGCGCTTTTCAATGGCCGCATGGGTGGCGAGGAACGCAGCGGCGATTTCTCCCGTGCCAAGACCACAGAGAATCTGGAGAACTAGCGCGATCTGCGCGTCTTCGCCAATTCTGGGATGACAGCACGCGAACATCATGCGCAGTTGTCCGTCTTTGATTGCGGCCGGTTGAAACATGGCGTCCATGTCTTGCTCAACAAGCATGCCATCGTCGGCATTGGCATCGAGGAACATGCGTGAGAAGGCCCCCGCGGTCTTTTCGCGCCGCAAGATGTCGACAACGCGGTTCTTGGCCGCCGCCACGATCCATGCGGAGGGATTTTCGGGAACTCCCCGGAATTTCCAGACCTCCAGCGCGCGGCAGAGGACGTCCTGCACGACGTCCTCCGCCAACGCGAGTCGAGCCGGCCCGAAGATGCGCGTGAGAATCGCCACCATCCGGCCGGCCTCGCGCCGGAAGAGATGGTCGACCAGCGTGTCGACCTGGCCCATCAGCTCTTCATCACCAGCAATGGGCGAACTTCGACCGAGCCGCCGGACTCGAAGGTCGGGCAACCCTTGGCGAGTTCGACCGCATGCATGATGTCGTCGGCCTCGACGATCGAGTAGCCGCCGACGAAGTCCTTCGCTTCGGCGTACGGACCGTCGGTGATGCTCTTGGTCTTGCCCACGACGACCTTTCCAGTGCGTTCGAGGGGATAGCCGCGATCCGTCAGCCGCCCGCTTTCGCTGAGTTGCTTGAACCAGGCGGACCATTTCTGGATCTGCTGCTGCATTTCGGTCGGGGAAGCAGGCGCTTCCCAGCCGCGATAGAAGTACACGAATTGGCTCATTGTGCCGCTCCTTATGGTTCTGAGGTGACCCGGTGATCCCAGGCATTCCTATGACGCGAAAGCCCCGCCGTTGCGGACAATTTTCACCGCTCGTGTGCCGGCACTGACGTTCCTTTCCCTGTCGCCGCGAGTTCTACGAAGGATCGTTCGGAAACTGCCGTGTTTCAGGGGACGACCGGGAGCGATCGGTCGATTTTGGACATCGGCAACACCGCCTCGCCGCGAATACGGCCCCTCCAAACTTTGTGCAGCGAGGCAGATGTGGCGTGGCGGTCACTCGACCGAAAAGCCCGCTCGATCGGTGATGTCGCCGTCGGCCTGGACCAAAGCCTGGCCGTCGCTGGCGTGCGCGCGCAGGTTGGTCAGTGGCGTTGAGCCCTTGTCGACGACCAGTACGGCGTTGGAGCCCTGTCCGTGGGCGAGAACTTTGCCCTTGATGTCGACCGCAATCACCTTCCCGCCTTCGACCGCGTACGTCGTAACTTTGGCGCCATGAGTGGCGAGGTTGCCGCGGACGACAAGTTTCTCGACGACTCCGCCGGGCTTCACGCTGAAGGCCTCGGCCGGAAGCTGCATGTTCACCCCCTTAACCAGCGTATTACCGATCGAGCCATGCGTCGTCACGCCTTCGTCGACCACGATCGTGCCCACGGGCTTGCTCACCTGGATGCCGATTGAGCCATCGCCGAAGGTCTCGATGGATTTGAAGCGAATATTGCGCACGGTGCCGTCGTACTGGTTGAATCCGCGCGCACCCAGGCCGTGTGTCACGACTTCGGCCTCAGCGACGAAATCCTCCACAGTGCCGAAGTTGACGAAGCCGATGCCGCTCGGCCCATATGAGACCACCGGCGCGTGCGCGATCCACCGATCCACCGTGCCCCAGGTGTCCAGCACCATGTCATTGACGCCATAGGTGACAATTTCACCGAAGTGCTCGACGCGTTTGGCGTGGACGCCATAAACGATGAAGACGCCGGCCGTGATGATGTCCGCCGTGCCGTAAGGCAGCATCCCGGTGGAATAGACCGCGCCGGTCGTGAGCGTTTTGAGCTCCACCAGCCCGCTTTGGTCGCCGAATCCGCTGACGAAAATGCCGGAGCCCAATACTGGAGCATTGCGCGCTCCGACAGTGACGTTTGTCAGGGACGCCTTCAGCCGGGCGTTCGCATCGCCATTGAAGTTGTAGACGGTCAATGCCCCCTGGTACACGTTGACGCCATATTTCTGCGGCTGCTCGCTGTAGCGGCGGCTATCGCAGGCGGCAATGTGCAGTCCGTCCACGACGAGGTCCAGATTATCGGTTCCCGCGCGAATGAGAATCGAAACCTGTCCCGTCACGGTGAGGTCGCTGAGGGCAATGGTGCCCATGTCCGATATCCCGGCCTGCGTGTAGATTGCGCGGGCACTGGGCATAGCAATGATGGTGATGCCCGAAACCTGGTTGTTGGCGGTCAGCCCGATACCGTCTCCGTTGCTGAAACTGAGGACGCACCGGTCCTTATCCTTCCCCGTCAGCGAATATCCCGGCGGCAGCGCGATCGAATAGGGACAGGCTACCGAAGTCTGAAGATCGAGGTTGCGAGGCTCTGCGCCAGACAGTGCGGACATCAGCGTCGCGAGGGATGTGATGGGCGTGCTGGGACTTCTCACAAGAGCCTCCTTCAGTTGCCGCGAGGATTTGAACTCAAGGACGAGGTAAGACTATCGGTAACGATCGCTCGATTTTTGGGGAATGTCAGAAGTTTTGTGTAAGAGGCCCCCGTGATGGTGGTTGCGGTCAGCGAACTGACCCTCGATAGTCAGTTCGCTGACCGAGGAAATCGGTCACCGAACTGGATGGCAAATTGCCCCATGGCGTTGGTCCATTC
>NZ_DAHUXJ010000102.1 GCF_027307225.1 Bradyrhizobium sp. | reverse complement strand
CTTCGCCTCCATCTCCTTCTTCACCTCGACCATGTTGCGCGCAAACACCATCGGCGGCGTCACGATCGTGTGCCAGTAGCCGAGGATCAGCGAGTGGATGCGCTCGTCGGAGAGACCGAGTTTCACCGTGTTGACATAGGTGATCGGCGGCTCGCCGCCGGTGATGTCGACCGGGTTTCCGGCAGCACCGAACGGCGGGATGAACTTGCGGAACGCGGCATCCAGATCCGGCGGCATCGCCATCAGCGACAGGCCGTTATCGACGACGGAGTCCGACAGCAGCACGCCCGAACCGCCGGCGCCCGTGATGATCAGCACGTTCTCGCCCTTCGGCGTCGGCAGCACCGGCACTCCGCGGGCAAATTCGAGCAGCTGACGCAGGGAACGGGCGCGGATCACGCCGGACTGCCTGAGCACGTCCTCATAGATCTTGTCATTACCGGCGAGCGCGCCGGTGTGCGACGAGGCAGCCTTTGCGCCGGCCGCGGTGCGGCCGGCCTTGAGTACGACGACCGGCTTCTTCTTCGAGACGCGCTTGGCAGCTTCGGCAAAGGCGCGGCCATCCTTCAGGTCTTCGCAATGCTGCGCGATCAGGTTGGTGTTGGGGTCCTGCTCGAAGAAGGCGAGCAGATCGTCCTCGTCGATATCGGACTTGTTGCCGACGCCGACGATGGCGGAGACGCCCATCTTCGCCGAACGCGAGAAACCGATGATCGCCATGCCGATGCCGCCCGATTGCGACGACAGCGCCGCGTGACCCTTGACATCATAGGCGGTACAGAAGGTCGCGCAGAGGTTGGCGGGCGTATAATAGAAGCCGTAAATGTTCGGCCCCATCAGACGGACGTTGTACTTCTTGCCGATTTCGACGATCTCGGCCTGCAATTCGGGATGGCCGGCTTCGGCAAAGCCTGACGGAATCAGCACTGCGCCCGGGATTTTCTTCTCACCGCATTCGGTGAGCGCTCCGGCAACGAACTTGGCCGGAATCGCGAATACCGCGACATCGATCACGCCCGGCACGTCCTTGACGCTCTTGTAGGCCTTGTAGCCGAGAATTTCGGAAGCCTTGGGATGGATCGGCAGGATCTCGCCCTTGTAGCCGCCGTTGATGAGGTTCTTCATCACCGAGTTGCCGATCTTGCCGTCCTCGGCCGAGGCGCCGATCACGGCGACCGCCTTGGGCTGCATGATGCGGCTCATGGATGCGACGATCTCTTCGGTCGAACGCGGCTTCTCGCGCGGCTTGTAATCGAAATCGACGACGATGCGCACGTCGGCCGCAATCGCGTCCTTCTTGGTGGCGAAAACCGGATTGAGGTCGAGTTCGACCATTTCGGGGAAATCGCTGACGAGCTGCGACACCTTGACGATGACGTCGGCAAGCGCCTCGCGGTTGACCGGATCGCCGCCGCGGACGCCCTTCAACATTTCGTGTGCCTGGATGCCATCCAGCATCGAGAACGCGTCTTCCCTGGTCGCTGGCGCGAGGCGGAAGGTGACGTCCTTGAGCACTTCGACGAGCACGCCGCCGAGGCCGAACGCCACGAGCTTGCCGAACGAGCCGTCGGTGATGGAACCGACGATCACTTCGGTGCCGCCGACCAGCATCTGCTGGATCTGGATGCCTTCGATCTTGGCGTCGGCTTTATACTTCTTGGCGTTCGCCAGAATGGTGTCGTAGCTCTTCTGGGCGTCTTCGGCGGTCTTGACGCCGACCACAACGCCACCGGCCTCGGTCTTGTGCAGAATGTCGGGGGAGACGATCTTCATCACCACCGGGAAACCCATGCCGGATGCGATCTTGGCCGCCTCGGCCGCCGACTTGGCAACACCCTCCTTCGGAACCGGGATTCCGTAGGCGTCACAGACCAGCTTGCCTTCCGGCGCCGTCAGACTCGTGCGTTTGTCCGCCTTCACGGCATCGAGGACCTTGCGGACCGCATCTTTGGAATTAGACATTTAGCTTCCTCCTTGACTTTAATTCCTGGGGCGCAGGCAGGTGCTGGCATCAGCAGCCTCTCCGGCCTGGCGGGGACTCACTAGCTCTTTATCTGACGGCAGACGCCGGCCTGGCTCCATTACAGCTTGACCGGGCCGCGCAAATTGGTTCGTATGGCATTTGGTATGCCAGAAACGAACTTGTCAAGTCACGGAAATGCTGAAAACAGGGCCAACTTGACATTCTGGCATTTGGCATGCCAAAAATTAGAGAGTTCTGGTTCTTAATTATAAGATACACCAACGGCACACCGATCAATCAACCAGGGCAAAATGACCATGGCCGACACAGACATTGCCGTAGTCCGGATCGTGCCGGAGACGAGCTTCAAGAACAAGGCGTATGAGGCGCTAAAAGATGCCATCTTGAAGATGGACATCTATGCGACGCCGGAGCCGGTCATGCTGGACGAGCGTGCGCTTTCCGAACGGCTCGGCGTCAGCCGCACTCCTATTCGCGAGGCGATCGCGATGCTGGAGCAGGACGGCTTCGTCAAGACCGTGCCGCGCCGTGGCATCGTCGTCGTCCGCCGCACCAAGAGCGAGATCGTCGACATGATCCGCGCCTGGGCTGCGCTCGAGAGCATGGCGGCACGATTGATCACGACCACCGCGCGCAAGAAGGACATTTCGGCGCTGCGCGACTTCTTCACGGATTTCGGCAAGGACCGCCTGCCCGAACATCACATCGACGAATATTCCAGAGCCAACATCGCCTTCCACCAGGCACTGATCGCGCTCAGCGAGTCGCCGGTGCTCGTCGATATGACCAACGATATCCTCTTGCATGTGCGCGGCTATCGCCAACTGACGATCGGCCGTGTCGAGCGCATCGCGGCGTCCCTGCCCGAGCACATGGCCATCATCGAGGCCCTCGAACAGCGTGACACCAGCCTCGCCGAAAGGCTGGCGCGGGATCACACCCTCGGCCTTGCGGCTTTTGTCGAAGCCCACGGCAAAGAACTGTTTTAGCGCTCGGATCATTTCGCGCGCGTTGCATGAACCAATCGGGGGACGAATTCGTCCCTCTTAGAAAACGACCAAGGAGAAGCGGAATGTCCGCAGTAGTACAGAGCATCGATGCCAAAGCCGCCGCCGCTGAACAGGAATTGACCGATGGCTTTCATCTGATCATCGATGCGCTCAAACTCAACGATATCAAGACGATCTACGGCGTACCGGGGATTCCGATCACCGACTTCGGGCGGATGGCGCAGGAAGAAGGCATTCGCGTCCTCTCGTTCCGCCACGAACAGAACGCCGGTTATGCGGCTGCGATCGCCGGCTACCTGACCAAGAAACCCGGCATCTGCCTGACCGTGTCGGCGCCCGGCTTCCTCAACGGCCTCACCGCGCTGGCGCACGCCACCACCAACTGCTTCCCGATGATCCTGATCTCCGGCTCGTCCGAACGCGAGATCGTCGACCTGCAACAGGGCGACTACGAGGAAATGGATCAACTCGCGATCGCCAAGCCGCTTTGCAAGGCGGCATACCGCGTGCTGCACGCCGCCGACATCGGCATCGGTCTCGCCCGCGCCATCCGCGCTGCGGTTTCGGGCCGTCCCGGCGGCGTCTATCTCGACCTGCCCGCAAAACTGTTCGGCCAGGTGATGGACGCCGAAGCCGGCCGCAAGTCGCTGGTCAAGGTGATCGATGCGGCCCCTAGCCAGCTCCCTGCCCCGGTCGCGGTCAAGCGCGCGCTTGACGTGCTCAAGGGCGCGAAGCGTCCGCTCATCATTCTCGGCAAGGGCGCAGCCTATGCGCAGGCCGATGACGAAATCCGCACCCTGGTCGAAAAGAGCGGCGTGCCGTTCCTGCCGATGAGCATGGCCAAGGGCCTGCTGCCCGATTTGCATCCGCTGTGCGCGGGTGCCGCGCGCTCGACCGTGCTCAAGGAAGCCGATGTTGTGATGGTCATCGGCGCCCGTCTCAACTGGCTGCTGTCGCACGGCAAGGGCAAGAGCTGGGGCGATGCTCCGAAGAAGTTCATCCAGGTCGATATCGAGCCGAAGGAAATGGACTCCAACGTCGAGATCGTTGCGCCCCTGGTCGGCGATATCGGCTCCTGTGTCTCCTCGCTGCTCGCGGCGATGGGCAACAACTGGACTGCCGCGCCGGCCGAATGGGTTCAGAAGGTCAGCACCAAGCGCGACGAGAACATCGCCAAGATGGCGCCGCGCCTGATGAACAACAATTCGCCGATGGATTATCACGGCGCGCTCGGCGTGCTGCGCACCATCGTCAAAGAGCGGCCGGACGCCATCCTCGTCAACGAAGGCGCCAACACGCTCGACCTCGCACGCGGCGTGATCGACATCTACAAGCCGCGCAAGCGGCTCGACGTCGGCACCTGGGGCGTGATGGGCATCGGCATGGGCCAGGCGATCGCTGCGACCATCGAAACCGGTCACCCCGTGCTTGCGGTGGAAGGCGACAGCGCCTTCGGCTTTAGCGGCATGGAAGTCGAGACCATCTGCCGCTACAACCTGCCGGTCTGCGTCGTCATCTTCAACAATAACGGCATCTATCGCGGCACCGACGTCAACAAGAGCGGCGGCAGCGATCCGGCGACGACCCTTTTCGTCGAGGGCGCCCGTTACGACAAGATGATGGAGGCGTTCGGCGGCGTCGGCGTCAATGCGACGACACCGGATGAACTCAAGCGCGCCGTGAACGCAGCGATGGATTCCGGCAAGCCTACCATGATCAACGCAGTGATCGACCCGGCTGCGGGCTCCGAGAGCGGACGCATCGGCAACCTCAATCCGCAGAGCGCTCTCAAGAAGAAATAAGGCGACAGGACCAGACGCTCCCGCGCACGGGAGTAAAATTCCAAGACGGAGTAGATACGATGACAAAGGCGCTGCAAGGCGTTCGAATTCTCGATTTCACCCACGTTCAATCCGGACCAACCTGCACGCAGTTGCTGGCGTGGTTCGGTGCAGATGTGATCAAGGTCGAGCGCCCCGGCGTCGGCGACATCACGCGCGGGCAGCTGCAGGACATCCCAAAGGTGGACAGCCTGTATTTCACCATGCTCAACCACAACAAGCGCTCGATCACGCTCGACACCAAGAATGCCAAGGGCAAGGAAGTGCTCACGGCGCTGATCAAGGCTTGCGACGTGCTGGTCGAGAATTTCGGCCCCGGCGTGCTCGATCGCATGGGCTTCTCCTGGGAGAAGATCCAGAGTATCAATCCCAAGATGATCGTGGCGTCGATCAAGGGCTTCGGCCCCGGTCCCTATGAAGACTGCAAGGTCTACGAGAACGTCGCGCAGTGCACCGGCGGCGCCGCCTCCACCACCGGCTTCCGCGATGGCCTGCCGCTCGTCACCGGCGCGCAGATCGGCGACAGTGGCACCGGTTTGCACCTGGCGCTCGGCATCGTCACCGCGCTCTACCACCGCACCCACAGCGGCAAGGGCCAGCGCGTCACGGCCGCGATGCAGGACGGCGTGCTCAATCTCTGCCGCGTCAAGCTGCGCGACCAGCAGCGCCTCGCCCACGGCCCGCTCAGGGAATACAGCCAGTTCGGCGAAGGCATCCCGTTTGGTGATGCGACCCCGCGCGCCGGCAATGATTCCGGCGGAGGACAACCGGGCCGCATCCTGAAGTGCAAGGGCTGGGAGAGCGATCCGAACGCCTATATCTATTTCATCACCCAGGCGCCGGTCTGGGAGAAGATTTGCGATGTCATTGGCGAGCCCGGCTGGAAAACACATCCGGATTACGCCAAGCCCCCGGCACGGCTGCCGCGCCTGAACGAGATCTTCGCCCGCATCGAGCAGTGGACGATGACCAAGACCAAGTTCGAGGCGATGGAAATCCTCAACAAGGACGACATCCCCTGCGGTCCGATCCTGTCGATGAAGGAAATCGCCGATGATCGGTCGCTGCGTGCCACCGGCACCATCGTCGAAGTGGATCACCCCCAGCGCGGCAAGTACCTGTCGGTCGGAAACCCGATCAAGCTGTCGGACTCACCGGCCGATGTGAAACGCTCTCCGCTGCTCGGCGAGCACACCGACGAGGTTCTGCGTCAGGTGCTCGGCTTCTCCGACCATCAGGTGAAGGAAATCCATGATTCCGGCGCGCTCGACCCGCCGCAAAAGGTGGCCGCGGAATAGGCCAGCCACCATTTCCCCGCTCAAGGCCGCCGCACTCCGGCGGCCTTTTTCTTTGGTAAAACAAATACTTGCGAAAGGTCTTGTTGCGTTGCAATAATAATTATGCTGCCATGCAAACTAATCCGTTGTATTTGGTATCTGGTATACCTAAGTTTCGAACGTCGCCGCCGTTCACCCCTTGGAAACATTAGGAAATACCATGTCCGCAACCGCTTCTCTCGCCCTCGCCCCCTCCAATGGCCTCTTCAGCCGCCTGGTCGCGACCATCGACCGCTTGCTGATGACCTATGCCGAGATCACGATCCGCAACGGCGATATCCCGCGCTGCATTCTTTGAGATACTGAAGTACAGGATCAGTCCCGCCCCGGACAAATCTTTCTCTGCCAATGGCTCCCAGGATTTGGGAGCCATTTTTTTTGCGCGTGGCGTACTTGGGATGTGATGCATCGGATCGGGCCGCAGGAGGCTTGGTTGCCTGTGAAATGCCCGCAGCAGCGACCGGCTTGCCTCGGCGGCCGGTTGTCAACAGAATGTCTCACCTGTGCCAGACACAAATTGAAAAATCGATCTTGCGCGCTGGAATATAATATACCAGAATTGCGTACCTGCAGCGCTCGACCTCCGATCTAGGTAGGCCAAAAGGCGCGCAATAGGAGGAGACACAATGACGGCAACCGCAGCGAGTGCGCCGAGCCAGCAGATATCCAGTGGCTTTCGGTGGACGCAACTGATCATCGGCCTCATCTGCATGGCGATGATGGCTAACTACCAATATGGCTGGACCTTCTTCGTCCCACCCATGGCAAAGGCGCACTCCTGGCAAGTCGCCAGCATCCAGGTCGCATTCAGCCTCTTCATTGCGTTTGAAACCTGGTTGACGCCGGTCGAGGGATTCATCGTCGACTGGCTCGGCCCGCGCGGTCCAAAAATCATGGTGGCCATCGGCGGCATCCTCGCTGCTTGCGGCTGGCTCATCAACTCGAGGGCCGACTCGCTGGAAATGATTTACGTGGGCGCGATCCTTTCCGGCACGGGCGCGGGCGCGGTCTACGCCACTTGCGTCGGCAACGCCGTGAGATGGTTTCCTGATCGCCGCGGCCTTGCCGTCGGTCTTACGGCCGCGGGCTTCGGTGCCGGCGCCGCCCTCACGGTCATTCCCATCCAGAAAATGATCGTGTCGATCGGCTACGCCGACACCTTCTTCTGGTTCGCGCTCGGTCAGGGCGTCATCGTCTTCGTGCTCGCCTGGCTGCTCCGCCCGCCGCAGGCCGGCGAAGTCCCGACCGCCTCGGCCGTGAAAGTCCTGCAATCGAAGACCAGCAGCAACCCGGGCCAGGTGCTTCGGTCTCCGCTGTTCTGGATCCTCTATTTGATGTTCATCGCGGTGTCCGCGAGCGGCCTCATGGTGACTGCCCAGCTCTCGATCATCGCCAAGGACTACGGCGTGGCGCAAACGATTATTCTGTTTGGCCTGCCCACGTTGACGCTGGCTGGTGTCATTGACAGCCTGTGCAATGGCGGCGCCCGACCGTTCTTTGGCTGGGTGTCCGACCAGATCGGCCGCGAATACACCATGGCGATTGCGTTCGGCCTGGGAGCCATCGCCTACTGGCTGCTTGGAACGGCAGGCACGACGCCATGGGCATTCGTGATCTGCGCCGCAATCGTCTTCTTCACGTGGGGCGAGATCTTCAGTCTGTTCCCCTCGACCACCACCGATATATTCGGGCCGAAATTCGCCACGACCAACACCGCCCTGATGTATTCAGCGAAGGGAATGTCGGCCTTTGTGGTTCCGCTGGCCAACGTGCTGAAGACACACACTGGCAGCTGGCACGCCGTGTTTGTGGTCGCATCGATCATGAACATTCTGGTGGTGGCGGCGGCCTTGTTTATCGTACGCCCGATGCGGCTTTCGATGAGCGCCGCGGAAAAGCAGAGCCCGGTGGCACAACCGGCCGAATAAGCACAAAGACACAGCCTTCCATCAGTCAATGAACGTCGGGGCGCACTTCGGTGCGCCCCTTCCTTTTGTCAAAAAATACTGGAATACAAAATACAAAACCGTGCCTGGATCTGGCCATTCCGCCGCCGCACATGCTCGAAACGTCAATAACGCTGTCATTCTTCTTGGAAAATCGCGCTCACAAACGAATTGACAACTGGCATAACGTATACCAAACTTGCAGCACTAATGCCTGATCCTGCGGCTGACCTTGAGGAGCTTGCGATGAAAGTCGGAGACGTCCTGCGCAAAAAGACCGCGCGTATTTCCACCATTCGAATGAATGAGACCGTGGCCATCGCGGCCCAGCTGATGCGTGCGGGCAATGTCAGCGCCCTTGTCGTCAAGGACGTCGTACGCACGGAAGGCAACACCGCCGTCGGCATGTTCACCGAGCGCGATGTTGTGCGTGCGATTGCCGAGCACGGCGCCGCCGGCATCAACATGAAAGTTTCGCAGCTGATCTCGGTGCAGCAGCTCGTGTGGTGCACCTCCAACGATACGCTGGAGGATGTCCGTCATCTAATGAACGAACATCACATCCGCCACGTTCCGGTGATCGACAATCACAGTCTCTGCGGCGTGATCAGCATCCGCGATATTGCGACGGCCTTTGACGACGAGGCCATGGTGTTCGCCGCGTCGGCCTGAGCCTCTTCCCTCTTTGGTCCATTCCCTGGCGCGGAAATTCGATTTCCGCGCACTGCGAAGACGTGTCCAAATTTCTCATCCCAGCTTCCAGGTAGGTTTTCATGAAAGTCTGCATTTACGGCGCCGGTGCGATCGGCGGTTATCTCGGGGTCCAGTTCGCGCGCGCAGGCGCCGATGTCAGCCTGGTGGCGCGCGGCGCACACCTTGCCGCGATGAAAGCAAACGGATTGAAGCTTCTGATCGGTGACGAGGAGCGCGTGGTACATCCGCGCTGCACCGACAATCCCGCCGAGCTGGGCCCGCAGGATTACGTCATCATCTGTCTGAAGGCGCACTCCATCACCGGCGTCATCGACTCGATGAAGCCGCTGCTTTCCGAGAAGACCCGTATCGTCACCGCGGTGAACGGCATCCCCTACTGGTATTTTTACAAACACGGCGGCCGTTACGAAGGCGCAACGCTGGAGAGCATCGATCCCGGCGCGCGGCAATGGCGCGAGCTCGGACCTGCGCGCGCCATCGGCTGCATCGTCTATCCCGCGACCGAGATCGTGGCGCCCGGCGTGGTCCAGCACGTCTACGGCGACCGCTTTCCGATCGGCGAGCCTTCCGGCGAGACGACGGAAGACGTGACGCGCTTGTCGGCGCTGTTCAGCGAAGCCGGCATGCAGGCACCGGTGCTCGACCGCATCCGCGACGAGATCTGGCTGAAGCTCTGGGGCAATGTCTGCCTCAATCCGATCAGCGCGCTGACGCATGCGACGCTCGACGTGATCTGCTCGGATCCGGCGACGCGCGCGCTGTCGAAGGCGATCATGATCGAGGCGCAGACGATTGCCGAAAAATTCGGCGTCAAATTCCGCGTCGACGTCGAACGTCGCATCGAAGGCGCCCGCAAGGTCGGCGCCCACAAGACCTCGATGCTGCAGGACCTCGAGCGTGGCCGACCGATGGAAATCCAGCCCCTGGTCTCGGTGGTTCAGGAAATGGGACGGCTGACGGAAACCCCCACGCCCGCCCTCGATGCCGTGCTCGCGCTGGTCGTGCAGCGGGCCAGAGTAGCCGGACTTGGCTGCACAACGCCCGCCGCCCCGGCCAAAACACCGGCCTTTGCCTGATCACGCGGCCCTGAACCCAGGCCAAGAGTTGCAATGTAGACATTTGCCGGCCGGAACGGCATCTTCCTCGCGAAAAGCAGAACAAGGTGTGCGCCCACGCACCCCTTAAGGAAGGTAAGAGGCTAGTGTGGCGACACTGACGCTCCTTTCAGTTTCGCGGCGACCCCTTCAAAGGAGCGTCAGAGTCAAAGCCACACTAGAAATATTTGTTTACTAGTGTCCCTTTGGTTCTGACATTCGTAAAAGCGCCCGCCGCGATATGATACGAATGTCAGAACCGGGACACTAGCAAATGCTGAAGACGCGATTTACCGAACTTGTCGGCGTCGAACACCCGATCGTCCAGGGCGGCATGCAATGGGTCGGCGTCGCCGAGTTGGTCGCCGCCGTCGCGAATGCCGGTGCGCTCGGCTTCATCACTGCGCTGACGCAGCCGACGCCAGAAGACCTGCGAAAAGAAATCGCGCGCTGCCGCGAGATGACCGACAAGCCGTTCGGCGTCAATCTGACCATCCTGCCCTCGATCAAGCCCCCGCCCTACGCCGAATACCGGCAGGCCATCATCGAAAGCGGCATCAGGATCGTCGAGACTGCCGGCAACAAGCCGCAGGATCACGTCACCGAATTCAAGAAGCACGGCATCAAGGTCGTGCACAAATGCACCAGCGTCCGCCACGCGCTCTCGGCCGAACGCATGGGGGTCGATGCGATTTCGATCGACGGTTTTGAATGTGCCGGCCACCCGGGCGAAGACGACACGCCGGGCCTGATCCTGATTCCCGTGGCCGCCAACAAGGTCAAGATCCCGATGATCGCCTCCGGCGGCTTCGGCGACGGCCGCGGTCTCGTCGCCGCGCTCGCGCTCGGCGCCGAAGGCATCAACATGGGCACGCGCTTCATGGCTACCCAGGAAAGCCCGATCCATCAGCATATCAAGGAGCGCATCGTCGCCAATGACGAGCGCGAGACCGAGCTGATCTTCCGCACCATGCGCAACACCTCGCGCGTCGCCAGGAACGCGATCTCGACAAAAGTGGTGGCGATGGAAAAGGAAGGCGCGACTTTCGAGCAGGTTCGCGAACTCGTGGCGGGCGCGCGCGGCAAGATGGTCTACGCCACCGGAGACGCAGACGAGGGAATTTGGTCCGCGGGCCAGGTGCAGGGCCTGATCCACGATATTCCCACTTGTGCCGAGCTCGTCTCGCGCATCGTCCGAGAAGCCGAAGCCATTATTCAAAGCCGGCTGGAGGGTATGATGTCCCCTCGCCGCGAAGCCGCGGAATAGTCTCGTTATGCCATCCTCCTCGTCCCGGCGATTCGAAGC
>NZ_DAHUXJ010000120.1 GCF_027307225.1 Bradyrhizobium sp. | reverse complement strand
TGGCCGGGCTTGACCCGGCCATCCACGTTTCGCCTTTCGTGAAGACGTGGATGCCCGGCACCCGTCTCCGCCAAGGCTACGCCGGGCCACTGGCTCACACGGCCGCCGAAGCTTTAGCGAAGGCGGCAAGTCCGAGGGCTTGCTGCGCTTGAAAACACTATTCTAGTGTGGCGACTCTGACGTTCCTTTCAGTGTTGCAGCGAGTTCTCCGAAGGAACGTCAGAGTCAAAGCCACACTAGAATCATATGGTTGCTAGTGCCCCTTTGGTTCTGACATTCGTAAACGAACCCGCCGCGATATGATACGAATGTCAGAACCGGGACACTAGCGCGCCTCGCGCACGCTCTTGCGGAAGCGCTGGATCAGCCGCAGCATTCGCGACGACCAGCGGTCGCCGTTGCCGCGCAGCGTTTCCGTGATGCGCCGCTTGATCGGATCGACCAGGGCTCTTGCCTTGGCGCGTACCTCCAGGATGAACTCGTAGAGTTTCTCGAACCAGCCCATCTCCAGGAGCTTCGGCCGCGTCACGTCAAAGACGAAGGCGGTGATGCCGACACCGAGAAGCTTGGCGAAAAGAATCGTGAAGACGGCGCTCAGCCAGTATTCGTGCATGAGCAGCCAAACGCCGACCATCTTCAGCGGAAATAGCGGTATCACCGGCACGACGAACACGATCAGCGTCATCGCAGGCGATAGCGTATCGACCCGCTCAGCCAACCATGCCTTGAAAGCTTGCAGCGGGATTTTCGCAACGACCCAGGCGACGATCGGCTCAAGGTGATCCCAAAGCCACGCTTCGATCAAAAAGATGACCGCGAGCAACACCCAGATCGGTTGAAGAAGGCGGCGTAGCATAAAATTATCCTGCCCCGACTCTCGCGGCGCAAGGATCACATATGGATGGCACGTTTGCCAACCGCAAGCGCCGCTTCCTTCACTGCTTCGGAACGGGTCGGATGGGCGTGGCAGGTTCGCGCCAGGTCCTCGGCGGAACCGCCGAATTCCATCAAAACGGCGGCTTCGTGGATCATTTCACCGGCTTCACGGCCGACGATATGCACGCCGAGCACGCGGTCGGTCTTCGCATCTGCGAGAATCTTCACGAAACCGTCAGTGGTCTGGTTCACCTTCGAGCGGCCATTGGCGGTGAAGGGAAATTTGCCGCTGGTATAGGCCACGCCGGCCTGTTTCAGTTCTTCTTCGGTCTTTCCGACAGAGGAGACTTCCGGCGTTGTATACACAACGCCGGGAATGACGTCGTAATTCACATGGCCGGCCTGGCCTGCCAGAATTTCGGCAACCGCGACGCCTTCATCTTCCGCCTTGTGCGCCAGCATCGGACCGGCAACGACATCGCCGATCGCATAGACGCCCTTCAGGCTGGTGGCGAAATGCGCATCGATCTGCACGCGGCCGCGATTGTCGACGGCAACGCCGGCTTCCTTGAGGCCAAGGCCTTCGGTGTAGGGAATGCGGCCGATACAGACCAGCACCACGTCGGCCTCGATCTTTTCAACCGCTCCGCCCGCCGCCGGCTCAACCTGCGCGACCAGCGTCTTGCCTGAGGCATCGACGCTCGTGACCTTGGTGGCGAGCTTGAACGCAAAACCCTGCTTTTCCAGAAGGCGCTGGAATTGTCTGGCGACCTCGCCATCCATGCCGGGCAGGATGCGATCAAGGAATTCGACGACGGTGACTTGCGCGCCGAGCCGATGCCACACCGAGCCGAGTTCGAGCCCGATGACACCGGCGCCGATGATCAGGAGTTTTCCCGGCACCCTGTCGAGCGACAGCGCGCCGGTCGACGACACGATGCGCTTCTCGTCGATCTCGATGCCCTTCAGGCGCGCAATATCCGAGCCGGTGGCGATGACGATGTTTTTCGTCTCGACGACCAGCGTCTTGCCGTCCTTGCCGGCCACCTCGATTCGACCGGTCCCGAGGATTTTTGCTTTTCCCGGAATCACGTCGATCTTGTTCTTCTTCATCAGGAACTCGACGCCCTTGACGTTGCCGTCGATGCCTTGCTGCTTGAAATTCATCATGGCGGGCAGGTCGAGCTTCGGCGCCGGGACGCTGACGCCCATCTTGGCGAAGGAATGCTCGGCTTCCTCGAACATTTCCGAGGCATACAGCAGCGCTTTCGAAGGCATGCACCCGACATTGAGGCAGGTGCCGCCGAGCGTCGCGTTCTTCTCGACCACGGCGACCTTCATGCCGAGCTGCGCCGCACGGATGGCGCAGACATATCCGCCCGGGCCGGTGCCGATAACAACAAGATCGTAAGTCGCCATGATCGAATCCTGTAACTGAAATTTGTGACGCTATTGTTTGCGCATGACCTTTTCGGAAAACCGGTTTCCACTTTTCCGGATCATGCGTTAGCGCCCGCCCGACACGTCAAGAATTGCACTGGTCACATAAGAGGCCTCGTCCGAGATCAGCCAGGCAATGGCGTTGGCGATCTCGTCCGCGGTGCCGATCCGCTTCATCGGCACCACATGCGCCAACCGATGCGCACGATCGGGCTCGCCGCCCGAGGCGTGGATTTCGGTATCGATCAGGCCGGGACGAACAGCTGCGACGCGAATGCCTTCGTTGGCGACTTCGTAGCCAAGACCGACGGTGAAGGTGTCGATCGCGCCCTTGGACGCCGCATAGTCGACATAGGTATTGGGCGAGCCGAGCTTGGCCGCGACCGACGAAATATTGACGATGACGCCGCCCTTGCCGCCGTGCCTGGTCGACATCCGCTTCACTGCTTCGCGGGCGCAGAGAAAGCTGCCGGTGATGTTGACCGACATGATGCGCTGGATGCGCGTAGCGGACATCTCGTCGACCCGGATCGACGGGCCGACGATGCCGGCATTGTTCACCAGCGCACCGAGCGTGCCCAATGCGTCCGCCGCCTTGAACAGTGCGAGGATGTCGTCCTCAACGCCGACATCGCATTTCACCGCAATCGCTTTGCCATTGTTGGCTTCGATCTGGCCCACGACTTCATCGGCCGCTTTCCGGTTGCTGGCATAGCCGACGACAACGCGAAATCCGCGCGCCGCCGCGGCAAGGGCAGCCGCGCGGCCAATGCCGCGGCTAGCGCCGGTGATAACAACAACTTTGTCGGTCACATCTGTCTCCAACGAGTGAAACTCATTATCGACCTCCTAACATCAAATCATGACTTTGGAGACTGCTTGATTGTCCAGCTAGTCGTAAGATCGGGGTCCACGACAGTTTCTCCGGTCGAGCGCAACCGGTATTCTCCGGGCTTCGCCGCCTGAAATGCCGGCAGGTGCGGTGGCAAGGTCATTGTTTGCCCGGCCCACGTTTTGCCTTCACACAAGACGACAATTCCTTCCCGATTTGCGCTGGTGATCCGACCCCAACATTGCACCTGTGAGGTCACCGTCTTTCCGTCCGCTGCGACATAGGTGATCCCCGCAAGCATCAACTGCCCGACGAGTCCGTCAGCATCTTCCTGATCCCATGCTGGTGGACTGCTGCCGTCGGGAATTTTCGACGGCATCCAAGGCGGGCGCGATAGCTCATCGTCAGACACGCGGTCACAGATCCAGCACCAGCCGCGCCGGGTCTTCGAGGCTCTCCTTCACCCGCACGAGGAAGGTCACGGCATCCTTGCCGTCGATCACGCGGTGATCATAGGACAGCGCCAGGTACATCATCGGCCGAATCTCGACCTTGCCGCCGACCGCCATCGGACGCTCCTGGATCTTGTGCATGCCGAGAATGCCCGACTGCGGCGCGTTGAGGATCGGTGTCGACATCAGCGAGCCATAGATGCCGCCATTGGTGATGGTGAAAGTGCCGCCCTGCATCTCGTCGATCTTGAGCTGGCCGTCGCGGGCGCGGCGGCCAAAATCGGCGATGCTCTTCTCGATTTCCGCAATCGACTTGTGGTCGCAGTCGCGCACGACCGGCACGACGAGACCCTTGTCGGTGCCGACGGCGACGCCGATGTGATAGTAATTCTTGTAGATCAGGTCAGTGCCGTCGATCTCGGCGTTGGCGGCCGGAATATCCTTCAGCGCCTGCACGCAGGCCTTGGTGAAGAAGCCCATGAAGCCGAGCTTGCTGCCGTGCTTCTTCTCGAACACATCCTTGTAATGCGCGCGCAATGCCATGACGTTGGTCATGTCGACCTCGTTGAAGGTCGTGAGCATCGCCGCTGTGTTCTGAACATCCTTCAGCCGCCGCGCGATGGTCTGGCGCAGCCGCGTCATCTTCACGCGCTCCTCGCGCGCCGCGTCATCTGCGGGCGAGGGGCTGCGGACCTGCACGGCGGCCGCCGGCTGATTGACCGGCGTCGGCGCCGAAGCTGCCTTCTCGATCGCAGCCAGCATGTCACCCTTGGTAATGCGGCCGTCCTTGCCTGAGCCCGGCACGGTCGAGGCGTCGATGCCGCTTTCGGCGGACAGCTTGCGCACCGACGGTGCCAGCGGCGCATCGGCAGACACAGCCTTGTCGGCTGGCGGCACCTTGTCTGCTGGCGGCGCCTTGTCTGCTGGCGGCGCCTTGGCGGCCGGCGCAGGAGCGGGCGGCGGCGGAGCAGCCTTGGCGGGAGCGGCGGACTTGGCGGCGGCGCCCGCAGCACCATCCGTGATCTGCCCAAGCAGCGCTCCGACGGCGACGGTCTCGCCATCCCTGGCGCTGATCGCACCAAGTACGCCGGCGGACGGCGCCGGAACTTCGATGGTCACCTTGTCGGTTTCGAGCTCGACCAGGGGCTCATCGACCGCGACGGCATCACCGGCCTTCTTGAACCAACGGCCGATGGTGGCTTCAGTCACGGATTCGCCGAGCGTCGGCACGCGAATTTCAGTCATGGCTTTGCTCTCTCCAAACGCCCTGTACGGCGATAATCCCTTGCTGTCATCCTCCGCGAAAGCGGAGGATCCAGCAATCCGCGACGGTTCTCGTCGAAAACAGACGGCGCGGGTTACTGGATGCCCCGCCGTCGCGGGGCATGACCGGTTGAAATCTCGTCAGCTCAATGCCTCGTCGAGCAGCGCCTTGAGCTGCGCCAGATGTTTCGACATCAACCCGGTCGCCGTCGCGGCAGCGGCGGCGCGTCCCGCGTAGCGCGGACGCCTGTAGGTCGCGTTGATCTGGTTCAGCACCCATTCGAGATAAGGCTCGATGAAATGCCATGCGCCCATGTTGCGCGGCTCTTCCTGGCACCAGACCACTTCGGCGCCTTTGAAGCGGGAGAGCTCCACGACCAGCGCCTTCAACGGCACCGGATAGAGCTGTTCGATGCGCATCAGGTAGATATCATCGATACCGCGCTTCTCGCGCTCTTCATAGAGATCGTAATAGACCTTGCCCGAGCACAGCACGATGCGCTTGATCTTGTCATCCGGCACGAGCTTGATCTGCTCGTCGGGCAGCATCTGGGCGTCATCGTAGAGGATGCGGTGGAACGTCGTTCCCTCGCCCAATTCGTCGAGCCGCGAGGCCGCACGCTTGTGCCGCAGCAGCGACTTCGGCGTCATCAGGATCAGCGGCTTGCGGATTTCGCGATGCAGCTGCCGCCGCAGCACATGGAAGTAATTCGCCGGCGTGGTGGGATAGACCACCTGCATATTGTCTTCAGCGCACATTTGCAGATAGCGCTCGAGCCGTGCCGATGAGTGCTCCGGCCCCTGCCCTTCGTAACCATGCGGCAACAGGCAAACGAGGCCCGACATGCGCAACCATTTGCGCTCGCCAGACGAGATGAACTGATCGAACAGGACCTGCGCGCCGTTGGCGAAGTCGCCGAACTGCGCCTCCCACATCGCGAGCGCGTTCGGTTCGGCCAGCGAGTAGCCGTATTCGAAGCCGAGCACGGCCTCTTCCGACAGCAGCGAGTTGATGACTTCGTAGTGGCCCTGATCGCCGCCGAGATGATTGTACGGGGTGTAACGGCTCTCGTCTTCCTGATCGATCAGCACCGAATGGCGCTGCGAGAACGTGCCGCGCTCGGAGTCCTGGCCGGACAACCGTACGTGATGGCCCTCCTGCAACAGCGCACAGAACGCCAGCGCCTCGCCGGTCGCCCAGTCGATGCCGACGCCGCTGTCGATCGCCTTCGCGCGGTTGTCGAGGAAGCGCTGGATGGTGCGGTGAACGCGGAAACCGTCCGGTACCTTAGTGATCTTGCGGCCGATGTCCTTCAGAACGGCAGTATTGATGCCGGTCACACCACGGCGCGCATCCTCTTCCTGGTCGGCGATCTTGAAGCCGGCCCATTTGCCGTCGAGCCAGTCGGCCTTGTTGGGCTTGTAGCCGGTGCCAGCTTCCAATTCGGCATCAAGCCGCGCGCGCCAGTCCGCCTTGGCCTTTTCGACCTCGCCCTCGGTCATCACACCGTCAGCGATCAGCCGCCTGGCATAGACTTCGAGCGTGGTCGGGTGCGAGCCGATCTTCTTGTACATCACCGGCTGGGTAAACGCCGGCTCGTCGCCCTCGTTATGGCCGTGGCGGCGGTAGCAGAACATGTCGATGACGACCGGCTTGTGGAATTTCTGCCGGAACTCGATCGCGACCTTGGCGGCGAAAACCACCGCCTCCGGATCGTCGCCGTTCACATGAAAGATCGGCGCATCGATCATCTTCGCCACGTCGGACGGATAGGGCGAAGAGCGCGAATAGCGCGGATAGGTGGTGAAGCCGATCTGGTTGTTGACGATGAAATGCAGCGAACCGCCGGTGCGGTAGCCCTTGAGGTCCGACAGGCTGAAACATTCCGCTACCACGCCTTGCCCAGCGAAGGCGGCGTCGCCATGCATCAAAAGCGGCAGCACCGAAATCCGCATGTCTGGCGGATCGCCATGCTGATCCTGCTTGGCGCGCACCTTGCCGAGCACGACCGGATCGACGATTTCCAGATGCGACGGGTTGGCGGTCAGCGACAGATGGATCCTGTTGTTGTCGAACTCCCGATCCGATGAGGCACCGAGGTGATATTTGACGTCGCCCGAGCCTTCGACCGCGTCTGGATTGGCCGAGCCGCCCTTGAATTCGTGGAACAGCGCGCGGTGCGGTTTGCCCATCACCTGGGTCAGCACATTGAGGCGGCCGCGATGCGGCATGCCGACGACGATTTCCTTCACGCCGAGATTGCCGCCGCGCTTGATGATCTGCTCCAGCGCGGGAATCAGCGATTCGGCGCCGTCGAGACCGAAGCGCTTGGTGCCGGTGAATTTGAGGTCGCAGAATTTTTCGAAACCCTCGGCTTCGACGAGCTTGTTGAGGATGGCGCGCCGGCCTTCGCGGGTGAAGGAGATTTCCTTGTCCGGCCCCTCAATCCGCTCCTGAATCCAGCCTTTCTGCGCGGCGTTGGAGATATGCATGAACTCGACGCCGAGCGTCTGGCAGTAGGTCCGCTCGCAGATCGCGACGATTTCGCGCAAATTCCCGTATTCGAGGCCGAGCACGTGATCGAGGAAAATCTTCCGGTCGAAATCGGCTTCCGTAAAGCCGTAGGAGCGCGGATCGAGTTCCTCGCGGTCGCGCGGCACTTCGATCCCGAGCGGATCGAGCTTGGCGTGGAAATGGCCGCGCATCCGATAGGCGCGGATCAGCATCAGCGCGCGCACGGAATCGCGGGTCGCCTGGTGCACATCGGCCGAAGTGAGTTCGCTGCCAGCGGCTTGCGCCTTGGCCGCGATCTTGGTCGAGACCGCCTTCTCGACTTGCGCCCAGTTGCCGTCGAGCGCCGGGGTCAGATCGTCTTGCGGCGTGACCGGCCAGTTGCTTCTGGCCCACGAGGGCCCTTCGGCGTTCTTGCGAACGTCGGCGGGCGCATCTTTCAGGCTCTTGAAGAACTCCTGCCACTCGCCGTCGACCGAGGAGGGGTCATTTTCATAGTGGGCGTAGATTTCGTCGATATAGGTGGCGTTTGTGCCCTGCAAAAAAGACGAAAGGGCAAAAGCTGCGTTCGCATCCTGGCGAGACATGGGGCGTCCTGATGAGTTTCTTCATCGCGCATAACAGACGGCGCGGCAACCGATCCGCTAGACGCGGACCGGCGGGTCCAGAACCTGTACCCTATTTAAGAAGAAACTTCGCCCCGAAAAGAACCAAGCAGTGAATTAGGACTTCAACTTTTCAACGAGCGTCTTTCCGAGCCTTGCAGGCGACGGAGAGACGGCAATTCCGGCCGATTCCATAGCCGCGGTCTTCGATCCGGCGTCACCCTTGCCGCCAGATATGATCGCACCGGCATGGCCCATGCGGCGTCCGGGGGGCGCCGTGACGCCGGCGATGAAGCCAACCATCGGCTTCTTGCGGCCCCGCTTGGCCTCATCCTTCAGGAACTGGGCAGCGTCTTCCTCAGCCGAACCGCCGATCTCACCGATCATGATGATCGAGGTGGTCTTGGGGTCGCCCAAGAACATCTCCAGCATGTCGATAAATTCGGTGCCCTTGACCGGGTCGCCGCCGATACCCACCGCCGTGGTCTGGCCGAGGCCTTCCTGAGAGGTCTGGAACACCGCCTCATAGGTCAGCGTGCCCGAACGCGAGACAATGCCGACATTGCCGGGCCGGAAGATGTTCGCCGGCATGATGCCGATCTTGCACTCGCCGGCCGTCATCACGCCGGGGCAGTTCGGTCCTATCAGCCGCGACTTCGAGCCCGAGAGCGAGCGCTTCACGCGCACCATGTCGGTCACCGGAATGCCTTCGGTGATGCAGACGATCAACGGAATCTCCGCATCGATCGCTTCGCAGATCGCATCGGCTGCACCCGGCGGCGGCACGTAGATTACGGAAGCATCCGCGCCCGTCTTCTCGCGCGCCTCGCGCACCGTGTCGAACACCGGCAGGTTAAGATGTTTCGATCCGCCTTTGCCGGGCGAGGTGCCGCCGACCATCTTGGTGCCGTAGGCGATCGCGGCTTCGGAATGAAATGTGCCGTTCTTGCCGGTAAAGCCCTGGCAGATGACTTTTGTATTTTTGTCAATCAGGATGGACATCCGCTTTCCTATACGTTGATTGGCCTGATGCTTCAGGCTTAAGACTTGTTTTTTCCATCGCCTTCGATCGTCTGTTTGCGCGCAGTGGCACAAGCGATTATCCAACGATGAAATCGCCCCCGAAAAAAGATTAACCAGGCTGCCATCAATACGATGAAGGGCGCCCAACTTTTTGCATAGGGCCAAAACTCATTCATTCGACTTGGCCTTTGATGATGCACACGGCTGAGACTGCCTTCGCGAGATAATCGGTAAAGGGATCAGTGGACTCGCCGATAGACGCCGGTGATCACGTCGGACCACCCTTCGGCATCAGGCGAGTATTGGATTTTCATCGAGTAACTGTCGTCATCGATGACTTCGTAGACATGGCGTGCATTGCCGCGCAGCGAGCCGCGCACCAGCACCAGCGATTTGCCGGTCCAGCCGCCGGAAGCCGGCGACGGCGGATAATAGCCGAGCGAGTCATGCCAGAATAATTTGTAGAGGCGATCGTCGCGATCGTAGGTGAACACGGCGTGGGTCGCGAAGATCTCTTTGCCGTCGCGGCTCTGACGTGCGTCCTGGATCAGATAGAAGCCATTGAGATCGATGCGGGCATTCACCTTGGAGGTTGCGGGCCCGCCCTCGGTCCAGCGCGAGGGATAGACCATCTCATCGCCGGCCCAGTCGCCCGCGAATACCGCGAGCTTGCGGTGTTCTTCGAGCGGCGCCGGCGCGGCGAGATGGTCGGCCATTGTCAGGCTCCCTTGACGGCCTTGACGATTTTCTGCGCGGCATCGTCAAGATCATCGGCCGGCAGCACGTTGAGGCCGGACTCGCGGATGATCTTCTTGCCGGCGTCGACATTGGTGCCTTCGAGCCGCACGACCAGCGGTACCTTGAGGCCGACTTCCTTCACGGCGGCGACCACGCCCTCGGCGATGACGTCGCACTTCATGATGCCGCCGAAGATGTTGACCAGGATACCCTTCACGTTGGGATCGGCGGTGATGATCTTGAAGGCGGACGCGACCTTTTCCTTGCTGGCGCTGCCGCCGACGTCGAGGAAGTTCGCCGGCGACATGCCGTAGAGCTTGATGATGTCCATCGTCGCCATCGCAAGACCGGCGCCGTTGACCATGCAGCCGATGGTGCCATCGAGCGTGACGTAGTTGAGATCGTATTTCGACGCCTCGATTTCCTTGGCATCTTCCTCGGTCTCGTCGCGGAGCACGACGAGTTCGGGATGGCGGAACAGCGCGTTGTCGTCGAACGACACCTTGGCGTCGAGAACGCGGAGCGCGCCCTGCTTGGTGACGACCAGCGGATTGATTTCCAGCATCGCCATGTCCTTGGCGACAAAGGCAGCATAGAGCTGGGCCGCCAGCTTTTCCGCCTGCTTGGCGAGATCGCCGGTAAGGTTCAGGGCCTTCGCCACGGTGCGGCCGTGATGGCTCATGATGCCGGTGGCCGGATCAACCGAGAAGCTGACGATCTTCTCCGGCGTCTTGTGCGCGACTTCCTCGATGTTGACGCCGCCTTCGGTCGACACCACGAACGACACTTGGGAAGTTTCGCGGTTCACCAGGATCGACAGATAAAACTCCTTCTCGATCTCGGAGCCTTCTTCGATGTAGAGGCGATTGACCTGCTTGCCCTGCGCGCCGGTCTGCACCGTCACCAGGGTCGCGCCCAGCATCTGCTTGGCGAATTCATTGACCTCGGCGACCGACTTGGCGATGCGCACGCCGCCCTTGGCACCGGCGGAGGCCTCCTTGAAGGTGCCCTTGCCACGGCCGCCGGCATGGATCTGGCTTTTCACCACCCAAACCGGACCGGGAAGGCTTTTGGCGGCCGCATCGGAATCGGAAGGCTTAAGCACCGGCACGCCCTTGGAAATGGCGACGCCGAATTCGCTGAGCAGTGCCTTGGCCTGATATTCATGGATATTCATCTGGACGTTCCCCGAACCTTAGGTCGCTGCGAATTTTGGCAAATTCACACCGGCATTGTCGCTGGCATACCATATACCACAAGAACTGCAACCCGGTGTGCTTCGAAAAGTGAAATGCCAAGACTAGTGGAGTGGATTTGACATCCGCTACTCAGCTAGCCACGAGTCCAGCGGCCTAACAGGTCCGGCGCGATCTTCTTGCAGGCTTCGACCAGACCCTGGACCGCACCGACCGATTTGTCGAAGGCCTCGCGATCCTTGCCCGTGAGCTCGATTTCAACAACACGTTCAACGCCTTTGCTGCCGATCACGACGGGCACGCCAACATACATATCCTTCACGCCATATTCGCCATTGAGATAGGCGGCGCAGGGCATCACGCGCTTCTTGTCCTTCAGATAGCTCTCGGCCATGGCGATGGCGGACGCCGCCGGCGCGTAGAAGGCCGAGCCGGTCTTGAGCAGGTTGACGATCTCGGCGCCGCCGTTGCGGGTGCGGTCGACAATCTCGTCGAGGCGCGACTGCGAGGTCCAGCCCATCTTGACCAGATCCGGCAGCGGAATGCCCGCCACGGTCGAGTAGCGCACCAGCGGCACCATGGTGTCGCCATGGCCGCCCAGCACGAACGCGGTGACGTCCTCGACCGAAACGTTGAATTCATCGGCCAGGAAATAACGGAAGCGCGACGAATCCAGCACGCCGGCCATGCCGACGACTTTCTTCTGCGGCATGCCGGATGCCTTCTGCAGCGCCCAGACCATGGCGTCGAGCGGGTTGGTGATGCAGATGACGAACGCGTTCGGGGCATATTTCTTGATGCCGGCGCCGACCTGCTCCATCACCTTGAGATTGATGGAAAGAAGATCGTCGCGGCTCATGCCGGGTTTGCGCGGCACGCCGGCGGTGACGATGCACACGTCCGCGCCATCGAGCGCCTCGTAGGAATTGGCGCCCGTCATATGGGCGTCGAAGCCGTCGACCGGCGAAGACTGCGCGAGATCAAGCGATTTGCCCTGCGGGACGCCCTCGGCAATGTCGAACATGACGACGTCGCCGAGTTCCTTGAGACCGATGAGATGGGCCAGCGTTCCGCCGATCTGGCCGGAGCCAATCAGTGCAATCTTGTCACGCGCCATGGGGATTTGTCCTTTGAAGCGATGGAGGTGGATGAAAGCCGTTTGAGGCTGGTTATCCCTTTCGCTTCCCCCGTTCAAGCCGCAGCCCGCTCAATTGTCGGGCCGGCGGGGCGCATGCCGACGGGCGTCCGGAAACGACTGGAAATAACGACAGCAAATTACGTCTCGACCAGCCCCGTGGTCGAACCGCTTGCCGCCGAATCCTTGTGGCCGTGCGGCAAGCCCAAATAGGATTCCGAGCCCATTTCGATCAGGCGCGAGGAAGTCCGCTTGAACTCGTTGGCCTCGACGCCTTCCGTCGCGAGGTAAAGCGACAATGGATCGGCCTGAGCCGAGGCCATCAGCTTCACGCCATTGTCGTAGAGGGTATCGATCAAGGCAATGAAACGCTTGGCGGCGTTGCGTTCTGGATAATCCATCACCGGGATACGATCGATCAGGAGCGTGTGATAGTCGCGGGCGAGCCGAAGGTAGTCGGATGCAGCGAGCGGCTGCTCGCAAAGCTCGGCAAAAGAAAAACGCGCCACGCCGTTGGCCGAACACGGTACATGCAGCGTGCGGCCCTTGATCGAAATGCCGCGCGGGCGGCAGGACGCGTTGCCGGTCATCTTTGCCCAGGCGTTGTCGAGCGCGGAGGCGGCCACAGCGTCGGGAGGCACGAGCCACATCTTGACGCCAGCGAGCTTCTCCAGCCGAAAATCGGTGCGTGCGTCGAGCCGCAGCACCGTCATGCGCTCTTCGATCTGTGCGATGAACGGCAGAAACAACGATCGGTTCAGCCCGCCCTTATAGAGGTCTTCGGGCGCTACGTTGGAAGTTGCGACCACTACGGTACCGAGTTCGAACAGGCGCGCGAACAGCCGTCCCAGGATCATGGCATCGGCAATATCCGTGACATGGAATTCGTCGAAGCATAACAGCCACGCCTGTTCGAAAATCGCATTTGCGGTGAGCGCGATCACGTCGGCATCCGGGATTTCAGCGCGCGCGATCTGTTGGCGAAAGCCGAAAATGCGCTCGTGCACCTCGGTCATGAATTCGTGGAAATGCGCGCGCCGCTTGTACCGGACCGGGCTCGCCTGGAAGAACAGGTCCATCAGCATGGTCTTGCCGCGGCCGACTTCGCCGTGAACGTAAAGGCCGCGCGGTGGGCCCTCGCGCTTGTCGGCAAACAGCCGATCGAGCAAGCGTTGCCTGCGCACGGGCCTGTAGCGCTCGACCCGCTGCTCGAGATCGTCGAAGGCCTCCGCGGCCTCACGCTGCCCGGCGTCGGCCTCGATGGCACCGGAGGCGACGAGCGCTTCGTAGTGCTTGAGGAAAGATGCAGGCGGCGGGGACAACATTGCACCACTTTACGGCCCAAGCCTGAAGAAATTGCAAGCCAGGAATTGGCATTCCAGAACGCCAGAAAGGCGCTCAACGCCGCTGCAGGGGGCGCGGTCCGCAGCAAGGTTAAATTCCATTTTATGCGCTCAACGCGTAGGAATCTTCGACCACGTAGGGCCCGCCGCCGGTCGAGGCGCGTGAGGAAAACAGCACAAAGCGGGAAGCCGTGAACACCTTGGTCGGAAAATAGCCCCGCACCGAAAGATAGTCGGCAACGTCCTGGCTGGAGGCGTCGCGCAGCCGCGCCAGCGTGACATGCGGGGTAAACTTTCGTCCCTCGGGATCGAGCCCCATCCGCTGCATCAACCGCTCGAGCTCGGCCTGCAATTCGATCAGCGGCCGGGTCGGAGCTATGTTGGCGACTACGGCGCGCGGCTTTTTGCTTCCGAAACTGGAAAGGCCCTGAACCGAAACTTCGAACGGCTTGCGGTTCACACGAAACAGCATCGAGGCGATCTCGTTGGCCGAGATGCCGTCGATATCGCCGATGAAGCGCAAGGTGACGTGATAATTTTCGGGATCGATCCAGCGTGCCCCAGGTAGTCCGCCACGCAAAGAGGACAGGGTTTGGCCAATTTCGGCCGGGATTTCCAGTCCGGTAAACAGACGCGGCATCGCATGACTCCCGATGCTGGAACATGATTTGGAAACGAGGATAACAGCTTTCCCTAAAGATCATGTTCGCTGACAGACACCGGTGACGAATCACCGGCAACAATTTTTAGCGTAGTTGCGTGACTCTGCGAAGCATCTCCCGTTAACTGTCCAGTAAAGGTTTGCCGCGTCGCCGCATCACCGCCTTGCTGCCGGCTTTTCAGCTCGCGTGCTTCGATATCGAGCCGAGAAATGCCTCGACGTTAGGCAAGATATTCTTGACGATGATGTCAACTCCCGCCGCGGTTGGATGAATGCCGTCAGCTTGATTGAGCTTGGGATCGGCCGCTACCCCCTGGAGGAAAAAAGGATAGAGCGGCACGTCATAGGCTTTGGCGAGGCCAGGATAGATCGAATCGAAGTGGGCGGCAAAATCGGCGCCATAGTTCGGCGGCGCCACCATGCCACACAGCATCACCGCGACGCCGCGCCCCTTCAGCTGTTTCACGATGTCGGTCAACGCGGCACGGGTGACCGCCGGATCAATCCCCCGCAAGGCGTCGTTGGCCCCAAGCTCGACGATGACGGCCTGGGTCTCCTGCGGCACCGACCAGTCGAGACGGTCGAGGCCGCCGGAGGCGGTGTCACCGGAAACGCCGGCGTTGGTCACGTCGACGGCTATACCTCTGGCCTTCAACGCCTTTTGCAGCTTGGCCGGAAAAGCGTCGGCGCCGGACAATCCAAGTCCTGCACTCAAGGAGTCGCCGAGCACCACCATTTTGATCGGAGCGGCATTGGAAATTGTCGGAGACTGCGCAAAGGCTGGTTCGGCAGCGACGAGCAACAGGCCCCACACGAGCATTTGCTTGAACAAGGAAGAGAGCCTCTCGACCGCGCGGCCGGAACTACCATATGAGCAACCCATGGACAGCCTCACAAAGCCCTCATCCTTGTCCGGCCTTGCACCGGACAGCATTTCCATCTCCAGCGTCAACCTCTCCCTCGGCACCGGGGCGGCGCGCGTCCACATTCTCAAGGACATCAGCCTGCGCGTCGGATCGGGCGAAGCGCTCGGCCTGATCGGTCCGTCAGGCTCGGGGAAGTCCACGCTCCTCATGGTGATGGCGGGACTGGAGCGTCCCGACAGCGGAGAAGTGGTGGTCAACGGAACCCCTTTCAATGCCCTCGGTGAGGACGCATTGGCACGATTTCGTGGCCGCCAGGTCGGCATCGTCTTCCAGTCGTTCCATCTGATCCCCACCATGACGGCGCTGGAAAATGTCGCAGTCCCGCTCGAGCTCGCCGGAAATTCCGATGCCTCGGCACGCGCCGCGCACGAACTCATATCCGTCGGATTGGGTGACCGGCTGCATCACTATCCCACGCAGCTTTCGGGCGGCGAACAGCAGCGCGTCGCACTCGCGCGCGCCCTGGCGCCAGATCCGGCGATCCTGGTGGCTGACGAGCCCACGGGCAACCTCGATGAGACCACCGGCAAACAGATCGTCGATCTCCTGTTCACCAAACATGCCGAGCGCGGCATGACGCTGGTGCTGGTGACCCACGATGCCGCGCTGGCGCATCGCTGCGACCGCGTCGTACGGCTGCGTTCGGGCCGCATCGATGCCGAGCACAGTGCCGCTTCATGACGATCGTGACCGAATCCGTGGACGTTCGGCGGCCAGCTTCCATTCCGCTGCGCTATGCCTTGCGCGAGCTGCGCGGCGGCCTGCGCGGCTTTTATGTCTTCATCGCCTGCATCGCGCTCGGCGTGATGACAATTTCCGGCGTCGGCTCAGTCGCGGCAAGTCTCGCCGACGGGCTGGCGCGGGAAGGCCGCACGCTGCTTGGCGGCGACGCCGCCTTCTCGTTGATTCAGCGCGAAGCAAAACCCGACGAACTCGCTTTCCTGCGCGCCCGTGGCGAGGTTTCCGTTACGGCGTCGCTGCGCGCGATGGCGCGTGCCGCCGACGGCCGCCTGGCGCTGGTCGAGATGAAGGCGGTGGACAGCAACTACCCGGCGCTGGGTCAGCTTTCGCTCAAGCCGGACATGCCGGTCGCAGAGCTGCTCGCCGAGCATGACGGCGTCTACGGCGCGGCGGCCGATCAAACATTGCTGGCCCGGCTCGACCTGAAGCTTGACGATCGCATCACAATCGGCCAGGCGGCCTTTCAAATTCGCAGTATCGTCGAGGCCGAACCCGACAAACTTTCAGGCGGGCTCGGATTCGCTCCGCGGTTCCTGGCCAGCGAAGCGAGCCTGCGCGCTACGCAGTTGCTCCAGCCCGGCAGTCTGGTGCGCTGGACCTATCGGGTCAAACTGCCCGACGCCGCCAGCGGCGACCGCAGCACGATAAAGCTCGTCGACGACGCGAGAGAGGCGCTGCCACATGCCGGCTGGCAAATAAGGTCGCGCGACAACGCCTCGCCGCAGCTTGAGCGCACGATTAACCGTTTCACCCAATTCCTGATGCTGGTGGGATTGGCTGCGCTGCTTGTCGGCGGCGTCGGGGTCGCCAATGCGGTCAAGAGCCATATCGACCGGCGCCGCGACGTCATCGCGACCTTCAAGGCCGTGGGCGCGACCGGCCGCGACGTGTTCTCGATTTACCTGACCCAGGTGATCGTGCTCGCGGTGGTTGGCTCAATCATCGGACTTGCGGCCGGTGCCGCGCTGCCATTCGTCATCGTGGATGTGTTCGGCAAACTGCTGCCGCTGCCGATCGAGCCCACGCTGCATGGCGGCGAACTCGCGTTATCGCTGGTCTACGGGCTACTGACTGCGCTTGCCTTCGGCCTGTGGCCGCTCGGCCGCGTCCATGACGTGCCGGTGGCTGCGCTGTTCCGAGACACCGTCTCGAACGTCCGGCATCGCCCGCGCTGGGGCTATCTGCTGTCGGTGGCAGGGGTGATCGCGCTTCTGGTCGCGGTGATCATCGGCCTTGCCTATGACAAGCGCGTCGCCACGATTTTCGTGATCGCCTCGATCGCCGTCTTCGCGCTGTTGCGCGGAATTGCCGCGGCGCTGATGGCACTGGCGCGCCGCCTCCCGAGATCGCGATTCACGATGCTTCGCCTCGCGGTAACCAACATCCACCGGCCCGGCGCGCTGACGCCCTCGATGGTGCTGTCGTTCGGTCTTGGTCTTGCCGTGCTGGTCACAATCACCCAGATCGACGGCAACCTGCGGCGACAGTTCCTCGCAGCATTGCCGGAACGGGCTCCGTCCTTTTACTTCATCGACATTCCCTCGACCGAGGCCGATCACTTCAGCGCGTTTCTCAAGCAGACGGCTCCGGGATCGACCGTGGAGGAGGTGCCGATGTTGCGCGGCCGCATCGTCTCCGCGCGCGGGGTCAAGGCTGAGGACCTCAATCCTTCGACCGACAGCGAGTGGGTGCTGCAAAGCGACCGCGGCCTGACCGCAACGGGCGAAATCCCCAAGGGCTCCAAGATCGTGGAGGGCAAGTGGTGGGGTGCCGATTACAACGGCCCGCCGCTGGTATCGATCGAAAGGAAAATTGCCGACGGCCTCAGGCTCAAGCTTGGCGATGAGATCGTCGTCAATGTGCTCGGCCGCGATATCTCGGCCAGGATCGGCAACATGCGCACCATCGACTGGCAGGGTCTTGGCATCAATTTCGTGCTGGTATTCTCGCCGAACACCTTCAAAGGCGCACCGCATACGCATGTAGCAACATTGACCGAGGCTCACCCGGACGCGGCCGGCGACGCCGCGATCGTCAAATCGGTCGCAAATGCCTTCCCCATGGTGACAAGCGTACGGGTTCGCGAAGCGCTGGAAACCATCGGTAACGTGGTCACCAACCTCGTGCTGGCGATCCGCGGCGCCAGCGCGGTTACGCTGATTTCGGCCATCCTTGTGCTCGGTGGGGCACTCGCCGCCGGTCACCGCCATCGGGTCTATGACGCGGTCATTCTCAAGACATTGGGGGCGACCAGGGGACGTCTGCTCGGCGCCTACGTCCTCGAGTACCTTTTGATCGGCCTTGCGACGGCGATCTTTGGCGTCATCGCAGGCTCGGTCGCCGCCTGGCTGATCGTAACCCGGCTGATGACCCTGAGCTTCGTCTGGCAGGCAGGCAGCGCGGCCGGCGTGGTGGTATCCGCGCTTCTCGTCACGGTCGGATTGGGACTGGCGGGAACACTGCTGGCCCTGAACCAGAAGCCGGCGGCGGTGCTGAGAAACCTCTGATGAGGCTAGTGGAGTGGATTTGACATTCGCTACCACCTAGCCGCGGGTTCGCTAGGCGAATGTCAGATCCAAATCTCCACTAAAAACTGATGTTTGCTGGCGGTCCCCAGGATTCCAGCATTGGCAAAACAAAAAGAGGCCTCAGCAACGGGATGCGAATGTCGGAATCGGGCCGCCAGGTATAAAAATTGTTTAAATGTGTCTGACCACGGCCCGCCGGCTGGCGCGAAGCCTAGCGACATTCAGCCGCGCATGAACGCTTGCAGCGATTGTGCTAGTTTCCCAAATATCACGACGAGTCCAGACTCCGCTTGATGACGCAAAATTAATGTCGGCGAGCGGCGCTATCTGGGTTAATTCTAGCGAGCAAGCCCCCTTGCCTGCCAGGCAACAAACAGGAATTCGACCATGTCGGACCTAGACCGTAACTATAACTCCCCCTTCGGCCGGGCCGCCGGGCGCGTAGACGCCGCGACCGTCGACGCCGGTCTGCGCGCCTACATGCTGCGCATCTACAATTATATGAGCATCGGCCTCGCGATCACGGGCCTCGCCGCGCTTGGCGTTTATATGGCGGCGGTGACCACCGAGCCCTCCGGCGCCGCTGCCAAGATCGGCAGCGCGTTCCTGACACCGTTCGGCTACGCAATGTTCGTCAGTCCGCTGAAGTGGCTGTTCATCCTGGCGCCGCTCGCGATGGTTTTCGCGATTTCGGCCGGAATCACCCGGATGCGCCCGGCGACCGCCCAGATGATGTTCTGGGTGTTCTCTGCGCTGATGGGCGTTTCGCTGTCCTCGATCTTCCTGGTGTATACGCACACCTCGATCGTGCGGGTGTTCTTCATCACCGCCGCTACCTTTGGCGCGCTCAGCCTTTACGGCTACACCACCAAGCGTGACATGAGCGGCATCGGGTCGTTCCTGTTCATGGGCCTGATCGGCATCATCATCGCTAGCGTGGTCAATCTCTTCCTCGCCAGCACGATGCTGCAGTTCCTGGTGTCGGTGGTCGGCGTGCTGGTGTTTGCCGGTCTTACTGCCTACGATACCCAGCGGCTGAAGAACGATTACATCTACGGCTATGCCCAGGCGGGCGGCGACGTCGCGGAACGCGCGGCGATTACCGGCGCCCTGTCGCTCTACCTGAACTTTATCAACCTGTTTACGCTGCTGTTGCAGCTGCTCGGCCAGCGCGACTGAAACGCACCAGCGGTTAGGCGATCAAAATCGGAAAGCCCCGGCCTCACGGCCGGGGCTTTTCTTTTGCGCTTGCCGAAAATAATCTTCGCGGATGTCGCTTGAGATCAGACCGGCCATTGCCGCCGACCTTCCCGATATCGCCGAGATCTACGCGGAGGCGGTCCGTTTCGGAACCGCCACTTTCGAGCTTGTTCCGCCCGATCTCACGGAGATGACGCGGCGCTTTCAGGCGCTCACCGACGGCGGCTTTCCGTATTTCACGGCGGCGCTGGAAGGGCGCGTGGCCGGATATGCCTATGCGGGGCCCTACCGGCCGCGCCCGGCCTATCGTTTCACTGTCGAGAACTCCGTCTACCTGGCACCCGCGACCCACCGCCGCGGCATCGGCCGACAGTTGCTGGAACGGTTGATCGCGGACTGCAAGGCGCGAGGGTTCCGCCAGATGATCGCGGTGATCGGCGACTCCGCCAATGCCGCCTCGATCGGCGTCCACGCGGCTTGCGGCTTTCAGATGATCGGGACCCACCCGAACGTCGGCCTCAAGTTCGGCCGCTGGCTCGACACGGTGATGATGCAGCGAGAGCTTGGCGAGGGAGCCAGCACGGTGCCATCAGTTAGATAGGATGAGGCAATCGCGGCTCAACCCTCATGGTGAGTTGCCCACCGGCTGCGCCGACCCACTGCGCACGAAACTGGTGGTATGCTGGGGCGCCGTCGGCACGGAGGTCGGATACTCCTTGGTGCATCTAGCCCGATGGTGAGTTTGACTGTGGGACCTTGGAG
>NZ_DAHUXJ010000114.1 GCF_027307225.1 Bradyrhizobium sp. | reverse complement strand
GGCTTTGAATTTGAAGTTCCTATAACGAACTCACGGCGAAACTGATAGGAACTTCAAATTCGCCGCGCTAGTTCGGGACCGTCGTCGTCTTCGTCGACGTTGCCGCCGGCCCACCGGCGTTGACCGTAATCCCGCGCAACTGATTGTAGGCGGCGGCCAGAGCCTTGTCGTCCTTCTCGTTCGGCGGCACGTAGGACTGCGAGCCCGTCTGCTCCGCCCCTTCTGCGGAGAGATGCCCGCGCATCGAGGCCTCGCCCTTCATCTCGGCGCGTCCCTTCAACTCGTCGGGAACGTCCTGCAGGATTTCGATATCGGGCAGGATACCCTGGGCCTGGATCGAGTGTCCCGACGGCGTGAAATACCGCGCCGTCGTCAATGCCAGCGCGCCGTGATCTCCACCCAACGGGATGATGGTTTGCACAGACCCCTTGCCGAACGACCGGGTGCCGATCAGGGTCGCGCGCTTGTGGTCGTGCAAGGCGCCCGCGACGATTTCGGAAGCAGATGCTGAACCGCCGTTGATCAACACGACGAGCGGCTTGCCCTTGGTGAGATCGCCTCCATGGGCCGAGAAGCGCTGCGTCTCCTCGGGCCGGCGTCCCCGGGTCGAGACCACTTCGCCGCGCGCCATGAACGCGCTTGAGACGGACACCGCCTGATCCAGCAATCCACCGGGGTTGTTGCGGAGGTCGAGGACGTAGCCTGCCAGACCCTGCGGGATCTGCTTCTGGATATCGGCAATCGCCTTCTTCAGCTCATCGCCGGTCTGCTCGCTGAACGAGCTGATCCGGATGTAGCCGATGTCGCCGCCGTTGGTGCGATAGCTGACCGGCTTCACCTGAATGATCTGACGCGTGAGCGTGACGTAGATGGGGCTGTCATTGCCCTTGCGCAGGATGGTCAGCTTGGTCTTGGTGTCGACCGGGCCTTTCATCTTGTTGACGGCCTGCTCGAGCGTGAGCCCCTGCACGTTCTCGTCGTCGATCTGCGAAATAAAATCGCCGGACAGGATCCCGGCCTTCGATGCCGGGGTGTCGTCCATCGGCGTGACGACCTTGACGAGGCCATCTTCCATGGTGACCTCGATGCCGAGACCGCCGAACTCGCCTTTCGTCGTGTCCTGCATCTCATGCCAGGCGCTCTCGTTCATGTACCTGGAATGCGGATCGAGCGAGGAAATCATGCCGTTGATCGCGCCCTCGACCAGGTGTGCGTCATCCGGCTTTTCGACATAATCGCTCCTGACCCGCTCGAACACTTCGCCGAACAGATTGAGCTGCGAATAGATCTCGTTGTTCTCCACCTTCGCCTTGGCTGCTGCCATCCAATGCTGGCCGAGCGGCCCGCCAACGGCCAGGGTCAGGCAGACGCCCGTAACGGTGCCGAGGAGAAACAGATAGTTCTTTCGCATTTGGCGAGCCTTTTGGTTGGTACCGCCGGTCCGTCGGGGCCGGCTGACGACCTTCATGGGGTTATCCGGTCAGACCGGTCCTATGCGGCACTTGTCCGGCATCATTGAGGCCGCTTTGAGAGCATCGCTGGCCCGAAAAGCCGGCCCTAGAGCTCCGATTCCGAAGTTCGCAAACCATCGCGGTGACCTCTGATACGAACTTCGGAATCAAAGGAGCTCTAGCAACTTATTGTTTCTAGTGCGGCTTTTAATTTGAAGTTCCTATGACGAACTTGCCGCAATCCTGATAGGAACTTCAAATTCGCCGCACTAGGCCGAATGCCGCATCAGCAACATATCCGGCCACAACGGTGCACAACTATAGGCGTTCCGCGGACCGCAAAGAACCGAAAATCCCTTTCCTGTCCAATTTGTAATTAGAAACAGCAAGCGGGGGTGCCGGTGCCCTCAATGCCTATGGCTGTTTGGCATCCATCAGCACGAACAGGATCCGGCAGGTCTCAGTTCCGTGATTGACCCATGCATGATTGGTGGCCTGCTGGACGACCGTATCGCCCGGCTTCAGATGGACGACGCTGTCGTCCAGCATCATGTCGATCTCGCCCGAAAGCACCACGGCGTAATCGACGCTGCGGGTTCGATGCATCAGCGGATGGGTCACAGGACGGCCCCTCACAGGCGCCGCCGAGCCAACCGCTTTCATTAGCGCCCCGGGTTCCATCTTGGCTTCAGTGGCGTGATCGAGCGGCGGAAACTCTACCACGCGGAATTTGGTACCATTGTCGAGCGGCGAGATGCCGACCGGCGTGGCCGCTGTATCGTCCTTGAACGAGAAACCGAGCGGATAGGAATTGGTGACCCACAGGTTGGTCGCGTGCAGGCCCAACGGACCAGCCGGCAGCGTCATCCGGCTATCGAACATCACGACCGATTTGTTATCGGCGTCGAGGCCGGTGACGACGCGGCGGATGTCGGAAGCGTGAGCGGCCGACCCCAGCAGAGCGGCGACGGCAAGTATCCGGATCGAACGAAACATCATTGAACTCCCTCCCGGCGGTAACGGCTGATCTTTGTCAGTACACTCGCCGGGAGAGAGGATGGCAGCGGCGGCCCGAGCCGGTCAATCGAGTCCTAGTGTGGCGACTCTGACGTTCCTTTCAGTGTCGCTGCGAGTTCTTCGAAGGAACGTCAGAGTCAAAGCCACACTAGAATCATATGGTTGCTAGTGTCCCTTTGGTTCTGACATTCGTAAAATTGCCCGCCGCGATATGATACGAATGTCAGAACCGGGACACTAGCGGCCGTAGGTGGCGGTCAACTTCGCTTTCGCCAGCGTATGGAAATGCAGATCGAACCCGACCAGCGCTGCGGAAGCCATGTCGTTCTTCGCATCGGGCAGCTTGTCGACGTCGACCGCGAATACCGTGATCTGGTAATGATGCGGCTTGTCGCCGGTGGGCGGACATGGACCGCCGTAGCCGTCGGCACCGAAATCGGTGCGGCTCTGGATGGCGTCCTTGGGCATCCCCTTTGATTTCACATCCCCTGCCCCCTTGGGCAGCGAGGTAACGTTGGCCGGAATATTGAAAACGACCCAATGCCACCAACCGCTGCCGGTCGGGGCATCCGGATCGTAAATGCTGACGGCAAAGCTCTTGGTGCCGCTGGGTGCTCCGCTCCAGGTCAGACTCGGCGAAACGTTGTTGCCGGTGCAGCCAAATCCCTTGAAAACCTGATCGTTGGCAATCGTGCCGCCCTCTTTGACCTCCGCACTGGTAAGGCTCATGCTTTGGGCATTCGCCGCTGTCACGCCACACGCGGACAGCGCCAAGGCCGCAATGGCGGCCATCGTCTTTTTCATGGCAGTTTCTCCCCGTTTTGATGCACGTTAAACGCGAGCAAGCCTTAGCAATTTGCGAGGCGACAGGGAAGAACCGGCGAGGCGCCTGCGCGCTTACCCGGCATTATCCAATGGGCTATGAATAGCCTGAGGCGAAGGGTTGTTCGAGGCCACGCCGTCGGAAATACAAGGAGAAGAAAATGAACGAAGCGACCCGTATCCCGACAAGCAGCGAACTTGGCGCCAGCGCCGAGCCATTCCAGAACCTGCATGAGTTCGTGAACAAGGCGCGCGCCAACCTCAACCAGAACGCCTGGGACTACATCATCGGCGCCACGGAGACGGAAACCACGATGCGGCGCAACCGCATGGCGCTAGATGAGATGGCGTTCCGGCCACGCGTGCTCCGCAACGTCGCCCGCATCGATGCCTCGACCGAGGTGTTCGGCCGTAAGTTGCGCCTGCCGGTCATGATGGCCCCGGTCGGCGCACTCGAGATTTTCGATCCCGTCAACGCCGGCGCCAGCGTCACCCGCGGCGTGGGCCGGTTTGGCGCGGCCCATATGTTGAGCTCCGTGACGGAACCCGGACTTGAAAAGGTCGCCGAGGCCGCGCCTGATGCGCTGCGTATCTATCAGCTCTATGTCCGTGGCGATGACGCCTTTGTCGAAGACCGCGTCAGCCGTGCGATCGCCTCGGGCTACACGGCGTTCTGCCTGACCGTCGACACTGCCCATTACAGCCGGCGCGAGCGCGATATCGCCAAGCGTTATGTTCGTGAAAGCCGCCTGCGCGCCACCGGTGGCGACTTCCAGAAGGGATTGGAGTGGCGCACCGTCAAGCTGATCAAGGACAAGTACAAGATCCCGCTGATCATCAAGGGAATCGCTACCGCCGAGGATGCGGCGGTGGCGCTCGATCACGGCGTGGATTGGATTTACGTCTCCAATCACGGTGGTCGTCAGCTCGACCACGGCCGCGGCTCGATGCACGTGCTGCCGGAGATCGTCAGCGCCGTCAAAGGCCGCGCGAAAATCATGGTGGACGGCTCGTTCTGCCGCGGCACCGATATCGTCAAGGCGATCATCATGGGCGCCGACCTCGTCGGCATCGGCCGGCTGCAATGCTGGGCGCTCGCGGCCGCGGGCGAAAGTGGCATCGTGCGAATGCTGGAACTGCTGGAAGACGAGGTGGTGCGATGCCTCGGCCTGCTCGGTGTCACCAAATTCGCCGAGCTCGACAAATCCTATTTGCAGGCGGCGGCGCCAACCAACCTGCCAAGCGTCTTCAGCGCCTTCCCGCTTCTCGACATCGAGCCGTATCGGTATTGATGACGCCTGTAACGGACGCCGCGGTACACCGCGCCGTCTCAGCTCCGATGGGCTCGAAGTACCCCCGATGAACCATCCACCCCTTGCGCCCGGCGCCGCCGACGCCTTGCTGTTCGACCTCGGCCGCGTGGTGCTCGATCTTGATTTCAATCGGACGCTTCACGTGTGGGCTCGACACGCGGCTTGCGAACCGGCGCAGCTGGCGAGCAGGTTCTTGCGCGACGAGTCCTACCACCGTCACGAAAGGGGTAAGATCAGCGATGAGGCCTACTTTGCTGGCCTGCGCTCATCTCTCGGCGTCGAGCTTTCCGATCAGCAATTCATCGAAGGTTGGAACGCGATCTTTATCGGTGAGATGCCGGACATCAGCCACCTCCTGACGCGGGCCGCCCGGCGCCTGCCGATCTACGCCTTCTCCAACACCAATGCCGCCCACGTCGCTTATTTCTCCAGTCAGTTTGCCGAGGTGCTTAAGCCTTTCCGCAAGGTCTTCCTGTCCTCCACCATCGGGCTTCGAAAGCCGGACGCGGAAGCTTATGATCATGTCGTGCACGCGATCGGGGTGCCTGCGGACCGGATCGTGTTCTTCGACGATCTCGCCGAAAATATCGAAGGCGCACGGGAATGCGGTTTGAAGGCCGTTCTTGTGACCTCACCCGGGGACGTGGCAAAAGCGCTTGACGCCCTCGGAATCTAGGAAATGGTCTTGGACGTGCCCGTCTCGGAAATGTTGCCTTCAGGAGTGTTGTCTTGGCACTGATGCCGGTAGCCGATGCGCTGGCCGCCGTCCTTTCGGGCGCGGATGGGCTGCCCGAGGAAATGGTCGCGCTGGATTTGGCCTATCGGCGGGTCCTGGCGCGCGACCTTGCCGCGCTCCGCACCCAGCCGCCCCAGGCAATGTCGGCCATGGATGGCTATGCGTTACGCGCCGCCGACGCAGCCCATGCCGGAGCCCGGCTGAAGGTAATCGGCGAGATTGCCGCGGGGCGGCCCTTCGATCGGGTGGTCGGCCCCCGCCAGGCCGTGCGCATCTTCACCGGCGGCGTGGTTCCGGATGGAGCCGATGCCGTGATTATTCAGGAAGACGCCGCCGCCGAGGGAGACGGCATTGTCGTCACCGAGGCCGCCGTCCCGGGACGCCATATCCGCCGCGCCGGCGTCGATTTCAACCAGGGCGACATCCTGCTGAAGGCGGGCGGCCAGCTCACCGACCGCGACCTCTCGCTGGCCGCCTCGATGAACCATCCCCGCCTGCCCGTCCATCGCCGGCCGAAGGTCGCCCTGCTCGCCACCGGCGACGAGCTGGTGATGCCGGGCGAGACCCCCGGCCCCGGCCAGATCGTCTATTCCAACGGCTACGCGCTGCGGGCGCTGGCCCGCGCCGAAGGCGCTGATGTCGTCGACCTCGGCATTGCCGCCGACACGCTTGCCGCCACCACGTCGGGCATTCGCCGTGCCCGCGACGCCGGCGCCGACATCCTGATCACGACGGGCGGCGCTTCGGTCGGCGACCATGACCTCGTCAAGCGCGCGCTCGATGCCGAGGACGTGGCGATGGCCTTCTGGCGGATCGCCATGCGGCCCGGCAAACCCCTGATGCACGGTCGGCTCGGCGAGATGCGAGTGCTCGGCCTGCCCGGCAATCCCGTGTCATCTTATGTGTGCGCGTTCCTGTTTCTCGTGCCGTTGATTCGCAAACTCTGCGGCCGAGTCACTGTCCACCACACGACTGAATCGGCCTTGCTCGCGGTTGACGTCGCAGCCAACGACCAGCGCCAGGATTACTTGCGCGCACGTCTTGCGGCGCGCGATGACGGTGCGCTGATCGCTACGCCGGTCCATCAGCAGGATAGCTCGCTGCTTGGGAATCTCGCTGCAGCACAGGCACTTGTCGTCCGGCCGCCATTTGCGCCGGCAGCCAGAGCGGGCTCCTCTTGCGACATCCTACGACTGCCCGCCGACTGAGTAGCTGCGTTCGGCGCCCGCGCTTTCATTGACGAAAAATTAAGTGGTTGCGGAACACATATGGAACAGATAGTGTTCGTTCATGATTTGTTTCTGGACTTTGACGACGGTAGCCGAAATCGGACGCTCAGCTAGCGGTCTCAAAGTCAGACGTCTTCCGAACTGAATGAAAGCAACCTGGGGACTGGTCGAGATGCTGACACGCAAACAATACGAACTCCTGCGGTTCATCAGCGAACGGCTGAAGGAGTCGGGCGTGCCGCCCTCCTTCGACGAGATGAAGGACGCGCTGGACTTGCGGTCGAAGTCGGGCATCCATCGCCTGATCACCGCCCTCGAGGAGCGTGGCTTCATTCGCCGCCTGCCCAACCGCGCCCGCGCCATCGAAGTCATCAAGCTGCCCGAACTTGCCAGCGCAGGCGGCAACGGCCGACGAGGTTTTACGCCGAGCGTCATCGAAGGAACGCTTGGAAAGGTTCGCAGCAGCAGCATCGCGGCGCCGGATGACGGCGAGCGTCCCGTCGCCGTGCCGGTGATGGGCCGCATCGCCGCCGGTACGCCGATCGAAGCGCTGCAGACCCGCAGCCACACCATCAGCGTCCCGCCGGACATGCTGGGATCGGGCGAGCACTACGCTCTCGAAGTGCGCGGAGATTCCATGGTGGAAGCCGGAATCCTCGACGGCGACATGGCGTTGATCCAGCGCAACGAGACTGCGGACACCGGCGACATCGTCGTTGCCCTGATCGACGACGAGGAAGCGACGCTCAAGCGTTTCCGCCGCCGTGGCGCTTCCATCGCGCTCGAGCCTGCCAACACCGCCTACGAAGTTCGTATCCTGCCGCCGAACCGGGTCAAGATTCAGGGCAAACTGATCGGCCTGTACCGCAAGTACTGAGCCGCCACTCGGAAGCTCCTCCCTTCGCTCTCACGTATTGGCTTCGTCCTTGAGGAACAAAAAGGTTCCTCAAGACGTTTGCATTCGGCAAAACAAATTTGTGATGCAGCGGCTTGAATCAAGCCGCAGAATTGCCGCCAAGCGGCGAGAGATTCAGACGTTGATATTCACCTAGATGGAGGCCTATGCCTCTTTTCGATGGAGAGGCACGGCCGGCTATCTCGACTGAGGAGCCCTCCGATGTGTGACTATAGTCTGCACGCCGTTGCAACACGCCCTGCAAAAGCAGGCGAAACACTGATCAGCACGACTTTCCGCGGCACCTCCACGAAAGGCTTTGCGTCGGCGGCGGAGCCCGAAGTTGCGGTGTGCCTGTTGCCGGGAACCGAGCTCGCCTTCGCCGATAACGTCCGGTACGACAGCCGCTGGTTCTGGACACGGCGGTCGGCTTTCCGGGTCGGCAAGCTCGGCGAAATCGATCGCCACCTTCCTGATCGGCACCACGACACGATCGAATTTCCCGACGGCAGCCATGTGTTGGTGACCCTGCTCCGCGAAGGACAGCGGGCAACCGTGCTGCAATTGCCCGCAGTGCAGCAACGCGAGCGCGCAGCGCCCCGTCCGGTCGTCATCAATCCGCCACTGCCGAGGCCCATCACGACGGACTAGTGCTCCGATTCCGAAGTTCGTATCATATTGCGGCTCCACGTTTACGAACTTTGGAATCAAAGGAGCACTAGCAAATTGTATGATTCTAGTGCGGTTTAGAATTTGAAGTTCCTATGACGAGGTTTCCGCGAAATTGATAGGAACTTCAAATTCACCGCACTAGGCAACGGCTTGGTCGAGTCGAGTGTGTAAAGCATCATGAATTCCTGGAACGATCCGCGCGCCAGGGAACTGAACCGCTTGCAGTTGGCGCTGGCGACCTTTGCGCTGCAGCTCGATGCCTTTGAGCTGCAGACGGTCGGCTTGCTGCGCTCGATCAGCCGCTCCAGAGATGAAGGGTACGGCCGTGAGCTCGGGGAGGGAGGCAAAATTGCCCGTCAATAAGGTCAACTGGCAACAGGTCGGACACGTCGGCGAACCCGGCCGCTACCTGTTTCGTTTCGGCTGGCTGACGATTACGCCGGACGATCTGGCCATCTGGACGCAGTTTCCCACCGCATCCTTCACTCTGGTCCAGACATCATCGCCGCCGCTAGCGGTCGAGAGTGACGAGGCGATCGTCGAAACCGATGAATTTCATCTCGGCGCCTTCGAATTGCCTGTCGCATCGGGTCCGACCTCCCCAGACATTCAGAACCAAGACATTCAAAATATTCATCGGCCGGATGAACTCGCGGCAGTTCAGTCTCCCGCCTGAAGATCGGACTCCGCTGGCGTCGCGTCGGCCGGCCGCGCCGATTTGGTCGCTGCAGCGAGCAGAGCCGCGTTGCCTTCGAAATCGCCCGATGATGGCGACCAGGGCCGGTTCGTGCCTCTCGGCTGGACGGCATCGACGGTGAACCCGTGCGGCGTCCAGCGCAGCATCATCGCGCCCTGCGCGCGCAACCGCTTCACGTCGATCACCGTCGCGCCGCAGCCCGGCGGAACGGACGTGGCGGTTACGATCAGTGCCGCTCGTGCGCAATCATCGGCCATCCCCTCAGGCTTCAATGACCGCGCGACCAGACGGCCGTCCGCCATCGGCACCACGCAGCCTTCCGCGTCGCAGGACACGCCGTCGCCAAGCGAAGTGGCACCGGGGTTCCGGTCGTCGGCGTCGGCGGCCAGCCACTCCTTGATGAGGAACGCATCCTTGCCGGTCTTCATCAGATGCAACCGGCCGTCGTGTCCGCGGACGGCGACGTTGTGACCGTCACCGGAAACCAGAATGTCCGGCTGCGGTAGCATGAGCGCCCAGATCACCGAGGCCACCAGCAGGACGACGCCGGACCACCTGAGCGGCGTACGCAACAATCCCAACAACACGATCCCGACGCTCGAGACGATCAACGGACCGACACCGAAGGCGGTGATCCGGCCGATGGCGCCGGGAAGCGCCGCCACCCACTCCGTCACGACAATCATCCAGTCGATGCCGACGCCCATCAGCCACCAGAAGAATCCGTCGAAGCCGAACGGCATCGCGACGAGACCCAGCATGCCCGCCGGCATCACGACCGCCGAGACAACCGGCATGGCCGCCAGATTGGCCAGCACGCCATACGGTGTCACGCGGTGGAAGTGGAAGGCGGCGTAGGGCGTGGTCGCAAGTCCGGCGACGAACGAAGCCAGCGTCAGCGTGACAAGCTCGCGCCCGCCCCACAGCGCCACTTTGGCTGCGGCCGAGTTCTCCGGCGTCGCGAACAGGCGCGGCATCCCGATCTGCACCAGCGCCACAAGGCCAAGCGTTGCGGCAAACGACATCTGGAAGCTCGGATGCACCAGCGCCTCCGGCGCCAGAACCAGCACGACGATGGCCGCCAACGCGAGTGTGCGGAAGGTGATGGCGCGCCGGTCGACTATCACGGCGAGCAGCACCACTGCCGTCATATAGTAAGACCGTTGGGTGGCGACCTCCGCTCCCGAAAGCAGCAGATAGAATGTGGCGGCGGCGAGTGCCGCGGCCGCGGCCCATTTCTTGATCGGAAATGAAACCGTCAGTGCCGGGCTCAGCGCCAGCAGCGCGCGGATGACGAAGAAAACGACGCCGGCCACGACCGCCATGTGATAGCCGGAGATTGAAAGCACATGGCCGAGACCGGAGATGAACATGGCATCGTTGACCGGTGTCGTGATGGCATCGCGCCGGCCGGTCAGAAGAGCGGTGGCGATGGCGCGCTTGTCGCCATCCAGCGTGGTGCGGATCCTCGCGTCGATGGCATCCCGCAGGTCCTGCATGAAGGCGTCGTAACGCAGCCACAGGCCGCCCGCGACTGGCGGCTCGCTGGCCTTGATGCTGCCGGTCACGAAGCCGGAGGCGCCGATGCCCTGAAAGAACAGGTCGCGGCTGAAGTTGTAGCTGCCAGGCCGCAGCGGAGCGAGCGGCGGCTGCAGCCGCGCCTTCATCTCGACGAAACTGCCAACCGCCGGCAGCATACCCTTGCGCACCGACAACCGAACCCGATCGAGCTTTGCGGGCAAATGCGGGCCATCCATCTGCGTAACCCGCAGCACGAAGCGGTCGGTGCGTTCGCGGACATCCCGCGCCTCGACAAAGCCGGAGAGCGACACCGAATAGGCCGGCCGCCTGAGCACCTCATGGGCGACATAGGCGGTCCTTGCCGTTGCGGTGGCAAAGCCTGCGGCCACGCTCGCGATCATTACCGCAAGCGGAAAGAACTTGTGCCGCCGGAGCAGAAACGCCGCGCCGCCAAGTCCGGCGGCCGCGACCACGGCGACAGGAAGCACCGGCTCGTGAGCGGCGGCGAAATAGAAGGCAATGCCGGTTCCGAAAGCCACGGGGACCCACGGCAGGAGCCGTCCGGCGTCGGCTTCCGCGCGCACCCATTCCCGCAGCTTGTCGAATATCCCCGGCCAGATGCCGGACCCGGCAGCAAGGCCGCCCGTCTGCACCCCGCCACGCGGGGGCCAGGTATCGGCTATGCCCCGTACTCGGCCGGGCGTCCTGCCCCGCTCCGCCATTCGGCCCACCCTGCACTACATCAGCGTGGATTTAGACATTCGCTTCAGTCTTGCCGCGAGTTCTTCAAGCCAATGTCAAATCCAAAACCACACTAGAATCCATCATTTACTAGCGTCTCTTTGGTTCTGACATTCGTAAACAAAGCGGCCGCGACGGGTTACGAATGTCAGAACCGAGACGCCAACGATGCTACCCAAGGCGGTGGTCTTGCAAAAGGGAACGGATACGGAATTCGCTGGAAAGCCGCGGGTGGATACCGACAGCAGCCTGCCCGCGCGGCGTGATGCCCGCCCCGCGCTCGCGCGCATCGTTTGCGTCTCGGTGAGCAGCCAGATGCCGGGAATCGCGAGAAAGCCGTAATTGTTGTCGAGACCGCGCCTACCGCGGAGGGGCGAGATTCGTGACAGGCGCCGAGCTGAAGCAACTTCGTCAAGATCTTGGTGAGGCGATTGGCAGGCCGCTGACGGCCGCCGACATGGCCAAGCTATGCGGGCTGGAGCCGAAGGAAGGCGCCGATACGATCCGCCGCTGGGAGATAACTGGTCCAAGTGGCCCCGCCGACAAGCTCCTGACGATCCTCGCCATGGCCAGCGATCGCCATCCCATTCTCGAAAACTTCAATATCTTCGATCGCTGGGATGTCGACGAGAAGGAACGGCCCGCCCGGCGCGCGGCCTTTCGGGAAAAGATGCGCAATGAGATCCGCGAGCGGCTTGAGTAGCGTCGCGTGTTCAACGTTTGCTGCCATGAGCGTTGCATCGAAACACCGCCGGCTTATCCACAACGCATCACCCCAGTGACCCGCCTGAACGACCTATTTGATTGCGTCGCATGCGGCGCAGCGCAACACTTCCGCAAGCTCAGTTGTTGCGGGGGGTAGCGATGAGTGGCGCGGACACAGCGTATAATTTCGATCGTTATCGTCAATTGCTGGCGGAAGCGGACGACGAGCCGAAGCGGCTTGCCTTCATCAGTCTCCTGATCGAGGAGAAAGCCAAGGATCGTCTGGCCCGCCACATTGTCGGGACCTGGCTTACCGGGTTGGACAAGAGGCCCCCGCAAGGCAACCAGCGCTAACCTTTGCCTACTTCTTTCGCGAAGGCGTCGCGCAATCCGATGGTGCGATTGAACACCAGGCGGTCGGCGGTCGAATCCTTGTCGCGTACGAAATAACCCTGGCGTTCGAACTGCATGACATCGAGCGAATGAGACGCGGCCACGTCAGCTTCGACCCTCGCGTCCATCAGGATCTCCAACGACTGCGGATTGAGGTCGGCCGTGAAGTTCACCGCGTCGGGACCGGGATTGGCGAACAGTGGATTGTAGAGACGGATTTCCGCTGGCTTCGAATGCGACGCCGAAAGCCAGTGCATGGTCGCCTTGACCTTGCGGCCGTCGGGCGCGTTGCCGCCGCGTGTCGCAGGATCATAGGTGCAGCGTAACTCCACGACCTCGCCCGCAGCGTTCTTCACCACCTCGCGGCAGGTGATGAAATAGGCGTAACGCAGCCGCACTTCGTTGCCAGGCGACAAGCGGAAAAACTTCTTCGGCGGATTTTCCATGAAATCGTCGCGCTCGACGTAGAGCTCCCGTCCAAACGCGACGCGGCGCGTGCCAGCGGCGGGGTCGTCGGGATGGTTGACCGCCTCGATCTCCTCGACTTTCCCTTCCGGATAATTCTCGATCACGACCTTGAGCGGCCGCAACACCGCCATCCGCCGTTGCGCGGTCTGGTTCAAAACCTCTCGGATGCAGAACTCGAGCATTCCCACATCGACGACGCTGTTGGCTTTCGCCACACCGATCCGCTTGATGAATTCGCGCACGGCCGCCGGCGGAACGCCGCGCCGCCTTAGCCCGGCAATCGTCGGCATGCGCGGATCGTCCCAGCCTGCCACGTGGCCGCCGCGCACGAGCTCGGTCAACACGCGCTTGGAAAGCAGCGTATAAGTCAGGTTGAGGCGCGCAAATTCGTACTGATGCGGCTTCGAGGGGACTGGCAATTTATCGAGCAGCCAGTCGTAGAGCGGCCGGTGGTCCTCAAATTCCAGCGTGCAGATCGAATGCGTAATGCCCTCGATCGCGTCCGACTGGCCATGAGCAAAGTCGTAGCTCGGATAGATCGACCATTTCTCCCCGGTACGGGGATGATGAGCGTGCAGAATTCGATACAGCACGGGGTCGCGCAGGTTGATGTTGCCCGAGGCCATGTCGATCCTGGCACGCAGCACGCGTGCCCCGTTTGGAAATTCAGCCGCCTTCATGCGACGGAACAGACCGAGATTTTCCTCGACCGAACGGTCACGGAACGGGCTGTTTTTCCCTGGCTCGGTCAGCGTCCCGCGCGCCAGGCGGATCTCTTCCTGCGACTGGTCGTCGACATAGGCGAGGCCGGCACGGATCAGACCTTCCGCCCATTCGTAGAGTTGTTCGAAATAGTCGGAGGCAAAAAAGAGGTTTTTCCCCCAGTCGTAGCCGAGCCATCTAACGTCGGCCTGAATGGAGTCGATGAACTCCTGCTCTTCCCTGGTCGGATTGGTGTCGTCGAACCGCAGATGGCAGCGCCCACCGAATTCCTGCGCGATCCCGAAGTTAAGGCCGATCGACTTGGCATGGCCGATATGCAGATAGCCGTTCGGTTCCGGCGGAAACCGCGTCACGATCGCACGATGCTTTTTGGCGTCGAGGTCGGCCTGGACGATGTCGCGGATGAAATCGCGGCCAGCCTCTGCCGTCGTCGGTTCTGCGGTCATTTTAGCTTCCTGTTCCGAAATCAAGGGTCTATCTGCCAAATCCGTTAGTGTGGTGATTTGACATTCGCTTCAATATCGCCGCGAGTTCGTATAGCGAATGTCAAATCCAAAGCCACACTACAAACCTATTATTTGCTGGCCCTTTGTTTTTGACATTCGTAAATGAGCCCTCCGCGACAGGGTACGAATGTCAAAAACGGGCCACCAGTCCCAAGGAAGCTTTAGTTATATGGGGTTCCTGCTATACACCCGCAGCCTTCCCTTTCCCCGTTCACGTCAATGACCGCACCCGTCGTCACGCGCTTTGCCCCCTCGCCGACCGGCTTCCTCCATATCGGGGGAGCCCGCACCGCCCTGTTCAACTGGCTTTTTGCCCACAAGCACGGCGGCAAGATGCTGCTTCGGATCGAGGACACCGACCGGGAGCGGTCGACCGATGCCGCGATTGCCGCCATTCTGGATGGCCTCAAGTGGCTCGAGCTCGGTTGGGACGGCGAGGTCATCTACCAGTTCAGCCGAGCGGCCCGCCATCGGGAGGTGGCCGAAAGCCTGCTGGCCGCCGGCAAGGCCTACCGCTGTTACGCCACGCCGGAGGAATTGGCTGTGATGCGCGAGAAGGCGCGCGCCGAGGGCCGCACCCGCCTTTACGATGGTCTGTGGCGCGATCGCGATCCGTCCAAAGCCCCTGCCGGAATGAAGCCGACGGTCCGCCTGCGGGCGCCTCTCACGGGCGAAACCGTGATCGAGGATCAGGTGCAGGGCCGCGTCGTCTGGCAAAATGAAAACCTCGACGATCTGGTCCTGCTGCGCGGCGACGGAACCCCGACCTACATGCTGGCCGTGGTGGTCGACGATCACGACATGGGCGTCACCCACATCATCCGCGGCGACGACCATCTGATCAACGCGGCGCGCCAGAAACAGATCTACGACGGGCTCGGCTGGGACATTCCCAGCATGTCGCATATTCCCCTGATCCACGGGCCGGACGGCTCAAAGCTGTCGAAGCGTCACGGCGCGCTCGGCGTTGACGCTTACCGCGCCATGGGATACTTGCCCGCTGCTCTGCGGAATTATCTCGTACGGCTCGGATGGAGCCATGGCGACCAGGAGATCTTCTCGACGGAGGAAATGATCGCCGCGTTCGATCTCTCCGGTATCGGCAAATCGGCCGCCCGTTTCGATTTCGCCAAGCTCGAAAATCTCGACGGTCATTATATCCGGCACACGGACGATCACTCCCTCGTGAAGATGTTCGAAAGTGCGCTCCCCTACGTACCCAACGGCGCTGAGGTTACCGCCAAACTCAACGACGAGACCCGCGGCCAGTTGTTGCAGGCGATGCCCAGCCTGAAAGAACGCGCCAAGACGCTGATTGAGCTGATCGACAGCGCTTATTACATCTTCGCTGACCGGCCGCTCGGGATCGACGCCAAGGCCGCCGCCTTGCTGACGCCGGAAAACCGGCTGCTGATCGGGCGGCTTCGTGTTGCGCTCTGGGAAGTCAAAAACTGGACCGCCGTGGAGACGGAAACCGCGATGCGTGCGTTTGCCGACCAGAATAGCCTCAAGTTCGGAGCCGTGGCCCAGCCGTTGCGCGCGGCGTTGACCGGACGCTCCACTTCGCCTGGCATATTCGATGTGCTGGCGGTCCTGGGCCGGGAGGAAAGCCTGGCCCGGCTCGACGATCAGGGCCCGGACTGAAGCTGCCAGTGGAGTGGATCTGACATTCGCTACCCATCTGGCCGCGAATTCGCAAGGCGAATGTCAAATCCTAAACTCCACTAGAAACATATATTTGCTAGTGGTCCCTTGATTCTAACATTCGCAAAAGTGGCCGCTGAGAAGGGATGCGAATGTTAGAATCGGACCACCAGGCGCCACCTTGCAGCGCACACAGCAATAAGCTACCCATTTAAACGCTTCAATTAAAACGTCCCGTTCGCCTGCCGACCGTTTCGGAAACGGTACAAAAAGCGGGGCTCTCACAACGATCGCATCGGGGACCTCACGATGGCCGCATCCCAAGGCAAGACCGCAACGTTAACGGTAGGCAACAAGACCTTCGATCTCCCCATCTCGAGCGGCAGCATTGGTCCCGATGTCATCGACATCGGCAAGCTCTACGCCCAGTCCGGGATGTTCACCTACGATCCCGGTTTCACCTCGACGGCGAGTTGCGAGTCGAAAATCACTTATATCGACGGCGATGCGGGCGTTCTGGAATATCGCGGCTATCCGATCGAACAGCTCGCCGAACACGGCGACTTCCTCGAAACCTGCTACCTGCTGCTTTACGGCGAACTTCCGACCCCGGCCCAGAAGCACGACTTCGACCAGCGCGTGATCCATCACACGATGGTCCACGAACAGATGGCTCGCTTCTTCCAGGGTTTCCGCCGCGACGCGCATCCCATGGCGGTGATGGTGGCGTCGGTTGGCGCATTGGCCGCGTTCTATCACGACTCCACGGACATCAGCGATCCGCAGCAGCGCATGATCGCCTCGATGCGCATGATCGCCAAGATTCCGACGCTTGCTGCGATGGCATTCAAATATAATCTCGGCCAACCTTTCATCTATCCGAAAAACTCGCTGAAATTCGCCGAGAACTTCCTTCGCATGTGTTTTGCAGTGCCGTGCGAAGAATACCAGATCAATCCGGTGCTTGCCGACGCCCTCGACAAGATCTTCATCCTCCACGCCGACCACGAGCAGAACGCCTCGACTTCGACGGTTCGTATCGCGGGCTCCTCGGGCGCGAATCCATTCGCCTGCATCGCGGCCGGCATTGCCTGCCTATGGGGACCGGCGCATGGCGGCGCCAACGAGGCGGCCCTGGCGATGCTGGCTAGCATCGGCTCGGTCGACAAGATTCCGGACTTCATCAAGAAGGTGAAGGACAAGAACAGCGAAGTCCGCCTGATGGGCTTCGGCCATCGCGTCTACAAGAACTACGATCCGCGCGCCAAGATCATGCAGAAGACCTGCTACGAGGTGCTCAACGAGCTCGGCATCAAGGATCCGCTGCTCGAAGTCGCGATGGAGCTGGAACAGATCGCGCTGCACGACGAATATTTCATCGAGAAAAAGCTTTACCCAAACGTCGATTTCTATTCCGGCATCACGCTACGCGCGATGGGCTTCCCCACCGCGATGTTCACCGTGCTGTTCGCGCTCGCGCGCACCGTCGGCTGGATCGCGCAGTGGAAAGAGATGATCGAGGACCCGCACCAGAAGCTCGGCCGTCCGCGCCAGCTCTATACCGGGTCGCCGCGGCGCGATTATCAGCCGATGTC
>NZ_DAHUXJ010000101.1 GCF_027307225.1 Bradyrhizobium sp. | reverse complement strand
ACTTCGACCGTCCGCTTGTTCAGGCTCGCCAGGGTAGCGCCGGAGACCTTCGACGATTGCTCGAACGGCACGCTTGCGCTGGTCGCAAGCTTCTCCAGCTCTCCGGCAAATTGCCGGTGCGCCTTGCCAACGCTTTCCCGCATCTCATCCATCGCATCGGCGATGGACTGCTGGGTCATGCGGCGGAAATAGCCGAACTCGAGAATCGAACTCTCGAGTTCACGCTTCACCCGCCGCGCGGCTTCGGCCAGTTCGAGCCGGGACGTTGCTTCGGTTTCGATCGGATCGCGCCGCATCTGGTTGAACATGATCCGCAAGGTGATGCCGGCAATCGTCGAGGCGATGGCGATACCGAAATTCTGCACGATTTGTTCCGCTGAGCCGGCCGCCGAAAACTGATACAGCGAAACGGCAAGGCTCGTCAGCGTGAACAGAAATCCCATGTAGTAGAGATTGTCGCCCGACTGGTCGTCGCGCAGGCGGAACCGGCGCGCTCCAAGCAGGCCCGCGTAGCCGGTCATGATCATGACCGGAACGGCGGTGACCGCCATCGCGCCAAAATCGTTCAGCTTCGAGAAAATGATGTAACCGCTGCCGGCGACGACGACGGCAAAGAACAACAGTCCGTTGACGAGGCCGGGCGGCAGATTGGGCTTGAACTCGTAGTCCGCCATGACGCTAGTGGTCCAATTCTAACATTCGCATCCCTTCTCAGCGGCCCTCTTTGCGAATGTCAGAATTAAAGGACCACTACCAAATATATGTTTCTAGTGGAGTTAGGATTTGACATTCGCTTTCCGAATTCGCGGCCAGGTGGGTAGCGAATGTCAAATCCACTCCACTAGTGCGGCGGATTTGAAGTTCCTATCAGTTTTGCCGGGGATTCGTTATAGGAACTTCAAATGCAAAGCCGCTACTCAAAAACAATAAAGTTTGCTAGAGCTCCTTTGATTCCGAAGTTCGCACCAGAGTCTGACCCGACAGCTTGCGAACTTCGGAATCGGAGCTCTAGGCTCCCTGCAGCCGTTTGACGCCGCCGAACGTGCCGCGGTTGTCTTCAATCCAGGCTTTCCAGAATTCCATGTGCTTGGTGCTGTCGACAATCTGCTGGTGGCCGGTCTGCCGGGTCACGTAGCGCAGGATGACGGTGGCGCCATGCAGGTCGGTGCGGAACTTCAGGTAGGCCGGCGATTGCTTGTAGCGCTGGAACGACAGATCCCCCGCGCGCGGATACTGGCTGTAGTCCTTGGTGTACTCGATCATGTCGGAAATAACATAGAGTGTTTTGCGGGCATTTTCCCGCGCTGCACTGGAGAATTCGCTGATGGCGATGTCCTGGATCGCGGCCATGATCGGTGAACTGTTCGCTTTGGCCGCGGAAACGCTGCTCTTGACGGCTTCGGCAGCGGGTTTTCGAAAATCCGCGATCCAGCGCAGCCGCGCGATCCGCGGGTTGTCGGTCCATTCGCTCAGGCCGGCGCCGTCACCGGGGTTGCATTTCGCGAACAGTGAACGGCTTCGCACGCCGGCGATATCGAGAACGCGGATATCCAGCTTGTAATAGGGCGGCAGCGTCGTGATCATGTCGTCGAGCTGACCCAATACTTCGCGCCGCGTCGTCTCCGGCAGGTCGTCCGAGGTGTCGACCAGCACCACGGTTATTCCCTTCGGGCCATTGACCGGACAAAGCGTTTGCGCGTCGAGCACCGGCCGTTCGGGGGCCGAGAAATAGAAATAGGCCAGCGCGCCGCCGCAGCCGATCGCGAGCAGCAAGAGCAGGGCGCCGCCGAAGCCTGACCAGCCGAGCGCCGCTGAACTGCGTTGCCTCGGACGGCGTCTAGAGCTCCGATTCCGAAGTTCGTATGACATCGCGGCAACCTCTAATGCGAACTTCGGAATCGAACGAGCTCTAGCAACTTTATTGATGCTAGTGATCCGATTCTAACATTCGCATCCCCCCTCAGCGTGCACTTTGCGAATGTTAGAATCATAGGATCACTAGAAATATTAGATTCTAGTGTAGTTTAGGATTTGACATTCGCTTTCCGGACTCGCTGCTTGGGGGGAGCGATTGTAAAATCCACTACACTAGTGCGGCTTTTGAATTTGAAGTTCCTATGGCCAACTCGCGGCGAAACGATAGGAACTTCAAATTCGCCGCACTAGTGGTCCGATTCTAACATTCGCATCCCTTCTCAGCGTGCACTTTTGCGAATGTTAGAATCAAAGGACCACTAGCAAATATATGATTCTAGTGGAGTTTAGGATTTGACATTCGCTTTGCGAATTCGCGGCCGGGTGGGTCGCGAATGTCAAATCCACTCCACTAGCCACTCGCCTTCTCCGGCAGCAATTCGTCGATCTCGCGATAGGTGCGCACCGCCCGGTCGAATGCTTCGTGGATTGCCTTGATCTGTTGGCTCAGCAACGCCTGGGTCTCGGCGATCATGGTACGCAAATTATCGCGAGCGCTGGCGCTCGGTTCCCCGCCTGCATAGCTGATCCGTTCCATGCCGTAGGGCTTGGCAAAATAGGGGGGAGTTGGCGTCGAACGGACCTTGCGGTTCGCTTCGCGGTAGATTTCGAGCAAGGCACGCGCGGTCTGTTCGATCTGGTTTTGATGCTGGTCGAAGCGTTGCGCCAGCCGCTGCCTGCCCTGCAGCAGCGAATCGTATTCGCTGCGCCGAACCGACAGATCGCGTGCCGCCTCGTTCATGGCCTCGGTGGCGTCTTCGCGAATATCCCGAAGCCGCTCGATCAGTTCGCCGCGCGCATCGGCAAACTGGCGGGTCGCCTCGATCCAGCGCCGCTCAAGCCCGACATAGCCCATGTAGGGATCGAAGAACAACAAGCCGTCCGCCATTGCGATCAGCGAAAAGACAAAGCCAAGCGCGAACAGCAACCACGAATTGATGTCGGTGAGGCCGTAAGGTGTGGTCAGCAGGCGATGCAGCACTTCCTGCCCGACATTGTCGCTCAGGGCGACCGCAGGCGGAATTTCGCGCAAATGCGACAGCGTGAGATTCAGTGCGGCCGCGAAGGCGAGATAGGCCAGGAAAGACACGACGCCGACCAGCTTCAAGAGATAGTTCCGACGATTGACCAGGCGGATCAGCACCATGCCCCAGAAGAAGCTGGCAATGATGTTGAGCGCCGCGAAGGCCACGGCCTGCACGGCTCCGCCCAGCAGGCCGCCGAGATTGGCCTTGGCGAGAAAGCTTCCGTTGATCACGACCTCGATGATCAACAGGATCGCAAGAACGCCGATCTTCAGGATGACCTTGCCGGGGCTCGCCAGCCGCGCCGGGCGTTCGATGCGGTGATGTTTGCGAAACTGCTCGCGCTCGATTTCGGACTCGTTCAGGCGCCGGCGCAAAACGAAAAGCTCGTCGCGGCCAACGGTCGCTTCGGCGCGAAAATCGCCGACCGCCTCCGGCGCGGCCTGCTGGATGGTGGCAAAGCGCTCCTCGAACGACAGCGCGTTCAGTCGCTCGTCATAGGTGTGCAACTGCTCGAGATAGATGACGTTCGCGTCCTGCTTGTGGGCCTCGATGCGCTCGACGATCTTGTGCTCGACGTCGTCCATCGTCTGGGCGTCGGAGGTCGGACGGTTCTCGGCGCCACGCTCGGTTCCAAGGGTGGCCAAGCCGAATTCGTCGGCGACGCGATCGACGTTCAGGTCGAGAAAAACCGTGGTGGCCGGGCGGTAATGGTGGGCGGGCTGACTTAAAAGGGCCCGGATGCGCGCGATGGCTGACGGGCGGGTTCCGGGGACGCTCACGATGTCTACAGCCTGCTGGTCACGGGGTAACGGCCTGATTCGGAATTATCACGGATTAAGCGCACTTGTCCGCTCCAGCCAACCGTCCTCCCAATGATTTTAGGCAGTCGACTTTGGCGGGCCGAAGACGGTTTATCCGTGGCGGCCCGGCTCATTGGCAGCGGACAGGTCTTGCCGCCGGGTGATGGTCAAGGCGGATCCGCCGGTCATTCAGCCGAAGAAGTCGCGCAGCATCCTGTTGACGGCATCGGGAGCAAGGCAGAAAATCTCGGAAACAACATCCACTCCGAACTTAACTGAACTCGATTAGGAAACTTGTACCTCGACGAAGCCCAGTCCCTCGAGGTCGAAACGATAATGCGCGTCCTGCTCGGGGAAGACGGTTTTCATGACGCTTCCGGTCATCACGACCTCACCTGCCTTCAGTGCGCCGCCGCGTGAAGCCAACTGAGCGGCAAGCCAGGCCACCGAATTGAAGGGATGCCCGAGGATATCTCGCCCGCATCCCTCGCCGATCAGATCGCCGTCCTTCGTCGCGCGCCCGGGCAGGGGCGCAAGATCGGGCCAGGCCGGTTTGAAGTCCGAAAGTACAATGCCGGCATTCCAGGAATTATCCGCCACCAGTGAGCGCACATCGATGCTCGCATAATCCGCAGCGCGGTCGTCGACCAGTTCGATCGCGGCGCAAACGCCGTCAATGTGGGGGGCGATCGTCTCCACGGTATGCCCCGCCGCAGTTGCCGGGATATCCGACTTGATGCGGACCGCGATTTCAAATTCAAGGCCGAGCCGCCCAAAATCTGCTCGCGGCACCCTGCTGCCCGAACGATGCAGGCGCGAAGCAAGCACGACGCCGGCGATCGGGTGATCGATCCGGCAAAACGCTTGCATCGTCGCCGACGTCAGCCCAACCTTGTAGCCGACCGGACCTCCGTTCTCACGGCGCAGCAGCGCGACATATCTGTCCTGAATATCGTAGGCATCCGAAATGGTGGCAGGTGCAGCCGGCGGTTCCAACGTCACAAAGCGGCGGCCGGCCCGGTGTTCGGCCACGAGCCATTCAGCCGCACGCTGAGCCGTGATATCCTCCATGTTTCTTCTCCGTTTCCGGCAAATCTTAGCGCCTCGACAGCCGCGGTCAAACGGCTCTCGCGAGTCGCGTTCGGCAGATCGGAGAGATGGCCGGATATGCGATCGATTTCAAGACGTCACGGCGCGGGCGATCGCTTCCGCCAATTCGCGCTGGCTGAACGGTTTTGCGAGCCGTGGCAGTCCTTCGCCTTCTCCCGGCGCGAGTTCGGCGTATCCGGTCGCCAGAATGATCGGAATATGCGCGTTCTCCGCCCGGATCCTCGCGGCGAGCTCAGAGCCGGTCATGTCGGGCATCAGCTGATCGGTGATCATCAGATCGATGTTCTTTTCCCGGTGCATGATGTCGAGCGCGTCCAGGGCAGAAGGCGCGCTGTAAACCGTATGGCCGAGCTCTTCGAGCAGGGCCGAGGTGTTGAGCGCGACCAGCGGGTCATCGTCGACCGTGAGAATTGCAAGGCTCTTGTTGACCGGCGAGGGAGCAGGGGTCTCGGCGCTTTGCGCCGGCAGGGCCTTCTCGTTTGGTGCGACCCGGAGATAGAGTTCGGCCGCCGTTCCCTTGCCAGGCGTGCTTTTCAGGAGCAGTTTCCCGCCGGATTGTTCGGCCATTCCGTGGACCATTGGCAGTCCAAGGCCCGTCCCCTTGCCGACGCCTTTGGTCGTGAAAAACGGCTCCATGGCGCGCTTGAGTGTTTCTTCGTCCATGCCGGTGCCGGTGTCGGTCACGCTCACACAGAGATAATTTCCCGCTTTCAGGCCCGGCACATCGGCTCGTTCGGTCGCGCCGATCGTGATGGCGCCGCCATTGGGCATTGCGTCGCGCCCATTGATCGCGAGGTTGAGCAGCGCGAGTTCGAGTTGGGTGGCGTCAGCCGCCACTTTCGGGAGCTCGGGAGGAAAACGCGTTTCGACCCGAACCGACGGACCGAGCGAACCCTGCAAGAGATTGGTCATTTGCTGCACCACATCGCGCACGTCGAGCGGTACGAGCTTCAGTTCCTGACGCCGGGCAAAGGCCAGCATCCGCTGCGTCAGCGCGGCGCCGCGCCGCGTTCCTTGAACGGCGTTGTCGATCAGCCGCGCGATTTTCGGATCGTGCCCGGGCAACCGTCTTTGCAAAAGCTCCAGGCTGCCTTGAATGGCCATCAGCAGATTGTTGAAGTCGTGCGCGATGCCGCCGGTCAAGTGACCGATCGCTTCCATCTTCTGCGATTGCAGCAGCGCCTCGCGGGTCTCCTCCAGTGCGCGTGCCGCATTTCTTCGCTCGGTGATGTCGCGGGTGATCTTGGCGAAGCCGAGCAGCGATCCGTCGGGGCTGTAAATCGCATCGATGACGACGTGAGCAAAGAATTTCGTCCCGTCCTTGCGAACCCGCCACCCCTCTCTTTCGACGCGTCCTTCTCTTGCGGCAATAGCGAGCGCTTCTTCCGGGCGGCCGGCTTGCCGATCCTCCTCGGTATAGAAGCGCGAGAAGTGCCGGCCGATGATTTCCTCGGGGCTATAGCCCTTGATGCGCTGGGCTCCGGGATTCCAGCTTGAAACGCATCCTTCGGGGCTCAACATGAAGATCGCATAGTCGGTGACGCCTTGCACCAGGAGGCGAAACTGCTCCTGGCTGTTGCGCAACGTGGCTTCGGCCTTCCGTCGCTCGGTCAGGTCACGCGTGATCTTGGCGAAGCCGATCAGGTCGCCGGCATTGTCTCGGATCGGATCGATGATCGCCAATGCCCAGAATTTGGTGCCGTCCTTGCGGACGCGCCAGCCCTCGCTTTCGAAGCGGCCCTCGCGCGCGGCGATATCAAGGGCATGCTCCGGAAGCCCGGCCTTGCGGTCTTCCGGCGAATAGAAACGCGAGAAATTCTCGCCGATGATTTCGGATTCCTCGTATCCCTTGAAACGCCTGGCGCCGGGATTCCAGCTGGTGATTGTCCCGTCCGGATCGAGCATGTAAATGGCGTAATCGGTGATCGCATCAATGAGCAGGCGGAAGCGGCCTTCGTTTGATTCCGAGGCCTCTAACCGTTCCGTACGCTCCACGCAGATCCCCCACTTGCCAGGAAGACATCGATTTAACCGAGATAAACGCCTGACCTAACTGGAAGTTCCAATATGCCTGGCACGATATGGCGGCCGATCCGGCCGGCCGGTTGAAATTGGGCAAGCGGCCGTGCAAGGCTAAACTTCCCTTCTTTAAAGCTGCGTGTCCATGAACATTCCACCTGTTACCCCCTTGCAAGTGCGCAGCATGCTGCTGTTGCGCCAGGAAATCGCGCTGCTCGATCTGCGCCATGAGGCAGACTCTGCCACCGGCCATCCGCTGTTTGCCGCCAACATGGCTGTGGGGCAGATTGCGCTCGAGGCCGGGGCACGGCTGCCGCGCAAGGACGTGCCGATCGTGGTCTATGACGCCGGCGAAGGTCTCGTGGCCGAGGCCGCGGCTCGTCTCAAGGCCCTGGGGTATACCGACATTCGTCATCTTGATGGGGGGCTCGAAGCCTGGCGGAAGGCAGGTTTTGAAATTTTCATCGACGTCAATTCGTACGCCAAGGCCTTTGGCGAACTGGTGGAGTCGCGCCGCCATACGCCGTCATTGTCGGCCGAAGAAGTCGCCTCCCTGCTGGCGAGCCACGCCGATGTCCGGATTCTCGATGTTCGGCGGCCCGATGAATACGCCAATATGAACATCCCGGGCTCGCTCAGCGTACCCGGCGCGGAATTGGTGCTTCGTGCAGGCCACGTCGCGCCCGATCCCGCGACCACCATTGTCGTGAACTGCGCAGGCCGCACCCGATCGATCATCGGCACGCAATCGCTGATCAATGCCGGTGTCGCAAACCGGGTGGTCGCGCTTCGCAATGGCACGATGGGCTGGACACTCGCCAACCAGCCGCTCGAGCACGGCGCTGACCGGCGCGGCGGCATCGGCCTGTTCGAGGGCGCGAGAGATAGGGCGCGCGAAGTCGCCTACCGCGCCGGCGTCCGGCACCTCGATCCGGGTCATGTTGCGGCGCTCGAACGGGATCGAACGCGAACGCTGTATCGCCTCGACGTTCGTCCCCTCGAAGATTACGCGGCCGGGCATATTCCGGGCTTTCGTCACTATCCAGGCGGCCAGCTTGTGCAGGAGATCGACATGGCCGCGCCGGTGCGCGGCGCGCGCATCGTTCTGACCGACGACAAGGGCGTACGCGCCGACATGACCGCGTCATGGCTCGCGCAGATGGCTTTCGAGGTTTATGTGCTCGAGGGCAGCTACGATCGCGCCCTCGAAGTTGGACCTCCGCCGGCTCTGCCGAAGGCTGATCCATTGCATCGCTACCGGCGTCCTTACGAAGGCACCGAAGCGTCGAGCGACGCGATGCAAGCCTATTTCGATTGGGAATACGGTCTGGTCGAACAGCTCAAGCGCGACGGCACGCACGGTTTCTTCGTGATCTGAGAAGAGCGTCGTCCGATTCGTAAGGCTGAAGCCGAACTCCTGTCGATGCGTTTGCGAGCTTACGGAGGAAGCGGCCAATGGCTGCGCGCGTGATCGAATGATGTCAGCTTCTGCAGGGAGGTGTTCATGATGTCCAGGACGTCCAACAATTCGTGGCCCGACTTGGCGGCGTTAAATCTTCGGCCGACGACCGATGTTCTTCATCTCTGGAGCCAAGTGGTCGGCAAGGTGCGGCTGATGCTGACACCTTGGATCAATCATAGCTGGCAGGCGACCTTTTACCTGTCGGGCCGCGGCTTCGCCACCGGACCGATCTATGCGGGCGGTCGCGCTTTTGAAATCGAGTTTGATTTATTGAGCGACGTCTTGCGGATCGACACCGCCGCCGGCGAGACGAGGCGCGTGAAATTGGAAGCGCTGAGTGTTGCCGCTTTCTACGATGCGACGATGACGGCGCTTGCCGAGCTTGGGTTGGCGGTTGACGTCCATCTGATGCCCTGCGAAATTCCAGACGCGATTGCCTTCGACGAGGATCGTGCGCTGCGTGCTTACGATCCCGAGGCCGCAAGAGCGTATTGGCGCGCCATGCTGCAGGTGCAGCGGGTCTTCCTGCTATTTCGCTCGCGCTTTATCGGCAAATGCAGCCCCATTCACCTGTTCTGGGGCAGCTTTGATTTGGCGGTGACCCGCTTCTCGGGGCGCGATGCTCCGCCGCACCCGGGCGGCATGCCTCACGTGCCGAACGCCGTGGCTCGCGAAGCATATTGCAGGGAGGTGTCAAGCGCGGGCTTTTGGCCTGGTGTCGAGCGTCCCACCTTCTACAGCTACGCCTATCCCGTGCCAGCCGGCTTCAACCTAGCCAGGGTTGAGCCTGACGCCGCCATGTTCGATGTTCAGCTTGGAGAATTCCTGTTGTCTTACGACGCGGTTCGCTCCAGCGCAGATCCCGACACGGCACTCTTGGTCTTCTTGCAAAGCACGTACGAAGCCGCCGCCAACCTTGCCCCTTGGGAGCGTTCTCGCCTCGAGCGGGCACAAGGCAGACCTGGTCAGGTACCCGAGGACGCCTGAACGCGCCTCAAAAACGTGAGGGCTGTGCCATATGGCCGAGCTCTTCTCTTTTCTTGCTCTGCTTTCGCTGAACGGGCTCGCTCGACAGGACGGCGGAACCCTTGTCGCCATGGTGCTCTCGCAGGGTTGATCGTCAACGCGAATGATACGAGAGGCGTCGGCAATTTTTCGACCGCAAGTGCCGTTGCCAATGCGGGAATGTATGAATACGCTTTGCCTTAATTAGCCTTCGATCGGCCGCGCGTTCATGCCCAAATTCCTTCGCATCGGAGTCCATCAGTCCAACGTTTCCGGATACACCTCAAAGGCATGGTGTATTCGACGGGTTGGCTCGGCGATTTCTCTGAAGTGGGGCGCGGTGGAAGTCCTTGGCGTCGGCGATGGACGAAAGGTTTACTGGACGCTTCCACCGAGGGTGAAAACAGTTCGTTGCGGCACGGTGCAGCGTGCCAAGGACTATGCAAAAGCCGCAATCGCGCGACGACGCAATCATCGCTATGAACCGCTGGCTGGAAATATTGCGACTCGGCGCCGAACCGCAGCGCGTGACGCCGGGCTCGGACAAGCGCTCGGCACCATCCTCTTTGTCGATATCGTTCGGTCCACCGAAAAAGCCGCGCGGCTCGGCGATTCGCGTTGGACAGTGGTGATGAATCATTACTACGCCGCCGTCCGCCGAGAGCTGAAGACGTTGCGCGGAAAAGAAGTCGTGACGACGGGCGACGGAATGCTGGCGACGTTCGGCGTGCCGGCCGCCGGGATCCGTTGCGCGTCCGCAATCCTCGCGGCCGTGCGCACGTTGGGACTGGAGATCAGGGTGGGGTTGCACGCCGGCGAATACAAGGTGGGCGGGGCGGACGTGGTTGGTCTCGCATTTCACATCGGCGCGCGCGTCGCCGCAAAAGCCCGTGCCGGCGAAATTCTGGTCTCAAGCGCGGTCAAGGATCTGATGCCGCAGACCGCAATCCGTTTCAAGGATCGCGGCCTCCACCAGCTCAAAGGCGTGCCGGGGCGATGGCGCCTGTACCGGGTCGAACATTGAGGCGTCTCGCAAGCTGGACATCTGCTTTTGGCCTATTTGAAGACGACACCGATCCGGTTTGCTCGACGCCAGACAACCTGGCAGGGTCGCTTGAAATCGTCGCTGGAGACAAACAGTGTAAACTGTTCGGGGATGTAAAGCGGAGTGGAGACTTCAAGTCCGGCGCCGGCGTCAGAGACGTTCTTGACGATGCAGTCGATCCGACCCTCTCCGAACCCGATCGTTCCGGCCTTAAACGAGCGGCGGCGTTGAACTCTGCTTTCCATGGACCGACGCTAGGCGGCGAGCCGCGTCGTGATGGGCCTACCCACCGGCTCAAGCAGGTAGAAGGCCGAGCGGAAGCCGAATTGCATATAGAGCAGGCTGAGGAGAAGGAGCCCCGGAGATTTAAGCGGCATGCGCCGCACCTCCGTCAGCTTCAGACCGCGCTCCGCTCCAAGTCGCTCGATCAACCCGCGAAACCACATCGGGTATTGAATGAGAAGCCGGCCGTCATCGGCGAGATGTTCACCGACTTGCGCGAAGAGCATGGGCAGGTAGCGCACAGATGTGGCGAACTGGTGCGCCTCGTTGTCGAACTCTGCCTCGAGATAGGGCGGGTTGGCGATGATGAGATCGAACTTGCCCTGGACGCCGGAGAACATGTCGCTCTGCCTGACCCGGACATTGTTCAAACCGTTGAGGCGGCAATTCTCTTCCGTGTTCTTGACCGCTGACGGGTTGATGTCGACGGCGAGCAGCTCGCGTGCCTTCGGCGCGCAGAAAACGGCTCCAACGCCGCTCCCGCAACCGAGGTCCAGCACCCGGTCGCCAACGCGACAATAATCGGCGCAGGCGTATTCGTTCTCCAGCGGCTTGTAAACGTCAGGAAATACGACGAGCCGCTTTCCCTGAACGACGATCGAGGGCAAAATCAGATTCAGCATTTTGACGTATCCATACCAGAAGGTCATGAATGCGTGCTTGGCAAATGACCAGATTTGCATAGCCGGAATTCCTTTGCTGCTTTGTAATTCCAATCCGGGAAGGCCGTTAAGCGGCGATTCGTTTGCCAGGCGCCGCTTCCTGACCAAATATTTCGAATTCCTGCTGTGCCTCGGCTTTGGCCGTCTTCAGGATTTCGACTGCATCGGAGATGTTCTGCTCGCTGTGATGCGCCATGACCTGCATGCGGATACGTGCAGCGCCCTTCGGCACGGCGGGAAATTCCACCAGGTTGGCCACCAGGCCGAGATCGGGCAGACGGCGGGATACCAGGCGAGCAAGGCCTTCCGATCCCATCTTGACGCAAACGATCGCGGAAGGATCGCCGTAATATTCGAGGCCGGCCTCGGTCAGTTCGCGGCGAAGCGTCATGACGTTGGCGAGCAGCTCGAGCCGCAACACGCGCCCTTCGAACGAGTCGACGATGTCGAACGCCTTCAGCACGGTTGCCGCCTGGGCTGGCGATAGCGCATTGGAGAACGTGGCCGGTGCGCTGTAGAAGCGCAGATATTCCTTCACAGCGCGGCTATTGCTGGCGACGAAGCCGCCATTCGAGGCGAACGTCTTCGAAAAACTTCCCATCACCACGTCGATCTTGCCCAGCATGTCCTGCAGGCCGATATGGCCGCGGCCCTCCTTGCCAAGGGAGCCGAGATCGTGCGCGACGTCGACGACGAGCGTGGCGTTGAATTCGTGGCAGAGCGTCTGAAGCTCGAGAAGCTGCGGCGTGTCCGAGTCCATCGAGAACAGGCCTTCGGTGATCACCAGAATGCCGTTCTGTTTGTCCTTGCCGCGGATCTTGGTGAGGATGTTGCGGCAATAGTTGTTGTCGAGATGCCGGAACAGATGGATGTTGTTGGTGGCGGCGTTCGCGCCTTCCTGAAGGCAGGAATGAGCGAGCATGTCCATCACGATGTGATCGGCGGAGCGAACCAGGCCTTTCACGACGCCGAACCCGGCGCCCCATCCGGTCGGATAGAGCACGACGTGCTCCATGGCGAGGAATTCGGAAATCTTGTGTTCGAGTGCAACCGAGTGCGAGGTGTTGCCGACGAGCGCAGGCGAACCCGCGCTGTGGACTCCGCAACGTTCGATGGTCTCGATGGCGGTCGCCTTGATGTCGGGGTGCGAGGCCAGGCTCAAATAGTCTTGCGACGCAAAGTTGACGCCGCGCATCTTGTTGCCGCTGTCGTCCTGCGCGGCGCAGATCGTTTTCGGCCCGTCTTCGGTCGCACGGGAAAAAGGCCAGAGACCGCTTTGCCGACGGAGATCCTGCCAGCGATAAAAGCCTTCGGTACGGCCCAAAAGGTCAGCGCCACCCGGCACGCGAAAATCGCGCATGCTTCCTGTTAGAGCTGAAGGAGGCACCTGGGCATAAGAATCGCCGTTCATCATCATCCCCGTTCGGCAAATCGGATTTTTGCTTTTTGCCGATGTGGGCACGATGCCAGCTTGAGATTAACGTCACCCGTGTTTGACGAGTTTTAATAGGATTCTTGGCGATATCTTGAATAATTGGTTGGCGACGACTGAAACGGCTCCCTCCGTTTTCTTCTGCCGGCTTAGCAGTTTATTCATTTAGCGGAAAATTAGCCGTAACGGCAGTAATCGAGTTGCGTTTTGGCCAGGGAGCACCGAGGAAGTACTTCGGATGTCCGAAGCGGCTGTTGACCTACCGGGTATCTTCCATGGTCAGGTCGAGCGCTCCTGCTTTTGCAATCGCTGCCTTCACAGGCGCCGGAAACGGCGTCTGTTGCTTCAGGCGACCGCGGCGCTGGGCTGTTTGGCTTCGGGCAGCAGCGCTCGCATCTTGCCGAGCAGCCGCTGCAGGTCGACCGGTTTGGTATCGAAATCGGAGCAGCCGACTTCCACGCTCTTCGTCCGATCGCTCGCCAGCGCGTGCGCCGTCAGCGCAATGATCGGGATCGCCGCAGTCGCGGGATTGGCCCTGATCAGCTGCGTCGCCTCCCAGCCGTCCATCTCGCCCAAGGCCACATCCATCAGGATCAGGTCCGGAGTTTCGCTTGCGGCCATGGCCACAGCGGCGGCTCCGTCATGAGCGCAGCAAACGGAGAAGCCATGGCGTTGCAGCCGCCGGGTCAGCATGTCCTGGTTCATTTCATTGTCTTCGACCAGCAGGATCTTATGCATGGTAGGCTTCCGCGGCAGCCAAGATCGAATGGTCCGAAGCGTCCGGCACAAGTGTCGCGGCGGCGTGCGCGTCGGTCCGCCGCCGGCCGGCCACCAGCGGCATCCGTATCGTGAAGCGGCTGCCGTTGCCGGGCGTGCTTTCGACCGAAATTTCTCCGCCCATCAATTTGCAGAGCTTCTGGCTAAGGGCCAATCCGAGCCCCGTCCCGCCGTACTTGCTGGTGCTGGAATCGTCGGCGACGGTGAATTTTTCGAAAAGATGCGTGATCTGGTCGGGCGCAATGCCAATGCCGGTATCGATGATGTCGACCACGAGCTGGTCGCAGTCCTCGCCGGCAACGCGATTGGCGATGATCTCGACCTTGCCGTTTTGGGTAAATTTCGCGGCATTATCGAGCAACTGACCGGCCATATTCTTGAATCTGCCGGCGTCGCAAAGGGAAAAGCCAAGATCAGGCGCGATCCGGCAGGTGAACTCGTTTTTGTTGCCGGCCGCGGCAGACCTTCCGCCTTCGGCGACCTCCGCGATCAGCGCGCACATGTCGACCTCTTCCAGGTCGAGCTCCATCTTGCCTGCCTCGATCTTCGATAGATCGAGAATCTCATTGACGAGCTTCAGGAGATGTTGGCCGGCGAGGTGAATCTTGGCCAGATCCGCCACACTGGCGCGGTCGCCTTCGATCTCGGCGTCCTCGAGCAGGATCTGGCTGTAACCGATCACGGCATTGAGGGGGGTGCGCAGTTCGTGACTCATCTTGGCCAGGAACGCGGCTTTTGCGGCGCCGGCCCGCTCGGCTTCCTCGGTGGCCGCGCGCAATGCGGTCGCCGTTGCCATATGCTGGCGCATCTCGCCTTCCAGTTCGCTGTGCGAGGCCTGAACCTGCGCATAATAGAGCGCCATCATGGCGACGTAGAGCGCCGCGGCCGTCGTCGATACCAGGCCGAGGCCTTGCATGGCCGCAACCGGCAGGCTGTTATTGATGTGGAAACCAAAGAAATAAAAGACGCCGAAGATGGCGACGTTGACGGCGAACATCGCCTCGACGATCAGCCGCAGCTTGCTCGACGAGCCGAGATAGAAGAACGCAAGCAGCGGGATGACGAGCACCCAGGCAAGCGTCGGCGAGGTGACGCCGCCGTAGAAATAGCAGCTCCACAGAATGCAGAAGATCAGGTTCTCGATCGAGATCAGCGCCAGCGGATTGTAAGGCACGCCGGCGCGCAGAACGAAGGGGAACGCCCAGAACGCGATGATCGATGTCGCCAGCACGGCGACGTCGTAGCCGGGCGCGGGATCCAGCACAAAGATGGTGATCGGAACGACGCTTCCGATGAACGGGCCAAGGATATGGCTGACGAGGAAGACGTGGGCCCGGTTTCTGGTATCCCGATCGGCCGCAATAGCGGGGGGAATGAAATAATTAACCAGACGATCGAGGGCGGTAATCGCCGCTGCAAGTTTGGCTTTCATGAAAATCGCGCCGCCTTCTGCAAATGATTTTGTCTGTTGTGACCGCGTCAGAATCGATGACGCATTGCGGGCAGGCACGCATAACTGCCCACCGCTAACATTTTCAGGCTCCGCTTAAAACCGCGTTAATGCCTGAAAAGGCATAGCTAAACCGAATTTTAAAGGCGGCCGCGCTAACTTCCGCGGTGACAGAAGTCCAGCGGGGCGCATAGTCATGCAGATCTGGGGCCGCATAGTCAGGTTCATCGACTGGTTCATTCCGGCTGAAGCCAAGCTGGAACGCTCCGAGCGTGGGCTGGCGCATAACTTCGTCTTTACCCATCTGGCGGGGCCCGCGCTTTCGCAGGCCATCAGCGTATTCCTCTATCTCAGCGACCCCCATCCCGGCTTCGCGTGCTGGACCGTCATCGTTTGCATCTGGCTCTTCTGGGCGCTGCCCTTCGTCTACAAGCGCACCGGCAATCTACAGCTGTCGGCGCTGATGTCGGTGGAGCTGCTCGCCTTCACGTCGCTGTTCGGCGCTTACTTCTATGGCGGCGTCAGTTCGCCCTTCCTGCCGTGGATGCTCGTCAGCCTTCTGCTCGGATTTTTCTATCTGTCGGAGCGCCCGATCCTGGTGGTCGGACTTTTCACCTGCAACATTGCAGGCTTTTCGGCCGCCTACCTCGCTTACGGCTTTCCCGACCTGCTTTCCCACGAGCAGCTTTCAATGGTCGGCTGGATTTCGATCCTTTCGGCCACGATTTACATGTCATGGATGGCGATCTACTACGCCAACATGATTACGATGCGCTCCGACCTCGAGCGCGAGGCCGAGCGGCATCGCGAAACCTCGATCCGTCTGCGCGAGGCCAAGGACATGGCCGATCATGCCAACCGCGCGAAATCGATCTTCCTTGCCAAGATGAGCCATGAACTTCGCACGCCGCTCAACGCGGTGATCGGCTTTTCCGAAATCCTGCTCGACGACGTCGAGTTTGACGGCAAGGACAGCCGGAAGAAGGCGGATCTTCAACGCATCAATTCTGCCGGCAAGCATCTGTTGTCGTTGGTGACGGACGTTCTCGATCTCTCGAAAATCGAATCCAACCATATCGACCTGAAGATCGAGAAGTTCGATCTCAACGAGATGGTGCGCGAAGTCGTCGCCACCGTCGAGCCGATGGTGGTCGAGAACAACAACAAGCTCGTCGTCAAGTGTCCTCCGGACCTCGGCATCGTCTCGACCGATCCGACCAAGCTCCGGCAGGCAGCGCTCAATCTTTTGAGTAACGCGGCGAAATTCACCCAGAATGGAACGGTCACGCTGGGCGTCCAGCGCCGGAAACGGCAGGCGGGAGACTGGATCGAGATCCAGGTCCATGACACCGGCATCGGTATCGCCGAAGACGAGATCGGCCGGCTGTTCCAGAATTTCGGCCAGGCCAATCGTTCGACCGCAAGCAAATATGGCGGCACCGGCCTTGGGCTGGCGCTCAGTCAGAAGCTTTGCGCGCTGATGGGGGGCGCCATCTCCGTCAAGAGCGAGGTCGGACAGGGCTCGATCTTTTCCATTCGCGTGCTTGCCTGGATGACCGAGCAGCATGACGCCCAAGACACCACCGCAACCGTATTGAATTTCGCACATTCAGCAGCAGTGTAAATAATGTCCAGTTCCGCAACCATTATCGCAGAGGCCTTTTCGCCTCCCGACCATGCCGCCGAAGCTCCCGAGGGGCAGCCGCGTCTTTTGATCGTCGACGACCTCAGCGACAATCGCAGCATTCTGAAACGCCGTTTCGAGCGCCGCGGTTTCGAAGTCACGGAAGCCGAATCCGGCCTGATTGCGATCGACCTGATCGACCAGAGTCCGTTCGATCTCGTTCTCCTCGACGTGATGATGCCCGGTATCGACGGGATGGAGACGCTGAAGCGCATTCGCAGCCGAAAGTCTGCGTCCAGCTTGCCGGTCATCATGGTCACGGCGAAATCGGAGAGTGACAATATCGTGGATGCGCTTGAGCATGGCGCGAACGATTACGTCACGAAGCCGGTTGATTTTGCGGTGGCGCTGGCGCGCGTGAATACACAGCTTAGCCGCAGGCGCGCGGAACGGCAGGTGGTCCTGGCGAATGAAGGGCTCCGCAAGGCAAATGAGGATCTCGAACGCCGCGTTGAAGAACGCACCAGGCGCCTGATCGACGCCAACCAAAGGCTGAAGGAAGAAATCGCTGACCGCGAAGAGCTCCAGGCGAAGTCGCAATATCTTGCCTACCACGACTCGCTGACCGGTCTCGGTAACCGCCTTCTTTTCAAGGAACAGCTTGACGAGGCTCTCAAGGACGTCTCGGAAACGCCTCATCCGCTGGCGGTCCTTTTTATCGATCTCGACGGATTCAAGGCGGTCAACGATACGCTTGGACATTCCGTCGGCGACCTGCTCCTGAAGTCCGTTGGGACCAAATTGCGCGACCTGATTTCTTCAACGGATCGGATTGCCCGGCTCGGCGGCGACGAATTTGCAATTTTGCAGGTGTCGAACGCGCAGCCGACATCCTCGGTTCATTTCGCCCAGCGGATTATCGAAATCGTGGCTGAGGCGCACGAAATCGACGGTCACGACGTGACGGTCGGTGCCAGCATCGGTATTGCGATTGCCCGTCCCGGCGGCATGAGCACGGAGAGCCTGCTGAAGAGCGCCGACCTCGCCATGTACAGCGCCAAATCGGAGGGCCGGGGAACTTACCGCATCTTTGACCCGCAGATGGACGCGATGGTTCAGACGCGCCGCTCGATGGAGCGCGACATGCGGACCGCGCTCGCGCAGGGCGACTTCGAACTCTATTACCAGCCGTTGGTCAATTTGCAGACCAAGCAGGTAACGGCCTTCGAAGCCCTGATGCGCTGGAATCACAAGGACAGGGGAGCCGTTCCGCCATCGGAATTCATCCCCGTCGCGGAAGATATCGGACTGATCGTGCAACTTGGGGAGTGGGCCCTGCGGTGCGCCTGTACGGAGGCAAGCGCGTGGCCGGAAGACATCCGCATTTCGGTCAATCTGTCGCCGCTGCAGTTTTCCAAGGGAAACCTGGTGTCCACCGTTGTCAGCGCGCTGGCTTCCTCCGGTCTTGCGGCCTCGCGTCTGGAACTGGAGATCACGGAGTCGGTATTGCTGGAAAAGTCGGACCGCAATATTTCGATCTTGAACCAGCTGCGCGAATTGGGTGTCCGCATCTCGATGGATGATTTTGGCACGGGTTATTCCAGCATCGGCTATTTGCGCAGCTTCCCGTTCGACAAGATCAAGATCGATCAGTCGTTCGTGCGTGACCTGCTTGTCGACGAAGGCAGCCTTGCCATCGTTCGTGCAATCGCCGGGCTCGGCGTCAGTTTTGGCATTACGACCACCGCCGAGGGTGTCGAGACAGAGGACCAGATGCACTGTCTCAATCTCGAAGGCTGCGTCGAGGTTCAGGGGTATCTATACAGCAAGCCAATTCAAGCCAGTGAGGTCGCTGGCGTGCTGGCCACGTTGAACGCGCAGCGCCTGGCCTGACATTATCAGGCCAAGCCCAGGCGCGAGACCGGCTTGATCGGTTGCCAGCTTGCGCTGACGCACACGGAAATGGTGCGACCAGACCTGGAGCGGATCTGGAAGAGGGGAACGGCAAGCTTCCCTGTCGGCCCCGAAGCCGACCTCGTTGTACGTTGAGCCCGTAGAAACTGCGGCCAGATCACACCCGTCGTATTCATTCGACGTGGGCTCCAACTTGGGCTCCCGGTGGATTGTCATTTTTGCGAACCGCCGTATAAGCTCGCACCGGGAGGAGGCCATTTCGTGGAGACGGATGGCCGAGAAGATCATGTTCGAAGGACACGATCCCTATCTCGTCGCGCTCTCGGTGGTGATCGCGATCCTGGGAGGTTATACCGGTTTCGGTCTTGCTGCGCGTATTCGCGGCGCGCCGAACACCAGTCATCGTTTGCTGCTCGCCGGTGCGGCATTCTTTCTTTCCCTCGGTATCTGGACAATGCATTTCGTCGGCGTGCTGGCGGCGCCGTTGCCGGTCGATTCCGTTTATCTGGTGCTTCCGACGATCGTCTCGTTTCTGATTTGCGTGCTCGTCGTGGGAATCTCGCTGTTTTTTGTCAGCATCGGCACGGCCTCGACGTTGCGTGTGGTCTCGTCGGCCGTATTACTGGGTCTCGGCATCGTCAGCATGCATTATGTCGGCATGCACGGTCTCGCAGGTGACTTTGCGATGACCCATGCGACCGGGATGGTCGCGCTCTCCGCTGTGATCGCGATCGCGGCGGCCTATGGCGGGTTGCGGGCGTTCCTGGCGCGGCAGGGCGGCGTGCAGTTGGTCCTCAGCGCCGTCGCGTTTGGCGTTGCTGTGTCGGGCATGCACTATACCGCGATGGAGGGCATGACGGTCGTCCCGCTCGTCCAGGGCGGCCACCATCATATGGAGGGTCTGGTGGCGTCGCCGCAGACGCTTTCATTGGTCGTTGCGGTCTTCTGTTTCGTGATTGCGGCGGGATTTCTGCTTTCGCTGGTCCCGGACTCGCGGAAGGAGGCGTCCGTGATTGCCGCGCACGCCGCTGAAGCGCCAATCGCCGATGCTGCGGTGGTTTCGACCGCGCCGAGGTTGCGGCCCGCTCCGCTCGGCGGCGTCGGCCAGCCGCCGCGCGCCGCGCCGGTGCCGCGATTGCCGGTCGAAGGCGCTGACGGTACCCATTTTATCGATACGGCCGAAGTCCGCAGCGTGCGGGCCGACGCTCATTATACAAAGGTCCACGATGGGACCCGCGAGCGGATGTGCCCATGGTCGATCTCCGAGGCCGAGGCGCAGCTCGATCCGGGCCTGTTCCTCAGGGTACATCGCAGCCATATCGTTGCGATTTCGCACGTGAGCCTGGTCCGAAAGGAAGGCGATGGCGCGATTATCGAGCTTGACGGTCCGGCGCCGCACCGCGTTCCGGTCAGCCGCGCCAAGATCGCGGAAGTGAAAGCCCGACTAGGTCTGGCCCACCGGACGGTCTAAATCCAGTGAACGGATTGGGGAATGGCCACTGACGCATTTCATGCGTGACAAGCCGCATCTCGTGCGAATTTCTGGCTTCCGTGCCCCTTTTGTTGCGGGGCGACCGACCCGGCGAGAGCATTCCTCCAACGTCCGCACGCCCCGTGAAGGGCCAGACAGGACGACATGGAGGAGACGATGATCCCTGGTCCGTTCAGTTACCACCGGCCGACCACGGTGGCCGATGCGGTGAAATTGCTCTCGACCCTGGGCGATGACGCCCGCCCGCTCGCCGGCGGCCATAGCCTGGTTCCGATGATGAAGCTCCGGCTGGCGACGCCTGAGCACCTGATCGACCTGCATGACATCGCGGGACTGAAAGGCGTTACCCGCGACGGTAACAATGTCCTTATCGGCGCCATGACCACGCAGCACGAACTGCTGGCCTCCGAGGTCATCGCGAAGTCGATCCCGGTCCTGCACGAGGCGGCGCTTCTGATCGCCGATCCGCAGGTGCGCTACCGTGGCACGGTGGGCGGCAATGTCGCCAATGGCGATCCCGGCAACGATATGCCGGCGCTGATGCTGACGCTGGGTGCAGCATACCGTCTCGAGGGACCGAACGGCGTCCGCAAGGTAGCGGCCGCCGACTATTATCAGGGCGCCTATTTCACGGCGATCGAAGCCGGCGAGATACTGACCTCAATCTCGATCCCGGTGCCCGCGGCCGGCCACGGCCATGCCTATGAAAAATTGAAACGGAAAGTCGGCGATTACGCCACGGCCGCGGCCGCCGTGGTGCTCACGATGTCCGGCGGCAAGGTCGAGACCTGCGCGATCGGCCTCACCAATCTTTCGGAAACGCCGCTGCTTGCCGATGCCGCCGCCAAGGCGGTGATCGGCACCAGCCTGGATGCGGCGAGTTTGAAGAAGGCGGCCGCCGCGGCCCAGGCAATCATGGCGCCGGCCGCGGACGCACGCGGTCCGGTCGAATACCGCAAGCACGTCGGCGGGATCATGGTGATGCGCGCGCTGCAGCGCGCCGCCGCGAAAGCCGCATAAGGGGAGAGATCACATGGCAAAGACGCACGTCACGATGAAGGTGAATGGCGCAGAGGTCGAAGGCCTCGTCGAGCCACGCACGCTTCTGGTGCATTTCATCCGCGAAAACCTGCAGATGACCGGCACCCATATCGGCTGCGAAACGACGCATTGCGGCGCCTGCACCGTCGATATCGACGGCATGTCGGTCAAATCCTGCACCATGTTTGCGGTGCAGGCCAACGGCTCTGACATCACGACCATAGAAGGCGTGGCCAATGCCGACGGTTCGCTTTCCGCCCTGCAGGAAGGCTTCCGCATGATGCACGGACTGCAGTGCGGCTTCTGCACGCCGGGCATGATCATGCGCGCGCAGCGGCTTCTGAAGGAAAATCCAAAGCCTTCCGAGGAAGAGATCCGCATCGGCATCTCCGGCAACATCTGCCGGTGCACCGGTTACCAGAACATCGTCAAAGCCATTCAATACGCCGCAGCCAAGATCAACGGCGTGGAATTCCGGGAGGCCGCAGAATGAACGACATGACTCCCACGCGGGAAGAACGCAGCGCTGCCCTTGAAGGCATGGGCTGCAAGCGCAAGCGCGTCGAAGACATTCGCTTCACGCAAGGAAAAGGCAATTACGTCGATGACGTCAAATTGCCCGGCATGCTGCATGGCGATTTCGTCCGCTCGCCGCATGCCCATGCGCGCGTCAAGTCGATCGACGATTCCGAGGCACTCAAGGTCCCGGGCGTGCTCGCCGTCATCACCGCGGAGACGCTGAAGACCGTCAACCTCGCCTGGATGCCGACGCTTGCGGGCGACGTGCAGATGGTGCTCGCCGACGGCAAGGTGCTGTTCCAGAATCAGGAGGTTGCTTTCGTCGTCGCGACCGATCGCTATGCCGCCGACGACGGCATCAACAAGGTCAAGGTCGAGTATGAGGCGCTTGCGCCACTGATCGATCCGTTCAAGTCGATGGATGCAGACGCGCCTGTGCTGCGCGAAGACCTCGCCGGCAAGACCAGTGGCGCCCATGGTCCGCGCAAGCATCACAACCATATCTTCGAGTGGACGGTCGGCGACAAGGACCTGACGAACGCGGCCTTCAGCAAGGCCGAGGTGACGATCAAGGAGATGATCTCCTATCACCGCACCCATCCGTCCCCGCTCGAGACCTGCCAGTGCGTCTGCTCCTTTGACAAGATCAAGGGCGAACTGACGATCTGGGGCACCTTCCAGGCGCCGCATGTCATCCGCACCGTGGTGTCGCTGATCGCGAAACTTCCCGAACAGAAGATCCACGTCATCTCGCCCGATATCGGCGGCGGCTTCGGCAACAAGGTCGGCGCGTATCCCGGCTACATCTGCGCCGCCGTGGCGTCCATCGTCACCGGCAAGCCGGTCAAATGGGTCGAAGACCGGATCGAAAACCTGACGGCGACGTCATTCGCGCGCGATTACCACATGACGACCGAAATTGCCGCGACCAAGGACGGCAAGGTGACGGGGTTACGCGTCCATGTGCTCGCCGATCACGGGGCGTTCGATGCATGCGCCGATCCATCGAAGTGGCCGGCCGGCTTCTTCAACATCGTCACCGGCTCCTACGACTTCCCGGTCGCGCATCTCGCCGTCGACGGCGTCTACACCAACAAGGCGCCGGGCGGCGTTGCCTATCGCTGCTCGTTCCGCGTCACTGAAGCTGCCTACTGCATCGAGCGCGCGATGGACATTCTGGCGCAAAAGCTCGGCATGGACCCCGCCGAACTGCGGCTGAAGAACTTCATCAAGCCGGAGCAGTTTCCCTATCACTCGGCGCTGGGATGGGAATACGATTCCGGCAACTACGGCACGGCCATGCGCAAGGCGATGGAGAAGGTGAAATACGCCGAACTCCGCAAGGAGCAGGCGGCGATGCGCGCCGCATTCAAGCGCGGCGAGACGCGCGAGATCATGGGCATCGGCGTTTCCTTCTTCACCGAGATTGTCGGCGCCGGGCCGTCGAAGAATTGCGACATTCTCGGCATCGCGATGTTCGATTCCTGCGAGATCCGTATGCACCCGACGGGCGCTGGCATCGCCCGGGTTGGTAGCAAGAGCCAGGGTCAGGGACACGAGACCACCTGGGCGCAGATCATCGCCACCGAGATCGGCATTCCCGCCGACAACATCATGGTCGAGGAAGGCAATACCGATACCGCGCCCTATGGTCTCGGCACTTACGGCTCGCGCTCGACGCCGGTCGCCGGCGCCGCGATTGCGATGGCGGCTCGCAAGATCAAGGCCAAGGCGCAAATGATCGCCGCCTACAAGCTCGAGGTCCACGAAGACGATCTCGAATTCGACATCGACGGCTTCCGCGTCAAGGGCTTGCCGGAGAAGTTCATGTCGATGAAGGATATCTGCTGGGCGGCCTATAATTCCGTTCCGCCCGGAATGGAGCCGGGACTGGAGGCGGTCAGCTATTACGATCCGCCCAACATGACCTATCCGTTCGGCGCCTATATCTGCGTGATGACCATCGACGTCGATACCGGTGTCTACAAGGTCAAGCGCTTCTATGCGCTCGACGACTGCGGCACGCGGATCAATCCGATGATCATCGAAGGTCAGGTGCATGGCGGACTGACTGAAGCCTTCGCCATCGCGATGGGCCAGGAGATTCGCTACGACGCCGAAGGTAACGTCGTCACCGGATCGTTCATGGACTTCTTCATGCCGACCGCCGTGGAGACGCCGCATTGGGAAACCGATTTCACCGTCACGCCGTCGCCGCATCATCCGATCGGCGCCAAGGGCGTCGGCGAGAGCCCGAATGTCGGCGGCGTGCCCGCTTTCTCCAATGCGGTCAACGATGCGTTCTCGTTTCTGGGCTCGACGCATATCCAGATGCCGCATGACTACTGGCGCAACTGGGCGGCAGCCAAGAACCTCGGTGTGCTGGCTGCCTGATGAAGACGCGTGACGAGATCGCACAAGCGCTGGGCGCGGCTGGCTACGTGGCCGATGCCGAACTGGCGACGGCGATCTCGTTGATGCAGATGTTGCGGCGCCCGCTTTTGCTGGAAGGCGAAGCGGGTGTCGGCAAGACCGAAGTGGCCAAGGCGCTCGCCACGGTGCACGCGACCGAATTGATCCGCCTGCAATGCTACGAAGGGCTCGACCAGTCGGCGGCGCTCTATGAATGGAACTACCAGCGCCAGTTGCTCTCGATCCAGGCGCATCATGGCGCCGATGCGGATACGGTCGAGGACCGGATCTTCTCGGAGAAATATCTCCTGGAACGGCCGCTGCTCGCGGCGATCCGCCGCGACAAGGCTCCGGTGCTGCTGATTGACGAGATCGACCGCGCCGATGACGAATTCGAGGCGTTTCTGCTGGAGCTGTTGTCGGATTTTCAGGTCTCGATACCGGAACTCGGCACCGTCAAGGCGACGTCCATCCCCCATGTCGTGCTGACGTCGAACGGTACGCGGGAGCTGTCGGACGCATTACGCCGTCGTTGCCTCTATCATTATGTCGACTATCCCGACACCGAGCGCGAGGCGCGTATCATCATGGCGCGCATCGAAGGCATTGGCGCTTCGCTGTCCTTGCAGATCGCGCGGATGGTCGAGGGCATCCGCAAGGAAGAGTTGCGCAAGGTGCCGGGCGTTGCGGAGACGCTCGATTGGGCTGCCGCGCTGGTCGGGCTCGACGTCAGGGATCTTCATGATGCGCCCGAGACCGTTCACGAGACGCTGATGTGCCTGCTCAAGACGCAGGAAGACCGGGTGAGGGTGACGCGCGAGGTCAGCGAGCGTCTGTTGGGGAGGGTCGCATGAGCTGTTGCGGCGTATCTCCTGACATCGAGGACGTCACTGAGCTGTCCCATCTGATCTCAAGCAAGCTTGCGGCGTTCCTGCGGACCCTGCGTGAGGCCGGTTTCGCCGTCGGTCTTGCCGAGGGCCAGGATGCAGCCGCCTTGATGGCCGCGGGCTACACGGCGTGGCCAGGCCTGCTTCGTTCGGCCTTCAAACATTTGTTCTCGGCGCGAAAATCCGACTGGGAAAAGTTCGACGGCATTTTTGACGCGTTCTGGCTTGGCAAGCGGGTACGGTCTCGTTCGGTGACGTCAGGCGCGGCCAAGGCGGCGAACAACCCGTCGCTGAAAAATCTGCCGGGCCACCCCGCCGAGCCCCGTGCCGGCAGCAATGCGGCGACCGATCAGATTCCTTCCACTGATGGCGCCGACGCCGATCGTTCCGGTGAGGGACGCATGGAAGGCGCCTCGCGCGCGGAAAACCTTGGCGAGACTGATTTTCGCAACATGGCCGACCCCGAGCAGATCGCGCAAGCGCATCTGGCCGCGGCGCGATTGGCCCGCGCGATGCGTACGCGACTGACGCGGCGCGATCTGGCGCGACGGCGCGGCTACCGGATCGATCTGCGCCGTACCATCCATGGCAATATCAGCCGCGGCGGCGTGCCGATCAGCCTCGTCCGGCGACAGCGCAAGCAGAAGCCCTTGCGGCTCGTGGTGATGCTCGACGCCTCCGGTTCGATGAGCATGTATACCGGCGCGTTCCTGCGCTTCATTCACGGCGTCATCGACGAATTTCGTGAAGCCGAGGCGTTCCTGTTCCATACCAGGCTGGCGCACGTCTCGGACGCCATGAAAGAGCGGGACGCCGGCCGGGCGCTGGATCGTCTCTCGATCATGGCCCAGGGCGCCGGTGGCGGAACGCGGATCGGCGAGAGCTTGCGAACGTTCAATCGCTGGTATGCCGCGCGCGTGATCCATTCGCGCACCTGCGTGATGATCGTTTCCGATGGCTACGAGACCGGTGACGCCGACTTGCTTGGCCGCGAGATGGCGGCGCTCGGTCGCCGCTGCCGCCGTATTGTCTGGCTCAACCCGATGATGGGTTGGCAGGGTTACGCACCCGAAGCGCGCGGTATCAAGGCGGCGTTGCCTTATATCGATCTCTACGCGCCGGCGAACACGCTGCAGAGCTTGACCGCGCTCGAACCTTATCTGTCGAGGCTTTGAGATGGGCGCGCATGTCGAGGTGACGGACCTGGTTACGCAGATGAAGGCCGCTGAGGAGGCCTTCGTGCTGGCGACGGTGGTGCGCACCGTTTCGGTGACCGCGGCCAAGGCCGGCGCGAAAGCTATCATCCGGCCCGACGGCAGCATCGTTGCCGGATGGATCGGTGGTGGCTGCGCCAAAGGTGCGGTGCTGAAAGCGGCGCGCGAGGCGCTCGCCGACGGCGAGCCGCGCATGGTTTCGGTTCAACCGGAAAACCTGCTGGCCGACCTTGGCGTCAAGCCCGGCGACACCAGGGAAGGCGTGCGCTTCGCCTCGAACATGTGCCCGAGCAAGGGCACGATGGATATTTTCGTGGAGCCGGTCTTGCCGCATCCCTCGCTCGTCATTCTCGGTGCAAGTCCGGTCGCGCTGTCGCTGGCCACGCAAGCGCGCAGGCTCGGCTATCACGTCACGTTTGCTGCGCCGGCTTCCGACCTCACCGCCGAGCCTGATGCCCATGTTATCGTCGATGGCTTCGAACCCCGCCATCTCAACAATGCCCGCCGCTTCGTAGTCGTATCGACGCAAGGAAAAGGCGACGAGGCTGCGCTCAAGCAGGCGCTCGCGATCGAGGCTGGTTATCACGCCTTTGTCGGCAGCAAGCGCAAGATGGCGGCGCTTCGCGACAAACTGGCCGCTAGCGGGCTCGATCCCGCCGCGATCGATCGCGTCAGGGCGCCGGCCGGACTCGATCTCGGCGCCATCACGCCTGAAGAGATCGCGATGTCGATCCTCGCCGAAATCACGATCGAACGCCGGCGCGGACAGCGCGATCGGGGAGCGGCGGCATCGCCGGGTTTGCCGAAGGCAGTGCGGCGGCGACGTTAAGCGAGGAAGGCCCGGACGCGACCATTCTGTCTTACCAGGTTGACGCCCAGATCGGTGGAAAGCTCGCGCAGCTTGGCGGCCGGCTGATCGAATCCACCGCCAAGAAGCTGGCCGCGTGCTCCGGGTGGGTGCTGCTCATCGTATTCGTTCCGTATTTCGTCTACAGCGCGCGGCGCGAGGAGGAATTGATACGCGAGCAGTTTCCCGCGCAATATCCGGAGTAGATGCGGTGGACGAAAATGATCGTGCCGTTCGTGTGGTGAGCCCTGGGGTGGTGGATTCTCGTCGTTGTCCTGACAAGCGAACCACGCGAGCGGTCGGAAAAGGAACTTGAAATGGTATTTCGTGTCTTGATCATTGGTGGCACGGGGCAGGTGGGCGCTGCGGTGGTGCGCGCGCTGGCCGCAGAGCCGTCCTGCGCTGAAGTCGTGATGGTCAATCGCAAGGCGATTTCCCAGACCGCCGATCCCCGTGTGCGGGCGGTGACACTGGATACGGCTGCCGATCAGTTTCCGGCCGAAGTGACCAGGCTTGCGCAGCGCATGGTTGCGCAAGGCGATCCTGTCTATGGAGCATCCTGTGTTGGCGTCGGTAAAGGCAGCATGAAGTGGAGTGTGGAGCAATTAAAGGTCCTCGAAATTGGCGTGGTTGGAGGCTTTGCCCGGGGTTGTCGAGCTGGCGGCATCACGCGGTTTTCGCTGCTCTCGGCTGCGGGAAGCAGCGTGAAAAGCAGAATTCGCTATGCGCGGATCATGGGACTGAAGGAAGAGACGGTTCAGGGGATCGGCTTCCAGCGCCTTGCGGTCTTTCGTCCGGGAATTATCGCAGGCAATGCGCACACGCCGAGCTACGCGGCATGGTTGGGACGTCTCATTCCGGGCCCATTTGGCACGATTGAGCAGGACGATATCGGCCGCGCCTTTGTCGCTGAATTCATCAACGATCGTGCACCGAACGGGCTGGTATATCTCGAAAACAGGGCGATGAGACAGAGGTCTCGCGCTCTCCGCATCACCAAGGCCGATGGATACTCAGAAGCTACTCCGTGAACCGTTTGTCGGTAACTTGCCAGTCCTTGCCGTCGAAGATCGAGATGTAGAGTGTCTTGATCGGCGAGTAGTCGTCGGGCGTGTAGCCGTAATTGATGTCGTCCAGGAAAAATGGCGAATGGAAGCCAGCCAGGGTCGAGGCTTGCCTCAGGACGTTGCCACGCGTGAGATCGTCTCCGCAGCGGCGCAGGATTTCGGCCATCGTCGCCGCCTGACCATAGCCGGCATAGGCGATGGTATTGTCGGGATCCACATTCGGCAGATACTTCGCACGCAACGTCTCGAACGCCATCACGTCTTTGTCCTTCTCCCAGCGTCCGGGTCCGGCCTCTTTGGCATAGCGGATCGCGACAATATCCTTTGCGTTCTCGAAGCCGGCGGCCTTGAGGATGGAGCGGCCGGTCGAGCCGGCGGACAATAGTTGCAGCGGCTTCCAGCCGAGTTCGGCCGCTTTGCGGATCGATTGCGATGAGGCCTTCCCGGTGCTGATGTTGTAGAAGACGTCCGCGCCTGAGTTCGAGAGATTGACCAATTGGGAATCGACGGTCGGATCGGACAAATCGTAGGTCTGCTCCGTAATGACCTTGGCCGTGCCGCCGGCGTCCGCCAGCACCTTCTTGAAGGGGCCAAGGAAGTCCCGGCCGAAATCGTCGTTCTGGTAGAGGATGCCGACCTTGGCGTCGGGCTTTACGCTCAGGACATGTTTGGCGAGGATCCGCGCTTCGGTCGGATAGAGCGGTAGACCTGCCATGGTCCATTTGTAGTTCTTGGGATCGTTCCACTTCGACGCACCGGTGTTGAGCAACAACTGCGGCACGCCCTTGGCGTTGAGATATTTATGCACCGCCGTCTGCGGCGCAGTGCCGAGCGAGCCGAACAGCGCCAGCACCTCTTCCTGCTCCACCAGCCGCCTCGTCGCCTCGACGCACTTCGGCGCGCTGTAGGCGTCGTCCAGCGTCAAGAACGTGACCTTGCGTCCGTTGATGCCGCCCTGCTCGTTGATCATTTGGAAGTAGGCTTCGCCAACGCGACCCAACACGCCGTAGAGCGAACCCGGGCCGCTATGCGGCACGGTCTGTCCGAGCTTGATTGCGGTGTCGCTCGCGCCGGGATCGTATTTCTTCTCTCCCGCCCTCGCGGAAGAAGTGGATGCGAGGATCGACGCAATCGCGGTGGCGCAGAAATCACGCCTGGACAGATGATCTAACATTCCTCGTCCTCCCCTTGGATGGCACGATTCGTGCCGATGATTTTTTCAAAACGCCGTATACCCACCGTCGATCACGAAGCAATCCGCGGTGTGGTAAGATGACGCGCCGCTCATCAGGTACACGGCGATGCCGCCGAAATCGCCCGGCTCGCCGAAGCGGCGTATCGGAATGCGCGGCATCACATTGCTCACGAATTTTTCGTCAGACATGATCTTTGCGGTCATCTCGCTCCTGATCCAGCCGGGCAGGATGGCGTTGGCGGTGACGCCATGGCGCGCGAGTTCCACTGCAAGCGCGCGCACCAGTGCGTTGATGGCCGCCTTGGTCGCCGCATAATGTTCGTTCCGCGCGGTTCCAAACAGCGAAGCGAGGCTGGATGTGGCGACCAGGCGCCCGAACCTGTCGCCGGTATTGGCGCGCTCGGTCATGTGGCGCGCAGCAGCCTGGAACACATGGAACACGCCGTCGAGATTGGTCGCAAACATCGCGCGCCATTCCTCTCCGGTGCGATCGATGAAGGCGCGCCGGCCGCCGCCACCGATCCCGGCGTTCGCAAAGCAGCCGTCGAGGCGGCCAAAAGTGTCCAGCGTTGCCTTCATGGCGTCAGATACGGAGGCTGAATCGGTGACGTCGCAAACGCGGATATCCACCTTGCCCGGGCCGGTTGCCATGGACGCGGCTGCCGCCTTGTTCTTGTCCGCATTGCGGCCCCAGATCGAGACGTTGCAGCCTGCAGATACAAGTGCCTGCGCAATGCCAAGGCCTATGCCGGCATTACCTCCGGTAACGACGGCGACGCGGCCGCCGAGGTCGAACATCTTCATGGAGCGATTCCTGCTTCGCACGGCTGCCGTGCGGCCAAGGGAGATCGATGTTTGCCCCTGAGCATGGACAACCGCGCGGCAAAAATCAAATATGTGGCGCGAGACTACTCAAATCCGCGCCACGGAAAATGCGGACTAGTGGAGTGGATTTGACATTCGCTACCCACTCAGCCGCAAGTTCTGAAAGCGAATGTCAAATCCTGAATTCCACGAGATGCATCGAGAGGAAACCATGCAATTCAAGCACTGCACGCTCGAAATCGACGGACCGGTCGCCGTCCTCAGGATGGATCATCAGGAGGTCATGAACGCCGTTTCCATGGACATGCTGGGCGGCCTCACGGAAGCGCTCGATGAGATCGAGGCACGCAGAGCCGAGGTCCGCTGCGTCGTGCTGACCGGCGCGGGCCGCGCCTTTTGCACCGGGGCCAACCTGCAGGGCCGCGGCAACCAGCAACAGAAGCCGGGCCGCAGCAATGCCGGCGCGGCGCTGGAGACCGCCTTCCATCCTTTCCTGCGGCGCATCCGCAACCTGCACTGCCCGCTGGTCACCGCCGTCAATGGCCCGGCGGCCGGCGCCGGCATGAGTCTTGCGCTGATGGGCGACATGGTCGTCTGCGCGCGCTCGGCCTATTTCCTGCAGGCCTTCCGCCGCATCGGCCTGGTGCCGGATTGTGGCTCGACCTGGCTGCTGCCGCGCCTCGTCGGCAAGGCGCGCGCGATCGAGCTTTCGCTGATGGGCGAGCGGCTGCCGGCGGAAAAGGCGCTGGAATGGGGGCTGGTCAACCGCCTCCATGACGACGCGGTCCTGATGGAGGAGGCGATGAAGCTCGCGCGCGAGCTGGCGGGCGGACCGACGGTCGCGCTGTCCCTGATCCGCAAGCTCTACTGGGAGAGCCCGGAAAATTCCTTCGAGGACCAGCTCAATCTCGAATGCCAATCGCAGCGCATGGCCGGCAGCTCGGAGGATTTTCGCGAAGGCGTCACGGCCTTTCTCGAAAAGCGGCCGGCGAAATTTGCAGGAAAATGATTGAGGAGGACCTCACGCGTTCGCTGCCCGCCTGGTATCCGGGCGCGACCGGCGTTGCCGGCACACTTAAGCTGTCCGGCGGCGCCAGCCAGGAGACCTGGTCGTTCGAGATCGTGACCCCTGCCGGCAATGTCGGCGCCATCCTGCGCCGCGCGCCGAAGGGATACGGTGCGGCGCCCTCGCGCGCGGCGGGACTCGACGCCGAGGCAGCGTTGATGCAGCTCGCTCATCAGGCCGGCCTGCCCTCGCCGCGTGTGCTGCATGTCCTTGACGCCAACGACGATCTCGGCCCCGGCTTCATCATGCAGCGCGTCGAAGGGGAGACCATCGCACGCAAGATCCTGCGTGATGCGCAATTCGCGGACGCGCGCCCAAAGCTCGCGCATCAGCTCGGCCGGATCGCAGCCGGCATTCATGGCTTGCCGCGCGCAAAGCTGCCGCAGCTCGCGCAGCGCACCGCGAGCGGGGAGATCGGCGAACTCGCGCGCGAATATCGCAGCCTCAATTGGCCGAAGCCGGTCTTCGAACTCGCGCTCCGCTGGCTGCGCGACCATGATCCCGGGCCGCCTGAGGAGGTGACTCTGGTGCATGGCGATTTCCGCAACGGCAACCTCATCATCGGCGCGGAAGGCGTTCGCGCGGTCCTCGATTGGGAACTTGCCCATCTCGGCGATCCCATGGAGGACCTGGGCTGGATCTGCGTCAATTCCTGGCGCTTTGGCGAGATCGACAAGCCGGTCGGCGGCTTTGGAGCGCGGGAAGAATTGTTTGCCGGCTATGAGGCCGCCGGCGGCAAGGTCGACGCCGCGCGGGTGGCATTCTACGAAGTTATGGGCACTTTGCGCTGGGGCGTGATGTGCGGCGGCATGATGCAGCGCTTTCGCATGCAGCCCGATCACTCGATGGAGCGCGCCATGATCGGGCGTCGTGCATCGGAAACGGAGATCGATCTGCTGCGGCTGTTGGCGCCACGGGGATGAATCGGATCGGATCATGCCCAAAAACAGGAGCTAGTGCGGCGAATTTGAAGTTCCTATCAGTTTTGCCGTGAGTTCGTCATAGGAACTTCAAATTCAAAAGCCGCACTAGAAATAATAAGTTGCTAGAGCTCCTTTGATTCTGAAGTTCGCATCAGAGGATGCCGCGATGTCGTGCGAACTTCAGAATCGGAGCTCTAGTGCGGTGAATTTGAAGTTCCTATCAGTTTCGCGGTAACCTCGTCGTAGGAACTTCAAATTCTAAACCGCACTAGAATCATATAATTGGCTAGTGCTCCTTTGATTCCGAAGTTCGTAAACGTGGAGCCGCAATATGATACGAACTTCGGAATCGGAGCACTAGTGATGCAAGATGAGCCGGGACCGACCGAGTTGACGAAGGCCGTTGCGGATTTCCTGCGTGAGGACATCGCGCCGCTGGTGTCGGGCCAAAACGCGTTCAAGCTGCGCGTGGCGATCAACATGCTCGATCTGGTGACGCGGCAATTGGCGCTGGAAGCTTTGAGCGATGCCGCGGAAGAGGAGCGATTGCGCGGATTGCTCGCCGTGCAGGGCTCGCTCTTTGAGCTCAACCGCGCGCTCGCAGACAAGATCGCCAAAGGCGAAGTGGACCTGCGGACGCCAGGGGTGGCCGAACATCTCTGGCAGACCACGATGGACAAGCTTGCGGTCGATCAGCCGGCCTATACGGCCTATCGGCGGGAATTGGAAAGATCGAAAGCCGCAACGACAACAAAGTGAAGGAGCCGCGCCGTGGATTTTGCTTTGCCTGCCGATCTCGTCGCCTATCTCGACGAGCTCGATCGCTTCATCGCTCGCGAGATCGAGCCGCTCGAGGACGAAGACGACAACATTCGTTTCTTCGACCATCGTCGAGAGTGGGCGCGCACCGATTTCGATCACGGCGGCTTGCCGCGGGCTGAATGGGAAGCGCTGCTCCGCAACGCCAAGGACCGTGCCGACGCCGCGGGGCACCTGCGCTTTGCTATACCGAAGCGCTACGGCGGCAGGGACGGCTCCAACCTCTGGATGGCGGTGATCCGCGAGCACTTTGCCTCAAAGGGGCTTGGCCTGCACAACGATCTGCAGAACGAGCATTCCATCGTCGGCAATTTCCCCATCGTTACCATGCTCGACCGCTACGGCAGCGGCGAGCAGAAGAGCATGATCGAAGGCTCGATGACCGGGAAATATCGCATCACCTTCGGCCTCACGGAGCCCCGTCATGGTTCGGACGCCACCCACATGGAAACCCGCGCCGTGGCCGCCACGCGCGACAACGTCAGGGGTTGGCTGATCGATGGCGAGAAGATGTGGACCACCGGCATGCATGTCGCCACCCACTGCGCGCTGTTTGCGCGCACCTCGGGCGACGATGGCGACGCACGCGGCATCACCTGCTTCCTGGTGCCGGCAAGATCGGAAGGTGTGAAGGTGGAAGAATACATGTGGACCTTCAACATGCCGACCGATCACCCGCGCGTCAGCTTTACGGAGGTCTTCGTGCCGGAGAGCGCCGTTTTCGGCGAAGTGGGCAAGGGTCTTTCGCTCGCGCAGTGCTTTGTCCATGAGAACCGCATCCGCCAGGCTGCGAGTTCGTTGGGCGCCGCCGTCTATTGCATCGACGAAAGCGTGAAATATGCGCGGGAGCGAAAGCCATTCGGCCAGGCGCTTTCGGAAAACCAGGCGATCCAGTGGCCCCTGGTCGAGCTCGCGACCCAGGCCGAGATGCTGCGGCTATTGATCCGCAAGACGGCCTGGGAGATGGACCGGATGACACAGGCGCAAGTCGAAGAGACGCTCTCGGACAAGGTGTCGATGTGTAACTTCTGGGCCAACCGCCTGTGCTGCGAGGCGGCTGACACCGCGATGCAGGTGCATGGCGGCATGGGCTATTCGCGCCACAAGCCGTTCGAGCACATCTACCGCCATCACCGCCGCTACCGCATCACCGAGGGTAGCGAGGAAATCCAGAAGCGGAAGGTGGCGGGGTTCCTGTTCGGTTATATGGGGCCGGGGAAGCGGTGATGCGACGCTTGGCATGCGGTCTCCACGCAACGTCTCCGCAAAGGGAAGCGCACGTGGCCGTCTTGTACAGCGTTCATCAGTAGCCTCGGTTAGGATATATACCTCCAACTGCCGCACTTTGAGCCGAGGAATTATGATGGCCGCGATTGAAGGCAACGGTAAATCGTCAGGTCGGAAAGCTGAACGGCTTTACGGTATTATGGCGCAAACGCCACAAGAATTTTGGACGACCCCAACCATGTCTCCGCAAACATCGGAGACACCAATGCCCCTCGGGACCATCCTATCTAAGCAAGCGCTTCACACACTGACTCAACTCCACGCCGAGCTAGCCGGGAAGATCGAAGGCAACCGCAAGCACGGTGACAAGCTTCGAATGCAGATGATGCAAGTCGAGGCCGTCATGAAGATGCTCAACCCGGAAGTGAACCTCCGGGCCATCGCCGTCAAACGGCGCAACCAAGGCAATCCCTGGTTCAAGCGCGGGACGCTTTATAGGGCTGCCGTGGATACGCTGCGGCGGGCGGAGAAGCCTATAATGGCGCGCGAACTGGCAATGGCCGTGCTGGACGGCAAGCAGCCGGAAGCGACCCGGAAGCAAGAGATAGACATACAGGCGGCGATTCTAGCCGCGCTGCGAAATCACGATGGTAAAGGTGTTGAGATCGCACCGGGGGATAGGACGGGACCGGCGCGGTGGCGGCTAAGCCTGCAATCTGATATGGATAGAAGTTGATGGTCGGGGCTGGCACCCCGATTCCATCCTCATTGATAACGTTGGACGTCGTCTGAGGTCACTTTAGACGAAACGGGAGCGCTTGTCAGCATGGATCATATTCACTCGCCACTTCTCCGCAGCCAATGCAAGATATTCCGCAATTTGTCGGCGATTTGCTGTGGAATTTCTGGACAGTTTCAATCGGCATCGTGCTTGCGATAGAGCCGGTCGTGCGTTGGTTTTGGCCCGGATACGACGCTTGGGCAACGGGCTACCTAACCGCTGATCATCGAAGGCAATTGACGCGCATTGCGGCAATCCTAGCTTTTTTGATGGCTAATTATATCGCCTATCATGGGGCGAAGGTTGAGATGCGGGCATCGAATGATCGTGTGACCCAAGCTGATAAAAATAACGAAGCAAAATGGCCCGCACTCACGACTAGTGAAATAGCTGCCTTCCGGGCACGAGCCCAAGGCATCCCGCCAGAGCACATTGTTGTTGCGTGCGAGACGGTAAATTGCCGGGATTTGGCAGATGGCCTAGCCAATGCATTGAAAACTGTCCCCGGTTGGAAGGTCGAAATTTTGCATCGGGGAGGCTTAGATATAACCGGCGTCACCGGCATTCAAATAAACCCAAACGAGGCAGCAACTGTTTCCCTGAAAAACTCCATTGAAGCCACCACGGGTTTAACTGTGACGATGGGGCCGGATACGCGGAAGGATGTAGGCGGCAATCAATCGTTTCTTGTTGTTGGAAACAAGCCGTTTTAGGAAGCTTGAACGTGCCGCTGCCAATAGCCGGTGAAGTCAACCGACTTGCCGCGCTTCATCGCCAGCGCCGCAATCCGGTTTCTTTCTTGCTTGCATTGCAGCAATGGAACTGGACGGGGTAGCGTTGGAGGAAATTTAGGGGGCTTAGGTTGCGTTGGTCAGTACCGCGTGAGTTGCTTTGGGCGATCATCGTATCGCTCACGATTGCAATAGTTGCACTGTGGCCATCAAAATATCCCTACCGCGAAGCTCCAAATATCCATTCTCAAGAGAAAACCGAAAATCGCGTAGGCCGCGACCGCGCCGCCAACGAAAGACCATCCTCTCCAATAGAGACTGCTAGCGAACAGCAAGCAAAGCACGCTGGCGAGAACGCTTCCGAGTTCATCTTCCTCGGTATCAAGCCCGGTGAATGGCTTCTCGGAATCGCGACGTGGATGCTTTGGCTCGCTACGGTTCGCCTCGTAAAAAAAACTGAGGACGCTTCGCGACGCCAGTTGCGTGCCTACGTCGGTCTTCAAAAGGGCGAAGTGGTCAATCTTGATAACATCGATGAACTTCGGGCCGATCTCATTTTTCGAAACGCCGGTCAGACTCCAGCTTATAAGCTGCGCACTTGGGGCGGGATGTCCGTTCGGTATGAACCGCGTCCCAAAGATATTCCCGCGCCAGCCCGCGATCCCAATTCGATCAGAAAAGCGCAAATTCTTCCAGACGGCGAATTTGGCAGAACAGAATCTGGAGATGTACCTTTTGCCATCAAAGCCGACATAATCGCCGGGAAGGCAACCCTCTTCGTGTATGGCGAAATTTATTACACCGACGCTTTCGGACGGAACTACTTGCAAACTTACCGATACTTTTGCGGCGGTGGGCATCCGAACTCCATCCTTCAAAAGAAGGGGAAAACCGTCGGCAGGTTGGCCCCCCATGAGGGTGGAAACGATGAAGTAGAATGCGGCCAAAAACCGCCAAACTAGACCGCGCATAGACCACTCCTTTTAGGCGGTCGGCGTCACGGCGAAACGCTTGTGGCGTTTGCGCCATAATACCGCAGTTCCTTCCTGGTGAGAAAAATCCCTTGCGCCGTCGGGCAAATCACCTTTAGAAGCCCGCCCGTCCCACGCCCGATCAGGGGCGTTTCGCGATCGTCACGAACGTTGGGCGCGGGATGCGATGGACGCTGTATCGTCAGCTGACGAGTGACGATGTGGCGGACGGTGAAGTCGTGTGGTCTTGACGCCTCGACGCTGGCGTTAAGTTGGCGACGATTGCCCTTGGCAATCGCGCTGGCGATGGTGACAAGAAAGCCCGATCACCAGAGAGAGCACGGAGTAAGCCGTAAACTGTCGCGCAGGGAAGGCCGGATCGCTCCGGCGTACCTGTGGTGACTAACTCGTATGCTTTCTTCATTTGCATACGAGGCTGCGGGTGCGCAAAGCATCCGGCTTTCCCTGCGCCCTTATCTCGCGAGGGTGGTGAACTTCTCAAAACCCGGGCGCGAATAGTGCCGCGGGAACGTGCGTCGTCGTGCGGAACGGCAATAGGGCCCTGCCGGTGCGAATGAATTGTTCTGCCCGGTTATACGGCCGGGATATTCCCGGCCGTTCGGCCGATAGTATGACGAGGCTGTAATTCGCAAATTCGTTCCTATCTTGATCGATAGGAGTAACCCATGTCCTTTTCACCGGACGCACTCACCGAGTTATCTGCTGCGATCTCCGCGCGTGCGGGGATTGCGAAAAATGCCGTCGCCGCCGTTCGTCTTGGCGAAGACCGGCATCTGACCGGAATGATCTGGCAAGCGGATGTTGTTGTCGTTTCCGAACAGTCCTTGCCGCGCAAGGATGAATTCGAACTGGTCGTGCCCGGAGGTTCGACTCTCACGGCCAAACTCGCCGGGCGCGACGCCAGTACGAACATCGCCATTCTGAAGACGGCGGGTTCGATGACCGCGCCGTCCTTTGCGGCCGCGGAAGCGCAGATGGGGACGCTGGCGCTCGCGTTCGGCGCCGACGGCGAAGGCAGCGCCAGCGCGCGGCTCGGCATCGTCAATTTCGTTGGCGGTGAATGGCATTCCCGCCGCGGCGGCCTGATCGACCGGCGCATCGTTCTTGATATCGAGCTTGCGTCCCGCGAAGAGGGCGGACCTGTGTTCGATGCCGCCGGCGGCTGCTTGGGCATGTCGACCTTCGGGCCGCGCGGCCAGGTCATCGTCATTCCGCACGCGACGCTGGCCCGCGTGGTGCCGCAGCTCATCAGGGAAGGTCATGTCGCACGCGGCTGGCTCGGCGTCGCGTTGCACGCCGTCGCCGTTCCCGATGCGCTCCGCGAGAGCGCCGATCAGAACAGCGGCATGATGGTGATGTCGGTGGTCGAAAACGGACCGGCCGCACAGGCAGGCATTGTGGCCGGCGACATTATTCTCAGTGTCGATGGGATAGCCGCGCAGCGGTTCAGAAAACTCGCGCGCTATTTCGGCAGCGACAGCATTGGGCGCAGGGCGGATGTTCGCCTGATCCGCGGCGGTGCGGTCGTCACGGTCCAGACCACCATTGCAGAACGGCAAGCTGCATGAGCGAAGCGGCGAACGATATCGGTTTTGCGGAGCGGTTACGGGTGGCTGTCCGGGCCGATGATCCGCTACGCCGCAACGTGCTGTGCAAGTCGGTGACGGAAGCGGGCCATGTGATTGTCGACGAGCATGATGCCGCCGATATCGTGCTCGCCGACGGCGGCCGACCGCCGGAAGAGGTTCGCAACGTCGTCGGACTTGGCATCGCCGATGACCGTCTGCGCGGCGCGCTGCCGCGTGATGCCGATGCGCGGCAGATCGATGCGGCCATTCGTGCGGTGGCCGCCGGGCTCGTCGTCCGCGCGCCGCCATCGCGCGACAATGGTTTTGGCGCGATGCGCGAGGCCGACGGTCATGCCTTGCTGACCCCGCGCGAGCTTGAAGTGCTCGCAGCGCTGGCGGAGGGCATGACCAACAAGGCGATCGCGCGCCGCCTGGACATTTCGTTGCACACCGTGAAATTTCACGTTGAATCGCTGTTCAGGAAGCTCAGTGCGCGCACCCGAACCGAAGCGGTGGCGAAAGCAGCCGAGCGCCGCCGCAGCGACGTCATCATGTTGTGAGGATCGCTAGGCGATGATCCTCTCAAGCAGGTCGCGCATCAGCCCCCGAAGCAGGTCGAGCTTGTAGCCGGTCATGGGCAACGGGTTGGCGCCGACGGTGGATTGCGCGACCGCCTTGTCGATGGTCGCGGCATTCGCCGCAGCGCCTCGCAGGACAGATTCCGCCGCCTCGAGCTGAAGCGGCACCGGTGCAATTCCGCCGGCCGCGACGCGGGCAAGCTTGAACGTTCCATCCGCGATCACCGCGCGGACGACAACTTCCGCCAGCGGCCACTCCGCATGGCTGCGGCTGATCGCGCGACGATAAAGTGCGCGCTCACCGGCGGCGGGGACGTCGAGATCGACGCTCTCGATGACTTCGCCGGGCGCGAGAAGATTATCGGCATGGCCATTCGAGCCATCGCCCAGCAAGGCGGCGATGCCAAGATGCTGACGCTGGTTGGTCGTCACGGTCGCGTCATAGGCCAAGAGAGCCGCGGCCATCGTGGAAGGATGCGGCGCGATGCATGGGCCGAGATCGAAGGCGACGCCATAGAGATGATTGCCGTTGCGCGCCGGGCAGGCATCGCCTCCCTTCTTGAGGCAGGCAATATGCGGATCGCGGAAATACCAGCAGCGCGAGCGCTGCGCGAGGTTGCCGCCGAGCGTTGCCATATGCCTGATCTGTGGCGTTGCAAGTCCCGCGGCGGCCGCGGCCAGTCCGGGATAGGCGGCGGCGAGCTTTGCGTCCGCAGCCAGCGTTGCGATCGTTGTGAAGGCGCTGATCCGCGCGGCCCCATTTTCATTCCATGTGATGTCGGGCGCACCTGCCGGGCGGACCAGATCGATCAATGGGCCGCGCGAAACGCCGCTGCGCCGCCGCTCGGAGAGATCGGTCCCGGCGGCGCGGAATTCGGTGGGCGATATGGCTGCGGACGTTGCGCTGTCGGTCATGCCACGCTCCTCTGACTGAGCAGAGCCACCAGCCGGTCGGGCCGGATCGGCAATTCGGTGGCACGCACGCCGATGGCGTTGCGGACGGCGTTCGCAATCGCCGGCGACGTCGGTACGGTCGCGACCTCGCCGATACCGACGCTGCCGCCGAGCACATGATCGAAACCGGCCTCGTCGAAATGAACATCAATGTTGGGCGTGTCGGCGATACCGGGAATGCGATAATCCTCAAGGCCCGCCGTGAGGATCCGTCCACGTAGCGGATCGACCTCGCGTCCCTCGTACAGCGCGTAGCCGATGCCTTGGATCACCGAACCCGCAGCCTGGCTGCGCGCCAGCGCCGGCGCGGCGAGCTTGCCGACTGCAATGCCGGTGTGGACATTGAGCACGCGCACGTGCCCAAGCCAGGTGTCGACCTCTACTTCGATCACCTGTACCGAGCTTGGCACGCCGGAGCCGACGGCAAGGTTCGAGAAACGCCGTAACATCCACCCAAACACGGCTCCCATGAAACCGGCCTGCTTCAGCGGCGAGCGGACACCTGGCGCCAGATTGCGGCTGTCTTCGGGGCGCGTTGCCGACACCTTGATGTCGGCGGACGCCGCGATCAGTTCGCGCCAGGGTGCATTGGAGCCCGGCAAGGGCTTCTGTTTTGCACGGCTTTCGATGATGGCTTTGAGTTGATGGATCGCAAGCAGCGTCGGCGGCACGACCGAGGCGGTGGTTCGGCTGCCGCCGGAGCCGGGTCCTACGGGAAGGATCGAATCCCCGATCCGAACCTCGACCTCCTGTGGATCCAGTCCGAATTCGCGTGCGACCGTGTTGGCGATCACGGATCGGCTGCCGGTGCCAATGTCCTGGATTGCAGTGCTTGCGATCAATCGCCCTGCCTTGATCGCCAGTTCAACCTTCGAGCCGGGTTGCCACAGATAAAGCCAGTAGCCGCTCGCCACGCCGACGCCGCGGCGATAGCGTCCGCTCTTTGACGAGGCCGGCTTGGCGTTGCGCCACGTCTCCAGTCCGGCAGCCCAGTCATAGAGCCGCTGGCGATTCGGATCGGTGTCCCAGCGTTGGCGAAGCTTGATCGGGTCGAGTTGCAAGCGAAGCGCGGCTTCGTCGACGGCCTGTTCAAGCGCAAAGGCCATCGGAGGCCCGCCGGGCCCGCGAAATGGCGCACCCGGCGGCAGGTTGCTGATGACGTCGAAGTCGGTCAACGCCTTGGCCTCCGCGGGATAGATCAGGCGCGCGAGTGCGGCGATCGTGGAATTGACGCCGGCGCCGTTGTCGGACCAGGCCGTCAGCGACAGTGCCTTGAGCTTGCCGTCCCGTGAAGGTAGCAGCGCGATGTCGAGCTCGGTGCCGGGACGATGTCCGGTGACGGAGAGTTCGTCGTGGCGGTCGAGCGCGACGCGAACCGGCGCCTTGGCGGCGCGCGCCAGTTCGATTGCGGCGATGGTGTCGATGCCGAGGCTGCCCTTGGAGCCGAACCCGCCGCCGACATGGTCGGCGATTACGCGAACCTTGTCATGGCCGATCTTGTAGCGCCTGGCAATCAATTCCATCACGTGAAAGACAGCTTGCGTGGAGACGTGGAGCGTCAGGTGATCGCCGTCGAAGCGGGCAACCGTGGCATGCGGTTCGAGGCAGCTATGTGACTGGCCTGCGGTACGAAACACATCCTTGATCAGCAGCGGATCATTCGCCGCGGTCGCATTTGCGACCTCGCCGCGTACCATCTTCGTCTTGTGCGAGAAGGCGGCGGACGGCCCGCGTACATTCTGCTTCCACGACGCGGGTGCCGGCGAGCCCTCCGAAACGTTGGCGGCTTTCTTGCGGCTTGATCTTTCGAACACCAGCGGCGCATCCGGCTTGCGCGCGGCGTCGAGCCCGACGACGAAAGGCAATGGCTCGCAGGCAATGCCGATCGCAGCCGCGGCTAGTTTCGCGGTGGCGTGATCCCGTGCGGCGACGGCGGCAATCGGCTCGCCGACGTAGCGCACAATCCCGTCGTCGGCGAGCAGTGAAATCGCCGCCATGACGCCGGGCAGCGCGCGCGCCGGCGCAAGATCGAGTGCGGTGATCTTGCCGTGTGCAATGGCTGAGCGAACGATCAGGCCATCGAGCTGCCCTTCGTGACGGATGTCCACGGTGTATTTGGCATCGCCCGTCACCTTGTCGCGGGCCTCGACGCGGGGCGCGGCAGCTGTCTCGCTGTCGAAGCGGCCGCTGCAAGCGTCCGCCACGGCGCGAAGAATATTGTCATAGGCGCCACATCGGCACAGATGCCCCGAAAGCGCCGCACCGATCTCCTCGCGCGACGGAGGCGTCGTGCCCTGTGCCTTGCGCCAGTTGTCATGGAATGCGGCCGCTTCGACAATGAATCCGGGCGTGCAGAAGCCGCACTGCAAGGCGTCGAGCGCCATGAACGCGCGCTGAATCGGGTGCAGCGTCGCAGCCGCGATTCCCTCAACCGTGGTGATGGCCCGGCCCGCGGCGGATGTTGCCGGCATCAGGCAGCTCGCAACCGGAACGCCGTCGAGCAGCACTGTGCAGGCGCCGCAGACACCGGCGCCGCAGACGAGCTTGGTTCCGGTCAGGCCCAACTGATCGCGAAGCACATCGGTGAGAAGCGCATCCGGATCATCCGGCAAGGTTTCGATGCGGCCATTGATCGTCACACTTCTCATCGCGATCTCCTTTTGGCACGGGATTGGGATACGGCGGGCGCAATCGCGCCGGCCACGAGAAGGCGGACCATCCGGTCGAGTTCACGCAAGAGCCTCGTTTCGAGCCGCCGATTGTTGAAGCCGCGGATGGCGGTCTGAATGCAGTGGGCGAGATCGCGCGAGGTCATGCGGTTCTGCAACGCGAGGCCTTGCCTGGCGCAGACGCGATCGATGGTTTCCGCGCGCAAATCGGCATTGTGTTCGACAAAACTCTGGTAGAGATCGCGGGTCTGGAGCTGATGCTCCGACATCAATTCGTCGGCTTGCGGCGAGTCCTCGACGCATTGGATCAGATAGCGAAAGCGCGCGCCGATTTGCGCCGCCAGAATGTCGGCCAACCCGCCACCGGCCTGTTCCTGCTCCAGACCGGCCGTGGCCTCCGCTTCATAAGCATATTCATGCAGCTGTTCGACCACCGCCCGAAACAGCGCTTCCTTGCTTTCGTGATGATGGTAGAGCGCCTGCCGCGTGAGGCCCGCTTCCTCCGCGATCTGGCTCATCGATGCGCGGCGGAAGCCGAACCTCGCGAAGATGTTTTCCGCCGCCGACAGAATGCGATCCGAAGAATCCATCCGACAATTTTGACAATCATAGTCAATTTGTCAAATTGCGCTCGCGCCCGCTGCTTCACTTTCCTGCGAGTTCTCGGAAGCCCTCGGCCGCAACCTTTTTTCTTCCGTAAGAAATGATCTTTCCGACTGTCGGATTGATAGCCGCAACCCGCATGATCGAGACGCGAAATTTGCCCCTGGAAGAAATCTCGCGCTGATTCTGTTCAACTGATCGTCATTCGATCTCTGACAATTGATAAATATTCTGTGCGTGCGACGCTGATGCATGCGGCATTGTTTCGCTGTGCCGCCTGCAAAACTGATATAATCGTCGCGAGACAATGACACAGGCGACCAAACAGGCGATTCAATATGAATGCTTCCGAACGGAACTCTGCTGCGCTAATCGATCCCGTCAAGCTCGACCGGCTGGCGGAAGTCGCCATCAAGGTCGGCTTGAGACTCGATCGCGGACAGAATCTTCTGGTGACGGCGCCGACGGTCGCACTGCCTTTGGTCCGCAAGATCGCCGAGCATGCTTACAAGGCCGGTGCGGGTCTCGTGACTCCGATTCTGTCGGATGAGGCCATCACCCTGATGCGTTACCGGTTCGCGCCGGACGAGAGCTTCGACCGCGCCGCCAATTGGCTCTATGAAGGAATGTCGAAGGCATTTGCCACCAACACCGCGCGGCTTGCCATCGTTGCCGACAACCCGATGCTCCTGTCGGGCGAGGATCCGGCGAAGGTGGCGCGCGCCAACAAAGCCAACTCCATTGCCTACAAGCCGGCCCTGGAGCGCATCGTCAATTTTGATATCAACTGGAACATCGTCGCCTATCCGTCGCCGTCATGGGCCAAGCTCGTCTTTCCCAAGGACGAGGAAAATGTGGCGGTCGAAAAGCTCGCGGACGCCATCTTCTCGGCATCCCGGGTCGACAGGGATGACGCCGTTGCAGCCTGGCACGCGCACAACGAGATCTTGCGCGGCCGGAGGGCGTGGCTGAACGCACAGAGATTCGGGGCGCTGCACTTCTCGGGACCCGGCACCGATCTCACGGTTGGGCTTGCGGACGGACATGAGTGGCAGGGCGGCGGTTCCACGGCAAAGAACGGAATCACCTGCAACGCCAATATTCCGACCGAAGAGGTCTTTACCACGCCGCATGCCCGGCGGGTCGACGGCCATGTCGTCAGCACCAAGCCGCTATCGTACCAGGGCTCGCTGATCGAGAACATCGCGGTGCGCTTCGAGGAAGGGCGCATTATCGAGGCCAAGGCAACGCGCGGCGAGCAAGTTCTCAACAAGGTGCTCGATACCGACGAAGGCGCGCGCCGTCTCGGCGAGGTCGCCCTGGTGCCGCATTCTTCGCCGATCTCGAAGAGCGGATTGCTGTTCTTCAACACCTTGTTCGACGAAAATGCCGCCTGTCACATTGCACTCGGACAGTGCTACTCGAAATGCTTTGTCGACGGGACGCAACTGCCGCCGGACCAGATCGCGGCGCAAGGCGGCAATTCCAGCCTGATTCACATCGACTGGATGATCGGTTCGGACAAGATCGACATTGACGGTCTTTACGCCGACGGCCGCCGGGTACCGGTGTTCCGCAAGGGCGAGTGGGCCTGAACGATCCGATAACGCCCGCTGCTAAAGTTGCAACGGGCGATTGTTATCGAAGCCGCTAAGGAAAGCTTAAAAGATTGTTATTAGCTTGGCGGCCGATGTCGCCGGGCTGATGCGTGTTGCATTTTAGGCAAGTTTTTCGGCGTTTTTGAGGGGCAGAGATGGCATTGATTGAAACGACCAACCTCGTCGTCAACCTGGCGTCGAGGCCGATCGAGCCGTCCTGGATCATCGAAGGCAATCCGGTCGCCCAGTCCTGCGTGCTTTCGCAAAGCGCCGATGGGCTTGCTTCCACCATCGTGTGGGAATGCAGTGAAGGCAAGTTCAACTGGTCCTACGATTTCGACGAAACGATCCTGATCCTGGAAGGGTCGATCGTGCTCGAAAACGAAACGATGCCTCCGACCCGTTACGGTCCCGGCGACGTGGTTTTCTTCCGCCACGGTGCGCACGCGAGGTGGCACGTCGAAGGGCGCGTTCGCAAGCTCGCCTTCTGCCGACGACCCAGCCCTACGTGCTAGGCTTCGCCTTGCGCGCGTTCAACAAGATCAAGCGCATCATGTTTCTGTCAGAGAAGCGCGGCGGGGCGAGCCTCGCCGCTACCTGACGCCGATTCGCCTTCAGCGATGCCTTATCCTCGGTCGAGCTTCAGCCGATAGACGTTCGTTGCCGTCCCCGAAAAAAGCGCATTCTTTTCCGCTTCAGTCATGGAGGCGGAAATGCGTTTGAACGCATTGAAGATCACCTGATAGCTGCACTGTCCCTTGTCGGGCGGAAAATTGCTCTCGAACATCGCGCGCTGAGGTCCGAACGCCTCGATGCAGGTCTCGACATAGGGGCGCCATGCCGCGGCCAGTTCCTCCGACGAGGGCGGTATCGGCCGCTCATGAAAATCATAGCCGAGCAGGCACATCGCCAGCCCGCCGAGCTTCACCGCGACATTCGGACACTTTGCGATCTCGCGGATCGAAGCCTTCCAGGTTGTGAAAATTTCCTGACGGCGGTTGGCATATCGGCCGGTGCCGGCGGGCCCGCCGCAATGGTCGAGTACGATCCGCGTCTCCGGAAAGGCCCGGGCGAGATGGGTGAGTTCGCCGATCTGCGGATGGAATAACCACGCATCGTAGCTCAGGCCGAGCGGCGCCAGATGCGCAAAGCCCTTGCGGAACGTCCAATCCAGCAGGAGCCTCTCCGGCCGTGTCGCATACATGTGCGCCACGTCCGGATCGGAATCCCAGGCCGACGAATGCCGGATGCCGCGAAGGCGGCCCTGGGCCGCGGATATCTCCGCTTCCAGCACCGGGCGCGCATCATCGCCCAGGAGCAGATTTACGTGCCCGACGATGCCGGCGCAAACCGCGGCGGGTCCATAGCCGCCGCTCGCGCTCATCGCAGCAGTGCCATTGGCGAACTCGATCTCGCCGACGGGACGAAACGCTTCCGGTCCTTTCGCGCGGTACATCGAACGCGCTTCGACGTAGACGGTTGCGATAACATTGTGGCCGGAGGCGATATCGGAAGTGATGTCGTCGACAAGGTAGCGCTGGCCGCCGCGATCCCATAGATGATGGTGAGGATCGACAATCAAGCGAGCCGGGTCGAGCACTGCCTCTTCTCGCAAGGCAAGCCAGTCGGGCCGCGGATCGGCGTAAAGGCCGCTTCTCGTGGGGGGCAATGTACCGTCGGCCATTCGTCTTGTCTCCCGGAATTTAGCCTAGACGCCGCGAAGGATTATGACCGTCGGCGTCGCAGGCAAGCTGTCACGCGATATCGTCAGGCTGCGCTCGTTTCGCTCGTCAATCGCGAATTGCCGCCCGATCCGGCGCATGAATTCGTCGAGCGGCGTCGCGAAACGGTGCATCGGCAGCACCACCGAAGCGCGCAACCGTCGCGTGATTTCGGAGATGCCGTCGAGCGACACGGTGAAGGTGCCGTCGATCGGCACCATCACGATGTCGAGCCGGCCGATCGCGGCGAAGCGGCTGTCATCGAGCTTCTGGTGCAGATGACCGAGATGGCCGATGCAGAGGCCGGCGACCTCGAAGATGAAGATGGAGTTGCCGTCCTTGATCATCTCGCTGCTGGAGTCGCCCATGAAATAGCGGCGAATATCGGTGGTCACGTTGCGAATGAGGACGTCGCCGATACGCTCGTTGATCCGGGCCGGACTGCCGTCGTCGTTCCAGCCGTGCAGGACATGGGGAATGCGGGGGTCGGGGAATAGCGTGTAGTGGGTGCTGTGCGCCCGGTTCATGGTGACGACGTCGGGCAAGCGGCCGGTGGTGTAGGCGCCGCTGAAGTCGGTGGCGATCCGCACACCGTCGGGCGAGTCGATATAATAGGTTGAGTGGCCGGCATAGGTGATCGTGACGTCCTCGATCTTGGCCGTCGTCCGGCGCAACGACACCGGCGTCACGCGAGGCGGCGTCTGCGCCATGGCAAGGCATTCGCTGTTGCGCGGAGCTTCCTGCGCGAACGCGGGCGAGACCGAAAGGCCAAAGAAACTGAGGACGAGCGCAGCAACCCGCATCATGAAGGGGGTCAGAACCGGGACATTGGCGACGCGCTATCTTATCTTCGAAGTCGAGCGAGGTCACGGTCGTGATCGCGCATGTCTGGGCTGATGGCGCAGATGTGACGCGGTGATTTGAATTACCGCTTGTCGCACTTTCTGGTTAGAGTCGATGGGAACGCCACGGTCACAAGACGATCCCGGAGTTCCATGCCAGAACCCATCGACCGCTATCGCCGTCATATGCTGATGTTCGGCGCGGTCGCGACGGGAGGATTTGCGATGGAGTTTAGCCAACCCCGCCCAGCAGATAGCGTTGCACAGACCGCGGCCCCGCAACGCGCAACCTCATCGCATCGGCTGGAGCCGCTCCGTTCGGTCGATGCCGGTGTCCTCAATATCTCCTATTATGAAGCAGGTCCCGTCGACGGCCCTGTGGTCGTTCTCTTGCACGGCTTTCCCTATGACATTCACTGCTATGTCGATGTCGCCCCGCAACTGGCCGCCAAAGGCTGTCGCGTCATCGTGCCTTATTTGCGCGGTTACGGTCCGACGCGGTTTCTCGACCCCAGAACGCCGCGTTCGGGCGAACAGGCGGCCGTCGGCGACGATCTGATCGCACTGATCGATGCACTCAAAATCCAGCGTGCGATCTTCGCGGGCTACGATTGGGGCGGCCGCGCAGCCTGCGTCGCTGCGGCGCTGTGGCCGGAGCGTTGCGCGGGCCTAGTGAGTGTAAACGGTTATCTGATCCAGGACATTGCGCGCGCGATGGTGCCGGCAACGCCGCAGCGGGAAGTCGCGTATTGGTATCAGTATTATTTCCAGATCGAGCGTGGCCGCGCGGGTCTTTCCGTCAACCGGCGCGAGATCGCGCACATCCTGTGGCGGCAATGGTCGCCAAACTGGCACTTCGACGACGCGACCTTCGCGCGGACCGCGTCTGCGTTCGATAACCCGGATTACGTCGATGTCGTGATTCACAGCTATCGCCACCGCTATGGCCTCGCCGAGGGCGATCCGCGTTACGCGGCACTGGAACGCCGCCTCGCAGCGCAGCCGGCGATCGCAGCCCCCGCCGTCACGCTCGATGGCGATGCGGACGGCGTCAATCCGGCGACCGATGGCTCGGCACACGCCAAAAAATTCGGCCGGCGCCTTGCCCATCGCGTGATCCCGCACGCCGGGCACAACCTTCCGCAGGAAGAGCCGGAAGCCTTTGCCGCCGCCGTGATGGACGTGATCAAGGCGTGAGCGGAAGGAAAATTTACCTAATCGCGCCGCGGGCTGAATTTCCAGGTCGCCGCGAGAAGACTTGTGGTCATCAATCCCGTAACCAGCGCGGCGACGGGAAGCGAGAGCGCCAGCGCCGAGGTCGCCGCCCATCCGATCGAAGAGAAAGCTTCCGCAAAGGTGGCCAATCGTGACGATGTCTGGCGGCGGCGGAATTGGCTGCGGCGGGCCTGGACGCGGAACCAGAGCTGGATCGCCGTGGCGGAGACGGCCGCGATCATGACGCCGATCGCTGTAACGGCCGCCTGTCGTGGCGAAGCAAACATCAGGGCGATGACGAGCGGCGCGAACAGAACGGCAATCACGAGCAGCACCACCTCGATCTTGGCGCGGATCAACCGCGACGGCGGCAGCGGCGCGGTCTTCACGAGATCGGGCGCATCCTCGCCGGAGATGGTCAACCAGCCGAGACCGCCGGCGAGTTGTCCCGCCGCCATCACGATCACGGGCGTGATCAAGACAATGGCCAGCGAGCTATCGCTGAAACTTCGCCACAACAATACGGCGGGTGGCGCCAGATACAGCAACTGCATCAGGCTTTGCGACAGAAGCCATGGGTCGCGGCGCAGCAGCGTGAGTTCCTTCCGTCGTAGCGCCTGTTGCCGAGATCCGGTTCGGAACGATCGTGCGCGTGAGCCGCGGCGGGCCGAGGCGCCACTGGCCGAGGCGCGAGCGGCCGTATCCGCAAAGCTGGCCGAAAAGCTCACCATCACCGCGCCCAGCAGAAGAAACGCGGATGCGAGCAGGAGCAAGAGGGCTTCGCCATCGCCGAACGCTGCGCGGACAGGCCACCAGACGACACTGTCGGGGCCTGGCGCATAGGCTGCGGCGGCGTCCGAGGTAAGGACCGCAAAGCGCGACAGCGTGCCGTAAGACAGGATCGCGGCAATCTGCAGCGCGATGACAAAACCGGCGCCGATCACGGCGGCGAGAATCTGGGCGACGAACCGGGTCCGGCGCGGACCGATTGTGCGGAACAGCAAGATGGTGACGGCAATTGCGACGGCCGCGGCGGAAAGGCCGATCGCGATGACCACCCCATAGACCGCGAGCCAGCGCAGCCCCCCGCCGAGCATCAGGACGTCGATAAAGGGCGTCGCGAGCAACATCGCCATCGCGGTGACCGTCAGCGCGATGGCCGCGAGCCGTATCGAGAAGACATGGTCGAGCGCGACCGGCGACGACATGATCAGATCGAGATCGGCGCGTGAGTAGAACACCCGTGTCACCGATTCGACCGCCTGCGACAACATCAAGGCCCAGGCGAGGAAGGTCGAGGCAGTGATGACGATCATTGCCGATTTGTCGAGCGGCGAGCGAAGCGTGGCGTACCGCCCGATCACGGCGTAGGCCGGGATGTGCAGGAGCGCGCCGAAAACCAGAAGGCCAATGATCGCGGCGCGCCGCCTGCGCTGGCGGCCGCCCGTCATCATCGCCAGCCATTCGCGCCATGCCAGGCGGATTTCGTGGCTGGCGAACCAGCTGAGTGGGACGGTTTTGACGTTCGCCAATGCGGTTGTCATGCCGCCGCGGCCTCGTGGTCGACCAACGCGATGAACATGTCTTCGAGGCTGGTGTCGGTTCTGCCGTTCTGCTGGCGAAGTTCGGCCAGCGTCCCTTCCGCGACAAGTCTTCCCGCAGAGATCACGCCGATGCGATCGGCCATGCGTTCGGCGACTTCCAGAATATGCGTCGTCATGATGACGGTGCATCCGCCGCGCACGCGTTCGCCGAGCAGGCCCTTGACGTGGCGGGCGGAAAGGGCATCGAGGCCGGTCAAGGGCTCGTCGAGAATGATCAAGCGCGGATCGTGCACCAGCGCGCCCGCGAGCGCGACCTTCTGGCGCATGCCTTTGGAGAATCCCTCGCAGCGTTCGTTCATGTTGGCCTCGAGGCCAAGCGAGACAAGCAGTTCGCGCGCCGAACGTTCGGCGGCGGCCGGGTCGATGCCCCAGAGGCCTGCGACGAATTCGAGATATTCGACCGGCGTCAGCTTGTCGTAGATCATCGGCTCGTCAGAGACCCACGCCGTGATCTGCTTGGCCGCGACCGGATCCCTCAGCGCATCGATGCCCGCGATGGAGATCGACCCTGCATCGGGCTGCAACAGACCGGCCACCATGCACAGCGTCGTCGTCTTGCCGGCGCCGTTGGGACCGAGCAGGGCATAGAATTCGCCAGATCTGACGGTGAGATCGAGCGCATCGACCGCCGGACGGTCAAAACGCTTTGTTAACCCTCGCAGTGCGAGGGCCGATTGGTCGGAAGCCATGATGTCGGCAATCCTGGTTGCTGATACAACTATCGACGACCATGGACCGGAAACCGTTTCGGCGCGGTGAATCGGGGAACCGAAATTGTCACGCCAAACAAGTGGCGCTCACGGCCCGCTGGTCGCGAAGCCGACTTCCACGGGCTGCATGGCCGTCGAGCTGCAGCGCCAGCCGTCTTCCTTCTTTTGGAAGGCGAACGACTTTTCGATGCGCAAACGATAGCCGACCCGGAATTGCTCGCGGCTTCCGGGCGTGGCCTTCGGTCTGCCTGACTTCAAATCCCAGCAGGTGCCGGTACATCCCGATGCGATCCGACTACAAGCGGTGAAAGGCGAGAGAACAACCATCTCGATGGCGCTGGTGACCTCCGCACTGTCCTCGCTCTTCTTGCCGTCGATCTGAAAGACGCGGTTCACCGCGACGAAATTGCCGCACGCGCCGGCCAAATGGATCTGCGAGACGCAGAGGTCGACCGCGTCCGCATTCGGTGCCGGCGAGGCATGCTGTCTTCCGAACAGCTTTTTCGGATCACCGCCGGCTGCAACGACTTCTGCGATCTTGCGATCGAAATATTCCGACAGGCAGCCCTCGGAAGAAGGAAGCTCCTTCAGCGGAACGTTCTCCTTGTTGTCAAGCCCGCATTTGCGGTCGCGCTCCCTGGTCCAGCGCTCGAATTCCTCAGACGCATCCCGCGTTTCGTCATCCCCGAGTTTGGTGATCAGCCGCACCGCCTTCTCGTTGAGATCTTCCTTGGCGAGCGCCAGCGTCGGATCGCTGCAGATCAAGGCGCCGGCTGCCGTATGGACCGCGAGACAGTCGAAATTCGGGTCGGTCAGGATTGCGATCCGCTCTTCGGTCTCCTGCGACAGGCAGTCCCTGACCGAGCCGATGTTCTCCGCTCTGATCGGCTGCCGTCCGAGAATGCCGCAACTGGAATTGCGGTCCCGGATCCATTCGGCATTATCCTCGATGGCGAGGCGGCGGTTGGGAAGCCTGCTCAGGCGTTCGGCGATTGCGCGGCTGAGCTTGTCGCCAATGGCGCTGAGCGCAGCGTCGCCGCAGAAAATCTGGTCTGCCGGCGCGTTGATTTGGTCGCAGTGGTTCTTGGCGAATAGCGGCAGGATGTCGGTGATCGGCCGGTTGGAAGTCTCCGGATCATCGGCATGCGCCGGCTGCGCCAGGCCGATCCCGATGGCCACAATTGTCAGCCCCAAAGCCCACATCCCGATCCCCGAACGGAAAAGCACGACGATTACCCCGACTATCGTAGCTTGTCGGCCGTTGCAGCGAAATCAAAATTGTCGGCCGCCAGCCGTTGTATTCGGTGCGAATTTGATGTCGGCCGCCGCCAATGATACCGTGGCAAAATTGTCGAGTTGTGGGACCGGTATTCCCGCATTGCCCAGGTCTGGATCCGCTTTTTTTGAGAATGAGATTTGAAATTATGACGTTCTGGCCTGGTGCATTGCCGCGCGGATTGCTCGTCGGTTGTATCTTGCAACTCGGTCTCCTGTCAGCCTTTGCGCTGGTGTCGGACGCGCGTGCCCAGAAGCTCGTCGATCCAAACACGGTAGCGCCGGAATATCGAGCCGCGGCCGAGAAGCGCCGCGCAGAACAGCTCAAGCAGCTCCAGTGCTCGAAGAAAGCCGACGAGGCGAAAGTGAATCACAGGGATCACGCCGCCTATGTCAATGCGTGCCTCGACAAGTGATGTTTCTCGACAAGCGAGGCTAGCCTGCCCGAATCACGGGCCGGAGCCTGCATTTGTCTGCGACCGGACGTTGCGGATTGCCGGCGATCAGTGGGACAGAGGATCCGCCGAAGTGGCGAGATGAACCGCGATGACAGGCGTCGAGTCCTGAGGCGTCGTGCTCGCCAAAGAAGGCGCCGGGTCGTAACGCATGATGCCGCTGTCATCGATGACGAATAGCGGCCGGTGATGGCGGACATCAACGTCTTCGACCATTGCCATGCGCCGGTTGTCCAGCATCAACCAATGGCCTTCGAGCCGCGCCATCACCGCCGCATGATCCTCGCCACGCGTCTGATCGCGCAGGACGACGATCCTGATGTCTTCAGGCGAGACGCCGGCCATGCGCAAGGCGGCGAACTTGGCGATGGCATAATCCTCGCAATCGCCTGCGCCGGTTGCAAAGGTGTCGAGCGGCGGGCTCCAGACGTCGATCTGGCCATATTGGGCCATATCGCTCATCGCCCTGATCGCCAGGTTGATCGCACGATTGATCTCGCCAAACCGGGCGCGGCCTTCGCGGGCTCGCGCGGTATCAACGATGGCAAGAAGCTTCAGGGCGGCCGGCGATACGCAACGCTCGCGGTCGCCATCGCAAAGCGCAAGCTGCACCATGTCGTCTTCGAGCTTGCGCTCGACGCCGTTCCATTTGTCCAGCAAACCGCCGCCGGACAGCTTGGTCGCAAACAGCCCGAAAGGTTCGGCCGATTTCCGGATCAAATCCAGCGAGCCCGGTGAAATCAAACTGCCGGCATTGGCCGCAGGTCCCATTCCGACCAAGGCCCACGCAAGAATGACGGCACGCCAAGCATGCCCGTTGCTGAAGTAACCCATCCGACGCCCCTTTTCGCCCGGGCATCGCCACACCTCTCAGGTGCGCGTGATCGGGTCGTTTTGTGGGGATGATGGGAGGGGGTGCTTTTATTCTGCTTAAGGGTGGGCATCCGCAGCGGGAATGTCCCGAACAGGCTGAAGGACGCCTTACCGCTTTCGTGAAAATGCTGAGGAAATCGTGCCCGCGGCGTGCCCGGTCAACTTTTTGTCGAAAGTTGCCCGTTTTGCAATCCAGCTCGCAGTCTCAACGAAGAAATTGACGCTCTATCTCTAGGGACGAGATCGGACGAGGCTATAGATCGTATATCTTCAATAATATATACCTAGTTTGGCAAAAGTATTGGTCAATTATAACATTTATTACATTATAAACACGCAACTGGTCTGGCTTTTTACATCATTTTATACGACGAGACCGCCCCGAATTCGCAAATAAAATCCACATCGGTGGGGTTCGAAAAGAATATTTGCAAGCAGCAGATGGTTCCGCGAACCACCCGCCGATGATAAGGAGCTTAGACATTTAAGTTTATATTTTTATTAACCATTGCGGTGACCGGGGTGAATTACTTCGGCAAATTGGGTGCCAAGGTTTCCGACGCGCTTGGCCAGCATCCGAGCGCGCATCTTTATTCCGAAACCGTCCACGTACACCACGTCCCCTCCGACGCCATCGTCGTTCCCGACGCGCAATTGCTTTTCAGCGCGGAATTCAAGCGCACCGGCGTTGACCTGGTTCTCTCCGGCGATGGCCGGGAGTTCGTTGTGCACGACTACTTCAAGGGCGAAAAGCACGCGCCGCTGGCCTCGCCCGACGGTGCGCACCTCACCGGTAACATCGTCACCGCGCTTGCCGGCGAAGTCCAGGTTGCGCAGGCCGACGGCAATGCCGACGTCCACAAGGTCATCGGCCATGTGACCAAGCTGGTCGGGACGGCGACCGCGATCCGCAACGGCGTCTCGATCATCCTCAACAACGGCGATAACGTCGAAAAAGGCGACGTGGTCAGTTCCGGATCGGCTTCGACGCTCGGCATCACCTTCATCGACGGCACCGTGTTCGGCCTGTCGTCGAATGCGCGCATGGTGCTGAACGAGATGGTCTACGACCCGAACGGGTCGAACAATTCCTCGCTGCTGAGCCTGGTGGCCGGCACCATCAC
>NZ_DAHUXJ010000105.1 GCF_027307225.1 Bradyrhizobium sp. | reverse complement strand
AGAGGGCTAACCCGGCAGCAATATCCATGGCATGACCAGGCTGGCGGAACCGTCCACGCTTTCCGGCTCCTCCGAAACTCAACAACGAAGGCGACAGATCACGAGCTACAAAAATACGACATCTTCACCCGCTACGGACACAGGACAATGCAACCTCGAGCAATGAAGTCCGCGGCGGATCGCTGTTGCATTTTCGCAAAAGGTCATGACCCGGCCAATCTCCTCGCGACCGGGTGGACGGTCCAAAGAGGACGCTGGCGCGCGGTCGTGACGGGAGCTGAAGCAATACTTGTTTCATGGATGATCATTGCGCCGACCGCACTAGAATCAATAAGTTTGTGAGTAGTCCATGACTTTCCGAAGTTCGTGAAGGTGGGCGCTGCGATGGAGCACGAACTTCGGAAAGTGGGCACCAGAGATTTTTATTCCTGTGAAGAAGTGAAGGCCGCCTCTTTCGTGTCACTGATGTCGCCTCTTCCCCTACCGACGAAAGCCAGCTTTCATCGATATGTCGTTTACAGGGGCAAACGGGACGAAGTTGGGCGCAGGCGAGATCGACGCTGATGACCCGAAGCGGAAATGGTCAGGGCTGTTTTCTGCGAGCTTGGAGACTTCTAATGTTCTCTGTGTTCGGCCCAGCGCTCGGCATCGCGTCGGCGGCCGTTATCGATCTAATAGCAGGACGACCATTCGAAATTGGCGACGGCACAGTGCTGGCGTTCATGTTCTCGCTTGGTGTTTCAATCGTTATTGGACCGCTTGATGGCTACTTTGCGCATTTCTTCTCCCAGCCTCTAAGAGCGTCCCTGAGCGCGGTGGTGGGAGCGGCAACCGCCGCTTTTCTCGTGATCGGATTAACGAAACAAGCGATCGCGCCACAATCGTTGTTGAATGTTGCTGTGTCCGGAGCAGTGTGTATGGGCTTGTGCTCTCTGCTCTCGGCGATCCCATGCTGAAGCTGAGTGACCGCTCCTGGCCCGTTGCCGGCCAACGTGCTGATCGACGCGATGTCCGCTTCCGCCGACAAAGCGGACCTCGTCATTATGCCTTTGATCCGCGTCCACCCGCGTTGACCTTGACGTGCTCGATGAAGGCTCGCAGCTTCGGCATGACTTGGTGCCTGCCCGGATGATAGAGGAAGACGCCCGGAGTAAGTGGTGCAAAAGGCTCGAGCACGCACTGCAACTTGCCTTCGGCAATTGATCGCGCGGCTACCGGCTCTGGCACTTGCGCCAAGCCTATTCCCGCAATCGCAGCGCTGATCAGCGTCGGAAAATCGTTCGCAATGTAGGGTCCGTTGACGACGACCTCGATCGCACGACCATTGTCGTCGAATGTCCACGGCGCGATTGCGCCTCCTGAGCGGCGCCAACGAAGGCATGCGTGATCGATCAGTTGAGCCGGAGCTCCGGGAGCTGCGCGGCTTGCCAGATATGAAGGATTGCAAACGACAACGAGCCGGAACGGGGGAGTGAGCCGCACGGTGACCATGTCGAGCGCAATGAACTGGCCCATCCGAACACCGGCATCGAAGCCCTCCGCTGCGAGGTCGACAAGCGTCTCGCTGGCGACGACCTCAACCTGAACCTCGGGGTAGGCGCTGCAGAAGGAGGCGACGATCGGCTCCAGAACGATCGGTACGACGCTACGGGGCACGGTGAGCCGCAAAAGACCGCTCGGTTTGTCGGCAAGTTGGCGCGCCGCTTCGCTCGCCGACACCAGTTCATCGAACGCCGGCCTTGCGCGAGTATGAAAACGTTCGCCGGCCTCGGTTAGTCCGACGCTTCGCGTCGTTCGGATGAAAAGTGCGACGCCAACGCGTGCTTCGAGCGCCCGCACGGCCTGGCTCACCGCAGAGGTTGTTACCCCGAGTTCGTCGGCGGCCCTGCGGAAACTACGGTGCCTCGCGACACCGAGAAACGCTTCGACGCCGTCCAGCGCACCCTGTCTGACTGTGAAGCTCTGCTTCATGGTTCGTCAAGATTATCGCGGATAGTCGCTCGTGGAAAGCTGCCTTATGTCAGGTCTTGCAGACCGGGACCCACGCTCGTTGGTGGGCCACAGCGACGATCCCTGCCGTGATCGTCAAGGGGGAACTGAGCAACCTGCCACCGATCGGAGACTGAGAATGATGAAGGTCGTCCGGACCGCCGCCCTCGCACTCACCCTAACTCTTGTAGGAGCCCCTGCCATGACCGAATCATCCGTTGCTCAAACACAAAGCGTCTCGTCCGTAACCACGGGGGTGCTGGTCATCCTGACGGCCAAGGCCAACGTCACACGCGAACAAGTCATGGCCGTCATGCCGACCGAAGTCCGGCAGACCGTGCAGCTCTACGTCGGTGGGAAAATTCGTGAATGGTTCTCGCGTGCCGACGGCCGCGGTGGCGTCTTCTTGCTCGATACCAAAGACGTCGCGGAAGCGCACGCGATCATGGAGAGTCTGCCGTTGGCCAAGCAAAACCTTATCGATCACGAGTATATCGCGATCGGTCCCCTGTTGCCTCTTCGGTTGCTCTTGGCCAGCCCCGAACGCCCGCAATAACACGAGACGTAGATGGAGGGCCGCCAATGATAACCGAAACAGTTTCAGTCGCGGTCCTCCCATCGCGGTCCGTCTGGTGGCAAGTGTTGTTTTGGACCGCTCTAATGACTGTATCGTGGGGTTGGCTAGTCTACCGAATGCCGGAGCTGGTGGAAAGCGGCTTTCCAACCATCGCCGCTCGGCTCATGTCCTTTGGGCTGATTGCGCTCGGGTTGTGGCTCGGCCTTGAGGCCGCCAACCTGACGCCGGGACAACGTCGCGCGACCTGGCTGGCCGTCATGGTGCCCGTCACGCTTTGGGCCGCTGTCGCCTGGACAGCGGCCATCAATGGAGTATTCCGCACGGATTTCTTGCCTTTGCCGATGCTGCCTGCCGCCATCTTTCTTCCCCTAATCGTCGGCTTACCGCTGCTGCTGTTGTCGAAGCGCGTTGGACAGGTGCTCGACGCGATGCCGGAGAGCTGGCTTGTCGCACTGCAGGTCTACCGCATCTTGGGCGTCCAATGGCTGGCGTATTGGATGCGGGGATTGCTGCCCACCATCTTTGCGTTGCCGGCCGGAACGGGTGACGTGCTGACTGGCCTTTTTGCCTTGCAGGCTGCGATTGCCGTGGCTGCGGGTACGGCACAGGGCCGGAGGGCCGCAATTTACTGGAACATCTTTGGTCTTGCCGACTTCGCCGTCGCAATCACCTTGGGAATGATCATGTCGTCCAGTCAACCTCAGTTAATCGTACCGTATGTTCCTGGCGTCGGCGTCGATGCATATCCGAATGTGCTGACACCCGCGTTCGTCGTGCCAAGTTCGATCCTGCTTCACGTTCTGTCGATTCGGCAACTGCTTCGGCGCGGCCGGGCAGAAGCCGCGCCGTGGTAGCTGTACGCGGCGCTGATCCGAGCAAAGCACACCAAGGAATGAAAGAATGCCAGTCTTCAATTTGCCATTTGTTCTGAGTGTTGCCGGCGCCTTCCTGACAAGTTCGTCCGTCGCGTACATCTATGTCTGGCCGGCGATGCGCGCCTTGCCCCGGTTTGACGCTCTAAGACTACTCGCTGCTTTTCATGCGTTCAGATTTTTTGGAATGAACTTCCTTGTGGTTGGATTCGTCTCTCCGGAACTGAGTTCGGATTTTGCCGGAAAAGTTGGATGGGGCGATCTCGTTGCCGCGGCTTTGGCCCTTTTCTCGATGGCGGCGCTCTCTTGGCGCTGGTCAATCGCCATTCCAGTCGTCTGGATATTCAACGTCTGGGGCTCGCTGGATCTTCTGAACGCATACTATATGGGAGTAACGCAGCTCAGAGATCCCGGTTTCATGGGCGCAGGGATCTATGTTCCGGCGCTTTATGTGCCGTTGCTGCTTGTCAGCCATGTGCTGATCTTCTTGCTTCTGTTGAACGTCAAATCGGTTGGCCAAGCCCAATAATCCCCACTCGCCGAGGACCGGCGCCTTCAGGTTTTAAATCTTCGCCACGCCGAGAGCGGCCGCAATTTTGATGGATGGATTGCTCAATGCCTCCTCGCCTTGTGTCACGGGTTTCGGATGCCGGCACAAGTGCTGATCAACGCGATGTCCGCTTCCGTTGATAAAGCGGACATTCGAGAAGCTAACGACGCACCCTGATCCACTCGGGAAAAAATCCCATTGCGCCGTCGGGCAAATCACTGGCACCTGTTCGCGCGTCCCGTGCTCGCCAAGGGGCGCTTCGCGGTCGTCACGAACGTTGGGCGCGGGATGCGATGGACGTGATGTCGTCAACTGACGAGTGACGACGTGGCGGACGGTGAAGTCGTGTGGTCTTGACGCCTCGACGCTGGCGTTAACACGGCGACAATGCTTACGCGTTGCGCCGGGGATGGTGGCAAGAAAGCCCGATCACCAGAGAGAGCGCGCTATAAGCCGTAAAACCATCGCGCAGGGAAGGCCGGAATGTTTCGGCGGACCTGTGGTGACTAACTCGTGTCCTACTTTTTTTGGACGCGAGGCTGCGGGTGCGCAAGGCATCCGGCTTTCCCTGCGCCCTTGTGCTTTCGAGGGCACGACGTCGAGCACAACTCGGGCAAACGCTGCCGCGAGAATGCGGAAGTGCGTGCGTTGGCTACTGGATGTGACATTGGCTTCGCCACGTGGCCCGGCCACGCGTAGCCCGAAGGGCGAAGCGTGGTGCCCCTGGCCGGAATCGAACCAGCACTCCTTGCGGAACTCGATTTTGAGTCGAGCGCGTCTACCAGTTCCGCCACAGGGGCCTTCGGCCGGCCGCGGTGAGCCTGACGAAGCCGGCGGAATATAGCGGCCGGCGGCCGCCGGTCAACCCGCTGTGAAGGACGGCGCCTCGACAGGGGCGCGACTCCGCGATACGAGCCCTCTGAAGGAGCATGATCTTCTCGGAAAACCGCTGCACACTTTTCCGGATCATGCCTGGGCAGGAGGCTTGAGGATGTCAGGTATGACGGCCGTGTCGCCGATTCCGCGCAAGTCCTCGCCGGCGCTGGTTGCGGCGCTTGCGATTCTTCTGATCGCGGCGGCGACGATCGCCGGTGCGTGGTATTTCCAACTCGTGCTCGGGCTTCAGCCCTGTCCCATGTGCCTTGAGCAGCGCTATGCCTATTACCTGGTGATCCCCGTTGCCGCGCTGACGGCGTTCGCCGCCGGCCAGCACGCCGCGCGCGGGCTCGTGATCGGCGGGCTCGCCATCCTCGCGCTGGCCACCCTCGCCAATGCCGTGTTCGGCGCCTATCACGCCGGCGTGGAATGGAAGTTCTGGCCGGGGCCTGCGGATTGCACCGGACCGGTCGGCAATCTCGGCAGCGCCGGCTCGCTTCTGGACCGGCTCGATAAGGTCAAGGTCGTCATGTGCGACGAGGTGCAGTGGAGTTTTCTCGGCCTCTCGCTTGCCGGCTACAACGCGCTGATCTCTTTGCTGATGGCAGCGATCGGCGCTTGGGGTATCGCGAAGGTGACGAAGCCGAACTAATCGTCGACGTCTTCCTGCGGGCGGCCGAACAGATGGACGATGCCGGGCGTCGCAATCGTCACGAAGATGAATCGCGACAAATGGTGGGCGCCGACGAAAATCGGATCGATGTGTAGCGTCAGAGCCAGCGCCAGCATGGCGTCCATGGCGCCGGGCGCATAGGCCACCAGCACGTCGGCGAACCGGACATGGGTGGTCGTGGCGATGATGGTGACGAACACGGCTGAAATCGCGATCGCAATCGCAAAAGAGCCGAGGCCGGCGGTGAGGTGATGGAGAAAAGTGCCTGGCTTCATTCGCGAGAAGCGCGAGCCGATCAGGGTGCCGATGCCGATCAGCGAGATTGCCCGCACCAGCGGCGGCACGCTGCCGTCAACCAGTCCGGCGCCATACAGCACGGCCGATCCGACCATGGCGCCGAACAGCCAGCTCGCCGGAAATTTAGCGATCCTGAGCAGGAGCGAAACCGCGACCGAAGCGCCGACCAGGGCGATCAGTCCGAGCGGAGAGGCAACCGTCGTGGGCAGCGCCGGCGCGGAAGCCGACGTCAATCCGGTCGCGACCAGGATCAGTGGCAGCGCCGCGGTGAGAATGATCACGCGCAGGGTCTGCACCACCGCGATTGCCGCCATGTCGGCACCTCTTTCGACCGCAAGCAGGGCGATCTGCGACAACGCGCCAGGGCTGGCGGCGAGGAAGGCGGACGTGCGGTCCCAACCATGGATGTGCTGCAGATAGAAGCCGGAGCCGATGGTGGTGCAGAAGGTGGCGAGCGCCAGAAAGCCGATGGTCAGGGGATAGGCGCCGATATGTTGCAGAAGTTGCCGCGACATCAGCGAGCCCAGCGAAATGCCGAGCATGACCAGCACCGCTTGCGTCAGGTGCGTGGGCACCGCCATCGGCCGTCCCAGCACGGCCGCAACGGCGACCGCGAGCATGGCGCCCGAGATCAACCCGCCGGGCAGGTGGGCAACGAGAAACAACAGGCCGCCGGCCGTGCCGATCGACAGCGTTTCGAGAAACTGGAAGGTTCTCTTACGGGTGGCATCCGCCAACCATTGCGGAATCTGGTTCACGGCGCCTTATGGCAAATCCGTATTGGGGCTACAAATGCGCCCGGCGCGATCGCTGCAATGCACGTGGGAATTGATGCAGGGAGCTTTCCGGTCTTGCCCGGAGAGGGTCGCGCGAGCGAGGCGACCCCATCCCCCTCGCCAACGAGAAGGATGGGATCGCCGAAGCAAGCTTATTGCTTCTTGCCCATAGCCTCTTTCTTGCACTCGGAGCGGAATTTCTTGCGCTCCTTGCCATGCAGGCCCTTGGCGTCAGCCTGCTTGGAGCATTCCATCGATTCCGCGCTGCGGGGTTTGGCGGTCTTTGCCATGGGCGCAGCCGCATCCGACTTGGCGGCGGGCGCAGCACTGGTTTGTGCAAAAGCGGGAGCGGCGAAAAGCAGGAAGGACGCGCCGACAGCGGCGGCCACGCGGGAGGAAATCGTCATGAGAGGCACCTCGGGTTTAATAATGGATGGGCACGGTTGCGCCATCATGCTGAACCGCGGATGAATGAAACTGCGGGGAGCGTTTTCGCGGCGCGATATTTTCAGCAGCAACCCTGCATGCCGCCGTCACATGTCTTGCGAATGTCAAAGCCACTCCACTAGGATGGGGAGCTTTCGACCAGCCTCTCCAAGGGAGACCAAGGATGACCATTAAAGCCAAATTATTCTGCGCCGTTGCCGTGTCGAGTTTTGCCGCCTTGATGGCGACTGCGCCCGCGCACGCCCTGACCATGCAGGAGTGCAGCGCGAAGTATAAGGCCGCCAAGACGGCAGGCACCCTGAATGGCGAGAAGTGGAATGATTTCCGCAAGACCCAGTGCGGCGCGGAAGCCACCGCCACGCCGGCCGCAGCTCCGGCCGCTCCCCCGCCGCCTGTGGTCGCGGCCAAGCCAAAGGCTGCACCGACCGCGACCGCTGCCCCGGTTGGCCCGAGCGGGCCGGCGATTTTCCCGATGGCGGTCAGTCCGAAATACTCGCAGGAAAGCGCTGGCAAGGCGCGGATGCATACCTGCGTGGATCAATACAATGCCAACAAGACCACCAATGGCAATGGCGGTCTGAAGTGGATCCAGAAGGGCGGCGGCTACTACAGCGAATGCAACAAGCGCCTGAAAGGCGCGGCTTGATCTTTGAAAAGGCCTCGGCCATATCGGCCGGGGCCTTCTCCCATCCTGGCGCAAATATGTGGTAGCCTTCGGCCGCATTTTCGCTGGAGCAGGCAATGAGAAAATCTGAGATGGCCGCCATCGCGGCGCTGATGCTGCTGTCTCATGGTTTCTCATCGACGGCGGCCAATGCTGCCTCTTCCCTCATGATGGCCCAGGCAGGGACGCAAGCGTCGCCAGCTACTGCTCCGGCGCAGCCGCCGGCGGCAAACGTTGCCCCGGCGACCACCGTTGCTCCGGCCGAGAAAGGAGCGTTGTCGACGCCGGCCTGCTCGGTGAAATATCTGGAAGCAAAAGTCGCCGGCAAGCTGCATGGGCGCAAGTGGGTCGACTTCCGCCGCGACGAATGCGGCAAGCGCGAGACCACGGCCGTTTTCCCGACGGCGATTTCGCCGAAATACGCCAATGACAAAGATCAGGACAAGGCCCGCACCAGAACCTGCGCCGATCAGTTCACCGCCAACAAGGCGACCAACGCCAATGGCGGCCTGGTATGGGTCCAGAAAGACGGCGGCTATTACGCCGAGTGCGTCATGCGTCTGAAAGGATGATGCGACGAAGCGATATGCCTGTTGAATTTCCATGATCGCGAGCCTCAGCCTCATGTAATGGGCATCAGCGAGGCCCTGCACACCGATCCGTCGTTGGCGGTCGCCGGCGTGTTTGCCGGGATCGCGATGAGCCTCAATGTGCTGGTGACATCGCTTCCGGTGTAGCTGGCGGTTACCTTCCTGCTGCGCTAACAGGACCTCAGTCGCCCGTTGGGGACAAGAAGGAGATCGCTTTTTGATCATCTCCGCGATGCAGGCGGGGCTCGGGGTGGGGTCGGGCGCACTGGTTGGATTTTCGCTGGGCCTGATCGGCGGCGGCGGATCGATTTTGGCGGTGCCGCTGATGGTATACGTGGTCGGCGTTGCCGATGCCCATGTCGCCATCGGAACGAGCGCCATTGCGGTCGCGGCCAATGCGGCCTTCAACCTGACCAATCATGCCCGCGGCGGCACCGTGCGATGGTCGTGTGCGCTTCCCTTCGCGGCAGCGGGAATTGCCGGCGCGCTGGTGGGCTCGATCTTCGGCAAGCTGCTCGATGGCCGAAAGCTGCTGGAGCTGTTTGCGCTCCTGATGCTGGTGATCGCGGTCCTGATGCTCAAGACGCGCTCGCGCGCCGGCGTGGCGGATGTCAGCATCAGCCGCGACAACATGCCGGCGATCCTCGGGCTTGGGCTGTCCACCGGCATACTGTCCGGATTCTTCGGGATCGGCGGCGGCTTCCTGATCGTACCGGCGCTGATGCTGGCGACGGGAATGCCGATCATCAACGCGGTCAGTTCTTCTCTGGTCGCGGTGACGGCCTTTGGCCTTTCGACGGCGGCGAGCTACGCCTGGTCCGGGCTGGTTTCCTGGCAGCTGGCGGGACTATTCATCGCGGGCGGAGTGGCCGGCGGCCTGATCGGCACCCGCCTGGCGCGGTCACTTTCGGTACAGAAGGGGGCGCTCAATGTCGTGTTTGCCTCTGTCATTATTCTGGTGGCGCTTTATATGCTCACGCGTAACTTTTTCGGATCCTGATCGTAGATCGGGCAGCAGCCGTGAGGCAGCCGGAGACAAAGATGAACCATTCGATCGATCCGCTTCGGCCGAGCAGGCGGCACGCCCTGGGCCTGTTCGGAGGGGCGACAGCGGCCCTTGGGATCGGCGCGCTCTCCGCGCCGGCATGGGCCGAGGGCGAGGACGTCCTGACCGAAGCGCAGGTGTTGCGCGATCCGGACATTCCAGTTGCGGGCAATGCGTCGGGTGACATCTCGATCGTCGAGTATTTCGACTATCAATGCCCGTATTGCCGCAAGGTCGAACCGGAATTGCGGCAGGTGGTTTTTGATGACGGCAAGGTCCGCATGATCTGGAAAGACTGGCCGATCCTGGGACCGATGTCGGTGACGGCATCGCGGATGGCGCTGGCGAGCCGATACCAGGACAAGTTCATTCAGGCGCACGACGCGCTGATCGCGATTAATTCCAAGCTGACGGAAGCAAGGATTCGCGATGCGCTTGCGGGCGCCGGCGTTGATATCGATCGCCTCAATCGCGATCTGGCGGGCCAGGCGGGTGCGATCGACACGACGTTAAAGCACAACAACGAACAGGCGCTGGCGTTTGACTTCCGCGGCACGCCTTCCTTCATCGTAGGTAAATTCCGCGTGCCCGGTGTTTTGACCATGGCGCAGTTCGGTCAGGCCATCGCAGACGCGCGAAAGGCGGCCGCGGCAAAAAAATAGTGCCGCAACCGCCTCAAGCGACAACGCCATTACCGTGACGATAATCTGATCCAGTCCTCGTGGGCACGCGTCTTCACGACGTGCCAATCGGCCGAGACGACATCCCAATTGACGAGGGTTCGGTTGGTGGCCGCATTCTCGCCGTTCGCGACCGTCGAAGTTGACTGCGAATCACTGATATAGACGCCGGCGACGAGCAGCACCGCGCCCAAGATCATCCCTAAGAAAACCTGCATCGCTTTTGTCTCCGAAATTGACGGCGCGACAACGTGCCGGGGCCGGAAATGGTTCCCGCCTCCGAAACCATCAGGGAACCCCAAGCCACGCGAGAATCGGCGCGTTCATTTCGCGCGGGTAGCAATGGCTGAGGTTGTCGACCTCGCGATAGGTGACATCGGCACCCGCCGCCACCAGCGCGTCGCGGGTTTGCCGTGCCGTCTCCACCGGAAACATCCAGTCGAGCGCGCCATGCACCATGTGGATCGGCAGGCCGCGCAGCCTGTCGGCATCCGCCAATTGCGCCATCAACGGGTGAAACGTGGCGGCGACCGGCGCAAGATGGGTGAACGGCGAGGCACTCTCGAGCCCGGTGACGTAGCTGAACGTGCCGCCATCGCTCATGCCCGTCAGCAGCAATTTTGTCGGGTCGATATTCCAGCGGCTGCGTACCGAATCCAGAATGCGCGAGAGGTTGGCCGTGTCTGCGTCTTCACCCATCAGTGCCCAGGTGGCCCCCAGGGCGGTCGGCGCAACAAGGATCGCGCCGAGACTGCGTGCGTCGCGCAGCCAGCGCCAGAGGAAGCCGCGGCCATTGCCGCTGCCGCCATGCAGCGCCATCACCAGAGGCCAGGCACGGTCGGGCGTGTAATATTCCGGCACGTAGAGCGAGAAGCCGCCGCGGCTGCGGGGTTCGTTGTGGTCGTGGATGACGCCGGTGGTCTCGGTGGCTGTTACGGCAAGGCGTGCCAGCAACTCGGCATCGTTGCAAAGTCCGGGGTTGAGGAAGAAGCTGCTCAGCGGCGGAAATTTGGCCGCCAGCGGATAGAGCGCCTCTTCCGCACGCGGCAGCTGGCGCAGCGCGCGAAAGGCAAGCGTGATATCGCCGCCGCCGGCCTGCACCGCGCGCAAGCCTGAAAACGCCGATAGCGCCGCATCGCTTGCGGTCTCGAGCGCACGCTGGACGTCGGCAAATTCCGCCGGCCAGCTGGAAAGCTGTGGACGCGCCACGCTCAACTCGGCGTCGGGCGCGCCTGCGGCTTCCATCACGCGATCGAAGGAGGGTGGATGAAAATGGCGGGCGACAAAGCCGAGCGCTTCGAGTGACTGCAGGAGCGGTGGCAGCAGTACCACGATATCGTCGATCACGGCCTCGCTCATCGGCCCAGACCAGCGTTAGTGGAGGCGCGGCGCCTTCAACAACCGCGCACGGTCCGTTGAAGCCAGCACGACATCAAAGGTGACGCCTTCATGATGCACGGTCAGCGGTACGTCGACGCCCGCTGCACCGAGCGCCCAGAGCTTGCGGTAGAAACCAGCCTGAGAGGTGATCTTGTCGCCGTTGATGGCGAGGATCACGTCGCCGGCCTTGAGTTCGGCGAGCGCCGCCGGCCCGTTGGCGGAAACGCCCACGATAACGACGCGGTTGTCGATCTCGGTCGAGTACATGCCGAGCCATGGGCGCGCCGGCTTGTTGACGCGGCCGAATTTGCGCAAATCGTCCACGACAGGCTTCAGGAGATCGATCGGCACCGCCATGTTGACGTGCTCGGGCTTGCCGTCGCGGTCCCGTTCGAGCTGAAGCGAGCCGACGCCGATCAGTTCGCCGCGATCCGAAATCAGCGCGGCGCCACCCCAGTTGGGATGGGCCGGGTGGGTGAAGATCGCGTCGTCCAGCATGTATTCCCAATAGCCCGCAAACTCCTGCCTGGCGACGATCTGGCTCGCCACCGATCGCGTACGTCCACCGACGCCGCCCATCACGACGCGATCGCCGGTCTTGCTGGCAGCCGATGAGCCGATCGGCAGGGGTTCGAGATCGAGGCGGCCAAGGGCCTGCACGAGGCCGAAACCGGTCACGGAATCAAACCCGAGGGCGTGGCCTTGAACCACGCGGCCGTCGCCGGTGTGCAGCCAAACGGCGTCAGCCTCCGTAATGAGATAACCGATGGTCAGCAACAGGCCGTCATCGATGATCACCCCATGGCCGGCGCGCTCCGTGCCGAGCGTGTCGGCGAGGAAGGCGTCAGACGGGATGATCGAGTGCAGGCCGACTATCGAGGCGAGCGCGCGATCGAGGTCGAAGCCATAATCGCTGGCACGGGGCTGATTCGCCGACGGCACCTTCCACTCAGTGAGGGCGGGCATTGAGAATCTCCTTGAGGACTAGTGCTCCGATTCCGAAGTTCGTATCATATTGCGGCTCCACGTTTACGAACTTCGGAATCAAAGGAGCACTAGCCAACTATGTGATTCTAGTGCGGTTTAGAATTTGAAGTTCCTATGACGAGGTTGCCGCGAAACTGATAGGAACTTCAAATTCACCGCACTAGTGTCCCGGTTCTGACATTCGTATCGTTTCGCGGCAGGCGCCTTAACGAAGGTCAGAACCAAAGGGACACCAGCAAATGTTGATTTTCCAGTGTGGCTTTGACACCGACGTTCCTTTGAGGAAATCGCTGCAAAACTGTAAGGAACGCCAGTGTCGCCACACTGGCGGCGAGTCTGACGCCAAACGTCAACCTGCGGCTCGATCCAAATGGCATCCGAAAGCTCCGCCTGGGCGACTTAGCGCCCGCGAAGAACAGCTCGCAATCCTAAGCCGCAAATTTTCTTCGGAAAAGGTCTTGATCTGGTTGTAATTCCGGCCCGCGCGGTCGTTCGCCCGTGTCTTGCCACTGTCCGCTGATCCGCCGTCATCGGCGGCAACACGCTTTGCGCGCGCTACGGATCGAGCTCGGTGTCCCAATAAAGATAATCGAGCCAGCTGTCGTGCAGATAGTTCGGCGGAAAAAGCCGGCCGTTACGATGGAGCTGGTGCACCGTCGGCGCGAATGGCTGCTGCCTCGGAAACATCCGCGCCTGCTGCGGCGTCAGGTTTCCCTTCCTCAGATTACAGGGCGAGCACGCCGCGACCACGTTTTCCCACGTGGTCTGGCCGCCTTTGCTGCGCGGGATAATGTGATCGAAGGTGAGATCGTCGCTCGACTGGCAGTATTGGCAGGCGAAGCGATCGCGCAGGAAAACGTTGAAGCGGGTGAAGGCAGGATGCGTGGTCGGTTTGACGAACGACTTCAGCGATACCACGCTGGGCAACTGGATCTCGAAGCTCGGGCTGCGGACGGCGCGATCGTAGTGCTCGACGATGTTTACGCGGTCGAGAAACACCGCCTTGATCGCGTCCTGCCACGACCACAGTGAAAGCGGATAATAACTCAGCGGCCGGAAATCCGCATTCAGCACCAATACCGGCCAACCGCCTTGCGAGACATGTGCGTTCAAGTAACGCTCCTGGCCTCCATCTAGCTGCGAAGCAGCATGCATTGACATACTACAGGCAGCGTGACGGGATTGTGAAGAGCATAGATGGGGTTGTCAGCCCCTGCTTATTTGTGGCCGGATTGCGAAGGCGCTGCCAGGATAGCGAGAAGACCGCCAAACGACTGCGGCTGACTGTTATGGACACGGCAAAATGATCACCAAGTCCCCCTATCTCGAGGCGCCGCGGCGGCTCAGGGCCTTCGTTCGGGCCCACGAGAGCAGCCTGATCATTCTGGCGGCGGTGGTCGGCATCGTCGGCGGTTTGGTCGTGGCAGCGATGAGCGCCGCGGTGAACCTGCTCCACATCCTGCTCTTCAATATCAGTTCCGGAGACCGCCTCTCCAGCCAGGTCTCGATCGATCCTGCGCGCGCGCTTCTGGTTCCAAGCATCGGCGGGCTTCTGCTTGGAATTGCGTTCCTCTTGTTGCTGCGGGTTCGGCCGGCTCGCGAAATCGACCCCATCGAGGCCAATGCCCTGCATGGCGGCCGGATGTCGTTTCGTGGAAGTGTGATCGTGGCGCTGCAAACGGTTTGGTCCAGCGGGGTCGGCGCGTCGGTCGGGCTGGAGGCCGGATACACCCAGCTTGCGAGCGGGCTCGGCGCTTCGCTCGGTCGCGGCTTTCATCTGCGCCGTGCGGACCAGCGGTTGATGGTCGGATGCGGGACGGCAGCTGCGATTGCGGGGGCCTTCAGCGCGCCGCTGGCGGGCGCCTTCTATGCCTTTGAACTCGTGCTGGGTGGCTATACACCCGCGAGCCTCACGCCGGTCGGGGTAGCCTCCGTCGTCGGCTATTTCGTCGCGCATGCCTTTACCCCGCTGTCGCTTGGCGTCGCCTCTGGCCCGGTGGTCGGTATCGTTGTTGGGCGCGACCTCGCGGTAGCGGCGCTGCTCGGCGTTTTCGCGGCGCTGTTCGGGATTGCGATCATGCGCGGCGCTGGGCTTTGCGAAGCGTTGTTGTCGAAAATCGTGCCCTGGGCGCCGCTGCGCCCCGCGCTCGGCGGTCTCGCCGTCGGCTTCCTGGCGTTGCAGACGCCGCAGGTGTTGTCGTCGGGTCATGGCGCCTTGCACTTCAACGGCATCGTGACGATGCCGGTCGCGTTCATCGGCATGGTGTTCGCGCTGAAAGCAACGGCGTCGGTGATATCGCTCGGCTCCGGCTTTCGCGGCGGCCTGTTTTTCGCCACGCTTTTTCTCGGCGCGATCGGCGGCCGTCTGTTCGCGGAAGGCTTTGACGGGATCTTGCCGGGCCTGCGCCTTGAATCCAACGTCTACGCCATCATCGGCATGAGTGCGCTGTCGGCGTCCGTCATCGGCGGGCCGCTGACGATGTCGTTCATCGCGCTGGAATCGACCGGCGACCTCTGGCTGACGACGGCAGTGCTGGTCGCCGTGATCATCTCGACCCAGATCACGCGCGAGCTGTTCGGCTACTCCTTCGCCACCTGGCGCTTGCATCTGCGGGGCGAAACCATCCGCAGTGCGGCCGATGTCGGCTGGATCCGCGATCTCACCGTGCGGCGGCTGATGCGGCCGGATGTGCTGACCGTGAACGCCGCGACGTCGATCGCCGAATTTCGCACGAAATTTCCGCCGGGATCGAAGACGCAATTGGTTGCGGTCGACGATGCCGGCCATTATGCGGGAATGGTGTTCGTGTCGGATGCGCACGGCGCCGACATCGACGCAAAAAAGAGCCTGAACAGCATCCTGCATTATCCCCGCGTCGTGCTGCATCCCGGCATGAATATCCGCGAGGCGATTGCGGCCTTCGACGTGACGGAGGCGGAATCGCTCACCGTGGTCGAAAGCGGCGATCAACGGCCGATCGGGATCTTGACTGAGGCGCATGCGATGCGGCGTTATGCCGAAGAATCCGAACGGCGGCGGCGCGAGGTGGTTGGCGATGTCTGATTTATTCGCACGCCGATGGTTTTTGGCGATGGTCGTTGCCGTCGCTACTTTCGGATCGGCTGGCGGAGTGGCAGCGCAGTCTTATCCGGCGCGACCGATCACCATGATCGTTCCATTCCCGGCAGGCGGTGCGACCGACACACTGGCGCGCTTTCTCGCCGAAAAGACACGAGACATCCTCGGCCAGCCCGTCATCATCGAAAACGTTGCTGGCGCGGCCGGGACCATCGGCGTCGGCCGTGCGGTGCGTTCGCCCGCTGACGGCTATACGCTCTCCATCGGCACCTCGACCACGCACATGCTCACGGGTGGTCTTTACAAGCTTCCCTTCGATCTCCTGAACGATCTTGAGCCGATCATCTATATCGGCAGCGAACCGCTGCTGCTCGCGGCGCGGAAGGACTTTCCAGCCGACAATCTCAAGGGGCTGATCGCTTACCTCAAGGCCAATCCCGATAAGGCTTCGGTCGGCATCGCCGGCGTCGGCGCGACCGGGCATCTGGCCGGGATCGCGTTCCAGAAGGAGACCGGCACGAAATTCCAGTTCGTGCCCTATCGCGGCAACGCGCCGGCGATGCAGGATCTGCTGGCGGGACAGATCGATTTCATGATGGAGCCTTCGTCCAATTTCAAAGCGCTGATCGCAACCGACAGCGTCAAGCCGATCGCTGTGACCGGCAAAGCGCGGTTGCCTGCATCGCCCAATATTCCGACCGTCGAGGAAGCAGGCCTCCCGGGTTTTACGGCTTCGCTCTGGTACGGGCTCTGGGTGCCGAAGGCTACGCCGAAGGAGATCGTCGAGAAGCTCAACGCGACCTTGCGCGCGGTACTTGCGGATTCCTCTGTGCAAAAGCGGTTTGACGATCTCGGCATTCAGATTTCGCCGCGCGACCAGCAGTCACCGGAGGCGTTACGGGTTTTCGAGAAAGCCGAGGCGGAGCGATGGTGGCCGGTCATCAAGGCGTCCGGCCTCAAGGTGGAATGACAGGCACCAGGCTAAAGCAGTCCTTCCTCGATCGCCTTGATCTGCAGACCCAGGAATTTCGAATTGATGCGGCACTGCGCGAGGCTGCCGGCAATGAACCAAAGGCCTGGCTGGCCGGTGCGTGTATACATGTTGCGCAGTTCCTGCCCGTCGCCGTATCCCCAGATCGGGCCAACGCGCGCGGCGACCTCTTCGCCGAACAGCCGCGTCACCAGAACTTCCTGCGGCCTGTAGCCGGTTGCCAGAATGATGAGATCGGCGGCCAACTCCTCGCCATTCTTCATACGAACGCCGTCGGCGGCGAAGGCTTCAATGTCCGAGAACTGCCGAAGCGCGATTTCTCGCCGCGCCACCAGATCCGAGCAACCGACATTGAAATAATAACCGCCGCCGCGGGTCAGATATTTGAACTGCCAGCCAGTGTCGTCCTCGCCGTAATCCAGTGCGAACCCGACCGCCTTGAGCCCGTCGAGCAGGTCCTTGTCGAACTGCTTGGACTGCTCGGTGATCATCTGGTGGGTTCGCCGCGCCAATTTCAGCGGCATCGAGGTCGCGATCAGGTCGTTATCTTCCAGGGTGCCCTCGTTATAGGTCGCATAAGCGAGCTGCGCCGACGGTTCGATATTGGTGATCAGGGTCGGGCTGCGCTGCACCAGCGTCACCCTGGCGCCGCTCGAATGGAGGTCCTGGGCAATATCGTGGCCGCTATTGCCGGTACCGATCACCACGGCGCGCGTGCCCTTCCAGCTTTCGCCGTCGTCGTAGCGGCTGGAATGCAGCACCGTGCCGGAAAAATTCTTCAGTGTCGGGATATCCGGGATGTTGGGGATGCCGCTGACACCGGTGGCCATCACGACATGGCGCGGATGCATCGTACGCGTTGTGCCATCGCCTATCCGCAGCACGACCGACCAGCGGCCTTCCGCCGCGTCATAGGAGCCGCCTTCGAAGCCGCTGTCGGTCCAGAAATTCAGCTCCATGGCATCGACGTAGGCTTCGAACCAGTTGGCGAGCTTGTCCTTGGGGATATAGGTCGGCCAATTCGGCGGGAACGGCATGTAGGGCAGGTGATTGACCTGCACCTGGTTGTGCAGGGTCAGCGCGTGATAGCGCTTGCGCCAGTTGTCACCGATGCGTTTTTCGCGATCGACGATCAGCGTGTCAATTGACAGTTGCTTCAGCCGCGCGGCGATCGAAAGCCCGGCCTGTCCGCCGCCGACGACAAGCACAGTGGGGTCGCGGTCGGCATAAGCTGAGGCTGCCCGGCGCAGGTCGAGCCAGTTAGGCCCGCGAAAATCGCGCGAGTAAGACTGGCCGCGCGGGCGCGCCGAGCCAATTGATTCCTCGAAACCCTTCAATTCCTCAAGCGCGGTGAGCAGCGTCCAGCCCTTGAGCCGGTTGCCGTCATCGGCGTCGGGGATAAGCCTGAGGATGCCGTGGCCACGGCCTTCCCTGGTTTCAAACCCAAAGATCGCCTCGATCGTCTCGGTGCCCGCGCGCTGCACACGGCGCGGCGGCGCGCGATCGGCATCGATCTTGAACGAACGAGGCGCTACGCGGCGGGCAAGAACAGGCAGCTCGTTCAGGATGGCATCGAGCCCGTTCGCCGTTTGCAGGTTCCAGCTCAGCGCCAGCACGTCGCGCCAGAAACCATCGGGATGAAAGAGCGGACGAAGCGTCCGGCTGTCGGGATGTTCGAGCGCGCGAGCGAATTCGGTCAGCCAGTTTTCGGCTGACGCGGCGATATCCTGTGTTCGATCGAGCATGCGACGGTCTCGCGGGGCCTTGTTCGGCGTTTTCCGGTACCAAAGCTATACCCTTTGCGAGCGAGCCAAAAGCGGCTTAGCTATGAGCGTTTTGCAACGGGGGATTTGTCTGAGACAGCCTTCTTTGAGGCTGCCTTGGTTGAATCAACCTTGGCCCCTGCAGCACCGCCGATTACGCCTTCGCGCCTCTTGATGGTGCGGTAATACGACCACCACAGATGCGCCGCAGCCCCACGCATCGGACGCCAGGGTTCGGCGATATCAGCCATTTCCTTCGGCGTTGGACGTTTCTTTAGTCCGAACCCGATTTTCACAGCCTCCTGCACGGCGAGGTCGCCTGCCGGCCACGCATCGCCATGGCCGAGGCAAAACAGCAGGTACACGTCGGCTGTCCAGGGGCCGATGCCGTGCAGCGAGACCAGCGTGTGATGCGCGGCGTCGGCCTCCTCGTTAGCGAGCATATCGAGATTGAGCCGCTCCGCGGCGATCTCGCGCGCCAAATTCTTCAGCGTCTTGATTTTCGCCGCCGACAGGCCGAGCCTGCCGAGGCGATCAGCACGGGCGCGGCGGAACCCATCGTGATGGAATGGATCGAACGCGGCGGTCAGACGCGCCCAGATTGCTGACGCACTTGCGGTCGAAAGCTGCTGGCCGCAGACGATATGGGCAAGGCCCACGAAGCCGGGTTCGCGCCGCCGCAGCGCGGGCATGCCTGCAACCGCAAACACCGGCTGAAGCCGGGGGTCCAGTTGCAGAAGCGCGTGCATCGCCTCTTCGAGGTCGGTCTGGCTGTTGAGGTGGAGGGTCATTGCGACTTAAAACCATCACCTATTGAGACCGAGATCAATGCCGCCACCCGTTTTCCGCTTTGCGCCGAGCCCGAACGGCTATCTGCACCTCGGACATGCCTTTTCGGCGCTCCTGAACGCCGATCTCGCGCGCGAGTCCGGCGGACGGTTCCTGTTGCGCATCGAGGATATCGACGCAACGCGTTGTAAACCGGAATTCGAGACCGCGATCTACGAAGATCTCGCCTGGCTCGGGATGAGCTGGGAAACACCGGTGTGGCGGCAATCGGAGCACCTTGCCGGTTACCGCGATGCGGTCGAGAAACTCTCGGCCGAGGGACTGGTTTATCCCAGCTTTGAAAGCCGTCTCGACATTGCGAAATTGATCGCAGAGCAGAACATCCCCCACGGATGGCCGCGTGATCCCGACGGTGCGCCGCTTTATCCAGGGACGGCCCGTGCTCTCGGGCCCGAGGAGCGGGAGCGGCTGCTGCAATCCGGCGCGCCGTATGCGCTGCGGCTCGACATGTCCGCCGCCTGTGCCCAGGCCGGCGATCTTTCCTGGACCGAGCGAGGCGAAGGCCCGAAAGACGAAACCGGTACGGTCGCGGCCGATCCCGCCGCGTGGGGCGACGTCATCATCGCGCGCAAGGAGATGCCGACCAGTTATCACCTCTCGGTCGTGCTCGACGACGCGCTGCAAGGCGTCACGGAAGTGGCGCGCGGACAGGATCTGTTCTGGTCAACCAGCGTGCATCGGCTGTTACAGGAGCTGCTAGGGCTGCCCCAGCCCACCTACCGCCACCACCGCCTCATTCGTGACGCCGCAGGGCAAAAGCTATCCAAATCGACCGACGCCACTAGCCTTCGCGAATTGAGAGCCGTGGGAGCGAGCCCAGCCGAAATTCGCCGCCGGATCGGCCTTGCCTGAACGTTTGCTTACCTTGCCAACAACCTGTTTGCCGTCACGTCGCGCTTCGGCGTGACTCAATCCACCCGGACGTGCCATGGTGTGGAAAGCCAGGATTGGGGGAATCATGGCATCGAGTTCGCGCCTGCGGCGCAGTGAGCGGCGGTTGAAAAAAACTCGGCCGAAAAAGCGAAAGACGGCAGCCGGCAAGCCGCGCAGGGCCGTCACCAAAAAGGCCAGCAAGACGGCCGCCCCCGGCATTGTTGAGACGGCGCTCGCTGCCTTCGCGCATGAGGTCCGCACGCCGCTGACCGGCATTCTGGCCATCAGCGATCTTCTCGCGACATCCGAGCTCGGCGAGCGGGAACGGCGCTGGGTCGATACCATCAAGGCCGGCGCCGAGCACCTGGCGAGCCTTGCAACCCTGTTCGTCGACGCCGCCCGAAGCGGACACGCCGGCTTTGGTGTCCAACAGGATTTTTTCGATCTGCGGACGCTCGCTCACAGCGCCGGCGGTTCGCTGGCGGGCCGGGCGACCGCCAAGGGTCTGCAGTCGAAGGTCGACATCTCGGAGAAGCTGCCGACTTTCGTCACCGGCGATCCCGTTCGCCTGCGCGCGGCGCTGGAAAACCTGATCGACAACGCCACCAAGTTCACCGAGCACGGCGGCGTGGCGTTGACCGTGCGGCCGACCGGCGAAGCGAAGGGCAAGGTCGGCGTGGCCTTTGCTGTTTCCGACAGCGGCATCGGTTTGACGCTCCAGGAAATCAAGCGGCTGTTTCGTCCCTTTTCGCAGGCCAATGTCAAAATTGCCGCCCGCTTCGGCGGCGCCGGGCTTGGCCTGTCGTCGGTCAAGCAACTCGCGCGCGCGATGGGCGGCGATATCGAAGTCACGCCACAGCGCGGCGGCGGGACCACGTTCACGCTAACGGTAAAGTTGGACCTCGCCGAGGCCTCTCCGTCGCAGTCGGGTCATGACGTGGACCGATCGCAGGATCGCGCGCGGGGCCTGCACGTTCTGAGCGTCGAGGATAATCCGTTCGGCCGGGTCGTGCTCAACGCGGTCCTTACCGAGCTTGGTCATCAGACGGAGTTCATCGGCCGGGGCGAGGACGCTGCCGGCCGCATCGTGCAAGGCGGCTTCGATGCGGTGCTGATGGACATGGTGCTTCCGGGGATCGACGGCATCGAGGCGATCCGCCGCATCCGCGCGCTCGGCGCACCCTATGGCGGCACCGCGATCATCGGCGTCTCGGGCCGCAGCGCCGACGAGGCTGCCGCGCGCGGGGCGGGCGCGGACGCCTTTCTGGTCAAGCCCGTGTCTCCGAGGGCCTTAGCGATTGCGCTGCTTGAAGTGACATGCCGCGCGGCAAGCGCGACTTGATGATCGCCGCGTTCAGCTCTCCGCCGTAGACGAAGATCGCGGCCATGAAATAAAGAAAAACCAGCGCGATGATGACCGAGGCGAGGCCGGCATACATCGTGACGTAGTTGTTGGCGAAACGCGCCAGATACTGCCCGAACACCGTGCCTGAAATGATGGAAGCGATCAGCGTGAAGATAATGCCGGGCAGGATTTGCAGGAACGACCGGCGGCCGGCCGGCAGCCACGCATGCAGAACAAATAGTGCGATCACCAGCGCCAGGATCGTAATGCTGTAGCGGGCGATGTTGAGGAGCTTTTCGTTGCTTTCGACGATGATCGGAATATGCCGGCGAGCGGCCTCAACCATCAGAGGGCCAAGCACGATCAGGAACGCCATTGCGAGCGAGGTGAAGGCGGCGACAAGCGTATAGCCGATCGATTCCAGCCGCAGCCAATACCATCGGCGCGGCTCGATCACCGCATAGGCGCGGTTAAGCGCAACGCGAAGCGCCTCGACGCCGTTGGAGGCGAAGTAAACCGCTAGCACCGCGCCGATCGTGAGGATGTCGCCGCGGGTCGTGGTGAGCACGTCGTGGATTTGGCCCGCCAACGTATCGGCGACCTGCCTCGGCCAGACCTGAAGCAGAAGCTGTGCAGCCTGATCGGCGAGTTCCTTGGAGCCGAAGAAGCCCGCAAGCGACGTCAGCACGATCAGGAACGGAAACAGCGCCATCAAGGTCGACAGCGCGATGTGGCTCGCAATTGCCCAGCCGTCATCGGCCAGGAACGTGTAGAAGGCGTCGAGGCCGACGTGAAAGACGTAGCGAATCAGCCGCACCACGGACCCTCAGCGTGAGTTAGCCAAACTACCTTCTGACATTATCCCGCCAAAAGCCAGAGTTGCCATGTTGATGCCCGGCGATTGGCGTACCGGCGGTCGCGGTGTTATGTAGGGTGCATGGCTTCTTTTCTTGGTACGTTTATCGTCCCCATCGCAGTGGCCGCAGTTGCGCTGGTGCTGCTCATGGGTCTTCTCAACATGATGCGGGGCGGTTCGCCGAACCGCTCCCAGAAATTGATGCAGCTGCGCGTGCTGCTCCAGTTCGTCGCGATCGTCGTCATCATGGTTACGGTCTGGGCGATGGGTCATCGCTAGCTACACGAGCGGAGACTAGTGCGGCGAATTTGAAGTTCCTATCAGTTTCGCCGCGGGTCCGTTGTAGGAACTTCAAATTCAAGAGCCGCACTATCAGCTATATTATTGTAGAGCTCCTTTGATTCCGAAGTTCGCATCAGAGGTTGCCGCACTAGCTTGCGAACTTCGGAATCGGAGCTCTAGCCATGGTCATCCTCAATCGCATCTATACGCGAACCGGCGATGACGGCACGACTGCGCTCGGCAGCGGCGAGCGCCGTCCGAAATATGATTTGCGGATCGCGGCCTACGGCACCGTCGATGAGACCAATGCCGCGCTCGGCGTCGTCCGGCTTCATCTTAGCCAAGCCCCCGCACTCGACGCGATGCTGGGGTTGATTCAAAACGACCTGTTCGATCTCGGCGCCGACCTTGCGGTGCCCCAGCGCGAGGGCAAGGCCGAGCGCCTGCGCGTCCTCGCCAGCCAGGTCGAGCGCCTCGAGCGCGATATCGACCGCCTGAATGCGGACCTTCAGCCCTTGAACTCGTTCGTGCTGCCGGGCGGCACGCCGGCCGCCGCTTACCTGCATCTGGCGCGCACCATTTGCCGGCGGGCGGAACGGATCATGGTGGAACTCGCGTCCCAGCCGAATGAGCCGGTTGGGGACGCCGCCATTCAGTATATGAACCGGCTGTCGGACTTCCTGTTCATCGCCAGCCGCACGGCCAACGGCAATGGCGTCGGGGACGTGTTGTGGGTGCCCGGCCAGAACCGCTAGAGGTGCAGGCATCCGGGGGCGATTTTTGGCCCTCTCCACTCCGCTAATGCGGTGAATTTGAAGTTCCTATCAGTTTCGCAGTAACCTCGTCATAGGAACTTCAAATTCTAAACCGCACTAGAATCATATATTTGGCTAGTGCTCCTTTGATTCCGAAGTTCGTAAACGTGGAGCCGCAATATGGTACGAACTTCGGAATCGGAGCACTAGCGTTGACCGGGGTGGGCCGGCGCTTTAGGTTCCGCGCCTCAAGCTGTGAAATCATCGTGTTGCGGATGAAAGAGGGTCGATGAAGGTCCTGGTACCGGTAAAACGAGTGGTCGATTACAACGTCAAGGTCCGCGTCAAGAGCGATGGAACCGGCGTTGAACTGGCCAACGTGAAGATGTCGATGAACCCGTTCGACGAGATCGCCGTTGAGGAGGCCCTGCGCCTGAAAGAGGCCGGCAAGGCCACCGAGGTGGTGGTGGTTTCGATCGGGCCGGCACAGGCGTCAGAAACCATCCGCACCGGGCTTGCGATGGGGGCCGACCGCGGCATCCTGGTCAAGGCCGAGGGGAACGTCGAGCCGCTGGCGGTCGCGAAAATCCTCAAGGCGGTGGCCGATGAAGAAAAGCCGGGGCTTGTGATCCTGGGCAAGCAGGCGATCGACGATGACTCCAACCAGACCGGACAGATGCTGGCGGCCCTGCTTGGATGGTCGCAGGCGACCTTTGCTTCCAAGCTTGAGGTCGACGGCGCCGATTTCAAGGTGACGCGCGAGGTCGACGGCGGCCTGCAGACCGTGAAGCTCAAGGGCCCGTCGATCGTCACGACCGACCTGCGATTGAATGAGCCGCGCTACGCGAGCCTGCCGAACATCATGAAGGCCAAGAAGAAGCCGATCGCTGACAAAAGCGCATCGGATTACGGCATCGACCTGACGCCGCATCTCGAAATTCTCAAGACGTCCGAACCGCCGGGCCGCAAGGGCGGCGTCAAGGTCAAGGACGTCGCCGAGCTGGTATCGAAGCTCAAGACCGAAGCGGGAGTTCTCTAGAGATGACTACGCTTCTGATCGCTGAACACGACAACGCATCGATCAAGGATGCGACCCACAAGGCGCTGACGGCGGCCACCGCCCTCGGTGGCGACGTGCATGTGCTGGTCGCCGGCGAAAACGCCAAGGCGGCGGCGGACGCGGCGGCGAAGCTTTCCAGCGTCAAGAAGGTCCTGCTGGCCGACAATGCTGCTTACGCGCATGACCTGGCGGAACCCCTGGCTGCGCTGGTCGTCTCGCTTGCCGGGGGCTATGACGCCTTCGTTGCGCCAGCGACCTCGCGCTTCAAGAACGTCATGCCGCGCGTCGCCGCGCTGCTCGACGTGATGCAGGTGTCGGAGATCATCAAGGTGGTTTCGCCCGACACCTTCGAGCGGCCGATCTATGCCGGCAACGCGATCCAGACCGTCAAGTCGAAGGACGCCAAAAAGGTCATTACGGTGCGGACCTCGACCTTTGCAGCCACCGGCGATGGCGGCAGCGCGCCGGTGGAGAATGCGGCCGGGGCGGCCGATCCCGGTCTTTCCAGCTTTGTCGGCGAGGAGGTCGCCAAGAGCGACCGTCCCGAACTGACCTCGGCGAAGATCATCGTGTCCGGCGGCCGCGCGATGCAGAGCCGTGAGAACTTCAGCAAATATATCGAACCGCTCGCCGACAAGCTCGGGGCAGCCGTCGGCGCTTCGCGTGCCGCGGTTGATGCCGGCTATGCGCCGAACGACTGGCAGGTCGGTCAGACCGGCAAGGTGGTGGCACCTGAACTCTACATTGCCATCGGCATTTCCGGGGCGATCCAGCATCTGGCCGGCATGAAGGATTCCAAGGTGATCGTGGCGATCAACAAGGATGAGGACGCACCGATTTTCCAGGTTGCCGATTACGGTCTGGTGGCCGACCTGTATCAGGCGGTTCCAGAGCTGACCGAGGCGATCGGAAAGTAGGGGTGCGACAAGGGGCAAACGGCGCGATAAGATGGCGGTCATGATAAAGAAAATCGGCGTGATCGGTTCGGGCCAGATGGGCAACGGCATCGCGCATGTCTCGGCCCTCGCGGGCCTCGACGTGGTGCTCAACGACCTCTCTGCCGATCGCTTGAAGTCGGCGATGGCGACCATCAACGGCAACCTGTCACGGCAGGTCGCCAAGAAGGCCATCACCGACGACGCGCGCAAGCAGGCGCTGGAGCGCATCGCGCTGTCCGAAACCATGGACGGCCTTGCCGACTGCGATCTCGTGATCGAGACCGCGGTCGAGAAGGAAGACGTCAAGCGCAAGATCTTTCACGATGTCTGTGCGCTGTTGAAGCCCAGCGCCATCGTCGCCTCCAATACCTCGTCTATCTCGATCACCCGGCTCGCCGCTTCGACCGACCGGCCCGAGCGTTTCATCGGCATTCATTTCATGAATCCGGTGCCTTTGATGGAGCTCGTCGAGCTGATCCGCGGCATCGCCACCGACGATACGACCTTCGACGCCGCCAGGGAATTTGTCACCAGGCTCGGCAAGCAAGTCGCGGTGTCGGAGGATTTTCCCGCCTTCATCGTCAATCGCATTCTGCTGCCGATGATCAACGAGGCGATCTATACGCTCTATGAAGGCGTCGGGAACGTCGAGGCGATCGATGCGGCCATGAAACTCGGCGCGCATCATCCGATGGGCCCGCTGGAGCTTGCCGATTTCATCGGCCTCGATACCTGCCTCTCGATCATGCAGGTGCTGCATGAGGGGCTGGCCGATTCCAAGTATCGCCCGTGTCCGCTCTTGGTGAAATATGTCGAAGCCGGCTGGCTGGGACGCAAGACCCAGCGCGGCTTCTACGACTATCGCGGCGACAAGCCGGTTCCGACCCGCTAATTCGCGCAATCTCCAGCATTCGTTAACGCTTCCCGCCTAGCCTGTCGGCGTTTCGGGAGTGGTGCGTATGGACGTAGCAAGTTTGGCCATGAGTTTGATTGCGATGCAGGCGGGTAACACCCAGCAGCAGATCGCGACCGCCGCCCTGAAATCCAACATCGATTCCGAGAAATCCTCGGTCCTGACCCTCCTGGGGGCCGGATCGTCGCCCTCGCTCGCCAATCTCGGCGCCGGCATCGGCGGCAATCTCAACATCTCGGCCTGATCTCTCCCAAGTCCCGTTCGGCCTGAATCCCCCGATCCGTGCGGAGCTGGCCTGATGTGCGCATTTCTGGGCCGTCGCGGCATTGTCCGACGTCGCCGCATGCGATAGCGAAAGGCTAGTGGTCCGATTCTAGCATTTGCATCCCGGTGAAGCTGGCACTTTTGCAAATGTTAGAATCAAAGGACCACTAGCGAAGTATAAGTTTCTAGTGGAGTTTTGGATTTGACATTCGCTTTGTGCATTCCCGGTTAGCGGGGAGCGAATGTCAAATCCAAAACTCCACTAGCCTCACGCTATTTCCAGGGACAACAGATGAAGTTCGCGAGTTTTGAGATCAACGGCGCCAGCAGCTGGGGCCTCATCGACGGTAACGACGCGGTCGATCTCGGCGCTGCCCTGCGCGATCGCTTTGCCGATCTGAAATCGGCCATCGCCGCGGACGCCCTCACCGAGGCCGCCAAATCCGCCGGCAAGGCTGCGCGGCATCCGCTTGCCAAGATCACCTGGCTGCCCGTGATTCCCAACCCCGACAAGATCCTCTGCATCGGCCTCAATTACGAGAACCACCGCAAGGAGACCGGCCGCGACGAGGTCGCCAATCCCACCGTGTTCGGCCGTTTCGCCAACAGCCAGACCGGACACCTGTCCAGCATCGTCCGGCCGAAGGTGTCGACCGATCTCGATTATGAGGGCGAACTGGCGCTCGTCATCGGCAAGCCGGGCCGCTACATCTCGCGCAAGGACGCCTGGGGCTACATCGCCGGATACGCCTGCTACAACGAGGGCAGCGTGCGCGACTATCAGCGTCACACCCATCAGTTCACGCCGGGCAAGAATTTTCCGAACACCGGCGCCTTCGGCCCGTGGCTGGTTACTCCGGACGAAGCCGGCGATCTCGGACCGCTCCGGCTGCAGACCCGCCTCAACGGCGAGGTGGTTCAGGATACGACCATCAGCCAGATGATTTTCGATATTCCGCGCCAGATCGAGTACTGCTCGGCCTTCACGCGGCTCGAGCCGGGCGACGTGATCGTGACCGGAACGCCAGGCGGCGTCGGCTCCCGCCGTACTCCGCCGCTGTGGATGAAGGCAGGCGATGTGGTCGAGGTCGAGATCGACCGGATCGGCCTGTTGCGCAACAACGTCGCGGACGAGGCCTGAGGTCCTTCCCGGTCAGGAGCCCGTCGAGGTCGCCGCCCTGATCAGCTTGGTGGCGTCGTCGCTGTCCCATTCGGCAGGGCCGGCGATGGTTGCGATCTCGCAGCCGTTGCCATCGACAAGCACCGAGGTCGGCATGCCCAAGGCCCGGCCTATCGACTTAAGATCCTGAAAAACCTTGGCTTTATCGTCGCTAAAGTAGCCGAGCCGGGTCAGCTTGGCCTCTTTCAGGAAATTCCTCGGCTTTTCGGGATCCCGGGTATCGATATTGATTGCCACCACCTGGAAATCCTTGCCGCCGAGCTTGGCCTGCAGGCGATCCAGCGCAGGCATTTCCCTGCGGCAGGGTACACACCAGGTGGCCCAGAGGTTCACCAGCACGATCTGGCCGCGCCAGTCCGAGAGCTTCTTCGGCTTTCCGTCAGCGTCCTCGAAGGCGAGGTCCGGCAGCCGCAGCGGCGCCGTCGCCATCGTCAACGCGGCCACCTCGCCATGGGCAAGCGGGGCGATCCTTTTCGACAGACTGACGGCAGGCGCGCATGCGGCCGCGTCGCCCGACACGTTGCGCTTGAGCCCGCCGAGCCCGTATACCCCCCCAAGTCCGACCACCGCGCCGACCAGGACCGCCCCGATCACATAGGGTATGCGGTTGAATGGGGCCGGGGCAGGCGAGGGGCTTTCGGGCATATCGTTTGTCATCACGGTTCAGATACGGCTATTGGAAGGCTTCGGTTACACCAAAGCGGCGAGCAATTGGTCATGAGCAACAAGATGTGGGGCGGGCGGTTCACCGAGCGTCCCGATGCGATCATGGAGGAAATCAACGTCTCCATCGACGTCGACCGTCACATGTACGCCCAGGACATCGCCGCGTCCAAGGCCCATGCCGTCATGCTGGCCGCGCAAGGGATCATTACGGCAAACGATGCGAAAAATATCGCCAAGGGTCTAGACACGATTTTGTCAGAGATCGGCAAGGGATCGTTCGATTTCAAGCGCGCGCTCGAAGATATTCATATGAACGTCGAGAGCCGGCTTGCCGACCTGATCGGGCCCGCCGCGGGCCGCCTGCATACCGCGCGTTCGCGCAACGACCAGGTGGCGACGGATTTTCGCTTGTTCGTTCGCGACACCATCGACGAGACGGATCGGGCGCTGGCTGCGTTCCAGCAGGCGCTGGCGCAGCGTGCTCTGGAACATGCGGCAACCGTCATGCCCGGCTTTACCCATCTGCAAACCGCCCAGCCGGTCACCTTCGGTCATCATCTGCTCGCCTATGTCGAGATGGCATCGCGCGACCGTGGTCGTTTCGCCGATGCGCGCCAGCGCCTCAACGAATCGCCGCTGGGCGCGGCGGCGCTCGCCGGTACCTCGTTTCCGATTGATCGCGCGGCAACGGCCAAGGCCCTTGGCTTCGACCGGCCGATGGCCAATTCGCTCGATGCGGTATCCGACCGCGACTTCGTTATTGAAACGCTGTCGGCCGCGGCGATCTGTTCGGTGCATCTGTCGCGCTTTGCCGAGGAGATCGTGATCTGGACCTCGCCGCTGGTCGGGTTGATTCGGCTTTCGGACAAGTTCACCACCGGCTCCTCGATCATGCCGCAGAAGCGCAATCCCGATGCGGCCGAACTGGTGCGCGCGAAAACCGGCCGCGTGATCGGCGCGCTCAATGCGTTACTCATCGTGATGAAGGGCCTTCCGCTCGCCTATCAAAAGGACATGCAGGAGGACAAGTTGGGCGCGATGGAAGCGTTTGGCGCGCTGTCGCTGGCGATTCGCGCCATGACCGGCATGGTTCTCGACATGGTGCCGGACGAGGCCCGCATGAAGCTTGCGGCCGGCGAGGGTTATGCGACGGCGACTGACCTTGCGGATTGGCTGGTGCGGACGCTGAAAATGCCGTTCCGCGACGCGCACCACGTCACGGGTCGGATTGTGGCGAAGGCCGCAAGCGATGGCGTTGCCCTGCACGAGTTGCCGCTGAAAGCGATGCAGGCGATCGAGCCAGACATCACCAGGGACGCGCTTTCCGTGCTGTCGGTGGAGGCCTCGGTGAAGAGCCGGACCAGTTTTGGCGGCACGGCGCCGAAGAATGTCGCCGCGCAGGCCAAAGCATGGCTCAAGCGGTTGGAAAAAGAGCGAAAGTTAGGCTGAGTTACAATTCTTTACCGGAAATTCAGCGCCGTGTGGCTCTCGCCAGAACCAATCAATCTTTGTATGGTGCGGCCCGCATTGGGGATTTTGACGTGACTCGGAACGACCGCTCGAGCTACCGCTGGGCTCTCATCCTGCTGGGCGCCGCCGCGTTGACGCTGGGCGGCTGCGGACGCAAGGGGCCGCTCGATTTGCCGCCGACCGCGTCATCGCAACTGCAACAGCCGGTCGCCGCGGTTCAGGCAGATCCGAACGCGCCCCCGCAAGCCAGCGCTCCGAACCTGTTCAATCCGAACAACAGCGGTCAGCTGCCAACCGCAGGCAGAGGTCCAAAACGGCCGTTCGCTCTCGATCCGCTTCTGAACAGCAACTAAGCTTGGTGCGGCGGATGTGTCCGCCGCCACTCTGTGGAAAATCATCATGAATCACTTCGATTATCGCAACGGCGTGCTGCACGCCGAGGCGGTCAGCATGGTGGAACTCGCCGACGCGGTCGGAACGCCGTTCTATTGCTATTCGACCGCGACGCTGGAGCGTCACTACCGCGTGTTCAGCGAGGCCTTTGCCGGCGAGAAGGCGCTCGTCTGTTACGCGCTGAAGGCGAATTCCAACCAGTCGGTGCTGCGCACGCTGGCAAAGCTCGGCGCCGGCGCCGACGTGGTCTCGGGCGGCGAACTCAAGCGCGCGCTCGCTGCCGGCATTTTGCCCGAGCGGATCGTGTTTTCAGGCGTTGGCAAGACCGAAGCCGAACTGCGCGCGGCGCTTGCGGCCGACATCCTCAGCATCAACGTCGAGTCCGAACCCGAACTTGAATTGCTGTCACGTTTGGCAAGTGCGCTGGGAAAGACGGCGCGGATTTCGGTTCGCGTCAATCCGGATGTCGATGCCGGCACGCACGCAAAGATCTCGACCGGCAAGTCCGAAAACAAGTTCGGCATTCCGCTGACGCAGGCGCGCGGCGTCTACGCGCGCGCAGCCAAGCTGCCGGGCATTCGCGTGCACGGCGTCGATGTGCATATCGGCAGCCAGATTACCGATCTCGTGCCGCTCGAAGCGGCTTTCCGGCTGCTGGCCGAATTCGTGCAAACGCTGCGCGCCGACGGCCACGCCATTTCGCATGTCGATTTCGGCGGCGGTCTCGGCATCCCCTACCACATGGACCGGCAAGCTCCGCCAGTGCCGTCGGCCTATGCCGCGATGGTGAAGCGGGTGACGCACAATCTCGGCTGCTCGCTGTTGTTCGAGCCCGGCCGGATGATTGTCGGCAATGCGGGAATTCTGGTTTCGCGCGTGACCTATGTGAAGCAGGGCGAAGCGAAGAAGTTCGTCATCATCGATGCCGCGATGAACGATCTGATCCGCCCGACGCTGTATGAGGCACACCACGATATCCTGCCGGTCCGCGCCACGCCGAAGGGTACGCCGGAGATCACCGCCGATGTGGTCGGGCCAGTATGTGAAACCGGCGACTACCTCGCGCTCGGCCGCTCCATGCCGGAACCCCAAGCAGGCGACCTGCTCGCTATCATGACCGCCGGTGCCTATGGCGCGGTGCAGTCCGGCACCTACAACACGCGCGCACTGGTGCCGGAAGTGCTCGTCAAGGACGATCAATACGCCGTGGTGCGCCCGCGCGTTGAGGTCGATGCGCTGATTGCGATGGACCGGCCGGCGCCGTGGCTGTAGCTCTCGTGTCCCGGGCGCACTGCGGCGCGAAGTGCCGCTGTGCAGAACCGGGACCCACCCACATCCGCCAATGTTGGACCCCGGATCAGCAACGCATCGCCATAGCGCGTCGAAGACGCGCGTGAACGCGATTATGGCGCTGCGTTGCGTCCGGGTAACGCAAACTATTTCCCCGCAATCCCGCCCTTGCCGCCGCCGACCACCACACCGGCTTTCTTTTCGATCGGCTTGATAGCCGAGGTGAAGTCGGAATCGGCGCCTGCTTCGCGGATCACCACTTCCCACAAGCGTCCCACGGCTTCGGCGACTTCCATCGAAAGCCCGAGCGATTTCATCTCTTCGAGCGCCAGCCGCACATCCTTGACCATCAATCCGGTGGCAAAGCCGAAGTCGAAACTGCGCGGCAGGATCGAGCGGGGAAACTTGTCGCGGCTTGCCGTGTTCATCCCCGAGCCCGAATTGATCACGTCGATCATGATCGCAGGATCGAGCCCGGCTTTCACGCCCATCACCACGGCCTCGGAGGTCGCCACCATCGCCGTCGCGGACAGGAAGTTGTTGGCGAGCTTCATGGTCTGGCCCGCGCCCGGCTTTTCACCGATGAAGAACACGTTGCCGATTACCTCCAGCGCCGGCTTGATCGCCTCGAAGTCAGCGCGCGGGCCCGACACCATGACCGCGAGCGTGCCCTTCTCGGCGCCACCGACACCGCCCGAGACGGGGCAGTCGATCTGGACCACGTTGCGCTTGGCGAGAATGCCGTGGATCCGCACCGCCATCTGCGAACCGACAGTGGAGAGATCGACGAAGCGCTTTACGCGGCTGCCTTCGATGACGCCATCCTTTCCGGTCGCAACGTCGAGCGAGGCCTGCAGCGAGGGCAGGCTCGCCATCACGGTCTCGGCGCGGTCAGCAACGTCCTTCGGCGAGGAAGTCGCCCTGGCGCCGAGCGCAACCAGTTTATCCATGACCTCTCTGCGGGAGTCGAAAACGAAAAGCTGATGTTTGGCCTCGATCAGGCGCCGCGCCATGGGAAACCCCATGTTGCCAAGGCCAATAAATCCGATGTCCATGCTCACACCTTGCAGATTTGACGACGATTTCGACAGGCGCGCTGCGCCGGCGTCAGCCGCGCGCGCTAAAGGAACTCCGAGCGGGCGGCGCCAGTTAACGTTACGTGGACGTGCAGGCACAGTCACGCCTTCGTGCTATGCGATAAGCCGGGTGTGGGCTACCCGGCTTGCGTGGATGCCTCACGGTTGCCGTTGTGTTAGGCTGGGGTTGCCGGGCAACCTGGAGAGATGATTGAGCGGACCCACCCCCGTTTCGCCGGAGCCGGAACTTAAGCCCGATGCAGTCTCGCGGCTGCGGATCGCGCAGGTGCTGCGGCGGGCTGAATATGCAATCGCGTGGGAAAGAAGCTGGCCGCATCTGGCGCGGTTTCTGACCGTCGCCGGTCTGTTTCTGGTGGCGTCCTGGGCGGGGCTTTGGCTGATTCTGCCTTTCGCCGCCCGCGCCATCGGGCTTGGCCTCTTCCTGGTACTGGCGCTCGCGGCGCTGGCCCCTCTGGCATGGTTTCGCTGGCCGAGCCGCCAGGATGCGCTGGGGCGGCTTGATCGGGGTACCGGCATTCGCCATCGTCCGGCGACGACACTCACCGATACGCTGACGACGCAGGATCCGGTCGCGCTGGCGCTGTGGCAAGCGCAGCGCGAACGCACGCTGGCTTCGATCCGGCGCATCCGCGCCGGTCTGCCGTCGCCGCGGCTGGCCATTCACGATCCGTGGGCGCTTCGCGGCCTGATCGTGGTGCTGATGGTCGCAACCTATATCGCGGCCGGCGATGAACGAACGATTCGCGTTGCTGCTGCCTTTGACTGGAACGGGGTGTTTGCGGCCGATAACGTCCGGGTCGATGCCTGGGTGACGCCGCCGCTGTACACGGCAAAGCCACCGATCATCCTGTCAGCGGCGAACAAGGAGGCGACGCTTCCTGAGTCGGGTCCGCTGGCCGTGCCGACCGGCAGCACGCTGATCGTGCGCTCGAGCGGCGGCGCGCTCGACGTGGTGGCGGGCGGCGGAGTCACCGAAACGGCGCCGACAGAACAAGCTCCCAAGGGGACGAGCGAGAAGCATTTCACCATCACGGGTGATGGCACCGCGCACGTCCGCGCGCCGTCCGGCGAGCCGCAGTGGCGCTTCACTGCGTTGCCCGATCATCCCCCGACCATCGCGCTCGCCAAGGATCCGGAACGCCAGGCGCGAGGGGCGTTGCAGCTTTCTTACAAGGTCGAGGACGATTACGGCGTTACCGAAGCGCACGCCCGGTTCGCGGCCCGGAATGCAGCCGGCGAGGCGAGGCCGCTGTTCGATCCGCCGCAATTCTCCCTGGTGCTGCCGAATGTCCGGACCCGCAACGGCGTCGGTCAAACCGTTAAGGATCTCAGCGAAGACCCCTACGCGGGCGCCGACGTCAAGCTGACCCTGACGGCCAGGGACCAGGCCGGCAATGAGGGACATAGCGAGCCGTTCGAGATGCGCCTGCCGGAGCGGCTGTTCACCAAGCCGCTGGCGCGCGCGCTGATCGAGCAGCGCCGCATTCTGGCGCTTGACGCCAATCAGCGTCAGCCGGTCATCGACGCCCTGGAATCGCTGATGATCGCGCCCGAACTATTCATGCCGGAGGTCGGTCAATATCTCGGCCTGCGCAACGTCTCGCACGAGCTGGAGACGGCGCACACTGACGATGCCTTGCGCGGCGTGGTCGCGAGTATGTGGGCGCTCGCGGTCACGATCGAGGATGGCGACATCACCGATGTCGACAAGGCGCTTCGTGCGGCGCAGGACGCGCTCAAGGAGGCGCTGGAGCGCGGCGCCAGCGACGAAGAAATCAAGAAGCTCACCCAGGATCTGCGCGCGGCGCTCGATAATTTCATGCGTCAGCTCGCCGAACAGCTTCGCAACAATCCGCAAGCTCTGGCGCGGCCGCTCGACCCCAATGCCAGGATCATGCGCCAGCAGGACCTCCACAACCTGATCGACCGGCTGGAGCGGCTGTCGCGTTCCGGTGACAAGGACGCGGCCCGGCAGCTGCTCGATCAATTGCAGCAGATGCTGGAGGGCCTTCAACTGGCCCAGCCCGGCCAGTCCGGCGACAGCGACATGGAGCAGGCTCTGAACGAGCTCGGCGACATGATCCGCAAGCAGCAGCAACTGCGCGACAAGACCTTCAAGCAGGGCCAGGATTCCCGGCGTGACCGGCAACGCGGCAAGCAGGGCGATCAGGCCATGGGCGACCTCCAGCAGGACCAGCAGGGCCTGCGCGACCGCCTGAAGAAATTGCAGGAGGAATTGGCCAAGCGCGGCATGGGGCCAAACCAGCGCGGCCAGAAGGGGCAGCAGGGCCAGCAACCCGGGCAGGACGGCGATCAGCAAGCCGGCGATGACGGTGATAATCTTGGCGCGGCCGATAATGCGATGGGCGATGCCAGCGGCAAGCTTGGCGAGGGCAACCCCGATGGCGCCGTCGATGCGCAAGGCCAGGCGCTGGATGCGCTTCGCAAGGGGGCGCAGAACCTCGCCGACTCCATGCAGCAGCAGGACGGGGAAGGTCAGGGGAGTGCCCTTGGGAATCGTGCAGGCCGCCAGCAGGGCAATGGCCAGCAAAGCGATCCCCTGGGCAGACCCTTGCGCGGCAAGGATTTCGGCGACGATCTGACGGTGAAGATTCCCGGCGAGATCGATGTGCAGCGGGTGCGCAGGATTCTGGAAGAGCTTCGCCGGCGTGCCGCCGACCCGCTACGTCCGCAGATCGAACTCGATTACATCGATCGCCTGCTGAA
>NZ_DAHUXJ010000103.1 GCF_027307225.1 Bradyrhizobium sp. | reverse complement strand
CACAAGCGGCGAATTCGATCAGGGACTTCAGATCGATAAAGCGGTACTAGAATCAATAAATTTGTGAGTAGCCCATGACTTTCCGAAGTTCGTGAAGGTGGGCGCTGCGATGGAGCACGAACTTCGGAAAGTGGGCACTAGTGCTCCGATTCCGAAGTTCGTATCATATTGCGGCCCCACGTTTACGAACTTCGGAATCAAAGGAGCACTAGCCAATTATATGATTCTAGTGCGGTTTAGAATTTGAAGTTCCTATGACGACGTTACGGCCAAACTGACAGGAACTTCAAATTCGCCGCACTAGTTGCGCGACGACAAGAGGCTATTCAGATCCTTGCCAATCATCCCCGCCGCATAGTCGGACATGTGGTGAGAGTAGCTGTATAGCAATCGGTCATTTCGAAAGGGCAGGCAGAGACCCTTCTCCAGATCGCAGAAATATTTCAGCGTATCGAATATCGTGATTTTTCCTGGATTGGTCTGACGCACCTGCTCGAGCAGGTCGAGATACGGCTTTGATAGTTCGAGGTGCCGGCTGACCTCAAGGCGACATCGCCAGCTCACCCGCTTGACGAGGACCGAGTTCAGGAGGTCTGACGTCGTCTTTCGGCCCACGCAATCCCTCGGATCGGGAAATGTCGGATTGTCGACAACGATGACGATCTTCTTTCCGGCCTTGATCAGAAGATTGGTGGCGTTGGTCAGGCCCTGGAGCGCGGCCGGGTAATTTGCATTGTTCGGAAGGTCTTCGATCGAATAGTCATTGGCGAGCCGGAACAGCGATCGCACCGCCGTCACCAGGGCCACCGTCTCGATGGCTGGATTTTCAGAGACCGTCTTGATGGCAATATTGGCCAGCCTCTGATAGCTGGCGAAAATCGGCCGGTCGGAAATGACGGGAACGGGCGCGCCACTCGGGCCGTTCCCGCCGATGATCAGCCACCTTCCATTTTCGTTCGAGGTTCTGACCAGGCCGGGATAGATCGACCCGGCCTTGCTGTCTCCGATCACCGCGTATTTGAGCGGCTCGCGAGAATCCTGGAAGCAGGCTCCGAACAATTTGCTGTCGCCGCTTTTCTCAATTCCGCAGCCTGGGACCGATTGTCCCTGATCGAAACCGTCGATGCCCGATTGCTTGCTTAGGTTGATCTTGACGACGGTTCGAGATGGCAGGCCATTTTGCTGAAAGCTGCCGTAGCCGAGGCTGCCGGTTACGAGCATTCCAGCACACAGGGCAGCCGTCGTGATTTTCCTGTGGCCGCCAAATCGGATGGGCCTTTCCAGGACGGTGTAGGTGAGCCACGCCAGCGCGATCGAGGCAAAAATCGTCGCGATGCGTAGTTCGAGCGAGGGTTCCTCGCCTTCAATGATGCGTTCGAACGAGAGCAGCGGCCAATGCCAGAGATACAGCGGATAGCTGATCAGCCCCAACCAAACGAGCGCGCCGCAAGAGAGAATCCTGCGGTTCAGCCACGCGTCTTGCCCCGCTGAAATCACAAAGCCGGCGCCGAGCGTGGGCATCAGAGCCCACCAACCGGGGAATTGCCTGTCACCTGTGATCACGGAGGCGGAGGCAGCGATCAGGATGATGCCGAATGCGGAGAGGCAGTTCGGTACCCCGACGCGAACTGTCGTCGCCGTTCGTTGCATCGAGACAGACGGCAGTAAGCGGCTCAGTGGTTCCTTGATCCTGGCGAATGCCTCGGGCTTCTGGTGCAGCGTCATGTAGGCGAGAAAGGAGCCCACCATGAGTTCCCAGAAGCGGGTTTGCGGCATGTAGAAGGCCGAGACGGCATCGTGGCCCACCTTGTGAACGTTCAGTCCGAACGAAATTGCGGCGACCGCAATCAGGCAGATCGCGAGATTGAGCCGCAATCGCCAGGCGAGCCCCAACAGAAGCGGCCAGATCAGATAAAACTGCTCTTCGATTCCCAGCGACCAGAGGTGAAGAAGCGGTTTGGTGCCTGCAGCGTTATCGAAGTAACCGCTTTCGTTGCGAAGAACCAGGTTTGAAACGAAACCGGCTCCGCCCGCGATATGCTTTCCGAGCTGGTTGAACTCGTCGGCAAACAGCGCAATCCAGCCGAGGGCATAGCACGCAAGCAGCACCGGTATCAGCGCCGGAAAGATCCGCCGGATGCGGCGCGCGTAGAAATCCAGAAAGCTGAAGCGATCGCGCTCGAGGTTCTCGAAAATGATGGTCGAGATCAGAAAGCCGGAAATCACAAAGAAAACATCAACGCCAATGAAGCCGCTTCTTATGAGCGAGGGAAAGGCGTGAAAGCCGACCACCGAAAGGACTGCCAACGCCCGCAGGCCGTCAATGTCGGCGCGATATTTCGGATGAATGGGATTTGCCGTGATGTCGGAAAGCCGAACCCTGCTTGTCATTTCCTCGTCGTGTATACGGAAGCCAAATTTCCAGAGCTACGTTTGATGTCCGCTGTTGGATGGCCGAAAAGCGAAGCGGGCTTTTTGTTTTCTGACTTGCAGCCGGTTTGGCGGCCAATGTCAAACCGGCTGCGCCAGGCACCTGAAAGCTGGACGGCGCCGATCGGCTCGATGTTGCCGAATTCGCCGGCGGTAACTGGGGAGCCGCCGAACTTCAGCTCCGGGCCGGTACCGCTGGTGTTGTCGAGAAAGAAGGCGTTGGCGACTTCGGTCGACGCCGTCGAACCATCGGTCCGGACCAGAAGGGCAGGGCCGGCGCGTGGAACCTACCCGGATGGCCAGCGGCTGTGAGCAGGAATAATATTCCCGTGATATCGGTGAGTTGCGGTAGGGGTACCGCCTCTTGCTCGTTGACGAATTCTCTGCGATTGAGTTGCCGGTGAGGGCCGTAGCATAGTAAGGTTGTAGCCGTCGGAATCATCGGCAGCCAGTTTGGCGCCCGGTGGCGGCCCTAAAAGGCGATCGCGCTGCGTAAAACTTGAAATCTCGTTGAGGACCAAAGGCTAAACGATGAAATTGCGTTCCGTCTTCGACCCTCAGGACATCTCCGCAGGTTCCAGCACAAATTTCCTCCCTTCGCTCGACTTAAGGCCCGATTCCGGCGACGAAACGCATCCCCAGGACACGCCGCTGGCCGTCGTGCAAGATGCACCGGCAGCGGTAGCCAACGACGCCTCCACGAATGGGAGTGAAAGCTCGTCCACTGCGCCTTCGTTTGCTTTGCTCGACGTTTCGACCGATCAGGGACATCAGGCGGCGGATCCCATCGAGACGTCCTTCCGTGATATGACCCCGGGATCCGGCAGCATCGATGTCATCGGGTCGCCGATTCAGGAAACAGGCGCTGGCCCGAATATCGGTCTCCATATCGCCCCGCTTGTCGACAGCGGTTTCACGGCGACCGAGGCTCTGTTTGGACCGGCCGCTTCGGCACCAACGCCGATCGCGTCGATCAACGCGACAAGCCTGACGCCAATCTCCTTCGGGCACGGCGCGGAAACGGCCGTCGGTTTCGCTGTCGCCGAAACAGCCGCGGCGTCTCCTGTTTCTCACCTCGGCGTCACTCCGACTTCACTCGGCGCGATTAGCGCCGGTTTGGCTGTCCTCGATAACGGGGCGCCAGTTACCAACGCCGATGTCGGTACCGCTGCCGCGACCGCAACCCAGGTAAAGGAGGCCCTCGATGAAAGTAGCAGCCTGATCGCCAACGGCTCAGGCATCAAGGTTGGCGTGCTGTCCGACAGCTTCAACGATCTTGGCGGGGCAGCGGCGGACGAGGCCGACGGCGCGTTGCCGTCCGCCTCCAACATCCAGGTTCTTTCGGATATCTCCCAGGGCGGCAGTGACGAAGGCCGCGCGATGATGCAGATCATCCACGATATCGCGCCGGGATCGAGTCTTGCCTTCTATACCGCCGACAACAGCGAGCAGGATTTCGCTAACGGCATCCTCGCGCTCGCCGCCGCGGGCTGCAAGGTCATCAGCGACGACGTCACCTATTTCGACGAACCATTCTTCCAGAACGGCATCGTTGCGCAGGCCGTTCAGACGGTTGAAGCTGAGGGCGTGACCTTCGTGACGTCGGCCGGCAACGACGCCAGCAATGCCTATCAGGCTGCCTGGACGCCTGGGTCGGGTTTTTTCGACAATGTATTCTTCAATGACGCCGAACTCTTCAACGGCAATCTCGCCCAGACCATTACGGTTACTGCGAGCAAATCCGATCCGGTTCCGCTGATTCTCGAATGGAATTTGCCTTACGGCCAGGCAAATTTCGGTTCCGGCAATGCGCCCGATATCGACTTGTTCGTCTTCCACAATGGAAGCCTGGTTGCGCAAGAAACCAATGTTACCGCCGGCGAAGCGAACAATCCGTTCACCGGCGGAGAATTCACCGCCTCGGGCACCTACCAGATCGTGATCGCCAACAATTTTGGACCGAATCCCGGTCTGATCAAGGAAGTCCTGGCCGGCGACGGGCTGCCGGAAACGATCAGCGGGGCAAACGCAGGCACCGTTTTCGGCCACCACATGACGCCGGGCGCGATCACCGCCGGCGCGGTCAACGCCGCCGACACGCCGGCTTTCGGCTTCTCCCCGATAAGCGAGAGCTTCTCGTCCTCGGGAGCCGGAACAGAACTGCTGTTCGCCAACAACGGAACACCGCTTTCTTCGCCGGATTTGCTCAATCCGGTCGCCGTCTCTGGCGTCGATGGTATTGCGACGACGCTTTCTGGAGGCCTCGGCGATTTCTTTGGCACGTCGGCAGCGTCGGCGAGCCTCGCTGGCGTGGCAGCGCTCATTTTGGAGGCCGATCCCAGCCTCACGTCTGCTCAAGTCGAGGGGATCATGGAGCAGACGGCGTTGTCGATGAGTAATCCGGCCGTCAGCGGCGCAGGTCTGGCCCAGGTCAATCCGGCGGTGGCTGCGGCGTTCGCGCTGAACCCACCTGACGTCATCCAAACCGATGGATCGACGGCGTTGACGGAAATCGCCAACGACTACTTCCTCGTCACCGTCGGTGGCGTTACAGGCCCCGAGCTGAAGTACAACGGTGCTGCGGTTGTCGCTGGCCAGTTTAGCGGCTGGACACTGATTGGCGCGGAAGCCACGTCAACAGGTTACGAGGTTGCCTGGAAGGACGCGGCCGACAATCTTTACACGGTCTGGAATACCGATAGCAGCGGCAATTTTCTCAACAACCCGATCGGCTCGGTGTCACCGACAAGCACCGCCCTGGAAACGCTGGAAACGAGCTTCCACCAGGATCTGAACGGCGACGGCGTGATCGGGCTTGCCACGACCGTGATCGAGTCGCTTGGTTCGACCAGCCTGGTCGAAGTGGGCAGCAATTATTTTATGAACCCGGTTGGCGGCGGGACCGGACCTGAGCTGAAGTACAACGGTGCTGCAGTTGCTGCTGGCCAGTTCGGCGTCTGGACACTGATCGGCGCGGAAGCGACGTCAACAGGTTACGAGGTGGCCTGGAAGGACGCGGCCGACAATCTCTACACGGTCTGGAATACCGACAGCAGCGGCAATTTTCTCAATAACCCGATTGGCTCGGTGTCACCGACAAGCACGGCCCTGGAAACGCTGGAAACGAGCTTCCATCAGGACCTCAACGGCGACGGCGTGATCGGGCTCAACGTTCCGACGACCGTGATCGAAGCACACGGTTCGACCAGTCTGGTTGAAGTCGGCAACAACTATTTCATGAACCCGGTTGGCGGCGGGACCGGACCTGAACTGACGTATAACGGTTCGCCAGTTGTCGCTGGTCAGTTTAGTGGCTGGACGCTGATCGGCGCGGAAGCGACATCGACGGGTTACGAGGTTGCCTGGAAGGACGCGGCTGACAATCTTTACACGGTCTGGAATACCGACAGCAGCGGCCATTTTGTCAACAACCCGATCGGCTCGGTTGGGCCGACCAGCACCGCTTTGGAGTCGCTGGAGCCAAGCTTCCAACAGGACCTCAATGGCGACGGTACTATCGGCGTTACCGCTGTGTCGCACGTTTCCAGCTTCACGATCAAAAGCGTGGCGGTGAATCCTCCGTCCGTAACGGGTTCCCAGCCGGTAGCCTCAGCGATGGCAGCCGAAACCGCGACCCTTTCCGGCGCTGCAACAGTTCCGGACAACTTCGTCTTTGCGCCGAATTTTGGCCAGGCTACGATTGCCAACTATGTGCCCGGATCCGACACGATAGAAATCGATCATACGATGTTTGCGAATGTCACTGCCTTACTCGCGGCGACGCATGACGACGTGAACGGCAATGCCGTGATCACCGACGCGCAGCACGACACGATCACCATCAAAAATGTCAACACGGCTCAATTAGCCGTGCACCACGCGGACTTTCATATCTTATAGAACATCAGCCTCAGGAGTGAGCTCAACCGCGCATCGCGGTTGTGCTTGCGGGCTTCTTGTTGATGAGTTCAGTCTCTTTTGAGCATGGGACTGGATGGAGCCCATGAACCGGGCTACCGCGGCGGCTTCACGATTCAGACAGAGCCCGACACTCAAGGCCGAGCTAACCGGCAGCGCCGCCGTTATGCTCAACCCATACTCAAGTCAATCGCTTACATCTATTTTGGTTATCTGCACGCAATCAAGGCGCTGGATAAAGGTGAAGAACCGGACATGGCTGGCGATGGAGGTGATGGAGTCATTCCGGCAAGGCGCTGTATTCTCGGTTTATAAGCGCTGACCGCCATGCTAATGTTTTTTCACGGCACGCTGAAGCATCATGTTTGGGAGAAACCCGGCGACGAGATCCCGCAGCCGACCTCGGTCATCATGGGGAAGAACGATAAATCGTCGCATTGCGGCCAACAACGTGGTTAGAATGGAAGTTTCGAGGAAAGCCGCATTGAAGTCTTTTATTCGGGCGCTGACACCGCCCTTTATCTACAACGCAGCGCATGCCATGCGCCGGTTTGGCAAGCCGAACGAAACCGACGACAGCCGCCCGATCGATCCGAACATCATGGCAAATGTCCATGGCGTATCCCTTCGCATTCCGCGATCGCACAACTTGCCCGTTTATGTGGCGCAACATCCGCACTATGACACGGCAATGCCTAACATCGTTAAGCACATGCGTAATACCCTCGGCAGACCGATAACGGTAATAGATGTTGGCGCAAATATCGGCGACACCGCGAAGCTATCGGCTTCACTGGTCCAGAAAGATGATGTTCACTTCATTTGCGTAGAAGCCTGTAGAGAATTCTTCGATCTGCTTCGCGAAAACACTGATGGTCTAAACGTAGAAGTCGTTCATACGATTGCGGGCGCAGAGACGAAAATGATGGACGTCAGTGTCAACTCATCCGGCGCTGGAACGGCGGTGATATTGAAAGGCGATCAATCGAAGGTTACGACCTTGGACGACATTGCCGCAGGCCGCGCAATCGATCTAATTAAGATAGATACTGACGGCTTTGAACTCGAAGTTATAAAGGGCGCGCGCCAGACGATTTTGAGAAACAGGCCGGCGATCTATTTCGAATTCGCTCCGCGCAATATTCGCTTTTACGGAAGTGCGAGCCCTTATCAACTTCTGGCCGATCTTCTGGAGCTAGGATACGCAAACGTTCTTTCGTACGATAATTTGGGTAACATGATCGGTCGATACCCAATCAATGGCGAAGTAATGATTGCCCTCAGCCAATACGCTGAAGCGCGTACCAGCTTTTATCTCGATCTTCTCGTCATGGCAGACGGGCCATCCTTTGATCAACTATCGGAAAGCGAGATAGAGCGAACCAAAGCCCCGCCCCTTTTCGGTTAAATTGAAGCCTTAGAGTACGGGACGGCCTTAACATGAGCGGCTCCGCTTGCTCCTTGCGATCGCTTCCCGAAAAGGGAATGACAAGAATGGGAAGCGCCCCTAAATGATGTAAGGCGCCAAACTCATTAGCCAAGCTAACCGGCAGCGCGCCGCTTTTGCCGGGCTTGGGACGCGCGGTCCAGCGGGCGACGGAAGCGTACTTCGACATAAACGAAGCTGAGAAGGATAATCGGGGTGATCGCCGCGGCTGTCAGAATTGTCACGGCAACCAATGACGGGAGCCCTGTAACCCAACGGCCCAATCCAGTCTGCGCGATCACGATATAAGAAAGCGGCTTGTGCAGAAGATATATCGAGTAGCTCATCGCTCCGGCGAGTTCGAACCAGCGCAGCGGTCCACGCTCAAGATGAAGCGCGCGGATGGAATTCGGCATTGGCGATTGATAATCGGAATTGCCTTTCATGACCAGGAAGGAAAACACCGGTAACGCGGCGATCGGCAACAGCGCCAGGGCAAGATTGAGGTCATAGGCTGCGAGGTATTGGGTGCCTACGATCAGCATCGCGACCGCCAGGATTGGCCACCGCCAGCCGCACGGGCAGGGCGGCAGTTTCATCAGCGCAAGGGCGCAGCCGGCCAGCATAAATCCGCAATTATAAAGGTGCTGCTGGTAGATCATCGGAAAGATCGTGGGGGATCCATGGAGCGCTACCTGGATGGCCAGGCCGGCGATGCCGATAAGCCAGATCCCGACCAGCACTTGCATTGCCCGGCAAGACATCGCCGTGCACCAGAGGATGAGCGGCAGGAGCAGGAAATAGTGCACTTCGAGCACGGCGCTCCAAACCGGACTATTGACCGAGGCTACGGGATTTCCCCCTTCAACGTATGGCACCCAAGGCAGAGCCAGCGCCACCTGTAACTCCTTGAATGGCGAGAAGGCAGGCAGAAGCGGTGACCGGATGTTCAGGGCATAGAGAAGACCGAGCAGCAATGGCAAGAACCAGAGCATCGGCAACAGCCGCCGGGACCGGCGTTCGTAGAAGTTCAGGATTCCAGGCAGGCAAAGCCTGAATTTGCGATCGACGAACTGTTTGGTGAGAAGAAATCCCGAAAGAATGAGGAACAGCCAGACCCACGGAAAGCCCATGGGAACGATCAGAGGTTCGTACCAGGCTCCTTTTGTGTCGATTCCGCTGCTCAGCAAGCCGACCACATGGTTGAGAAAAACCATTAGACAGGCGATGCCGCGCATGATCAGGAAATAATCGCGCCGGTCGGCTATGTCGTTCGACCTCTCAGCCATGGGATATGACTTCATTCCTTGCTGTTCGAAAGCAGTGAATCCAGTTCGACGCGGGGGAATTCGTCGAGTTCACCTCCCTGCGTTGCGTTGAATATCTCGATGTCGTTCTGAGCCGCAATTTCCTTGATGCTCCGATATTGAGACCAGAGTGTTACCAATGCCGAGAGTTCTGCGAACCATCCGCCGCGCAGCTTTCCCCTTTCATCAACCGATATATCCTTCCCCCGGAGCACCGTTGGCTCATAAAAATACTTGTACTCACCCGAGCGGAAATGATCGTGGTCGGTGCCCAACAAATAGAGCCGGTCTCCGCCCAGATACATCGCCAGCATCAGCGCCAGGATCGGGACGGACTGGATACGTGGGATGGCAGTGGTCAGGTCCGGAATGGCTCCGGGAGGAAGGTCCGCGAAGCGGGCTTCCAGGTCGACATACCTGACGTCGCGCCCGGGAAACAGGCCTTCCGCGCGCACCAGAGGCTCTTCGGTCTCGCTCAGGATCAACGTTGCCTTGCCGAGGCGCTCGTGCATTTCACGGAACCAGGCGACCACATCCTTGCGGGTCATCAAGCCGTAGGTGACCTGCGGCACGCAGTGATATGCGGGAGCTATCTCGGCGTAATCCGGATGAAGATATCCGCTGGATACCGAGATGACGAGTTCATCCTTCAGCGGCCGTATGTTCTGGTTTCTGACGCTTGGGCCGTTACAAAGAACGAAAATTCGCGCGCCGCGGTGTCTGTCTTTCAAGTCGGCATTGCGGCAGGTGAGGGCCAGAATGCGGTGGTGTTCGGCCAGTGCTTGCTCGCGTTCCGGCCTCGTCCGCTCTTCTTCCTCGCGCTGGCGTTTCTGCTCCGGCCAGATGATGTAGAGGTATTTGTAGATGAAGAACGGCAGCGTGTTACGAAACGCGCTTGCGAGAAATTTCATCCCGTTGGCCCTTAGTCGAGCCACTTCAGAACCTGGAATACTTCGGCGTAGCGGCAGCCAATGCGCTGACCGGCATTCTCTGCCTCGTTCTCGAAGAACGATATCCACTTGTGCCCGGTGCGGCTGACCTCGGAGGCATGCGCCATGATCGCTTCGCGCTTCTTCGACCAGGTATCGGTGATGTCGACGTAGTAGTTGCCGTGAAATTCTATCGGCGAGTGATACCAGTTGCTGCGATACATCAGAAGGCGCGGCACGTGCCGGCTACTATGTAGCGAGGCTCGCCCGACCGCCTGGTGGTCGTGGTGGACGTCGCCGATCCAGTGCGTGTAGACGAGCTCAATCTTCTGATCTTCGATAATGCGGAGTATCTCGATGTTGAGAGCGTCGACGAATTCTATCTCAAGGGTCTTGAAGGCTCCGCAAATCAGGCGCTTGACCCCGAGAGTTTTCATCGCGGCCTCGCCTTCGGCCTGCGCGAGACTGTTCGACCGGACCTCCTGGTTGCGATGGTCGGCAAATCCGGAGACGGTTGGGACATAGACCGTGACGTCGTCCCCCTTGTCGACATGCTTGGCCAAAGCGCCGCCACAACCCAACTCGACGTCGTCGAAATGCGCTCCTATTGCCAACACGTTCATCTATTTATTCCTCAGGATCTTTCTCGATTGATCGGCGCCGCAATTCAATAGCAGATCAATCGAACTCAAATAAGGGACGAAGTCCCCATGGAGCTGCGTATATACCGGATGCTGGAAATCCTGCCACAACACCTCCACTCCCGCTGCAGCAAACGGCTCGGGACGGAAATAGGCCTTCGCACCGGAGCCGGAGAGATAGCGATCCGCACCGATTTTTTTCAGAATGTTGACGAGCAGCTCGTTACTTTTCCCGTCGGGGAAAAGGCTGGTCGCGGTGACCGTTTCGATCCTGATATCGAAGAGCCGCATCAGAAGCTCGATCGAGGCCCGGTTGAAGTCTGACAGCTTGGTGCAGCGGCAAGCGTATAGCTGTTCTATCTCGGGAAAGATTTCGGCAAAATGGGGCGACTTGCGGTAGTTCTCGCGCAGAAGGTTAAGGTGATTTGTCCGCCAATCGACATGGTCGGAAAGCTCGATTTCGCAGATCGGTGTATCTCGCGGAACGCTGTTAACGCTGATGGAAATCCACTTGGCGCCGTTCGGCGTCTTGATCTTGTCCCGATGAGTCCAGCCGCGGCTCGAATTCACGTACTGGACGCTGTCCAGAAGTACGAAGACGTCTGCATGCAGCAGGCGCTCGAAGAAACCGAGGTAGGGGAGGAAGTCCGGCTGATGGATGACGGCGGTGCGGCTCATGCGAGTTCTTGGATAAGCTGGCAGACTTTCTCGGTTCCGTTGAGCGGTACTTTGTCCAGACCCGCCATGCTCATGTTGGCCACGTCCTCGGGAATAGCGAAAGCGGCTTCGTTGAGAGCCGAATGGTGGCCCGCATAGCGTGCCACGCCAAGGCTGGCAAGGTACCGGGCGACCGGGATCTCAAAATCTTCGTTCGCAACCACAATCGCTGGAAGCCCCGACGTAGCGGCCTCGAAGGCGGTGATGCCGCCGCCGACCACCGCCATGTCGTGCCGGCTCATCTCTTCGATCAACGAGGGCACGGCGACCTTCAGCTGAAATTGTGCGTGTAACTCGGTATCGAGAGCGGCACGATGCTCGAAGCCGGGACCGATGACCACGGTCGCTCCCAACCCGCGCCGGCGCAGCAGTGCGACGACTTTCACGGTCGCGCCGTATGTATCGGTGCCGCCCATCGAGACCAGTATTCGTTCGACCTTCACCCGTTGCCGCCGAAAGTGCGCGATCTCCGGATTAAGAATGAGGTATTCGTGGCCTCTGGCTACGCGCCGGCCGCCAAGCGGCTGGTCGGCCGTAAAGGCCAGCGCGGCAATGTGCAGATCGGCGAGCGATGCGCCGTCGCCGCGATCGTCGAACGTTGCGAGCGGGATGCCGGTCTGCTTCACGGCGTGCGCCTGCGCCAGGCTGGTGTTGAGCCGATCGTTGATCCAAAGCCGCGCTTGTGTTCGCCGGATCGCAGCCTGCGCCCACTGTTCAACATGATTCAGATCGACGGTTTCAAACGGCAGCTGATCCTGCTGCAGCAATTGAAGCGAAGGCGCGTGGTCGTTGACGAAAAATACGAACGGCAGGTCGCGGGAGCGCAGCTCCCGCGCGAGATGACGCATGCGGAACAGGTGGCCCATGCCCCGCTCGTGCGAGCTCTCTAGGCAAATTGCGAACATAGCGCGATAGCCTGTTCCGTTGTTACGCGTCCGCCGGCTTGCTCCGCGATAAAGCATGCCCGCCGGTAATCGACTTCGTCGTCCACGGTGAGACGCGCCTGCGGGAATCGCTTCGCGGCAACGGCATCCAGTTGCGCGGTCTTGAAGCGCTCGGGGTGCTCAAGCATGTATTCGTCAACGTGCTCGAAATGGTGAGGCTCTGTCGAACATCGCGCCGATTCCTCCAGCGCGCCGAAGCGGAAGATTTCCGCGCCGACCCCGATCGGAAGAACGGAAAATGAGTGACTGAAGTCCGCTTCTCGATCGAGGTGAAGCTCAATCAGCCGATCCAGTTCGCCGATGTCCGCGAACGGATTGTCCGCGGTCAGGCGCACGATGTGATCGAATCCGTAAGCCGTGGCGCACTTGTGGTAGCGATCCAGCACATTGGCCTCATTACCTCGGAAAACCTCGGTGCGCCTCTCCGTGCAGAACCGGGCGATAAGATCGTCGAGTGGGTTCACGGTTGTCGCAACTACCGTGGTGGCCGGCCGCTTGAGGCATGCCGCACGGTCCAGGACGTGGCCCAGCAGAGGCCTGCCGTTGATCGGGCGCAGCACCTTGCCGGGGAGGCGGGTCGATCCCATCCGGGCCTGAATGATGATGCCGAGTTTTATTGCAGCGCTTCCCATGTCAGTACGTCGTCTGCCTGAAGCGCCTGGCGTGGGCGCCTGCCAATCACGTCTTCAAGATGCTTGGGAGCAATTCCGTAACCTGGGCGCTTGATTGCAAGGTGACTTGCAGTCAGTGGCTCGCCGGCGGTGGCAGCTCGTGCCATCACGATGCTCTTGCGATTGTTGATCCGGGTCGTCGCCTCACTGGCAGCGGGGTGTTTTGCGCCGTCGCCGCGCATTACTTCGAAGCTGCGGATAGCGTCGACGATGGCCTTCATCTCATGCGGGTCGGCTGAAAGCATATGATCCGGTCCGGGCGCGTTTTTATCGCAGGTGAAATGCTTCTCGATGACGCGCGCGCCCATTGCGGCGGCGCAAATGCAAGCAGTGGTGCCGATCGTGTGGTCGGAATAGCCGACCGCCAGATCGGGAAACTCGCGCATCATCGCCGCCATCGCGCCGAGATTCACGTGCTCGGGATGGGTCGGGTAGCTCGTGACCGCGTGCAGGAGTATCAGCTCACGGACACCCTCGGCGCGAATGGCGGCGACGGACTCGCGAACCTCCTCCATGGTGCACATGCCCGTCGAGACAATCATCGGCTTGCGAGTGCGCGCCACGCTGCGCAGGAAAGGAATGTTGACGGCGTCGTCCGAACCTACCTTGTGGGCGCCGACGCCGAGTGCCTCGAGCATGGCCAGGTCGGATTCGTGCGACGGCGTTGAGAACCAATCGAGCCCGCGACGATCGGCGTAGTCGAAGACCGCCTTGTGCAGATCGCCGTCGATTTCGTACTTTTTGAATAATTCGTGTTGTGAGACGACGCCGGTATTTTCCATGTCAAAAATAGCAGCACGGCTGGCAATCGTATCGGCACGATAGGTTTGAAGTTTCACGGCATCGGCACCGGTCGCGGCTGCCGCATCGATCATCTCTCGTGCTTCTTCGAAGCGCGTAAAATTGCCGCCAATTTCCGCGATGATGTAGCAACGATCGATGGTGAAGTTACGGAACATCAGCGCAGACCTATTTGCCGATAAGCTGGTTGCGGCGCGTGTAGTTGCGCACGATGAAAGTGCGGTCGTCGACCTGGCCGAGGTCATCCTGTGTCTTGCGAGGCAGATAGCAACGGCGACAGACCGGACTGTTCATGAAGCCGCGCGGCTGCAGGTGCATTTCACGGACGGCCTTCATTTTTTCGCCGTGCCAGATCTCGTGCACAGTCTGGGTCCGGGCGTCCCCGATCACTTCACGGTTTTCCTCGTCGTTCGAGCACTTCATCACCAGGCCATCCGCGCCGATCACGAGCCGCTGGTATTGCTGCGGGCAAGTGAAGTCCTTGAGATACTCAATGTCGGTGTCGTTGCCCAGATAGTCGATCAGGGGGTTGAAAGCGACCAGATCGGAAAGGGGGGCAAAGGTGTCGTAATAGCCTTGCGGATGGTCCTGAATTGCCGGCCATATCCCCTGAACCTTGATCACCGGCTTTCTCAATGAACGTTCCGCCTTGTAGTCCCTGATGGCCTTCAGCCTCGCCAGGAGATCGTCGAACTTCAGCGGCTTGCGAATGCGCTCATAGGTCTCCTTGAGACCGTCAACGGAAATGGTGATCCAGTCGATACCGGCTTGCTGAATCTCCTTGAAGAAGTCCAGCGTCAGCCGACCCCCATGGGTCAACGTGGAGACTTCCTTGATGCCGTGATCCTTGGCGTAACGGATCGCCGCGACGAATTGTGGATGCACGGTTGCTTCGCCGCGCAATGAGAGGCGCAGGGCGGGGACCTTGCCGCCGATCTCGTCGATGACGCGCTTGAACATGCCGAAGTCCATGATCTTCGCGTTGACGTGCTTTCGAAATTCGGCCGAGATCGTGTAGCACATCGGGCAACGAAGATTACAGACCGAGGCGAGCTCAAGGTCGACGAGCAGCGGATAGTCGGAAACCGTCTGGCTCCTGGCATGCTTCACCCAATCGCCCCGGTATTCTGCATAGCCTTCCGCCCAGCCGTGCGCCAGGGATTCATTGAACGACGCCTCCCGCTCGGGCGTGTCCATCGAATAGTTTCCCTTGTTGATCGGAACGTGGCGCTCTTTCATTTCACTTCTCTCATCCTTGCGATGATCGCCCTGACTCCATCGCGGAACTCATGTTTTGGCGACCATCCAAGCTCGTTGCGAGCTTTTTCAATATCGGCGCGCGTATCGTCTATTTCATGGATACGAACGGATTGTCCGCACCGCACGGGTTTGGACGTTGCAGCTTCCGCCTGGGCCAAGGCGATCACTTCGGCCACGCTCAGCGAGGTGCCTGTTCCGCCATTATACACATTGTAGCCCGACGGGGCGTTCGGAGTAGCCAGAAGCAGCTCAACCAGATCGTCCATATACAGATAGTCGCGCTTCGGAGCCAGATCCTGCACCTCGATCTCGCCGGCGGAAAGAACCTGCCGGAGAATAGTCGGGATCAGGAAGTTTTCGTCCTGCCCAAAGCCGTAGACGTTGAACGGCCGGACGATGCTGACGTGCAGACCGTGCGTCCTCGCGTAAAACTCGCAAGCCATTTCGGCCTGCACCTTGCTGAGACCGTACGGATTGTTCGGAACGACGGGATGATCCTCCCGGATCGGTTGCTGCATGGGTTGGCCGTACAGATAGGCGCTGACATATGTCAGAGGGATGCGCCGCTCACGGCAAAACTCCAGGACGTTGAGCGTGCCCATGGTGTTGACGCGGTGAAATTCGATCGGGTCGTTCCAGCTCTGAGGCACGAAACTTCGCCCGGCCAAATGGAAGACGTGCCGAATTTCCGAACTTCGGTAAGGCTTCAGTGTCGCCTGGTCCGCAATATCACCGTCAGCCGTGCTCAGGCCAATAACCGAATCCCCGGTGCATTCGAGCCGGCGAGCGAGCGCGCGACCGATGAAGCCTTTTGCGCCTGTGACAAGAAAGGTACTCACGGCTGTTTTGCCATGAAGCGTCCTCCGTCCCGTTCGTATTCCTCCACCGCTCGCGCGTAGTCATCCGGGCGGCCGATGTCGAGCCAATAGCCCTTGTGCAGACGAACGTCGGGAAGCCTGGACAAGCCGATCAGGCGATGCATCAGATGATCGAAGCCGAAGGGGATTCCTGCGGGAATATCATCGAGCACCCGTCGGCTGACCATGTAGACGCCCATGCTCACTTGATAGGCGTGACTTGGTTTTTCGCGGAAGCCGACGAGCCGGCCGGTGGCGTCAGTATCCAGCACACCATAATCGATCAATTCCTCGCGCAGATAGGAAGAGACCGTGAAGGTGCCGTCGCGCGCGACATGATCGTCATGGAACGCCGCATAATCGAGGTCGGTGAGAATGTCGCCGTTCATGACCAGGAAGTGCGCGGGAAGGTCGTGCACGAGCTTCAAGGGCGCCATCGTGCTTAGCGGCTTGTCTTCCAGGGAGTAGTCAATGCGGATGCCCCATTTGGAGCCGTCCTGGAAGAATGCCTTGATGATCTCGGCCTGGTGGTTCACTGCCATGGTGACGTGGCCGAAGCCGAGCCGCGCCAGTTGCCGGATCACGATCTCGAGGATCGGCGTATCGCCGACCGGCACCAAAGGTTTGGGCAGCGCGATTGTATAGGGACGAAGCCGTGTCCCCTTGCCGCCCGCGAGAATGATCGCCCGCTTAGTCATCGATCGAACTTACCTGCTCAAACGTTAGCACAATTGGTCTGGTCAGAGATTGTAGATCCCGGCCTTGTAGCGCCTGAGGTTCTCCGGCCGGGTGAACCAGGCGATGGTTCGCGATAGACCCTCCCGGATGCCTACCTGCGACGTGTATCCCGTGAGCTGACGGATGCGGCTGTTGTCGCACACCAGCTGTTCGACTTCGCTGGCATCCGGGCGTTTTCGAACGTCATCGGCCTCGATGCTTGTCGGCGACCCCATCAACTCCTTGATCAAGCCGGCAAGGTCTCCGATGGAAATCTCGCTGTTTGACCCGATGTTCACGGTCTCGCCGACGGCCGCCACGCATTCGGCCAATTCGATGAAGCCGCGGCAGCTATCCTCGACATAATTGAAGTCGCGCGTCGGGTGCAGGCTGCCGAGCCGGATCGTGTTCTTTCCGGCCGCAATCTGGCTGATGATCGTTGGAATGACGGCGCGCGCTGACTGGCGCGGCCCATAGGTGTTGAACGGCCTGGCGATCGTGACCGGAAGGCCGAATGAGTTGAAGAAGCTGTAGGCAAGCGCATCCGCGCCGATTTTGGTGGCGCTGTAGGGGGACTGGGCCTGCAGTGGGTGCGTTTCGTCAATCGGAACCCGCCGTGCCGTGCCATAGACTTCGCTGGTCGAGGTGTGGATGAACCGTGCAACCTGATTGTCGCGAGCCGCTTGCAAGAGGTTGAGCGTGCCGATGATGTTGGTCTGCACATAACTGTCCGGCGCGACATATGAGTATGGAATGGCGATTAGCGCGGCGAGGTGAAAGACGGTATGGCAATTCTGCGCGGCGACCCTTGCGAAGTGAGGATCGCGAACGTCGCCTGTCAGGACCTCGATCCGGTCCAGGCATGGCAGATTTTCCAGCCAGCCCCAATCATTGAAGGAGTTGTACAAACAGAGCGCGCGCACCTGCGCCCCTCGCGCAACCAGCATTTCGGTCAAATGCGACCCGATGAAGCCGTCGGCCCCGGTGACGAGTACTTTCTTGCCCTCGATCGTCATCTCAGCTCCAACGTCATTCTCGAATGCGATGAACCTTGGCCGGCGTCCCAAAGCTGATCGACCGGTCGGGCAAGTCTTCCCGCACGAGCGATCTTGCTCCCACCACCGCATCATTGCCGATGCGCGAACCCATCATCACAATGACGCCGCTGCCGAGCCAGACGTTATCGCCGATGGTCACCGGCTTCGCAGCAATTGGGGAGTGTTTGGTCGCGATCGAAAGATCCTCAATGCCATGTGTCGCATCGGTTATGGAAACAAAGGCGGCGAAGATGCAATGATTTCCAATGCTGACCGCCGCCATTGCGCCGATAACCGTATAGCTGTTGATGTAGGTATCGACGCCGACCTCCAGCCTGGCCGCGGGAGCCGTCGAAAGAATTGTGAACGAGCCCACGACGCAGCTGTCACCAAGAGCGATATTGCCGCTCATTTCGACATATCGTTCGATCAATGAATTCGAGCCGATCGATATGTCGCCCTTGAGTTGGACGTCATCCCGAATGGTCACCTTGCTGCCCAGCGACAGGCAGCCTGATACCGTCACGTGTCGCCCGATCTTGCAGTCACGGGGCGCCTTCACACCAAACAGCCAGCGCAATCGCAAATGACGCCATCGCTGTATCCAGGTTTCTGCCACCGCTCCCAGAATAGTCATTTTGTGCTCTGGCTTTTACACGGCTTCAGCATCAGGATAGGCGGTGAGCCGAGGCTCTTTTTCCACCTTCCACGGTAGTTGAAGCGAGAGCAGCGATCCTTTGCGCTCAAAGCCGATAAACATCACGATGCCGACCGAGTCGATGATCCGAAAATTCAATCCTTCCACGACGTGGAAGACTTCCTGCCGCCCCCTGGAAAGGCCGACGCGCAGGGAATAGGTTCCCGTATTCAAAATGCGCGCCGGAACGCGGATATGGGCCACGTAGTCGCCTGCTTCGCGTGTCTCCAGGCGAGATTGATCGAGTTCGGAGTCCGTCAGCGAAATCAGGGTCTCGTTGTTCTCCTCCGAGAGGATCTGCAGGCCGACCGTGAGGCCCCGTATTGGTTCCGGCAGCCGGTAGCGCAATCCGATCTGCAAATCCTGCGTCAGCTCGTAGGCTTCACGACTCCCGTTGTCGGCATCCAGAATGAATGCCTCGCGAATATATGCCCGTTTCCTGCCATCCGATGGATCGGCGAATTGCCAGTGCGATTGCGTCCGCGTCGAGGACATCCCAAGATAGGTCCTCGTTACATCCGCGCTAAGTCCATCGGCTACAATTTTCCCTTTTTCCAGCAGAATGGAGCGGACACAGAGGTTGTTCACGGCGGTCATGTTGTGGCTGACGAACAGGACCGTTCGGCCTTCCGTCCTGACGTCCTTCATTTTGCCGAGGCACTTCCGCTGGAACTCATAGTCGCCTACCGCCAGCACTTCGTCGACGATAAGAATTTCCGGCTCGAGGTGAGCGGCTACTGCGAATGCCAGGCGGATATACATCCCGGACGAGTACCGCTTGACCGGCGTATCGATGAATTCGGCGATTTCCGCGAAGGCGACGATCTCATCGAACTTGCGTCGGATTTCATCCTTCGTCATCCCAAGGATCGCGCCATTGAGATAGACGTTCTCGCGACCCGTAAGCTCCGGGTGAAACCCGGTGCCGACCTCCAGCAGACTGGAAACGCGGCCGCGGATTCGCACTCTGCCCTTGTTCGGGGCGGCGACCCGCGAAAGGATCTTCAGCAGGGTCGACTTGCCGGCGCCATTCTTGCCGATGAATCCCACTGTCTCGCCCGGCTTCACATCGAAGGTTATGTCTTCGAGCGCATTGAATGTAGGGCGGCTCCTGGGAGAGGGGCTGTTGCCGATTTTGAGAGTCGGATCGGGGAGCCCGCGCTTGCGCGCCCACCAGGATCTGATCTCTCCCCGCAACGTGTCGTGGTTGATGACGCCAAGACGGTAGGTCTTGGTTAGAGACTCGGCAGAGATGATCACCCGGCTCATGCTATATCGTGTCCATGAAGGTGCGCTCGACCCGGGTGAAGAGGGCCAGGCCGAGGCCGAGAACCAGCGTGCTGACGACGGCGCTGTAGACGATCATCGAAATGCTCGGCGCTCCGCTGCCAAGCAACAAATAGCGGAACGTCTGCACAGCGGCGGTCATCGGGTTGAGATAAATGAGCCACAACCATTTTTCGGGTACTTGCGACAGCGGATACACAATTGGAGTAGTATACATCCAAAGCTGCAGTGCGTAGCCGAGCATGAAGTTCAGGTCGCGATAGCGGGTCGTCAACGTTGAAATGGTGAGGCCCACGCCGATTCCGCACGCAGAGACCTGCAAGAGCAGCACCGGAAGCAGTATTACAAATATGCTCGGCCGAACAGGCGCGCCGCGGAACATGAATACGCAGACCACCACAACAAATACCGCGAACTGAATTCCGAAGACGATCAGGTTGCTGATGACGGTCGAAACCGGTGTAACCAGACGTGGAAAATATACCTTGCTGTAGATGGAAGCATTGGCTGACAGGGTGTCAGACGTACGATTGACGTTCGCCGCAAAATATTGCCAGCACAACACGCCTCCAAAATAGAATAGGAAGGGTGAGAGGCCGTCGGTCGGAAGCGATGCGATGCGACCGAATACGATCGTAAAGACGATCGTCGTCATTAGCGGCTGGATGACGAACCACAGCGGACCGAGCAGGGTTTGCTTGTAGCTTGCAACAGAATCCCGGCGCACCAGCAGCGCCACGAGATCGCGATATCGCCAGACTCCGCGCACATCCGGCAGATACCGGCTCTCGATCGAATCGATCACGGTGGTCCAGTCGTTGTCGGCTTCTTTGGTATTCACAGATTGCATCTCACAAAACTCGTGATGTCGCTACCGGATCGATTTCCCGGAGCCAGGAGGGAATGGTGTTTGCGAGCAGTGCCTTCAGGGCTTCAAGTGAGTGCTCCCGATTGAAGCGATCAAACCCGAAACTGCCTTGCTGCCGCGCGGCCAGCGAGCGCAGCCCTTGCAAGATCTGCTTCGCATCGCCTTGTGGTGATGTCTGTCCGATATCGAAGTGACGAACGCGCTCACCCATCAGAGATCGCTCGGACACCAGAATGGGCCGGCGAAGTCCGGACGCTTTCGTAAGCGAATTGGATGAGCCGTCGAAGTCCTGGTACACGGCATAGATGATGTCGCTCGCCTGGATCACGCCGTTATAGTCGCGCTCGTTGCTGATGTACCCTTCGAACACGAGGACGTTTTCAGGTGGACGCGCGTAGAATGCCTGGATGCGCTCGTTGTGCGTTTCGAATGTGCCCCAATGCACTTCACCGATCAGTGCGAAGAAGAACTGGCTGGCATCGGCAAGCTCGACGACGTCGAGAAGCGTGGAAATACCCTTGTGCGCGGCGATGGAGCCAATCTGCAGCACAATTCTGCGATTGCCAGCGCGCCGGCGCATCTCGCGTGCAACGGCGGGCAGGTCCGCCGGCAACTCCAGATCCGCGACATCAGGCGCCAGCGCGAAGGCAAGGTGTGGTGTCGCTTTGGCGTAGATGGGCAGCGCGGCCGGGATGAGGAAAAGTCCTCCTCGAGCTAGATGCGAGTTGAAATAGCCTTCGGTCTTGGCATTGCAGTCCCGAGCCAATCGGGGATGAAACAGAATTCCGATCCATGGCGCGCCGCACTGGTCGAGACAGGACGTATTTTGACTCTGCTCAGCCATCAGATCCAGGTAGAGGAACAGGACCAGGTCGGATTTCGACTGTCCCGCCATCATCGCGGTTGTCCGAACGCCATCGACGAGGCCTTGAAATCGAGTACGGCCAGGGTCGGCATCTAACGAAAAAGCGTTCTCCGACGGGCTCGCCAGGAAGCGGCGTGCGATTGCGTGTTTGAGGCGAAGGGCCTGAAGCCGGACCGGTCCGGGAATGAACGACGCCGACCGCTCAAGAACAAGCGTCAGAGTTCGCCTTGCAACTTCGGCCGCTCCCTCCTTCTGCCACACCATTCTCGCGCGCCTGGCAAGTCCAAATGCAGAAGTCGTGCCCGGGTTAGTCGCGGCACCGAACGACTGCGCTCTCTTGAACGAGATGAAAGAAAAAAGCGGAGCGTTCTGCGGGCTGGTGCGTGCCAGGTAGTCCGTAGCGTCTCCGTCGGTTTCGGCAAACAGCGTGACCTTCAATCCCAACTCGATGAAGGCTCGCGAATAGAGGCGAGCATAGGCGTCGAGATGGCCTCGCCCTGAGATCGGATTGACCAGAGTTATGGAGTTGATTGCTGGCATTGACCCGTGGCTAAAGACAGCGATTACCCTTAACCCGCAGAAGGAATTTGGACTTCCCAAACCTCATGGTCGACGATGGCCATGTGGCCCAAAAGCCAAATCCTCTTAATGCGGTATTGGCACCCCGGTGGCTGACTTGGTACAGACCATATTGACGTTCATGGGCTGAACAATATACTTGTTCATGATGTGAACGGATTTGGCAAGCCCTATTTTGCTGACGGCTGGCGGCCGTGCTTCCCACGACGCCGGATGTCCCGGCAGGAATGGTGCGGTTGACTGATGCGTTCTGGCAAATTCGCGGGCGTGCGCGTGGTGAGCGCATGCGAAATGTTCGACGAAGCTTTCGGGGAGCAGGTTTCCTGCAATCTTGCCGGGGGGCATTTTTCGAGCTTGCCGAGATTGCAACGGCCTTGCGCGCACCTGTCGCCATCCTGCGTGACATACGCAGCCGGACGGTCCGGTTGATTGTCCGACGCGGCGCTGCCAGTGCAGGGCGTGGTACGAACTTGAACCAAGCCTCGGGTGACAGATTCACCCGGAGTGCGGTAGCGTGGTTAACGCGTTGGCGCGTGAAAGGTCTTTGCGAAAAGTCCTGCGGCCTAATGGAGTAGGCGGAATGCTCGACCTGAACGAAATGTCTCATGCGCGGTCCTTGGACGTCTTTTCATGACCGTGCTTGACGAAGTTTCAGCTGGTTCCGTGGTGCGGGTCAAACATGAAGAGCAGCTGCTGGCCGTCATCGTGCGCAGCGATTTCTGCGAGCCTGGAATAACATTCTTCACCGACGGCGAACTGTCGCAGCAAATGGGATTCATGCGCCACCCGGCCGGCAAGATGATCGAACCGCATCTTCACAATCACATCTCCCGCAGCATCAACTTTACGCAGGAGGCGCTCTTCATTCGCCGCGGAAAGCTCAGGGTCGACTTTTATGCCGATGACCAGCGCTATCTGTCCAGTCATGTGCTGCAAACCGGAGACGTGGTGTTGCTGATCTCCGGCGGTCATGGCTTCGAGGTCCTCGAGGAAATCGAGATGATCGAGATAAAGCAGGGACCCTATGCCGGCGATCGTGACAAGACGCGCTTTGCGGCGGTTCGCTCCGAACAGCGCTGAGGTCCCGGCATTGGATAAACCGATCTTGGCAGCTCTATGCCGTCGCCTGGGCGGCGCTGAGCCCGGATATTCAGAGAGAAATTCATGATCCCGGTATCTGAACCATTATTGGCCGGAGCTGAGGCGAAGTATGTCGCCGACTGCATCCAGACCGGCTGGGTCTCTTCCGAGGGACGTTATCTCGCCGCGTTCGAACAAGCCTGGGCCGAGTATTGCGGCGCCAAGTTCGGCGTTGGCGTCTCCAACGGAACGACGGCATTGCAGATCGCCGTCGCCGCGCTCGATCTCGAGCCGGGATCTGAAATCATTCTGCCGTCGTTCACGATTATCTCCTGCTCGCTGGCGATCGTCGAGGCCGGCTGCATCCCCGTGCTGGTCGATGTCGATCCCGAGACCTGGGCGCTCGATCTGGACCAGGTTGAAGCCAAAATCACCAACAAGACGCGCGCGATCATGCCGGTGCATATGTTCGGCCACCCGGTCGACATGCCGCGCCTGATGAAGATCGCGGCCAAGCACAATCTGAAGGTCATCGAGGACGCGGCTGAAGCGCACGGCGCCGAGGTCCACGGACGCAGGGTTGGCGGAATTGGCGACTTGGCGACCTTCAGCTTCTATGCCAACAAGATTATCACCACCGGCGAAGGCGGGATGGTCCTCACCAGCGACGAGGCGCTTGCGAGGCGTCTTCGGTCGTTGCGTAACCTCTGCTTCGAACCGGAGCGGCGCTTCTATCATACCGAACTGGGGCACAACTATCGCCTCACCAATTTGCAGGCCGCCATTGGTCTCGCGCAGCTTGAGCGGATCGATGACCATTTGAAGCACAAGCGCTGGATGGCCGCGAGTTACGCCGAGCGGCTGCACGATCTGACGCAGCTTCGTTTGCCGGTCGAACTGCCCGGCTATAGGAACGTCTATTGGATGTACAGCATCGTGCTGAGCGACGATGTGCCGTTCGATGCGGTCGAATTTGCCAAGCGTCTTCTGCAGTTCGGGGTGCAGACGCGCCCGCTCTTTCTCGGCATGCACGAACAGCCTGTGTTTCACGAGCGGGGGCTGCATTTGAACGAACGCTATCCCGTCACCGAACGCCTGGCCCGGCGCGGGCTTTATCTTCCCTCGGGGCTGACCTTGACGATTGAGCAGGTCGACGCGGTCAGTGAGGCCGTCCATAGAGTTCTGGCATGACCGGCGTGTTTAGCGAAGCCTATGCGTCCGCTTACGATGCCATGTATGCGGACAAGAGCAACGCCGCGGAATGCGACGCCGTGATCACTTTGTTCCAGCATGGCGACGGAAAAATCTCGCGCATCCTCGACCTCGGCTGCGGGACCGGTCGGCATGCGGTCGAATTGGCAGGGCGTGGCTTCGATGTGACCGGGGTGGATTTCTCGGAAGCCATGTTGGCTCGCGCGCGCGAGCGTGGACATTCCGGCAAGGGCTCGCTTGATTTCGTCCGGGGTGACGCACGAAGTTATCGATCGGCCAGCCCGTTCGATGCCGTGCTGATGAACTTCAACGTGCTTGGCTATATGAGCAGCAATCAGGACTTCGCGGCGGCGCTTGCGACGGCGCGGGCGAACCTGCGTCCCGGCGGCGTTTTCGTTGCGGATTTCTGGTATGGTCCGGCGGTGGTGACCGATCCGCCGGGCGAGCGGCTGCGGGAGATTGCAACTGGTGATACCAAGATACTTCGCTGCTCCCGCGGCACGCATGATCCCGACCGGCAATGCATTCGCATCGCCATCCGCGTCATCGAAATGCAGCAGGGGCAGATTCGCTCCGACAGCGAGGAAGTCCATACCATGCGCTATTTCTTCCCGCTCGAGCTCGAGTTCGCGTTACAGTCGCATGGCTTCCGCTGCGCTGCGCTGACCGGCTATCCGGATATCGAAAAGCCGGCGAATGCGAGCCACTGGCTGGCAGCGGTTTGCGCAGTTGCGGTTTAGGTACCTTCGGCTTCTCCATGAAAATCGGTCTTTGCGTCATCGATATGCCGGCCTCGCTCGGCGGAGGATACGTATTCCGCGAAAGTCTTGCGCAAGCTGCGCTGGCCAATCCCGGCCGGCATGAGATTGAATTGGTGCGGGCAAAGCCGCGCCAGCTCAAGTTCGATTCTGCCGGCGTCTCGCCCCACGACGGTATGGCATGGGATGGCGTGGCGTCCGTTCTCACCCCGTCGGTGTTGAAGAAGAACGTGCGCGTCCTTGTCCAGAAGGTGCTCGGATCGAAACCGCCCGGAGGTGAGGAGCGCATTGCTCCCGCAATACGGTCGTATGTTGATTGGGCTATCGAGCAGCGGCTGACCTGGCCCAATCCGGACATGATCCGGGAATTTGACGCGGATATCGCTCAACGAAGATATGACCTGCTCTGGTTCAATCACATCGAACCGATCCACGTCGGCACGCCCTATGTGTTGAACGTCTGGGATTTGCAGCACCGCGTGCAGCCGTGGTTTCCTGAAGTGAGCGAAAACGGACAATTTCGCCAGCGCGAAGCATTCTTCGCCGAAGGCTTACAGCGCGCCGCTTTCGTCGTCACCTCGTCGGACGAGACCAAGGCGCAGGTCACCCAGTTCTATGGCGTGCCTTCCGAGCGCGTAAGGGTGATCCATTTCCCGACGCCGCAGACGGCCACCGAGGCGGCATCAATGGAAAAGCCGAACGTCAGTGAGGCGGACCTTCGCGCAAGATATCGCCTCGCCGGGCCGTACCTGTTTTATCCGGCGCAGTTCTGGCCGCACAAGAACCACATCAACCTGCTTCGGGCTCTGAAAATCCTGCGCGACCAGCACGGGTTCGATTGTTCCATGGTCTTCACCGGCGCCGATCACGGTAACGCCGATTTTATCAAGGCCGAAGCGCGCGCCCTGGGTCTTGACGATAAGGTCGTTTTTGCCGGCTTTGTTTCCGCCGACGAAGTGTCCGCGCTTTATCGCCATGCATTCGCGCTCACTTACGTCACCTTCTTTGGTCCGGACAATTTGCCGCCCCTCGAAGCCTTTGCGTTGGGTTGCCCGGTGGTGCTGTCCGACATCCCCGGCATCCGCAAGCTATTCGAGGATGCGGTCGTGCCGGTCAATCATCGCGACCCCGCCGCAATCGCGGGAGGGATCAAGAAGCTGATCGATGACCCTGCGGAATGCGCGCAGCGCGTGGCCAAAGGCAAGATCATCGCCGCTCGTAACTCGATGCCCAACTATGTCGCACAGGTCCATGCGCTGTTCGACGAATTCGAGTCGGTTCGTTGCTGTTGGCCATAGGCTTTCTTCCTTTGGGCAGGGAGCCATGGTGCGTGTCGATCGCCTCGGCCGGAGGCGGCTGCGGATCACGTCAAGATCTTCGAGCGATGTCTCAGGCTGGAACGCCAACCAATGCGATTCCGTGCAGGCGCCGTATGCGATCCGACAATGAACAGTTTTACCCCAGCCAGAGGTTTGATTGAATGGCAACGCCGAGCCTTGCAACCTGCATTGCCTGTGAGGGCGAGAACCAGACCTATATCGATGAAATCTGGGACGACCGATATGGTTCGCCGGGGAAGTTCTCGATCCTGAAATGTTCTACCTGCGGGCAGATGGTGACATCGCCGATGCTCTCAGAGCAGGATCTGCCGGCGCTCTACAGCCGTTATTATCCTCGCGGCAACGCCGACGTGGCGGCGATCGAGCGCGAAGCCGAACTGGTGCTGGCTCCAGATGCAGCGAAGGCGCGCCACAGGAACGGCACCGACAATCAGGGACACTACTTCGTCAGGCCGGCGCAGAAAGTGCTCGATATCGGCTGTGGCTCATGCATTTCGCTGCTGGAAATCCGTAATCTGGGCGGCGAGGCGTTTGGGATCGAGACAGATCCGAACGTTCGTGCGATCGCCGATCATTTCGGCTTGAATGTCCACATCGGCAGCATTCACGACAACCCGTTTCCTGGCCATGATTTCGATCTCATCGTTCTGAACCAGGTGATCGAGCACGTGCCGGATCCGATTGCATTGTTGAAGTTGGTACGGAGTCGCCTGCGGCCGCAGGGAAAAGTGATTCTCGGTACGCCCAATTCGGGCTCACTCAACAAGATGATTTCGGGTCGAAAGTGGCTCAACTGGCATATCCCGTATCACTTGCATCACTACAACAAGGCGTCCTTCAAAAGGATTGCCGAAAAAGCGGGCTACAACGTCCTTAGCATACAGACCGTCACGCCAAATCTGTGGACGATCCTGCAATTGCGCGCTTATGGAGATGAAACCGTCGAAGGACAACCATCGACCGCTTGGGCCGGCTCGGGTCCATCCACACGAAACCCGTCGCCATCGGTCACGGCACGGTGGAAGACTAGACTTGCGTCGCGCGCCGAACGCATTTCGGTGGAGACGATCGCGCCCTTCAATAGGACGGTCGATGCGCTGGGGTTGGGAGACAGCATGCTGGTGCAGCTTGAGCCGGCGGACGACTCTTCCGCGTAAGTGTGCGCGTTCGCGGCGCAGGCGGGGAGAACTGCCCGCGGTGCGTGTCCGGAAACCAATAAACTACATGAAGTTCAATATGTTGTAGTCAATTTGGTCATGAAGATCGATCTTGACGTTCATGGCTTGAACGCTGTATTAGCGTCGGGGGTGGGGGCGTGAGATGGACCGACTGCTAAACACTGCGCACGAACATGACAATGAGCGCATCGTCCTCGGCCTGTTGAGTTCGGTGGAGGCGGATGGCGCTCGCACGCAGCGCCGGATCGCGGCCGAACTCGGCATCGCGCTCGGCCTCGTCAACGCTTACCTCAAGCGTTGCGTCAAGAAAGGCCTGGTCAAGGTCAGCGAGGCGCCGGCGCGCCGTTATGCCTATTACTTGACGCCCCAGGGCTTCGCCGAGAAATCGCGCCTTACGGTGCAATATTTGTCCGACTCTTTTTCGTTCTTCCGGTTGGCAAAGAGCGATTGCGCCCGTGTGTTCAGTGAGGCCCAGGCGAGAGGCTTTTCGCGTCTGGTACTGGCGGGGCGATCCGACCTGGCCGAGGTCGCGATTCTTTGCGCGGTCGAAGCGGGCGTTACGATTGTGGCCATCGTCGATCCCCAGAGCGATGTCGCCCGCTTTTTCGGCGCTGAGGTCTGCGCGTCCTACGACCAAGTGAAAGAGGCGTTCGATGCGGTCATAGTCACCGATGTCGCGGGTGCAGCAGCATCTTATGACGCAGCTACGTCGGCGCGGGGCTTGGACCGGGTGCTTGCGCCTGCATTGCTTGGGCTACGCGAACGTAGCGCGACGGCGGGGGGCGCGCCATGACGTCAGCCGCCCGGCGCTGGTATGTCGTGCAAACCCAGGCGAACGGGGAGGCGAAAGCCGCGCAGAACCTGTTGCGACAAGGCTACGAGATCTATCTGCCGCGCTATTTGAAGCCGCGCCGTCACGCCCGGAAGATCGATTTCTTTGCGAAGCCGCTGTTTCCGCGCTATCTGTTCGTCGCCATCGACATGGCCACGCAGCGTTGGCGCTCCATTCAGTCCACCTACGGAGTTTCGCATCTCGTTACCAACGGTAACGAGCCGGCGGCCGTACCCGCCGGTGTCCTCTCTGCACTGAAGGCGCGCGAGGATGCCAAAGGCTTTGTTAAAATAGATGCGCGGCCCAAATTCGCGCACGGCGACAAGGTGCGCGTGCGGGCCGGCGTGTTCGTGGACAGTGCTGGCCTGTTCGACGGAATGGAAGATCGTGACCGGGTCGCAATTCTGCTCGACATGCTCGGCGGCAAGGTGCGCGTTCACCTTGACGCGGATCTGGTGGCTGCCGCCTGAGCGCGGCTTATCGCGCGGCGCTGCAAGTCGCCGCGTTCAGTCATTGCTCCTGCCCAGGGGCCTCCGGGTGGAGGTTGTTTCACCCGGACTGCGGTAGCTTGGAAAATTTGCGCTGAGCCCACCATGCGGTGCTCTGATTGACGAAACAGGACTGACGGTTTCCCGGTGCGCGTTCTCATCCTCAATACCGACTATGAGGCCTTTCTCGAGGACCTCTATGCACAGAATCCCGGACTGGCTCAGGCGAGCTACGCGGAACAGATGGTGGCGCGAAACGAATCGCTGTTTGGCTCCGCGAATTTTTATTCCGAAGGTCTCACTGCCAACGGAGCCGAGGCGGCCGATCTTCATCTCAACAATCGGAACATGCAGCTGCGGTGGGCAGCTGAACATGGTCTGACTGTTCCGGAAGCCGACCCAGCCGAACCCAATACTGTTGCCGCCAGGGTGCGCCGGTTGCTGGGGACCAGGAAAAAGCTCGCTCCCGAACTCGCAGCCATGCCGGTCTGGATGCGAACCGTCATGATTGCCCAGATCGAGCACTTCCGCCCGGACGTGATCCTGAATCAGGCGATGCACCTGGTCAGCGCGCGATCCCTGCGCTCGTTGGTCGGCAAGCAGTGTCTGATGGCTGGTCAGATCGCCGCGCCATGGCACCAGCCTGACGACGATCGCAACTACGATCTGATCGTGACTTCGCTGCCTAATTTTTTGCGGCAGTTCGAGAAGCGCGGTGTCCGAACATTCTACAACCGGCTCGGGTTTGCACCGAATGTTCTGGATCGTCTGCCGACTGCCGAACGATCTCTCGGAGTGACGTTCGTTGGAACGCTGTCTTCATTTCACGCCGATCGAATCCGGTTGCTCGAGTATCTCGCCACGCGAACAAGGTTCAATATTTGGGGCATGATAGCCGACGAGATATCGCCAGCCTCGCCAATACATGCTTGCTATCGAGGGCAGGCCTGGGGCAAGGAGATGTTTTCGATATTTCGTCGCTCGCAAATTGTAATCAACCAGCACATCGGCATCGCAGGCGAATTCGCCAACAATATGCGCCTTTACGAAGCGACCGGCTGCGGGGCAGCGCTCGTGACTGACCGAAAAACGAATTTGCAGGAGCTGTTCGAGGTTGGTTCGGAGGTTGTCGACTACGGAGATCCGGCAGAATGCGTCGCGCGAATCGAGGAATTGCTCGACGATCCCGATCGATGCGCAGAAATCAGTAAGAGAGGCCAGGCAAGAACCTGCACGAGCCATACCTATCGCCAGCGGACTGCTGAACTGAAGGCCAAGTTTGCCGAGATGCTCAATTGACGCTTTCGGCACCAACACTCCGGCATTTTGCCCGGAGACAGCAGGAGGATTAATGGGACTGGAGGTCATCGCTCACGGCGGAACCCGCTATGCGGAAATCATCCGCGCCGACGTCAAGGTCGAGAAAACGACGTTCTTCTCGCCGGCCGAATCGTCCTTTCAATTCGGGCTCCTGGCGCACGAGGCTGGGTTCGTCGAACCGGCGCACTACCATCGGGAGTTCGAGCGCCCGATCAAGGATCTTCAGCAGATGTTCGTCGTGCAGCGCGGCATCGTTGCGGTGCAGCTCTTCACCGACGACGGCGAATTGTTGCGGGAAGTCGAGTTGAAGGCGGGCGATGCGATCGTCCTCATTCACGGCGTTCACGCCATCCGCGTCGTCGAGGACATGCAGTGCATCAGCGTCAAGCAGGGGCCGTTCCTCGGCGATCAGTACGACAAGGTATTCGTGAGCGCGAAGTCATGATCCCGGTTTTCGAACCTGATTTTGGCGAGGAGGAGATCGCAGCCGTGGTCGCGGCGTTGCGCCGCGGCGAGATTTCCGGATCCTTCGGCACCGCGATCACCGATTTCGAGGAAGGGTTCGCTGCCTTCAGCGGTTGCCGCCATGGCGTCGCCGTGACCAGCGGAACGACTGCGTTGCACCTGGCGATCGCAGCCCTCGACCTGAAGCCGGGTGACGAGGTCTTGCTCTCATCGAGCACGAATATCGCTACCGCGCTGGCGATCATCTACGCCAACGCAGTGCCGGTGCCGGTCGATTCCGAGCGCGAGACCTGGAACCTCGATCTCGATCTGATCGAAGGCCTGATCACGCCGCGGACGCGCGCCATCATTCCCGTGCATTTGTTCGGGCATCCGGTCGACATGGACCGGCTGAACCAGATTGCGAAGAAGCACAATCTCGTCGTCATCGAGGACTGCGCCGAGGCGCACGGTGCGAAGTGCCGTGGCCGCGTGGTCGGAAGTTTCGGCGACATGAACTGCTTCAGCTTCTACGCCAACAAGGTCATCACGACCGGCGAGGGCGGCATGGTCACCACCAACGATGGGGCGCTGGCGGAGCGCTTGCGGCTGTTGCGCAATCTCGCCTTCACTCAACCGCGTTACTTGCATGAACGGGCCGGCTTCAACTTCCGGATGACCGGCTTCCAGGCGGCCTTCGGCGTCGCCCAGCTCAAGAAAATCGATGCGATCATCGCAAAGAAGCGAAGCGTAGCGAAAAAGTACTCGCAAGCCCTGGCTGCCGTCCCCGGCCTGCAGCTGCCGGCCGAGAAGGATTGGGCGTTCAACGTCTACTGGATGTACGCGCTTACGGTCGGCCGCGATTATCCATTGTCGCGTAACCAGCTTGCCGCATATCTGAAGGCGCGCGGCATCGATACGCGCACGTTCTTCTGCCCGATGAATCAGCAGCCTTGTCTGAAAGAGCGACCGGGATACCGGCCGGTTGAATGTCCCGTTGCAGATGAAATCTGGGAAACCGGCCTTTATCTGCCGTCGAGTACGATGCTGACCGACGACCAGATTGCGACCGTGTGCGGCGAAATCGCCCGCGCCGCGACGATGGCTAAGGCCTGATCGGAGCGGGTCGGGATGGGGATCTACCACGGCCGTCATGCCGAACTTTACGATCTGTTCTATGGGGCGAAACCCTACGCTTCCGAGGTCGGTTATCTCCACGGCCTGCTGCAACGGTTTTCGGGACAAGCGGTACGCCGCGTCCTGGACGTCGCTTGCGGTACTGGCAGCCACGCGATCGAACTGGAGCGGCTCGGTTACGACGTCGTCGGCAGCGATATCTCGCAGGACATGCTGGTCTTTGCGAAGGAAAAGGCGCGCGAAAAGGACTCAAGGGTTCGTTTCGAGCAGCAGGATATGCGGACTCTCGATGTCGTCCCGAAGCCGTTCGACGCTGCGCTGTGCTTGTTCGACGCGATCGGCCATGTCCAGACGACCGCCGCGATCAAGCAGACGTTTCGGGCGGTGCATCGCCATCTGGGGAAGGACGGGCTGTTCGCCCTGGAATTCTGGCATGCGGCTGCCATGGCCGGTCGACATGATCCGCAACGCGTTCGGAAGTTCGCGACCAGCCGGGGGGAAATCCTGCGGCTCTCCAACACCACGGTCGATCTCGCCTCGCAATGCGCCACGGTCGAGCATGCCATCTATGATCTGCGGTCGGACGGAACGTACCAGACGGCGGTCGAACGGCAGACCAACAGATTTTTTTCGCTGCAGGAAATGAGCGGGCTGCTGGATGGGTGCGGTTTCGACGTCGTGAAGTATTATTCCGGTTATTCGGCCGACGAAGTGCTCACGCCCGATACCTGGCACATCGTGCTGATCGCCCGCCGGAGAGCCTGAAGAGATGCGTGTCGGAATCCTGCTCGAGAATTTTGATCTCACTGCGGGCGGCGGTCATACGTTTCAGTCGGAAATCTTCAACGCGCTGCTTGCGATCGGCGCGAAGGCACGACACTCGTTCGTTTTTCTTTGTGATCCCGATACGGCTGCCAGGCTTCCACCGAAGCCGCTGCCCAATGCCGAGGTCATGGCGCTCGACGCGGGGCCGGCCGCGCCGCGCCGCACCTTGTTGGGACGAAGCAAGCCGGCGGGACAATCGCTGGACGAGCGGCTACGCGCCGCCGGCGTCGAATTCGTCTGGCAACTCGGTGCGCCCGGCCAGGTGCTGGAAGTGCCCTATATGGTCGTGGTCTGGGACCTTCAGCATCGCCTTCAGCCCTGGTTTCCGGAAGTCTCCGCGAACGGCAACTGGCAGCACCGCGATACGCTTTACACCGCGGTGCTCGGCCGCGCGGCCGCGGTCATTGTCGGCACAGAGGCGGGCAAGAGGGAAGTCGAACGCTTCTTCCGGGTGGACCCGTCGCGGATCCTGATCACGCCGCATCCGACGCCGCGATTTGCGGATGCTGACCTCCAAGCGAAACGCCAGATCCGGGAGAAATACGGAATTGCCGGGGATTACCTGTTCTATCCGGCGCAGTTCTGGGCACACAAAAATCACGTCAATCTTTTGCTGGCGCTCGAATTGCTTCAGAAGCGTCTCGAGAGGCCTCTGAGCGCGGCCTTTGTCGGCGCCGATCACGGCAACCTCGCGCATGTGAAGGCCACCTCCGAGAGGCTTGGTCTCACAGGTCGCGTGCATTTTCTCGGCTTCGTTCCACGAGAGGATCTGATCGATCTTTATCGGCAGGCTTTCGCGCTGTCCTACGTCACCTTCTTCGGACCGGAGAATTTGCCGCCGCTGGAGGCTTTTGCGCTGGGCTGTCCGGTCATTGCCTCTGAAGTGTCCGGCGCCCGCGAACAGCTCGGAGACGCCGTGCTGTTTGTCGACCCGACGTCGCCCGAGGGGATTGCCGAAGCTGTCATGCGCCTTGAAAGCGAAAAGAACCTTCGCGCAAATCTGATCGACGCCGGCAAGAAGATCGCAGCGGCCCGAACGCCTCAAGGGTTTGTTGCCGACGCGCTGGCTCTCCTCGATCGATTCGAAGCGGTTCGCCGCTGCTGGACCTGACGATGCAGACTGTCCCTCCAAAGGTTTCAGTGGTGTTGGGCACCTACAACCGGCTGTCGTTTCTGAAAGCGGCCATCGACAGCGTGCGCGCAAGCCAGATCGACGTTTCCTATGAGATCATCGTAGTCGATGGCGGCTCGACCGACGGCACCATCGACTGGCTCACGGAGCAGCGCGATATCATCTCGATCGTCCAGCATAATCGTGAAGTGGTCGACGGGAAGTCCAGGCGAAAGCGCAGTTGGGGATACTTTATGAACCTCGCGTTCAAATGCGCCGAGGGTAGTCACATCTGCATGATCAGCGACGACTCTGTCGTTCATCCCGATACGATCGCAAATGGTGTGCGCCACTTCGATCGCGAACTCGCCGGCGGCCGGCGTCTGGGAGGGGTTGCATTCTGCTGGCGCTCGTGGCCGGAAGAATCCAAATATCGAGTGGGTGCGTCCCTCGGAAATCACACAATGGTCAACCATGGACTCTTCCTGCGTGAGGCGCTGGAGCGGGTCGGTTGGATCGACGATGCCCGCTACGATTTTTACTGCGCGGATAGCGACCTGGCGCTCAAGATATGGCATGCCGGCTACGAAATCGTTGCTTGCCGCGACGCGCTGCTGGAGCACTTCGAATGGGCCGATCCGGGTTTGCGAGAGCAAAACCTGTCCACCCTCAAGGTCGATTGGGACAAGTATACGGAGCGCTGGACAGGCATCTACTATGACCCGGCCAATCCGATTACTGGCGATTGGACCTTTCTGGAAGACGTCCCGGTTCGAGACGCCAAGCACCTGTTTCCAGGTCATGCGGAAGTGCCGCCGCCATCGCCTCCGCCATCGATTTCCCTGCAGGCGCGCGTGCGCAGACGAATTAAGCACGAATATGACCGGCTTTTTCCCGCCGAGCGACCCAAGTCGTTTGGGTCGTAGGGTACGAAGCATACGTGACTTCAGTTTGCTCCGGCGCGGCGTATGGTAATCCAGCTCCTCGACCCGTGTTCTGTGTGAACCAGTGTCTGTACATTCGATACAACCGCCTCGGGCAGCGTTCGAAGCAAGTCAAGCATCGGCTCTTGCGCATAGCGGCTGTAGAAATACCCGGGCACGGGCTCAGAGCCGATGCGTCCGTCTCGCGGACCATGATCTTGCAGGGCCACTTTCATGCCATACTCGCCGCCCCAGCTCGTTGCATCCTCCGAACGATCGTAGGGAAAAAATTTGATCGCATGCTCCTTGGCATCCGAGAGGCCTTCGAAAAACATCAAGTCCATCCGACGGCGAGCGAGACGCCACATGGCGAAAATTGCTTCCTCGAACTTTCCAATATGCTCAAGCATCGACGAGTTATATACCGCGTCAAACGACCGAGGCGCGAGGATCGCGCTTTGCTCGATGGATAAGTTGAGGAGTTGAATGTCGCTAAATTTCATTGCGCTTGCCGCGATCGCCGTTTCGCTGATGTCCATGCCGGTATAGTTGATGCCGTACGCTCTAAACAGAGGAACGCAGTGCCCCGGACCGCAAGCAACTTCCAGAGCGCTTGAATTGGCGTCGGTGCAAATGTCGCGGACGATTGCTTCGTGAATGTCCCGATGCATCGAGAACATTTGTGCGTAGTTGCTCTCCACGACATTCAGGTCGGCGATCGAGTACCGAAAGGTCGATGGTAACGACAAGGAACCGGCTTGATTCAGAGAGGTTTGCGGCCTCCCGGATCGGCGCAAGTTACGAAGCCATTTCATCTGTATCTCCAAGGTTCGGGGGTGCTCAAAGATGATGAAGCGCTGTTGCTTGTCAACTGTCCTTAACCATTTCAGCTGAAGCCGGCGATGACGACGTTTTTCTTCGCTAATGATTTTGAATCCAAAGCAGAGCAACAGGTGAGATCGTGAAGGTCGTTATTCTTGCCGGCGGCATGGGCACCCGGATCGCCGAGGAAACCTCGGTACGTCCAAAGCCGATGATCGAAATCGGAGGACGCCCGATCCTCTGGCACATCATGAAAATCTACGCGCATCACGGCTTGAAGGATTTCGTGATCTGCCTTGGCTACAAAGGCTACATGATCAAAGAATACTTCATGAACTTCGTGCTGCACCATTCCGACGTGACGATCGACGCTGCGAAGAACAGCATCACCTACCACCAAAGCTATGCCGAGCCGTGGTCCATCACGCTGGTCGATACGGGGGAGGCGACGCTGACCGGCGGCCGGCTCAAGCGCGTGCGCCATTATCTCGACGCCAACGAGCCGTTTTGCTTCACCTATGGCGACGGACTTTCGGACATCGACATCACGGCATCGATCGCGTTTCATCGCAGCCACGGCAAGCTGGCCACCGTCGCGGCGGTCCGGCCGCCGGGACGCTACGGCGCCCTGGAGATTGACGGCGCCATGGTGAAGTCTTTTGTCGAAAAGCCGCCCGGCGACAATGCTCTTATCAACGGCGGCTTTTTTGTGCTCAACCCGCCCGCCATCGATTGTATCGAAGGCGACGACACCTCCTGGGAGGCCGCGCCACTTGAAGGACTGGCACGCAATGCCCAGCTTGCCGCGTTCCGCCATTCCGGTTTTTGGCAGCCCATGGATACGCTTCGCGACAAGATGAACCTCGAAAATCTCTGGCAGTCAGGCCGTGCGCCGTGGCGCGTATGGGCCTGAGTCATTGTTGACCGGTCGCTTCCAGCGAATGCCCGAGACGCGCAATGAGCTCTGATCCCACCGTCAGCGTCGTGCTCTCCGTGCGCAATGGCGGCGCTGACCTGCCTTTCGCACTCGATACAATTCTGAAGCAGTCGTTTGTGGATTTTGAGCTGATTGCCGTTAATAATGGCTCAAAGGACGGCACGCGGGAGTTTCTTGACCGGATTACGGATCCCAGGGTTCGCGTCTTTCATCAGGAGGACATGGGCCTGGCGGCCGCGCTCAACCGCGGCATTTCACTCGCGCGAGGGCGTTATATCGCAAGGCAGGATCATGACGATCTTGCCGATCCGAGCAGGCTCTCAAAACAGGTTGCATTTCTCGACGCCAACCCCGAACACGCGCTGGTCGGCACGCGCGCCGAGATATGGATTGGTGATACGCCGAGCGGACGGTTTCACGACCATCCGACCGAAGACCAGATCCTGCGGTTCGATCTTCTGTTCAACAATCCCTTCGTGCATTCCTCGGTCATGATGCGAAAGTCGGCGCTCGATCGCGTCGGTGTCTACACGACCGATCCGGCGCGACAGCCGCCCGAAGACTATGAGCTGTGGTCGCGCATCTCCCGGCACTATCGCGTGGCCAATCTTCCCGAACGTCTGACAGTATATCGCGAAGTGCCTTCCAGCATGACGCGCGATAGTCGCCAGCCGTTTCTGGAAAAGCTTGTAACCATTTCTTCGGAAAATCTGGCGCATGCGACGGGAGCGGCGGCGCCGCAACAGGTTCACATCGACATCGCTGCGCTTACTCATAACGCACAGGCGCGCGTTTCGAAAAATCCGGATATCAAGGCCATGCTCGCGGTGGTTAGCGAAGCCGGGCGCAAAATCGGTGGCAGTCGGCCCGGTCCGGAACTGAGACAAAGGATTAAGCGTGCGCGCCGCCGCCTGATGCTTCATCAGCCATCCGTGATGAGGGCGCGGCGCGCTGTGCGAGCGGTCTGGGGGCACGTTCGTCGCATCGTCACGGGTGCTCGGTAAGCCATGGCGCCTCTCGTTTCCGTCGTCATTCCGGCGCGTAGCCGGCCGGCGATGTTGCGCGAAGCCGTAGAAAGCGTGATTGGGCAGACGTACCGGCCTATCGAAATCGTTGTGGTGCTCACCGGCTCCAACGAAGAAACGACCGCTTCGGCGCGATCGCTCGAGGAACGATATGGCGTCAAGATCGTGGTGACGCCGCCACGCAATCTCGCGACCAGCCGCAACAACGGAATCAAGGCCGCCACGGGGGAATGGATCACGTTCCTCGATGACGACGATCTTTTTGCGCCGGCCAAGATTGAGCGACAGGTCGGGACGGCGACGTCGACGGGAGCGTGTGTCGTTACCAACAGCTGGGTGCGGTTCAATGAATCGGGTCTGATCGAAAACTGGGTGCCTCACCCGGACAAGCATCTGCCACCGGGACTCTCGTTCCCGGAAGCGCTGATGACGCGCAATTGCTTTTCAAACGGTTTGCTCGTGCATGCCGACATTGTCAAACAGCTCGGAGGATTCGACGAAAAGTTCGACGCCTGCGAGGATTGGGATATGTGGCGGCGCATCGCCTACGATCACGAGATCGTCTACATCGATGAGCCGTTTGTCCATATCCGGATTCATAACAACAACATGTCGTCCCGGCGATGGTTGATGATATCGACGACCTTCAGGCACCTCGTGAAGATGCATTTCGATACGCCCAGGCGCTGGCGTTACATGCTTCCTCGCGCGCGATCAGTCATCTTGAAGAACCTGTTGAACTCGGTTTACGAAGACCTCAGCGACAGGAGCGGGGGGCGGCTTCGCACATGGGTACGAACCGTTAGACGCGCCGGCGGCCGGATGGGCGAAAACAATCAATGAGTGAGGCGGCTCATATTCGGTCGCTGAGCGTCGTTGTTCAGGTTCACAACGCCGCGCGGGCTATTTTCGCGGCCGGGTGAAAAAATGCCATCTCCCGGAAAATCCCTGTTGAGTAGCGCAACATGAAACTGCTTTTTTGCTGCGCCGAATACTGGCCGAGCGTCGGCGGCGTGCAGGAGGTGATCCGGCAGATCGCCGAGCAGATGGTCAAGGCCGGCCATGACGTCACCGTGGCAACCAGTGCGCATTCGGCGCGCACGGCCGAATTTCACAATGGCGTTCGGATCCAGGAATTTCGCGTCGAAGGCAATCTTGCCGTCGGCATGGTTGGCGAAGTCGACCGCTACCGGAGTTTTGTCAGGAATTTCGAAGGTGACGCGGTTCTGATCAAGGCGGCGCAGCAATGGAGCTTTGACGCACTCTGGCCAGTGCTGGATAGCCTGAAGCTGCGGAAGGTTTTCATACCGTGCGGCTTCTCGGGTCTCTATGAACCGATCTACGCCGACTACTTCGCCAGGATGCCGGAAATCTTGCGCAAGTTCGATCACCTGATTTTCTATTCGGGAAAATATCGCGACATTGACTTCGCAAAGGCGCACGGAATTATCGACTACTCGATCATTCCCAACGGGGCGAACGAGACGGAGTTTGGCCGGGTGGCAGATGGAACGCTGAGAGCCAGGCTCGGTATCCCGCCGGACGACTTCGTGTTCCTCACCGTTGGCAGCCCGATCGAGGGTAAGGGCCACAAGGAGGTTGGCCAGGCATTCGCACAGATGGATGCGGGTTCGCGTAACGTCGCCTTGATCCTGAACGGCAGGTCGTCTGAGCCGAGGCAGAGGCCGTTGTTGGCCATTCTCGGCTTCCTGCTGCGTCCAAGGGTCTGGCGAAAAGGCGTGGAGTTTTTGTCCCGGGAAGGCTGGCAAGGCGTCTGGAAACGGCTTTTCCCGAGGCGATCTCCGGTGCCCGAGATGCATCTGGACAAGACCGTCGTTAAAAGCGGGGATCTTCGCGCCGGGACGAAGCGTGTGCTGCATGTCGACTTGCCGCGCGAAGACGTCGTCAGCGCCTTTTTGGAGGCCGACCTTTTTGTCTTTGCCTCCAAGGTCGAGTACTCGCCGCTCGTCTTGTTTGAATCCGCTGCTGCTGGTACGCCGTTTGTCACCGTACCGGTTGGCAACTCCGGGGAAATCGTGCGCTGGAGCGGTGGCGGCTGGATATGTCCGGCCGAGGTCGACGAGCGCGGATACACGAACGTATCGCCTGATGTGCTCGCGCGAGAGTTGGAAAAGGCGGTTCGCTCTCCAGATTTTCTGCACAAGCTCGGAGAGGCGGGCCACCTTGCCTGGCAAGAGCGCTTCACATGGACCACGATCGGCCGGTCCTACGAGCGCGTGTTGCGGGGGGAAACGGTCATGTCGCCTATGATGTCAGAAACGGTGGAAGCCCCGGCTCGAGGATAAGATGTTCATCCATGAATACATAAAATCTCCGGGCGTTCTTCCTCGCCGCACGTTGAGGCGCTGCCGCTGATGACGACCGACGCTCGCTTGCTCGATTTTGAGGCTCCGCTGAAAGCCGAGCGCATCTTTGTGACCGGGCATACCGGCTTTACCGGCGGTTGGCTTGTCAGCTGGCTCAAGCGCATCGGCTGTGACGTCGCGGGCCTCGCGCTGGCGCCCAACACCGAACCCAGCCTGTTCGCTGCGGCTGATATCGCCAACGGCATGGCATCTGATATCGGCGATATCAGGGATTTCAAGACGGTTCGAACGGCGATCGAGCGACATCGGCCGTCCGTCATTATTCACCTTGCCGCACAGCCGCTGGTTTCGAAATCCTTTGACGATCCGCTTGAAACTTTTGCCACCAATGCGCTGGGCACGGCCCACGTGCTCGAGGCCGCGCGGCTCACGCCTGGCGTCAAGGCGGTTGTCTGTATCACCACCGACAAGGTTTATCGCGACCAGGATCGGGTGTGGGGCTATCGCGAACAGGATCCGCTCGGCGGCAAGGATCCCTACAGCGCTTCCAAAGCCTGCGCCGAACTGGTCGCCGCATCCTATCGCGCGACCCTCACAGAGCGCGGCAACGGCGTGCTGATCGCGAATGCCCGCGGCGGCAACATCATCGGCGGCGGCGACTGGTCGGCCGACCGCATCGTGCCGGATTTCGCGCGTGCGGTGACGACCGGCCTGCCGATCAACCTGCGCAATCCCGCCGCCGTCCGCCCCTGGCAGCATGTGATGGCGCTCGTTCATGGCTATCTCGTGCTGGCTGCGAGGCTGCTAGGCGGAGATCGCGTTGCCGCGGACAACTGGAATTTCGGTCCGGGCGACGAGGCCTCTCGCACCGTCGGTGATCTGGTCGAGCAACTCGCCACGGTCTGGACCAGGCCCGCGATCACTTACGCTGCGGGCAGTTTCCCCGAAACGCGCTTCCTGCATCTCGACAGCACAAAAGCACGTACGTTAATCGGCTGGGCACCACCGTTGTCGTTTGCCGAAACGGTCAGGCTGACAGCCGACTGGTATCGGGAATTTGCCGCCGATCCCGCAAAGGCGGCGCAAATCACCGCTCGGCAGATCGAGCAATATCGCGAAGTCGTTCGGGATCATGTCAACAGCTAGTGCGCTTGTCACCGGCGCCTCCGGTTTCATCGGGTGCCGTCTCGTCGCCCGGCTACTGTCCGAGGGCAGGCAGGTCACTGCGCTGGTCCGCTCGTCAAGCGTGCAGCCTGCGGAGTGGCGTGATCGCCTTCGCATCGTTGCGTGTGATGATTTCAGCGAAGGCAACCTGCGGCGTCTTTCGATAGCGCCGGTCGACGTGGTCTTTCATCTTGCCGCCTATGGCGTGAAACCGGATCACCGCGACGCCGCCGAGATGTTGCGGATCAATATGGAGCTGCCGGCCACATTGGCGCGGCTCTGCGCGGAATGGCGCGCCCGCATGGTGATGGCCGGCACTTTTTCCGAGTATCGACGTCCATCAACGCAAGATCCGGTCACCGAAGATGCTCCGCTGGAGATGCACAAGCTCTACGGTGCGTCGAAAGCCGCCGGCGGGTTGATGGCGAGCGCGGTCGCCCAGGAGGGCGGCGTCGGGTTTCGCTTGTTGCGACTGTTCAAGGTCTACGGCGCTGGCGAAGCGCCGCATCGGCTCTTGCCGGCGCTCGTGACCGGCTTGAGCAAGCGCGAATGCGTGGCGATCTCGGCGGGCACGCAGGTCCTCGACTTCGTTCATATCGACGACGTCATCGAGGCGATGTTGCGCGCCGATGCAAATGCCAGCGAGAAGGGCGGTATTGCCGCATGGAATGTCGCCACCGGACGCGGCCACTCGGTACGCGAATTCGCCGAAGCGGTTGCACGGGCGATGAATGCGGACGTATCGCTAATCGGCCTCGGCGCACTCCCCATGCGCAAGGACGACGAACCATGGCTGGTCGGTTCGCCCGAGTTGCTTCGTTCAGAACTCGGCTGGCAACCCGCAATCGACATCGAAGCCGGCGTTCGCGCTGCGGTCGCCGAGCTCCGTCGAATTTGATGTCTGGACGGCGTTGACGTGATCACGGTATCGCTGATCGGCGGTCTGGGAAACCAGATGTTCCAGTACGCAGCCGGCAAGGCACTTGCGATGCGTCACGGCGTTCCCCTGGCGCTCGATATCAGCGGCTTTCGGAATTACGCGCTGCGCCCGTTTCTGCTCGACCGCTTGGCCGTACCGGAAGCCGTCGCCTTGGCACGGGCCGAGCCCGCTCAAAAAGCAGAAGCGAACTTTGAACGCGCCAAATGGAAGGCGCGGATTGACCGGTTGCTTGGCAAGGCCGGCCTGCCGAGACTTGCAGCGCCGAATGAATATCGCGAACCGCATTTCCACTATGATCCGGCATTCGAAGCGCTGGGTCCGCAGATGGCGTTGTTCGGCTATTTCCAGAGCGAGCGCTACTTCTCTTCGATTGCGGAAGGCTTGCGGGATTGGTTTGCGCTTCGTGAACCATTAGGGACTGCGGCCACGGCGGCGCTGAATCGGATCGGAGCGAGCCGCCTGCCGGTCTCGATTCACGTCCGCCGCGGCGACTATCTCAAGCCTGGCACGCATGAGGTTCACGGAATTCTCGGTGAAACGTTCTATCGCGAGGCGCTCGGTCGCCTGGAAAGCATAGCCGGCGACGAAGCCGAGCTGTTCATCTTTTCGGACGATTCGGAGGCCGCCGAGCAGGTTCTGAGCTTTGTGCCGAAGTCGCGGCTTGTGCATGTGCGCGGCGACGCCGAGCGTCCCTGGGAAGACATGGCGCTGATGGCGCGATGCCGGCATCACGTGATTGCCAATAGTTCCTTCAGCTGGTGGGGGGCGTGGCTCAATCGTTCGCCCGACAAGATCGTCGTCGCGCCGCGCTCATGGTTTTCGCCGTCTGAGCTGAGCCGGAAAAATACCAGGGACATTTACCCCGAGCCGTGGATTCTGGTTTGATGGATAAATCAAGCTGCTCTTGATTGGTGCCGTGGAACTTCGAATTCGTCGCGCAAACGCCGGATAACGCGATTTGCCGGCTCGCGTGACGGGGGCTGCAGCGTAGAACCCGTTTGCTGAGAAGACCAAATTTGCGAAATTCTGGTTACAACGGTAATCCTCCTCCTGTCGTCTCGGTGATCATGTCGATGCGCAACGGCGCTTCGACTGTCGGCGAGGCGGTACGCTCGGTCGTGATGCAGAGCTTGCGCGATTGGGAGTTCATCGTCATTGACAACGGCTCGTCTGACGACAGCGGCGCTATCGTGGCAGGCTTCGACGATCAGCGTATTCAGCTTGTCCGCGAGGCCCGCACCTTGTTTCTCGCGGCGCGTCTCAATCAGGCGGTTGGTCTTGCGAGGGGGGAGTTCATCGCGCGGATGGATGCCGACGACATCTGCTTTCCCGAACGTCTGGCGCAGCAGGTCACCCGCTTGCGCGAGGATCCCCAGCTCGATCTTCTGGGATGTGGCGCCGTTGTTTTCAGGAACGGCGGCGAACTTGTGGGTGAGATGCCGGTCGGGCTCCATCATCAGGAAATCGCTGCGCGACCCTTCGTCGGCTTTCCGTTTCCTCATCCAACCTGGTGTGGACGAGCGAGCTGGTTTCGCAACAATCCCTACAACGCCGAGCTCGGATATGCAGAAGATCAGGACCTGTTGCTGCGCAGTTTTCGTCACAGCAGGCTGGGCGCGCTTGACAACGTCCTTCTCGGCTACCGCCAGGAACGATTGGCGTTGAAAAAACTGCTGCCGGGGCGGACGACGTTTATGGGATCGGTCTGGCGCAACGCGATCGCAACGGGTGAAGCTTTGCCGGCGTTGGCCGGAATCGCGACCAACTGCGCAAAGGGGGCGGCTGATGTCGCGACCCTCGCACTGGGCCTCAATCGGCAGATGCAGCGGAGGCGCCTGAAGCCCGTTTCTCCGGCAACCGGTGAGGCGTGGCGACAGTTGCAGGAAAGCTTGACGCCTCACGGCCATTCCAACGAGAGTGTGGGCTGATGTGCGGCATCGCGGGCTTGCTTCGGCCCGGAGGCGGCGAGGAGACCGAGCTAACCGCGATTGCCAGGCATATGACGGATGCGCTGGCATATCGAGGTCCTGATGCGGAGGGCACCTGGACCCGCGCGCCCGCCGGCATCGCCTTCGGCCATCGCAGGCTTGCGGTACTTGATCTGTCGCAGGCAGGTCACCAACCCATGCACAGCGACTGCGGCCGCTTTACCGTTATCTTCAATGGCGAAATCTACAACCATCTCGATATTAGAAGCGAACTTGAAGCTGCCGGCGCCGCGCCGAACTGGCGCGGACATTCCGACACCGAGACATTGCTCTGCGCCGTCAGACATTGGGGCCTGGAATCAGCGCTGCAACGTTTCTCGGGCATGTTTGCGCTCGCATTGTGGGACGAACGCGAGCGGACGCTGACGCTCGCCCGCGACCGCTTCGGCGAGAAGCCGCTTTTTTATGGCTGGAGCGGGCGAGACCTCATCTTCGCGTCGGAACTCAAGGCGCTGACAACCCACCCCGAGTGGTCGCCGTCGCTGGATCGCAATGCTCTGACGTCCTTCATGCGCTATGCCTACGTGCCCGCGCCTTCGACCATCTGGACCGATGTCCGGAAGCTTCCCGCCGCTTCTTATATCATCTTCACCGCTGGCGCGGTCGTAGGCAGCTTGCCTGCGGCCAAGCCGTATTGGTCGCAACGCGAGACGGTCGTTGCCGCGCAGGCGGCGCGCATCACCGACGAGGGGGAGGCGGTCGCCGAATTGCAGCGCCTGCTCTCCATCGCCACGAAGCGCCAGTGCCTCTCCGATGTGCCGCTCGGGGCGTTCTTGTCGGGCGGAATCGATTCTTCCGCCATTGTCGCGTTGATGCAGGCGCAAGCCAGTCAGCCGGTTCGCACCTTCACCATCGGCTTCCGGGAAGACGCATTCGATGAGGCGGCGGACGCCCGCAAGGTCGCCGCTCATCTCGGTACCTCGCACACCGAATTCTACGTCGATGCGAAAACGGCGATGGACGTCATTCCAAAGCTGCCGACAATGTATGACGAGCCGTTCGCGGATTCGTCGCAGATTCCGACACACCTGGTGTCGGCTCTGGCCCGGCAGCATGTCACGGTGGCGTTGTCGGGCGATGCTGGTGACGAACTGTTCGGCGGCTATAACCGCCACGTCTGGGGTAACAGCCTCAACAAGCGATTCGGCGCGATGCCGGCAGTGCTTCGGCAGGTGCTCGGAGTGCTTCTGCGCAGCGTTTCGCCGGAGCCCGCCGGCACGATCGCGCGGATGGCGGGGCCGCTCCTGCCCGCGCGGTTCAAGATACGGCGCGCGGGCGACCAGGCCGCCAAGCTGGCGCGTATCGTTGGATCGACCTCGCTCGATGAGATGTACCGGGAGCTTTGCTCGATCGACGACGATCCCGCGCAAACGGTTCTACGCGGCGAGGAGGACCGGAGCTGGGCGGACGGCGAAATGAACAGAGTGAAAGCTGCCCTCGATCCGCTCGATCGCATGACGCTCGCGGATTCGCTCAGCTATCTGACCGACGACATTTTGCAGAAAGTCGATCGCGCGGCGATGGCGGTCGCACTTGAAACCCGCGTGCCATTTCTCGACAAGGATGTGGTGGAATTTGCCGCGCGAATTCCTCCCGGCATGAAAGTTCGGAGCGGCCGCGGCAAGTGGCTGGTCAGACAGGTGCTCTATCAACACGTTCCGGCAGATATGGTCGACCGGCCGAAGACCGGTTTCGGCATTCCCATCGATGACTGGCTGCGCGGACCGCTGAGGTCATGGGCCAGCGACCTTCTCTCGCCGGCGCGGCTGCAAGCGCAGGGCCTGTTCAATGCGAGCCGCGTCGCGGCGCGGACGGCCGAGCACATGAGCGGCCGGCGCAACCACGGTTATTGGCTTTGGAATGTCCTGATGGCCCAAGCCTGGCACGACCAGTGGTGCGCTTAGAAGTGGACAACGACGTCGAGGCATCATAAATGCGTTTGCCGCAAAGAGGCACGCAGTTACGGCTGGCATTTGTTAGTTAATTCGGAAAGCACTTCAGTTCGGTCATGTTAAGGGATGTAATCAAGAGCTCTACACCGGCGGCGCTCATTCGAGTGCGACGGAAGGCGTTGGATTGGCTCAGAGGGCCGCTCGTTGTGTGGCCATTCACCTGGCAGCCCGATGAGGCTGCACTCATTTACGATGTAGGTTTGTGCGACGGTGGAGATACCGAGTTTTACCTGGCCAAGGGTTTTCGAGTCGTGGCAATCGAAGCGAATCCCGCTCTCGTCATGTTGGCGAGAGAGCGGTTCGCCAGCCACCTTGACGAAGGCCGGTTGACGATCGTGGAAACAGCAATAGGCTCCACGAAGGGCCGCGTCGAGCTTGACGTGCATGCTTCCAATCCTCACTGGTCTTCAATCATGCCTAGCCGGCGTGGGCAAATGGATGACGCGCTTCGGACGATAGAGGTCGATTGCACAACGCTCGACTGCGTGCTGCGGGAGCACGGGATTCCCTATTATCTCAAGATTGATATCGAGGAGGCCGATCTTGATGCCGTTAAATCATTGAAATCGCTTTCCGAGCTTCCACGTTACGTATCTGCCGAAGCACATTCGCGAGAGATCGCGCAAACACTTTTTGAATTGGGCTATCGACGATTTCAGCTGGTCGATCAAAGAGAGAAGAATGAATCCTGGCTCTGGCCGTGGACCTGGCGGGAGGGTCGCTATGTGTGGGCGCAATTCAACGATAGCCACTCCGGCACATTTGGCCGCGAGGTCCCCGGCAGTTGGCTGACAATCGACGAGGTGCTGGCGAGCTTTGATGCTGTTCGTCGTACCGTGCCGCTCTTTCGCGGCACTCCCACATGGCACGATTTTCACGCGGCGCTTTAAACGTGGCACACCAACGAAAAATCGCGGTCATCGGATTGGGCTATGTCGGCCTGCCCGTGGCCGTCGCTTTTGCGCGCGAGGGCTTTGCTGTGACCGGTTTCGACATCGACGCCTCGCGTGTCGGTGAGCTTGAGAGCGGGCAGGATCGCACGCGTGAAGTTGAAGCGGGCGATCTCAAGCACCCTTCGCTGAGGTTCACGAGTGATGCACGGAGTCTCGGCAACTCGGATTTTTTCATTGTCACGGTGCCCACGCCGATCGATGAAGCACGGCGGCCAGATCTCCGCTCGATGTTCGAAGCGTCGCGCCTTGTGGGCGCTGTGCTCAAGAAGGGCGATATCGTGGTCTATGAATCCACCGTCTATCCGGGCGCGGTCGAGGAGGAGTGCGTGCCGATCCTGGAGCAGGGAGCACGGCTGAAGGTGGCCACCGATTTCAACGTCGGCTATTCGCCGGAGCGCATCAATCCCGGCGACAAGCTTCATCGCCTGGAGACGATCATCAAGGTGGTCTCCGCGCAGAATCCGGAAACGCTCGACGTCATCGCCGATACTTACGGCTCTGTCGTGAAGGCCGGTGTACATCGCGCCCCCTCGATCAAGGTGGCTGAGGCGGCAAAGGTGATCGAAAACACGCAGCGCGACCTCAATATCGCCTTCATGAATGAATTGTCGCTGATCTTTCAGGCGCTCCAAATCGACACTGGCGACGTGCTCGCTGCCGCACGGACGAAATGGAATTTCATGCCGTTTCAGCCCGGCCTCGTCGGCGGCCACTGCATCGGCGTCGATCCGTACTACCTGACCTACCGCGCCGAGAAGGCGGGCTATCATCCCGAGGTCATTCTCGCCGGGCGTCGCATCAACGACGGCATGGGCCAGCGTATCGCCAAGGAATGCATCCGCGGGCTGCTTCGCCGAAATGGGTCGGCGGGCACCGTCACCGTTCTTGGCTTGACCTTCAAGGAAGATGTTCCGGACACACGCAACTCGCGCGTCGTCGACATCATCCGCGAACTGGAATCGTTCGGCCTTCAGGTGCAGGTGCACGATCCCCTGGCGAGCCCCGAGGAAGCCAAACACGAATACGGCCTGACCATTACCAGGCTGAACGCGTTGCGGCCGGCGGATGCGATCATTCTGGCGGTTGCGCACGACAGCTACGTCGAAGGCGGCTGGCCGCTAATTCAGAGACTCCTGGTCGGCGGCTCCGGTCTTGTCTTCGACGTCAAGATGAAGCTCGATCGAAGCGCAAAGCCCGCCGGCATCGAGCTGTGGCGGCTGTGAACGCTGAACGGGTGAAGGCATGACAGACGATACGATCCTGGTCACCGGTGCGGCCGGCTTTATTGGCTTTCATGTCGCCAAACGCCTGCTGTCCTCCGGCCGCAAGGTCGTCGGTCTTGATGTTGTCAACGACTACTACGATCCGGCTCTGAAGGAAGCGAGGCTCGATGTCCTGAAGCGCCAGCCCTGCTTCACTTTCGCAAAATCCGACCTTGCCGATCGCGCAGCGACAAGGGCGCTGTTCGCGCAGCATCGTTTTCCCGTTGTCGTTCATCTGGCCGCGCAGGCGGGCGTGCGTTATTCGCTGGAGAATCCGCACGCTTATGCCGATGCGAATATCGAAGGTTTTTTGAACGTGCTCGAGGGATGCCGCCATCACGGCTGCCGCCACCTCCTCTTTGCATCATCGTCCTCGGTCTACGGCGCCAATACGAAGTTGCCGTTTTCGGTGAAGGACAACGTCGATCACCCGATCAGTCTTTATGCCGCATCGAAGAAGGCCAACGAACTGATGGCCCATGCCTACAGCCATCTCTATCAGATTCCGGCGACCGGCCTTCGCTTCTTCACCGTCTACGGCCCCTGGGGCCGTCCGGACATGGCGATGTTCATCTTCGCAAAAGCAATTTTGGAGGGGAAGCCGATCAAGCTGTTCAACGGCGGCAACATGCGGCGGGATTTCACCTACGTTGAAGACGTCGTCGAAGCAATCGAGCGGCTGATTGACCGTGCGCCACCAGGAGATGCTACGTGGTCCGGTGACAGGCCCGATCCATCCAGCAGCGCCGCGCCCTGGAAGATCTACAATGTCGGCAACAACCGGCCCGAAGAACTGATGCACGTGGTGGCGTTGCTGGAGAAAGAATTCGGCCGTCCTGCCATCAAGGAAATGTTGCCGATGCAGCCGGGCGACGTGCCGGCGACTTACGCCGATATCGACGACCTCACAAACGATATCGGGTTTGCCCCCGCGACCTCGATCGAGGATGGCATCGCGCGATTCTCAAAGTGGTTTCGGGAGTACCACGAGACCGTACAGGGCATGCCCCGGTAACGAGGCGTACCCAACCCTTCGGGACCGGATAGACTTGCGCCATGGCTTCCGCTCTCCAAACGAGCGTCAACGCGATCATCATCCCCATCCAGAGAGGCCACTTTGCTTTTTAATCTCCAGGTGCTGCGGGGATGTGCCGCCTTGGGCGTCGCATTCTACCACACCGGCTTCAATCTGGCGGGCGACTGGCACACTGACTTTTCGGGCGTAGCTGTCTTCTTTGTGATCAGCGGTTTCATCATGTGTTTCATCACACGAGAAAACGCCGAAGGATTTTTGACCAAGCGCTTCATTCGGGTCATTCCGATGTACTGGCTCGGAACGCTCGCATTTGTAGCGTTGCGCTACGGGTTTGGCTCGCTAAGCTCGACGGCCTTTAGCGCGAATCCGACTCTCGCAAAGGACCTGTTTGACAGCCTGCTGTTCCTGCCATCGGAAAAGCTGCCCGTGCTCGGGGTGGGATGGACGCTTAATTTTGAAATCTATTTTTATCTCGTATTCGGCGTGGCGCTCTGGATAAGCCGCCGTTTCGCCCCCCTGATCTGCGCGGCAGTTATTTATACGGTCATCCTGCTGGACCGCCATGGCTATGGCGGGTTTTTGATCCACTACTATTCCCACGACTATATTCACTATTTCCTGGCGGGGATTGCGTTGTTTTATGTGTGGGAATTCGGCTCTTCTTTTGTTGGCGGATGGTTCGTTGTCGCGATGTGCTGGGCTCTCATCGTTTGTTTCTTTGGCGCCCAGTTCATTCGACCGTATTGGCCGAATTGGATCCTCGCTTACTATTGGTGGTTTCCCCCGCTCGTTGTTGGATGTGCTCTTTTTGCGGAAAGTAGCGGCGCGAAGGTCAGTTGGAAGCCGGCCGTATTGCTTGGTGATTCTTCCTACTCTCTCTATTTGTCTCATCCCATCTTCTATGGGATTGAGCGTGCGCTATTCAGGGCTTTGCATCTGCCGATAGCGAGCGAGAACGTATTGGTGACGATATTTGAGGTAGTAGCGGCCGCTTTGGTTGGTATTGCCATCCACCTTTGCATAGAAAAACCTCTTCTTCGAAAACTCAAGCAGACGCTGGACGGTCGCCGAAGAGCCGCGGCGCAAGCCGCTTGAGTAGCGGTACTCGGCAAGAAGGGGCGTGGCGGCTGAGCCGATCGGCGATGATCTTCTGATCAATCCCGTTCATCCGCGATCACTTTGCCGTCGTTCGGCAGACTTCCCGGTGCTACCAGTTCGACACTGCCTCCGAGTTTCGTTAACGAGCGCAGCGTGGAGGTGACCGCCTCGTGCAGCGCGTCGCCGGGCGAGGCGCATTCGCACCGAAGCACCATCACGTCCTGTTCGTTGTCGCGGCCGACGACGAGGCGCAGCCGTCCGAGTTCGCGATGGCGCTTGCCGATCTCGGCGATCTGCTCGGGGCGAACGAACATGCCTTTCACCTTGGTCGTTTGATCGGCGCGGCCCATCCATCCCTTGATGCGCAAATTTGTGCGTCCGCAGGGACTGTTGCCTGGCAGCACCGCGGTGAGGTCGCCGATGGCAAGGCGGATCCAGGGGTGATCGGGATCGAGCGTGGTGACGACGATTTCGCCGACGTCGCCGTCGTTCACCGGCTCGCCGGTGCCGGGCTTGACGATTTCGACGATGATGTCTTCGCTCACCACCATGCCCTCGTGCGCCGGTGTCTCGTAGGCGATCAGGCCAAGGTCCGCCGTGCCAAACGCCTGATAGGCCTCGATGCCGTGCGATTTGATCTCTTTCTGTAACGACGGCGGAAATGCCGCGCCCGAGACCAGCGCGCGTTTGAGAGAGGAGACGTCGCGGCCGGCGGCGATGGCCGCGTCGATCAGGATCTTCAGGAAATCCGGCGTGCCGCAATAGCCGGTCGGGCGGTAGGCCTCGATCAGTTCGAACTGTGCTTCGGCGTTGCCGGGGCCTGCGGGAATCACGGCGCAACCGAGCGCGCGCGCCGCGGTGTCGATAATGAAACCGCCCGGCGTAAGGTGATAGCTGAAGGTGTTGAGCACGACATCGCCCGCGCGAAAGCCGGCCGCAAACAGCGCGCGCGCCCCGCGCCATGGGTCGGCGTGCGCGGGCTCCGGTTCGAAGATCGGGCCGGGCGATGTATAAAGCCTACCGAATGAGCCCGTGGGCGCGCCCACGAATCCGCCGAAAGGTGGCGCGGCTTTATGCCGGGCCGGCAGGTCGGATTTGCGCAGCACCGGCAGCGTGGCGAGCGCTGCGCGGCTTGTGATCGCCGCGGGATCGACACCGTGGAGGTGTTCGGCATAGCCGGGCGCGGCAAGCGCCCCGCGCAGCACATCCGGCAGCTGCGAAAACAGGTCGGCCTCGCGCATGGCGTGATCGCGGGTTTCTTTCCAGTCGTAGTGGTCGGTCATGGGTTTAATCCGTCATTCCGGGGGCGGTCCGACAGGACCGAGCCCGGAATCTGGAGATTCTCCGGTGCGCAACTGCGCACCATAGTTCACGCTTCGCGTGCGCCGGAACGACAGCAGATATTTCTTCACAACCATCGCTTGCGACGCTTGAAACTTTTCAGATTTTTAAAGCTCTTGCGTTGATCGCCCGCGCCGCCAAGATAGAATTCCTTGACGTCCTCGTTGTCACGTAATTCGTCGGCGGTGCCGTCGAGCACCACCTTGCCTTGCTCCATGATATAGCCGTGGCTGGCGACGGAGAGCGCCGCGCGAGCATTTTGCTCGACGAGCAGGATCGTCACGCCGAGATCGCGGTTGATCGCCTTGATGATGGTGAACACTTCTTTCACCAGAAGCGGGGATAGACCCATCGACGGTTCGTCCATCAAAATCATCTTCGGTCGCGCCATCAGCGCGCGCCCGATCGCCAGCATCTGCTGTTCGCCGCCGGAGAGATAGCCGGCGAGCCCGGTGCGTTCCTTCAGCCGCGGAAAATAGTCGAACACCATGTCGATGTCGGCCGGCACTTCGCCATCGCTGCGGGTGAAGGCGCCGAGCTTCAGGTTCTCCAGCGAGGTCATGTCGGCGACGATGCGGCGTCCCTCCATCACCTGAAAGATGCCGCGCCGGACGATCTTTTCGGGATCGATGCCGTCGATGCGCTCGCCGTTGAACAGGATCTCGCCGCGCGTTACCTCGCCGTCTTCGGTCTTGAGCAGACCGGAGATGGCTTTCAGCGTGGTCGACTTGCCGGCGCCATTCGCGCCCAATAGCGCCACGATCGATCCCTTCGGCACATCCAGGCTCAAGCCGCGCAGGACCAGGATCACGTCGTCATACACCACCTCGATATTGCGCACGGCGAGGAGGGAGGCGGCGGCCGCGCCCGATGGCTGGTGCTCGATATGAGGGACTTCACTCATGTTCGTTACTCTTTCGGCATCGCTACAGCGTTATTCGTCAATCCCGCAGGGCCCTGAGACAAACGGTATCGGTTCATCGGCCAGATTTTCATCGGCTTCTGCCCGAGGCAGAGCCAGGATGTCACAGGATTGGTCCGAAGGATGACAGACACGCCGAGGCTGGCGACGATCGGAGCTATCACCGGCGGGAAGTATGGGAGAAAGAAGAAATGTATTGCGTAGATATCCAATGACCGCTTGCCGCAATAAGCGACCGCTCGTGTCAGCACGGCGGGCGCGTTGTCTGTGAACAAGCGGGCAAAATCGACCAGGGCGAGAGTGCCTGCGACTGCCACGATTCGTTGAAATTCCAGGTTGGCTGACCCCGGGTTTGGGAACAGCTGCGCGACCGGCGACACTTCGGTTCGATACCAAAAAGGCGCCAGCGCGACGAATATGACGTAAGGAATCCAACGAAGGGTATTGGGAAGCCCGGCAGGCCGTATGATGTGAAAAATGAAGCCGGCAAAGAAATATGGAAAGAATGCTTTGGCCATGCCGAGGCCGAGATCGGAGGGCAACGCACGAAACGATGCGTTGGCGATGGGCCACGCCAGGATCAAGAGAAGATAGAGTTCCGCTGGATTATTTCTTCCGCTGGATGAAGTGGCAGTCAGGGAATAGTAGAAGTATTGGACCGCCATGCTTGCCAAAGCCAGGACGCAGCTGCACTGAAACAGAGCCCAGAGAAACCAAAGGCCTTCGTCGGGAACTTGCAACATGTGCAGAAGCCACGTCGCGGGGTCGTATCCAGCCGGATGAACCAGGAAGTACTTGATGATGGCCCAGGTCATGAAGGGCACGACCAGTCTGAGCGCCTTGGATTTTATCTCGGAGAGATAGGACGGCAAATCAGGCGTCGTATTCAATCTCTTCGAAAAGCTCAACGACGCCGTCATGCCGGCGATAAACATGAACATCGGCATGTGGAACGAGTAGATGAGACGGAACGGCAGCGAGTGATCGAAATCCGGTGTTGCGCCCTGGAAAGTATGACCGAGCACGACGGTGCCGATGGCAAAGCCCTTCAGGCAGTCCAGAAACGTATCGCGCGACGAGACGCTCGTGGAGACAGCATGATTCACGTCAGTCGTCAATTTCTGTACTCTCAGAATCTGGTGGCGGCGTAACATGGACTTGTTGCACGTGATCCGCCGTCTCGGCCATCCTGCCTGTGGTGGTGCCAAGTGGATACTGAGCACAGCGTTCGAAGAATGGCGTCGCCTCCGCTCGCCCGGCAATCCACCCTCAAGAGAACCTTTTTTCCGATGGAGGCGCGGGGCAAGCCCCGCGCCACGTTGACGTAGCTGGTTACGGGATCACCAGCCGAACCAGTCGGCCTTGCGCGGCAGGTCGATGGTCTTGACCTTCTCGAGCTTGATCGTGCCCTTGGCCATCAGGTCGTTGATGTCGCCGTCGGTCGGACCTGAAATCTTGGCGCGATAGAGATCGACCTTCATCGAGCCGCGATGGTCCTTTTCGGTCCAGGTCGAGGGGTTGCAGACGCCGTCCATGCCTGATGGCACCCAGTTGGCCTTCTGATAGAAGCCCTTCGCCACGTTCTCGCCGGTCGCGCCGCCATTCTTGGCGGCCCAGTCCAGTGCTTCCTTCATATAAAGCGCCGAGCAAACGGCGGCGATGTAGTGCACGGGGCGATAAACCTTTCCGGTCGGATCGCTCATCTTCGAGATTTCCATCAGGGTCTTCATGCCCGGTGCATTGCCGCCCCAGGCGACCGCGGTGCGCAAGGGAAAGACGACCCCGTCGGCGGCGGCGCCGGCGGTCTTGGCGGCGTTCTCGTCCATGCCCCAGACGTTGGAGAGGAACTGGACGTCGACGCCGGCCGTCTTGCACGCCTTCATGACCGAGATGTTGGAGGCGGCCGTGTTCCCGAGATAGGCATAGTTGGCGCCGGAGCTCTTCAGGCTCAGGCACTGACCGCTGAAATCTTCCGGCTTGAGCGCAAACACCAGTGGCGGCAACACCTCAAAGCCGAGTTCTTTCGCCAGTGCTTCGCCGGCTGCCTTCGGCGCATTGGGGTAGGGGTGGTTGGCGCCCATATGGACGAACTTCGGCTTGCCGGGTTTGCCCTTGGCCTTCCAGTCTTCCGCCGCCCAGGTGAGTTCGGCGCGTAGCGCATCGGAATAGGTCGGGCCGTAGAAGAAATTATACGGGGCCGCCTTCGCCTTGCCGCTGGTGCCTTCGGGATCGCTCAGCGCGGCCGCATAGGAGCCGGACACGTCGGGAATCTTGTCCTGCGCGAGGAACGCGGTCAGCGCTTCGGTATCCGCGGTGCCCCAGCCCATGATCCCCGAGACCTTGTTGTCGCCCGCCGACCATTTCTTGTAGAGCGCGATCGCCCGCGGCACCTGATAACCGTAGTCGTTGGAGTCGACGGAAAGCTGTTTGCCGCCGACGCCGCCGTTCTTGTTGACCCAGGCGAAGGTGTCCACGACGCCCTGGCCGTAGGGCACGCCGACGTCGGCCGTGCCGCCCGAGAGATCTTCGAGATGACCGATCGCGATCTGGGCGTGCGCTGTCGATGTGGCGCCGCCGAGCATGATGGCCAACGAAACGGTGCCAAGCAGAGATTTCAACATCATGGGGTCTCCTCCGGTACTTTGTTTAAGTCGCTATTTCAATTCGAGCTATTCCAAACCCTAATGCGAGAACGGGTAGAGCTTCCAATAGATCTTGATCTGCCGCCAGCGGTGCGCGAGTCCGTCAGGCTCGAACATCAGAAAGCCGATGATGATCGCGCCGACCGTGATCTCGCGCAGGAAGGTGATGTTGTTGTTGAGCGAAAGCGCGTGATCGAAGGCGGATCCTTTCAGGTTCGCGCTGATCCATTCCATCGACTCCGGCAGCAGCACGACAAAGGCCGTTCCCATCAGCGTTCCCATCACTGAGCCGGTGCCGCCGATGATGATCATCGCCAGGAACAGAATCGAACGATCGATCCCGAAGCCTTCCTGCGAGATCACGAGCTGATAATGCGCATAAAGCGCGCCTGCGATGCCGGCGAAGAATGCCGCAAGCCCGAACGATAGCGTCCGGTATTTTGTCAGGTTGATGCCCATGATTTCAGCGGAGAGATAGTGGTCGCGGATCGCGACCAGCGCGCGACCGTCGCGCGTGCGCATCAGGTTGGTCACAAGAAGGAAACTGACCACGAGATAGGCCAGCACGACGTAGAAATATTGCCGGTCGCCGCGGAAGGTGTAGCCGAAGATCGAGAACGGATTGGCGCTCGCCGGCACCGAGCCGCCGGAAAACCAGTCGGCGCGCGAGAAGAAGTCGAGCAGGATATATTGCGCGGCAAGCGTGGCGATGACGAGGTAAAGTCCCTTCAGCCGTGCTGCCGGCACGCCAAAGATCAGGCCGACCAGCGCCGTGACCACGCCGGCGAGCGGAATGGCAAAGAATACCGGGATCGGAAAATTGTTGGAAAGGTAGGCCGAGGTGAAGGCGCCGAACAGGAAGAACGCCGCGTGGCCGATCGATATCTGGCCGGTGAAGCCGACGAGAACGTTGAGACCGAGCGCTGCGATCGCAAAGATGCCGATCTGGATCGAGATGCTGAGCCAGTAATTCGACAAAAGATACGGCGCGAGGCAGGCGAGGATGACGCCGGCAATCGCGAAGTTGCGGCTCTTCAGCGTCGGAAAGATCGTGGTGTCCGCCGCGTACGAGGTGCGGAAGTCGCCGGAGGGAATGAGGGAGGGGCTTGCCATAGGGGCTCTACCTTCCGAGACGGTAAGTGTCAGTCATCGGACCGCCGATTTTTATTTGGGCATGATCTCCGCGCAAACGCGTTACGCGTTTGTCGCGGGCGAAAACCGGTTTCCACTTTTCGGCGATCATGCCTACACCCGCTCGATGTCTTTGGTGCCGAACAGGCCGTACGGCTTGATCATCAGGATGATGATCAGCACGTAGAACGGTGCGATCTCGTAGAGATTGCCCCAGTGCAGGTACTGGCTGTCGACATATTGGGCGATGTTTTCGAGCAACCCGATGATGACGCCGCCAAGCACGGCGCCACCGATCGAATCGAGCCCGCCGAGGATCGCAGCGGGAAATACCTTGATGCCGTAGTCGGCAAGCCCCGACGACACGCCGTTAACGACGGCGACCACGACGCCGGCGACGGCCGAGACCGTGGCCGAGATCGCCCAGGCCATCGCGAATACGTTTTTCACGGAGATGCCGAGCGATTGCGCGACTTGCTGGTTGAAGGCTGTCGCGCGCATCGCGAGGCCGTATTTCGAGGCGCGGAAGAACCAGGCCATGCCGATCATCATCGCGAGCGACACCGCAAGGCTCATGACGTAGACGCTCTGGATCTGCAGGCCGAAGAGGTTGACGGACTCGCTGGGAAATACGCGCGGGAACGGCTGCGGGTTGACGCCAAAGATCCATTTCAGCGCCGCATCAAGCACGGTCGACAGCCCGATCGTCACCATGATCACCGAAATGATCGGCTCGCCGATCATCGGTCTCAGGATCACGACCTGAATCGCGATGCCGAACACAAACATGAAGACGAGCGTCAGCGGCATCCCGATCCAGAACGGTACGCCATATTTGGTGAGCAGCGCCCAGCACACCCAGGCGCCGATCAGAAGCAATTCGCCTTGCGCGAAATTGACGACCTGTGTGGCCTTGTAGATCAAGACGAACGACATCGCGACCACGCCGTAGAGCGTGCCGACCACAAGGCCGTTGACCAGGAGCTGGATCAGGAACGCAGTGTTCATAAGCTTTATGCTATTCTTCGCCTCGCCCCGCGTGCGGGGAGAGGCCGGCGTGCGCTCGGCGATGCGGAGCATCGTCCGGTGCACGACGGGTGAGGGGGATCGCGACTTGCGAGGTGCTGACGAATTCAAGACCGGACGTGCGCGACGGTTGCGAAGTACGCCAACCGTTGCGGAAGGAAGGCTCTGGTATCGACTGCGCTCTCGCAGATTGAATGGTCACAAGTTTGTTCGGCAGGAACCGATCGGGCCGTACACAGTAGACTTCGTATGTCGCGAATGCCGGCTGATTGTGGAGGTGGACGGTGGACAACATGCCGACAGCCGTCGTGACTCCATACGCGACCGCTGGCTCGCCGACCATAAATTCAAAGTCCTGCGATTTTGGAACAACGACGTTCTTCGCAACATGGCTGGAGTGCTGGACGCAATTTCCGCTGCTCTCGCGGATGCTCCCCCTCACCCGGATCGCTAAGGCGATCCGACCTCTCCCCGCAGGCGGGGAGAGGTGAAGACAAACAGTGTGCTTGCCGTTGGATTTGCTCATTCCGCGGCCTCCGCGAGTGGCGTGGCTGGCGCCAGATCGACCACCTTCAGCTTGGTGCGGATGCGTTGCGTGGTGCCGTCCTGAAAACGGATCACGGTATCGACCGGTATCTCGTTTTTTCCGGCGTAGATGGACTCGATGATGTCGGCGTATTTGTCGTTGATCACGCCACGGCGGACTTTCCGCGTGCGGGTCAGTTCGCCATCGTCGGCATCGAGCTCCTTGTAAAGCAGCAGGAAGCGGGAGATGCGCTGCGCCGGCGGCAGCGTGGCGTTGACCGCCTCGACTTCTTTCTGCAACAGCGTATAGACCTCGCGCCGCGCCGACAGATCGGTATAGGTCGTGAACGCGATCCGGTTCTTTTCCGCCCACTTCGACAGAATCGAGAAGCGGATGCAGAGCATCGTCGCGAGATGATCGCGGCCGGCGCCAAGCACGACCGCTTCGGCGATATAGGGCGAGAATTTCAGCTTGTTCTCGAGGTATTGCGGCGAGAAGCGCTCGCCCCGCGAAGTCTCGGCGAGGTCCTTGATGCGGTCTATGACGACAAGATGCTTCGCGCCATTGAAGTACCCGGCGTCTCCCGATTGCAGCCAGCCGTCTTTCATGTCGGCCGTTGAGGCTTCCGGATTCTTGAAATAGCCGAGGAACATGTTGGGGTGGCGGATCACGATTTCGCCGACGCCGTGAATATCAGGATTGTCGATCCTGATTTCGACCGTTTCCGCCATGGCAACGCCCGTCGTGTCGGGATCGACGGCATCCTCCGGGTGCAGGGTATAGGCCCCAAGTGTCTCGGTCTGGCCGTAGAGCGTGCGCAAGGGCACGCCCATCGCGCGGAAGAACTTGAACGTGTCGGGGCCGAGCGCCGCGCCGCCGGTTGCGGCCGAACGCAGGCGGGTAAAACCGAGCCGGTCGCGCAGCGCGCGGAACAAAAGCGTTTCGGCCACGACCGAATGGCGGTTCCTGGCCAGCGCCGAAAGGCCTGCTTTCATGCCGAGATCGTAGAGCCCCTGCTTGAGCGTCGATGCATCCATCACCCGCGCGCGAACGTCGGCGGCGATCGCTTCCCAGACCCGGGGCGCGAACAGCACGAAGGTCGGCGCGATCTCGCGCAGATCGTTCATCATGGTCTCGGGCTCTTCGACGAAGTTGATCTTCATCCGGCAGAGCAGCCCTTTGCCGAGCGCGTATATCTGTTCCATGATCCAGGGCAGCGGCAGCACCGAGACATATTCGTCTTCCGGCCCCTTCGGATCGAACTCGAGGTAGGTCGCGCAATGCCGCAGCACGCGGCCCGGCGCCAGCATGGCGAGCTTCGGATGGGACGTCGTGCCCGAGGTAGTGCAGAGGATCGCGACATCCTCGCCGCGCGTGGCGTCGACGAGGTTGTCGTACAGCGCGGGCTCGCGGCTCGCCCGTTCGCGTCCTTTTGTGACGAGTTGCTCGGCCGACATCAGGCGCGGATCGCTGTATTTCCGCAAACCCCTCGGGTCGGAATAGATGATGTGGCGCAGCGATGGCGCGCGGTCGGCCAGCCCCAGGAGCTTGTCGACCTGTTCTTCGTCTTCGGCGAAGACGAGCCTAGCTTCGCCATAGTTGAGGAGATAGGCGGCTTCCTCGTCGAGCGCGTCGCGATAAAGACCGAGGCTCAAGCCTCCGATCGCATGGGTTGCGATCTCGGCCGCAACCCAGTCCGGCCGGTTGTCGCCGATGATGCTGACGACGTCGCCGCGCTCTAAACCGAGTTCGACCAGGCCGAGCGTGAAATCCCGAACGCGGGTGTGATAGTCGCTCCAGGTCACGAGTTTCCAGAGGCCGAGATCCTTTTCGCGTAGCGCGATCTCCTGGCCGAATTCGCGCGCGTTCAGCCGCAAGAGTTTCGGATAGGTGTCGGCCTCTGCGACGCGGGCGGCGTAATCCATCATGCCGCGGTCTCCAGCGTGATGCCCACTTTCCGAAGTTCGCTAATTGGCTCCTCGATGTCTATTTGCGAACTTCGGAAAGTCATGGGCATCACCAAACAAACAATAATTCTAGTACCGCTCATCGATCTGAAGTCCCTGAAAGAACTCGCCGCTCGCGGTGCAGGGACTTCAGATCGGCGGTACTGGTGGGAGTTGGGGCTTCCCCGGGATCAACCAGTGCTTCGTCTTCCTCGCCGAGATAGGCGCGCTTGACATGAGGATCGGCGAGCACGGAGGCCGGGTCGCCTTCTGCGATCTTGCGGCCGAAATCGAGCACCATCACGCGGTGGGAGATGTCCATCACCACGCCCATGTCGTGCTCGATCATCATCACGGTCATGCCGAACTCTTCGTTGAGGTCGACGATGTAGCGCGCCATGTCCTCCTTTTCCTCGAAGTTCATGCCGGCCATCGGCTCGTCGAGCAGAATCAGCCGCGGCTCCAGCGCCATCGCGCGGGCCAGTTCGACGCGTTTGCGCAGGCCATAGGGCAGGGTGCCTGCGGTCGCCTTGCGCACCGACTGCAAATCGAGAAAGTCGATGATCGCCTCGACCTTGTGGCGATGCCGCAGCTCCTCGGCCCTCGCGCCCGTCAGCCAGTACAGCGATCCGGTGACGAAGTTGTTCTTCAACAGGTGATGACGCCCGACCATGATGTTGTCGAGTACGCTCATGTGGTGAAACAGCGCGAGGTTCTGGAAGGTGCGGCCGATGCCAAGCCGCGGCCGGGCATTCGGGTTCAGCGCGGTGATATCCTGTCCGCTGTAAAACAGCTTGCCCTCGGTCGGCCGGTAGCGGCCTGAGATGCAGTTGACGATCGAGGTCTTGCCGGCGCCGTTGGGACCGATGATCGAGAACAGCTCGCCCGGTTTGACGGCAAAACTGACATCGGTCAGCGCGCGCACGCCGCCAAAGCGTAGCGAAACCCCGCGCACCTCCAACGTCTGGTCCAATCGTCCCTCCCAGCTTAGGAATTAGGGGCAGGCGCTTTTCGCAGCTCTTGGCCGTTATCCCTGAATTTTCAACGCGATCCTATATCGGCCGAACCGGTGAAGCCATGCGACGATTGGCAATTTGTTCGCGCTGGCACACCGAATGCCATCAGGGTCGGTTTACGCCCAACGTCCCGATTGGGCGTATCCGCCTGCATAGAGTAAAGCCGGCGCCTGGAATGTCTTGGGGCCGACAATTCATGTGCGATTTTCGACTAAGCGAAAACGTTGCTTGCTGCGATGCAGCAGGAAGGCTGGCGTCGTCATGATCACGGCGGACTACCTGCGAAAGATCGCGATCTGGTCGCGCGAACTGTCAGAGCGCGAGATCGAAACCGCGCGCGGGGGCATCGCGGAGAAGTCGTACCGGCAGGGCGAGTCCATCTTCCTGCGCGGCGACCGCTTCGACTACTGGACGGGAGTCGTCTCGGGACTGATCCGGATGGGTACGGTCTCCCGCGGTGGCAAGGCCATGACGTTCACCGGTTTGACTTCGGGCGCCTGGTTCGGCGAGGGCACCATGCTGAAGAGGGAGGCGCGGCGCTACGACCTGGTGGCGCTGCGCGACACTCGTATCGCGCTGATGGATCAGGGCACGTTCTTCTGGCTTTACGATAACAGCGTCGCTTTCAACCGCTTCCTCGTCGCACAGCTCAACGAGCGGCTCGGCCAATTCATCGGCCTTGTCGAGTATGGCCGGACGCTGGATGTCACCGCGCGCCTGGCGCGTTCGATCGCGTCGCTGTTCAATCCGATCCTCTATCCTGATCTGAGCCGCCATCTCGAGATCACCCAGGAGGAAATCGGAGCGCTGTCAGGCATATCCCGGCAAAACGCCAACCAGTGCCTGAAAAGGCTTGAGAAAGAAGGCCTGCTCCGCCTTGAATATGGCGGGGTCACTATCCTTGATATCGAGCGCCTGCGCAGTTATGGCGAGTAACCAAATTCTTTGGGTTTGTTTCTATCAAGCTGATTTTCCATCATCTTTTGCGTTAGACTTCGCGGAAGCCGGATGCTAAGGCCTCCTCCAAAATCCCTTTGATTGCGCATGATCTTTCGGAAAACCGTTTCCACTTTGCGCTAACGCGGCCCTCCGGGTCCGGATCATGCTTTTGGAGACGAAATGACGGCTCAGGATTCAAGGCGGCGTGTGGCGCTGATCACGGGCGTCACCGGTCAGGACGGGGCGTATCTCGCCGAATACCTGCTCGGCCTCGGCTACACCGTGCACGGCGTCAAACGCCGGTCGTCCTCGTTCAACACCGCCCGCGTCGATCACCTGTATGAAGATCCGCATACCGGCAACGTGCCGTTTCTGATGCACTACGGCGACATGACGGATTCGACCAACCTGATCCGGCTGGTACAGCAGATCAGGCCGACCGAGATCTACAATCTCGCCGCCCAGAGCCACGTCGCCGTCAGCTTCGAGAGCCCCGAATATACCGCCAATGCCGACGCGATCGGCGTGCTGCGGCTTCTGGAGGCGATCCGCATTCTCGGCATGGAAAAGGAAACCCGCTTCTACCAGGCCTCTACGTCCGAACTGTATGGATTGGTGCAGGAGGTTCCGCAGAAGGAGACGACGCCATTCTATCCGCGCTCGCCTTATGCGGTCGCCAAGCTCTACGGCTACTGGATCACGGTGAACTACCGCGAGGCCTACGGCATGTTCGCCTCGAACGGCATCCTGTTCAACCACGAGAGCCCGATCCGCGGCGAGACCTTTGTCACCCGCAAGATCACCCGCGCCGTGGCGCGTATCGAAGCCGGCCTTGAGGAAACGCTCTATCTCGGCAATCTCGACGCCAAACGCGACTGGGGCCACGCCAAGGATTACATCGTCGGCATGCACCGGATCCTGCAAGCCGACAAGCCGGACGATTTCGTGCTGGCAACCGGTGAAACGCGTTCGGTGCGCGAATTCGTCGAGCTGGCGTTCAAGGAGGTCGGCCGCAGTCTCGAGTGGCGCGGCAAGGGCGTCGAGGAAACCGGCCTCGACAAGAAGTCCGGCAAGACGCTCGTTCGCATCGATCCGCAGTATTTCCGTCCGACCGAGGTCGACCTTCTGATCGGCGATGCCAGCAAGGCGCACAAGATGCTCGGCTGGAAGCCGCAAACGAGCTTCGCCGACCTCGTCAAGCAGATGGTGGCCGGCGATCTCGCAATCGCCCGGCGCGAGGTTGCCAATGGCAAAGACGCCGTTTGAGCTGAAAGGCAAGAAGGTTTTTGTCGCCGGCCACAGGGGCATGGTCGGCGGCGCGCTGGTGCGCCGGCTGGCTTCGGAAGACGTCGAGCTTCTTACGGTCGCGCGAGCCGAGGTCGATCTGCGCGATCAGGCGGCGGTGTTCGACTGGTTTGCGAAAAAGCGTCCGCACGCCGTGTTTCTGGCCGCGGCAAAGGTCGGCGGCATCGTCGCCAACAACACGCTGCGGGCCGAATTCATCTATGAGAACCTGGTCGTTGCTGCCAACGCCATCCATGCCGCGCATCAGAATGGCGCCGAGAAGCTGATGTTTCTGGGCTCATCCTGCATCTATCCAAAACTCGCTGCGCAGCCGTTGCGCGAGGATTCGATGCTGACCGGTCCGCTCGAAATCACCAACGAGCCTTATGCGATTGCCAAGATCGCCGGCATCAAGATGGTTGAGGCCTATCGCAGCCAGTACGGATCTGACTTCATCAGCGTGATGCCGACCAATCTTTATGGTCCGGGCGACAATTATCATCCCGAACATAGCCACGTGGTGGCGGCGCTGATCCGCCGCTTTCACGAGGCGAAGGTCGCGGGCACGCCTGAGGTCAAGGTGTGGGGCACCGGAACGCCGCGCCGCGAGTTTCTCTATGTCGATGACCTTGCGGACGCCTGCATCCACCTGATGAAGACCTATTCGAGCGGTGAACTTGTCAATATCGGCACTGGCGAGGACATCACCATCGCGGAATTTGCCCGCGTGGTGGCCGATGTGGTCGGCTATTCCGGCAAGATCAGCTACGATTCCTCGCGGCCCGACGGCACGCCGCAGAAACTGCTCGATGTTTCCCGGCTCGCCAGACGCGGCTGGCGCGCGCGCACCTCGTTGAACGACGGCATCAAGCTCGCTTATCAGGCTTACTTGCGCGAGCACAAGCAGGCGACGGAGTGAGCAGCAGATTGCTCAGTTGATATCGTGTCATTCCGGGATGGTGCGTTAGCACCAGACCCGGAATCTCGAGATTCCGGGTCCGCACTTCGTGCGCCCCGGAATGACGACTTTAACTTCACCTCGCTCCGCGCGGCGGCCTCTTTCCAAGCGCCGCCGCCATCGCCGCGATCAGCGGTCTCATGAAGAAAGCATCGTTTGGCGGATAGATGGCGGCGGAGAGCCCGTGCGACGCGAGTTCGTTCGACACCGCGGGTCCTACCGAGGCGATCGGCGTCCTGTTCAGGCCCTCACGCAGGCGCGCTTCGTGTCCCTTCGCTTGCGCGACGTCGAACAGCCGGCGGATCTGGCCGAGATTGGTCAGCGCGATCGCATCGATGCGCCCCAAAGCCATTTCCTCGATCGCGGTCATGATGTGGCTTTCGGCAGCGCGTGCATCGTAAACATAAGGTGTCACGGGAATCGCCACGGCGCCTAGGGCTGAAATTGCGCCCAGCAGCGCGCCGTGATCCTTGTCCGGGTAGAGCTGCACGCCGACGCGATGGTCCTTGAGATGGATCTGCGCCAGCATCTCGATCACGCCTTCGGTGGTCGGCTTTTCCGTCGTCATCTGCGGGTCGAGGCCGATCTCGCGCAGGGCGCGTCCGGGTTTTGGTCCGCGCGCGAATTTGCGCGCCTTGCCGAGCGCGGCGATGAAATCCGCTTCGGCATTCATGCGTCGCGCCGCCTTCATCAGCCGCCGCAGGCCTTCGCCGGTCATCAGCACGAGATCGTCAAGGGGATGCTCGATCGAGCCGCGAATCCAGGCCTCGACAGGCGCCGGGTCCGGCACATCCTCGATCGTAAACATCGGACATTGCAGCGCGTCGGCGCCTTGCTCGGTCAGGAGCTTTGAGAATTGCGCTTCCTCGCGGCTTTCCAGGATCAGGATGCGATAGCCATTCAGTCGCTCGGTCATGATCTGTGATCCCGGTTTACGTTGACGTTACTTTGTTCATCTTGCCGGATTGGCGCAAGGCAGTCGCGGGTGATAGAGCAGGGCTCATCGCTGCCAAGGTTTCGTCCCATGCCCGATCATCAATTCGTTCTGACGCTTTCCTGCCCGGATCGACCCGGCATCGTCTCCGCAGTGTCGACGTTTCTGGCCCATAACGGGCAGAACATTCTCGACGCCCAACAGTTCAATGACGTCGAGACCGGGCATTTCTTCATGCGCGTGGTTTTCAACGCCGCTGATCTAGCCGTCGGGCTGGCGGCCCTGCAAACCGGATTCACCGCGATTGCCGATCGCTTCGGCATGGAATGGCAGATGCGCGACCGCGCCAGCCGCCGGCGGGTGATGCTGCTCGTTTCCAAATCCGATCACTGCCTCGCCGACATTCTCTATCGCTGGCGCACCGGTGAGCTGTCGATGGATATCGCCGCCATCGTGTCCAACCATCCGCGCGAGACCTATGCGGGCCTCGATTTCGGCGACATCCCGTTTCACCATCTGCCGGTCAGCAGGGAGACCAAGGCGGAGCAGGAGGCTGCGATCTGGGATCTCGTGACGAAGACGAAAGCCGATCTCGTGGTGCTCGCGCGCTATATGCAGATTTTGTCGGACGACCTGTCGGCGAAACTGTCCGGCCGATGCATCAACATCCACCATTCATTCCTGCCGGGTTTCAAGGGCGCGCGGCCGTATCACCAGGCCCACGAGCGCGGCGTCAAACTGATCGGCGCTACGGCGCACTATGTGACCAGCGACCTCGATGAGGGCCCGATCATCGACCAGGACGTCGAGCGCATCAGCCATCGCGACACGCCGGAAGACCTCGTTCGCAAGGGCCGCGACATCGAGCGGCGCGTGCTGGCGCGCGCCGTGCGCCATCATCTGGAGGACCGAGTGATCCTCAACGGCCGCAAGACCGTCGTATTCATGGATTGAAGCCTTCGTCATTCCGGGATGGTCCGAAGGACCAGACCCGGAATCTCGAGATTCCGGGCTCGATGCTGCGCATCGCCCCGGAATGACAGTCGTTGATTTAATGCACCGGCCCGAGCCCGGACGACGAGGCTGGCGCCGACGAAGCATTCGCGTTGGAGGGCGCAGGCTCAAGCCGCTTGCGCTCCTGCTCTTTCATGTAGGCATCGTATTCCGGCGTGCCGCGCCGCGGCGGGATGTCCTTTGGTTCGCCGCCAGCCCATTGCGGCAGCGTATCGCCGATCGCAGGCCCAATTCGCTCATTGACCGACGAACAGCCGGCGAGAATGGCCCCCGCAAGGGCGAGCGCGGCAATCGTGGTGACATAGCGGGCGCGGGCCCGTGCTCCGATTGCGAAGTTCGCTTGCATTCGTGGCAACATCCTATGCGGACTTCTGAACCGCCACGCCAGCGGTTCTCGTCGGCGAGACGATAGGGCTATGGCCTTTAAAAAAGATGGATTTGGGGCCGACGCCGGCTCCGCAGAGTTCATGCTGCACCGGGCGAAAGGCAATCGGTGGACGTCACCAGCGCCTTGTCCACGAGGAAGGTCTTGTTGACAAGACCATTTCATTTGTACAATCGTACAAATGAAAATTGAGGCGGGAATTGAGGACGGCGATTGGGGAATCGAGAGCCGGGAAGACGCAACCCGGTCGCAGTTGACGGTACGATGGAACCGTAGCGTGTCCGCTCATCATCTACGCTTCGGCAAACGAGCGGCTGATTGGGGAGGACGCCCTTCGTTCAATTGACGGCAGCGGCGCAAGCGATGCCAAGTCACTGCCAAAACCATTGCCAAGTCCGGTGGCCATGTCCGCTGCAGGTACGGTTGCCAGGCTGCTGCGATGCAGCCGCCAGCGCATCGACGGCGGGATGAGGCAAAGCCGGCATTTTCGGACACGATTCGATCAGGGAGAAACATTCATGTTTGTTCGCAGTCACCTCTTGCTCGCAGCCGGCGTTGTTGCCGCGAGCGCGCTGGCGTCAGGGCCTGTGCCGGCGCAGGAAGTCGTCAAGATCGGCCTGATTGTGCCGATGACCGGCGGCCAGGCCTCGACCGGCAAGCAGATCGACAATGCGGTCAAGCTCTACATGCAGCAGAACGGCGACACGGTTGCCGGCAAGAAGATCGAAGTCATCCTCAAGGACGACGCGACGCTGCCCGACAACACCAAACGTCTCGCGCAGGAACTGATCGTCAACGAAAAGGTCAACATCATCGCGGGCTTTGGCATCACGCCGTCCGCGTTCGCGGCGGCGCCGCTGGCGACGCAGGCGAAAGTGCCGGAAGTCGTGATGGCGGCCGGCACCTCGGTCATCACCGAGAAGTCGCCCTATATCGTGCGCACCAGTTTCACGCTCGGCCAGTCCTCCACCATCATCGCCGACTGGGCGGTGAAGAACGGCATCAAGAAGGTCGCGACGCTCACCTCCGACTATGCGCCCGGCAACGACGCGCTGAAATTCTTCAAGGAGCACTTCACGGCCGGCGGCGGCCAGATCGTCGAAGAGGTCAAGACGCCGCTCGCCAATCCCGATTTCGCGCCGTTCCTGCAACGCATGAAGGACGCCAAGCCCGACGCCGTGTTTGTGTTCGTGCCGGCAGGCCAGGGCGGCAACTTCATGAAGCAATATGCCGAACGGGGCCTCGACAAGGCCGGCATCAAGGTGATTGGTCCCGGCGATGTCACCGACGACGACCAGTTGAAGGACATGGGCGATGCGGTGCTCGGCACCGTCACTGCGCATATCTACTCGGCCGCGCATCCTTCCGCGAAGAACAAGGAGTTCGTCGCCGCCTACAAGAAGGCCTTCAAGCAGCGGCCGGGCTTCATGGCGGTCGGCGGTTATGACGGCATGCACCTGATCTACGCGGCGCTGAAGAAGACTGGCGGCAAGGCCGACGGTGACTCCCTGATCGCGGCGATGAAGGGATTGGCATGGGAGAGCCCGCGCGGCCCGATCTCGATCGATCCGGAAACCCGCGACATCATCCAGAACGTCTATATCCGCAAGGTCGAGAAGGTCGACGGCGAACTCTACAACGTCGAATTCGAGACCTTCAAGGACGTCAAGGACCCCGGCAAGACCAAGAAGTGACGTCGCGAGAGCGACGTCATCCGGAGTTCCTATCCCTCCCCCTTGCGGGGAGGGTCGGTCGAGCGAAGCGAAGACCGGGGTGGGGGTATTATTTTAAAATGAATTTCCCCCCACCCGCCACGTCGCTCGCTACGCTCTCAACGTGCCACCCTCCCCGCAAGGGGGAGGGATCAAGCAAGCCGGATTTTTTCCTGCATGACCTCGATCCTCACCAACCTGTTCGACGGCGTCGCCTACGGCATGCTGCTGTTCGTGCTGGCGTGCGGGCTGGCGGTGACGCTCGGGCTGATGAATTTCGTCAATCTCGCCCACGGCTCGTTCGCGATGGCGGGCGGTTATATCTGCGCGGTGCTGGTCAACGGCCAAGGCTGGCCGTTCTTCGCGGCGCTGCCGCTTGCATTCGTCGGCAGTAGCCTGATCGGAGCCGCGTTCGAGCGCACGCTCTACCGTCATCTCTACACACGAAGCCATCTCGACCAGGTGTTGTTCTCGATCGGCCTCGTCTTCATGTCGGTCGCCGCCGTCGATTACTTCATGGGCTCGTCGCGCGTCTTCATCAATTTGCCTTCCGCTCTCGAAGGCCAGTTCGATGTGTACGGCGTCGGCATCGGCCGCTACCGGCTGATGATCATCGTGATCTGCGGCCTGCTGACCGCGCTATTGCAACTGATACTGGCGAAGACGCGCTTCGGCAGCCGCCTGCGCGCCGCGGTCGACGATCCCCGCGCAGCAAGCGGGCTCGGCATCAACGTGCCGCAGGTCTTTGCCTTCACCTTTGCCTTCGGCTGCGGCCTTGCCGGTTTGGGCGGCGCGTTGAGCGCCGAAGTCCTCGGCCTCGATCCGTATTTCCCGCTGAAGTTCATGATTTACTTCCTGATCGTGGTGACGGTCGGGGGCTCTTCCTCCATCACCGGACCGTTCCTCGCTTCGCTTTTGCTCGGCATCGGCGATGTCGCCGGCAAATATTACGTGCCCAGGATGGGGCCGTTCGTGATCTACACCATCATGATCGTCATCCTGATCTGGCGTCCCAACGGCCTGTTCGGCCGTACGGCGGCCCGGTAAATTCGGTAAAGCATGTCCGCCTCGTCAGACGTCGGCAGGATCGCAAGGGCTCACGCCAACTGGCATTGGAGCGAGATCGTATTCTGGTGTCTCACGCTTGCGTGCGGCTTCCTGTTTCCCTCGCGCTACCTGATCATGACCGACATCGTGCGGCTGGCGCTGTTTGCGCTCTCGCTCGACCTGATCCTGGGCTATGCCGGCATCGTGTCGCTCGGGCACGCCGCTTTCTTCGGCATCGGCGCCTACAGCGCGGGGCTTTTGGCGGTGCACGGCGTCATCACCCAGCCGGTACTCGCGCTGATCGTGGCCGGCCTTGTCGCGGCGGTGATCGGCTTTCTCACCAGCTTTCTCGTCATCCGCGGCGTCGACCTGACCCGGCTGATGGTCACGCTCGGCATCGCGCTTCTGCTGGAAGCGCTCTCCGAACGCTTTTCCAACATCACCGGCGGTACCGACGGGCTGCAAGGCATCGAGATGGCGCCGGTGCTCGGCGCGTTTCAGTTCGACATCTTCGGCAGGACCGGCTTCTTCTACGCGCTGATCGTGCTGTTCGTGCTGTTTCTGATCGCGCGGCGGATCGTGCATTCGCCATTCGGCCTGTCGCTGCGCGCCATCAAGAACAATCCGCTGCGCGCAGCCGCGATCGGCGTGCCGGTCAACCGCCGCCTGATCGGGGTCTATACGCTGGCCGCCTTCTATGCCGGCATTGCCGGGGCTTTATTCACCCAGACCACGCAGCTCGCCTCGCTCGATGTGTTTTCGTTCGAGCGTTCGGCGGACCTGATGCTGGTGCTCGTCATCGGTGGCACCGGCTATCTCTATGGCGGCCTGATCGGCGCCGTGGTGTTCCGGATGCTGCAGGAGTTTTTCTCCAACATCACGCCGGAATACTGGCAGTTCTGGATCGGGCTCGTGCTGGTCGTGATCGTGCTGGTCGGCCGCGCACGGCTCCATCGCTGGGTGCTGTTCGTGCCGAATTGGATCATCCGGCAATTCGGCGGGCAAAAGGCCACCGTCGCCGTCTCCGAGGGCGAGGCATCATGACGCTCGCGCTGGAAACCAAAGGGCTGGGGAAACAGTTCGGCGGCCTCAAGGTCACGCGCGACCTGTCGCTGCAGGTCACGCAAGGCGCCCGCCATGCGCTGATCGGCCCGAACGGCGCCGGCAAGACCACCGTGATCAACCTTTTGACCGGGGTGCTGAAGCCGAATGCGGGGCGGATCCTGCTGGAAGGCAATGACATCACGAACCTGACCGTGCATCGCCGCGTGCTGCGCGGGCTGTCGCGCACCTTCCAGATCAACCAGCTCTACCCTGATTTGACGCCGATCGAGACCATCGGGCTTGCGGTGGCCGAACGGCTCGGGCGCGGCGGCGACTGGTGGCGCGTGATGGGCACGCGCGACGACGTCAATGCCGAGATCGCCGAGAATCTCGAACGCTTCCATCTGACCGATGTCAGGAACGAGCCGACTGTAACGCTTGCCTACGGCAAGCAGCGTCTGCTCGAAATCGCGGTCGCGATCGCGAGCAAACCGCGCGTGCTCCTGCTCGACGAGCCCGCCGCCGGCGTTCCGGAAAGCGAGCGTCATGATATTCTCGCCGCCGTCGCCAGCCTGCCGCGCGACGTCACGGTGCTTCTGATCGAACACGACATGGATCTGGTGTTTTCCTTTGCCGACCGGATTTCGGTGCTGGTCAATGGCGCCGTGCTCGTCGAAGGCGCGCCCGACGAGGTCGCGCGCGATGCCCGGGCGAAAGCGGTCTATCTCGGCGAGGGCGCCGATGGCTGATCTGCTTTCAATCAAGAACCTGCGCGCCGGCTATGGCGAGGCGATCGTGCTCCCCGACATGACGCTGAGCCTGAGGGAAGGCGAGGTGCTGGCGCTGCTCGGGCGCAACGGCACCGGCAAGACCACGCTGATCAACTCGATCGTGGGCGTGACGCGCCGCTTTGGCGGCAAGGTGGCGCTGGCGGAGCGCGACCTGACGGCGATGCGGCCGGATCAGCGGGCGCGGGCCGGGATCGGCTGGGTGCCGCAGGAGCGCAATATCTTTCGTTCGCTGACGGTGGAAGAGAACATGACCGCCGTGGCGCAACCGGGGCCGTGGACGGTCGATCGGATCTACGAGATGTTTCCGCGCCTGAAGGAGCGGCGCAGCAATTTTGGCAATCAGCTTTCCGGCGGCGAGCAGCAGATGCTGGCGGTTGGCCGTGCGCTCATTCTCAATCCGAAGGTCTTGCTGCTGGACGAGCCGACCGAAGGGCTCGCGCCGATCATCGTCGAGGAACTGCTGCGGGCGCTCGGCACCATCACCCGCTCGGGCGGCATCTGCTCGATCATCGTCGAGCAGAACGCGCGGAAAATCCTGTCGCTTGCAGACCGCGCCGTGATATTGGAACGTGGTGCGATCGTTCACGATGCCGCAAGCAGTGCCCTGAGGGCCGATCCCCTGGCGCTGGAACGCTTTCTGGGTGTCGCGGGCAAGTCGTGAGGTTATCTTTGGCCGTCATTCCGGGGCGATGCGAAGCGTCGAACCCGGAATCTCGAGATTCCGGGTCTGGTCCTTCGGACCATCCCGGAATGACCTTGAAGTTCTAGGGAGCAAAACCATGCAACGAACAAAGCCCCCCTTCCGCGCTGACGAGGTCGGCAGCCTGTTGCGGCCGCCGCGCATCAAGGAAGCGCGCGCCCAACTCGAGAAAGGCGAGATTTCGCCGGACGAGCTGCGCAAGATCGAGGACATGGAAATCGAGAAGGTCGTGCACCGGCAGGCCTCGACCGGCCTGCGGCTTGCGACCGACGGCGAATTCCGCCGGTCGTGGTGGCATTTCGATTTTCTCGCCAGGCTCACCGGATGCGAAATGTTCCATCCCGAGCAGGGCATCCAGTTCGCCGGCGTTCAGACCCGGCACGATGCGGTGCGCGTCATCGCCCCGCTCGACTTTCCCGACGATCACCCGATGCTGGAACATTTCAAGTTCCTGAAGAAGCGATGCGACACCGCTCACGTCACGCCGAAGATGACGATCCCCTCGCCAGCGGTGCTGCATTTCCGCGGCGGCCGCAGGTCGATCTCGAAGGAGGTTTACCCCGATCTCGACGCGTTCTTTCACGACCTTGCCAAAACCTACCGCAAGGCGGTGAAGGCGTTCTATGACGCCGGCTGCCGCTATCTGCAGTTCGACGACACGGTCTGGGCCTATCTCTGTTCGCAGGACGAGTTGAAGAAGGCGCGCGAACGCGGCGACAATCTCGACGGTCTGCAGCAAATTTACGCCCGCGTGATCAACTACGCGCTTGCCGAGCGGCCCGCCGACATGACCATCACCACGCATGTCTGCCGCGGCAATTTCCGCTCGACCTGGATTTCTTCCGGCGGCTACGAGCCGGTGGCCGAGACGCTGCTCGGTGGCACCAATTACGACGGCTATTTCCTGGAATATGATTCCGAGCGTGCCGGCGGCTTCGAGCCGCTGCGCTATCTGCCCAAGGGCAACAAGGTCGTCGTGGTGGGCGTGATTACGTCAAAGAGCGGCGAGCTCGAGAAGAAGGACGACATCAAGCGCCGGCTCGAAGAGGCTTCCCATTTTGCGCCGATCGATCAACTCGCGGTTTCGCCGCAATGCGGGTTTGCCTCGACCGAGGAGGGCAACGTCCTGACCGAAGAGGAGCAATGGGCCAAGCTCCGCCTCGCGGTCGAGGTGGCGCAGGAGGTGTGGGGAAAATAGTAGCCTGACATTGCGTTCACTCGCTGTCTCCTCTCCGTTGCTTTTGATTCCGAAGGCTCTCGAGGCCGGCTCATGTGGACAATCTACGAAGAAATAGGACAGGCGTGGATTAAGGCTTACGCGGATATTAAACAGAGCCCCGACGATAGGGGTGTGTTTGCCGAATTCATTTTGAACGAAGAAAACGAAGCGAGAACAAAGGCTGCTGTCGATCTACAGCCATGGTTCGCTATTTTGGAGCTGGGTCTCGAATGGCTATCGTATGTTCACGTCGCACTTACGAATGATCTCGAAAATAAGTCAGAAGAAAATCGATACAGATATCTCGCTACTTGGGCGCTCGTTGGTTCTGCCGTCTCCTTTGGGCTTTCTATTCGACTTCTGTGCGCTTGCGGGTTCGATGCACCTGCAAAAGCATTGCTCCGTAGTTACGTTGAAGCACTTCTTCTCTGCCTAGCGGTGCTGGATGACAAGCAGCTGGCGAAAGCGTTCGTAGAGTCTGAAACGGACGCAGAGGTGAAGAATTTTTTGGCATTCGACGGCTTCCCCAAAGAACCTCCATCGAAATCGAAGGCAAATCAGGATTGCCGGCGGCAACGATTGAGCAGCTTACCGAGTGGCGACGTGAAGAATACGAAATCCTGTCCGTAGCGGATGAAGATGTCGTATTTTTGTAGCTCGTGATCTGTCGCCTTCGTTGTTGAGTTTCGGAGGAGCCGGAAAGCGTGGACGGTTCCGCCAGCCTGGTCATGCCATGGATATTGCTGCCGGGTTAGCCCTCT
>NZ_DAHUXJ010000017.1 GCF_027307225.1 Bradyrhizobium sp. | reverse complement strand
CCTGCATCGTCTCCAGGAACGCGCGCGGCGCCGCCGGGCGGCGGGTGTCGAGCAACGTCGATTCCAGGGTGGCCGCCACCAGGATGTTGAGGTTGCGGCGGCAGGTGTCCGCGTTCGAGTATTTCGACGAGATGATCTCGCCTTGTTCGGTGATGCGGATCTGGCCACGCACCGCGCCGGCCGGCTGCGCCATGATGGCGTCATAGCTCGGGCCGCCGCCACGGCCGACCGAGCCGCCGCGGCCGTGGAACAGCCGCAACCGCACGCCGTGGCGCTCGAACACGTCGACCAGTTTGATTTCGGCCTTGTACAGCTCCCAGCCGGAGGTGAGGAAACCGCCATCCTTGTTGCTGTCGGAATAGCCGAGCATCACCTCCTGCACCGAGCCGTGGCTGTCCACCAGCTTGCGGTAATCGTGCATCGACAGGATCCGGTCCATGATATGGGCGGAAGCCTGCAAATCCTCGATGGTCTCGAACAACGGCACGATGTTGATCGCGCTGCGGCCGGAGGGATCGACAAGGCCGACCTCCTTCAGCAGGACCGCGACCTCCAGCATGTCGGATATCCCCTTGCACATCGAGATGATGGCTTGAGGAATGGCCTCCTCGCCGTATCTGGCATGAGCTTCGGCGGCGGCGCGGAAGACGGCGAGCTCACCCAGCGTCTCCTCGCTATACTTGACGAAGGCCGAGGTCAGCGGCCGGGCACTGCGCAGCTCGCTGGTCAGAAGCGCGATACGCGCCTCCTCGTTCAGCGCCAGATAGGAATGACCGGGCATTGCGGCATCGATCAATTCGGCGATTGTACGCTCGTGAACGGCCGAGTTCTGCCGCATGTCAAGGCTGGCGAGATGAAAGCCGAAGCAGTCGACGGCTCGCCGCAGCTGCCGCAGCCTGCCGCGCGCGATCACGCGCGAATTATTCATCATCAGCGAGCGATAGAGAATATCGAGGTCAGCCTTGAATTCGGCGACATTGGCGTAAGGCGCGGCTTCGCCGACCGCGGCCCGCGTGGTCTCGACCTCGAGCCGTGCCGCCGTCGCCGTGAGCCTTGCAAAGATACCGGAGACCGCCAGGCGATAAGGCTCGCCGCGTCGATGCGGCGACTTGTCGGGCGAGCTCGCGGCCAGCGCCTGCAGATCCTTCGAGGCGCCGGCGAGATGCGCCGCCAGCGACAGCTCGGAGCCAAGCACGTGCAACTCGTCGAGGTAGAAGCGAAGTACGCGGCTTGATTGCATCTTCAGCGCGCCACGCATCACTTCAGCGCTCACGAACGGGTTGCCGTCGCGGTCGCCGCCGATCCAGCTTCCCATCTTCAGGAAAGATGCGAGTTCACCCTGCGTGCCTTCGTCCTCATTGAGGCGGTCTTCGAGCCGGCTATGCAGCCGGGGGACTTCGTTCAGGAAGGTATAGTCGTAGAAAGACAGCCCGTTGGCGACCTCGTCGAGCACGGTCAGGCGGGTTCGGCGCAACAGGTTGGTCTGCCATAACGTCAGTACCGCGCGCCGCAATTGCTCGTCGCTTGCCGCCAGTTCCTCCGGCGTCAACTGCACCCGCTCACGCCGGTCCAGAACGGCGGCGATCTCCATTTCGCGATCGATGGTGCTCTTGCGGCGGACTTCGGTCGGGTGCGCGGTCAGCACCGGACTGATCAGCGCCGAGGCAAAAAAATCGCGCAAGCCCGCCGCGGTAAGGCCGGCAGCTTGCGCGTGCAGCAAGGTCCGCGCCAGCGTTTCCGGTCGCGGCGCCTCGCCGGCCTTGGAACTTGCGCGCATCCGGCGGATGCTGTTCTGATCTTCGGCGATGTTGGCCAAATGGGAGAAATAGCTGAAGGCACGGACGATACGCACCGTCTGGCTGATCGACATGCCGTCGAGGATCAGCTCGAGTTCCCGCCGCGCCGCCTTGTCATCAGCACGGTGAAACCGGATCGAGGTTTGCCTGATACGTTCGACCAGGTCGAAAACGTCGGCGCCCTCCCGGTCGCGAACGGTGTCGCCCAGGATGCGTCCGAGCAGGCGGATATCGTTCCGCAGGCGGACGTCTTCTTCGAGCGCGGAGGCTTCTTTGCTGCGAATGGATTCCGGCCCCTGTTCGGAAAACATGGTCTGGGACGACATCGCCAAATGCTCCAGAGTCGGCCGGTATCCCTGAGTGGCAATTTTTGCGGCGCAGCGCAAGGCCAGGAAGGCGAGTTCACGCCCCTTCCCACTCGCCGGCTGGGAATGGCGGGAATAGAAGCAAGGTTAGGTCAGGGATCGATAAAATGCGGGGAACGCTTGTCGATATTGGCGCGCACGGCCTCAAGCTGGTTGGGACTGCCAATCAACTTCTGCTGTTCGACCGATTCGTCCAGGAGCGCCGGCGCCGGATCGACCGAGAGCTTGTTGAGCATGCGTTTGGCAGAGCGGATCGCGTCCGGGCTTTTGGCCGCGATCTCGCGCGCGACCTCCAGCGCCGCCGCGCGGGGGTCGTCGCAGATCCTGGTCGCGAGGCCATAACTCAAGGCTTCCTGCGCCGAGAAAATCCGGCCAGTATAGGTCAGTTCGCGCAGGATATCGTCGCGCACGAGGCTCGCCAGGATCGGCGTTCCCGCCATATCCGGCACCAGGCCCCATTTGATCTCCATGATCGACATGCGCGCGTCGGCGCTGAGAAATCGCATGTCCGCGCCGAGCGCGAGCTGAAAGCCGCCGCCAAACGCGACCCCATGAATCGCGGCAATCACCGGGACCGGAAGCTGCCGCCAGCCCCATACGGCCATTTGCGGGAAATTGGCGATGCCATGCGTGCGCACGGTGAGATCGCGCGCATCGCCGCCGGCAATGCCGTTGCCGCCCTTTTCCTTCATTGCGGCGAAGCGGCCCATGTCGAGCCCGGCGCAGAATGCGCGTCCTTCCCCGGACAATACTACCGCGCGCAAACCCTTCTCGCTGGCGAGCCCTGTTGCGGTTGCGACAAGCGCTTCGAACATCGCGGCATCCAGCGCATTCATCTTGTCCGCGCGAACCAGGCGAACATCGGCGACGCCCTCCGTGATCGTCACCTGCACGCGATCGTCCATGTTCATTCCCTCCTACATCCAACGAACTGCTTTACACGAAAGCGTCGGCCGGTTTTAGTAACTTGCTCTTGACAGGCAAGAACGGGGACCGATCATGTTCAGTGAAAAACTCCTTGCAGGCCGGCGAATTCTTGTCACGGGCGGCGGCACCGGCCTCGGCAAATCCATGGCGACGCGCTTTCTCGAGCTTGGCGCGGAAATCCATATCTGCGGGCGCCGCAAGAGCGTCTGCGACGAGACCGCAACCGAACTGATGGATCTCCACGGCGGCCGCGTGACCAGCCACGGCATCGATATCCGCAACGCGCTGGCTGTCGACGAGATGGTCGAGGCGATCTTCAAGGACGGCCCACTGACCGACCTCGTCAACAACGCAGCCGGCAATTTCATCTCACGCACCGAAGACCTTTCGCCGCGTGGCTTCGATGCCGTCGCCAATATCGTCATGCACGGGACGTTCTATGTCACCCACGCCGTCGGACGGCGCTGGATCGCCAACAAACTTCGCGGCAACGTGGTGTCGATCACGGTGACCTGGGTCCGCAACGGCAGCCCCTACGTGGTGCCGTCGGCAATGAGCAAATCGGCGGTGCATGCCATGACCATGTCGCTCGCCACGGAATGGGGCCGCTATGGCATCCGGCTCAACACAATTGCGCCGGGCGAGATTCCGACCGAAGGCATGAGCAAGCGCATCAAGCCCGGTGACGAGGCCGGTGCGCGCACCAAGGCGATGAACCCGATGGGCCGGGTCGGAACCATGGAAGAACTGCAAAACCTGGCGGTGTTCTTGATTTCCGGCGGCTGCGACTGGATCAACGGCGAAACGATCGCCATGGATGGCGGCCAGGCGCTCGCGATGGGCGGCAATTTCTATCAGCTGCGCGACTGGACGACCGACGACTGGGAAAAGGCGCGCGACCAGATCAAGGCGCAGAACGAAAAGGACCGCGCTGCAAGACAATAAAGGCCTTCACCTCGACCTGAAGCCGGAGCACGGCGCTATTGTCTTTGCTGCCAGATGCCGCCAAACTCCTCCTCAAAATAAAATAAATCGGGGAGGAGAATATGGCCGTTTCGGAGCAGCCGGCGCATCTTGCCGACATGGTGCGCGCGCTGGCGAAGTCGCGCGACAAGGAGATCGCCCTTGAATTCGAGGGGCGCCAGACCAGTTTCACCGAATTTGATGTCCTGACCAATCGCGTTGCCAACGGACTGAAGGCGCTCGGCGTTCGCCCGCGCGAACGGATCGCCTATCTCGGCAAGAACAGCGACGTTTATTTCGAGCTCATGCTCGGCGCGATGAAAGCCAATGTGGTGATGACGCCGGTCAATTGGCGGCTGGCCGCGCCCGAGATCGCGTTCATCGTCGCCGATTGCAAGGCCGCTGTCCTGTTCGTCGGCCCCGAAAACTTCGCCCAGGTTGCCGGCATTCAGGCGCCCGACCTGCGTGTCGTTATCGCTACCGAAGGCAAGACGGCAGAATGGCAAAACTATACGACTTGGCGCGATGCCCAGAGTTCAGACGATCCGAGAGTCGAGATCGGGCGGCAGGACGTCGCAATCCAGCTTTACACCTCCGGTACCACGGGAAAGCCGAAAGGCGCCATGCTGTCGCATGCCAACCTTCTTAATCTACTCGAGAATGGCGACGGTGCAGACGCTGACTGGAATCGATGGACCAAGGACGACGTCTCGCTGGTGGCTATGCCCGTCTTCCATATCGGTGGCTCGGGCTGGGGACTGCTCGGCCTTTATCATGGCGCCAAGGGCGTGATCGCGCGGGAGTTCGATCCGACCAAGGTGCTCGACTTCATCGAGCACGACAAAATCACCAAGATCTTCATGGTCCCGGCGGCGATGCAGTTCGTGGTGAGGCAGCCGCGGGCGCGCAGTGTCGATTTCTCCCGCCTGAAACACATCCTCTACGGCGCGTCGCCGATTCCCGCTGCCCTGTTGAAAGAATGCATCGAGGTGTTCGGCTGCGGCTTCGTGCAGCTTTACGGCATGACCGAGACGACCGGCACCATTGTCGCGCTGCCGCCGGAGGATCATGTCGAGGGGCTGGAGCGGATGCGGTCCGCCGGCAAGGCGCTGCCGGGTGTCGAGCTTGCTATTCTTGACGTCGACGGCAAGCAATTGCCACCCGGCGAGGTCGGCGAAATCGCGACTAGGTCCGGCTCCAACATGGTCGGCTACTGGAATCTGCCGGAAGCGACCGCCAAAACCATCGGCCGCGACGGTTGGCTGCGCACCGGCGACGCCGGCTACATGGACAAGGACGGCTATCTCTACGTTCAGGACCGCATCAAGGACATGATCATCTCGGGGGGCGAAAACATCTATCCGGCCGAGGTCGAGAGCGCGGTGTGCGATCACCCGGATGTCGCGGAAGCCGCCGTGATCGGCGTGCCCGACGATACCTGGGGCGAAACGGTCAAGGCGATCGTGGTGCTAAAGCCCGGCAAGCAGACGAGCGCCTCCGATATCATCAACTTCACGCGGACGCACATTGCGGCGTTCAAGACCCCGAAAACGGTGGATTTCATCGACGCCCTGCCCCGCAATGCCTCCGGCAAGATCCTGCGCCGTCATCTGCGCGATCCCTATTGGACCGGAAGAGAGCGCCAGGTGAATTGAAGCCGGGCCGGCCGGCCCGCGAACGTGAAAAGAGAATTGAGAAGTCCAGCATTCAGGTGCCGCGACTTTCAGGAAGTCGCAGCAACCTGCTCGACTTGGTTCGCCCGCATCGTAAATCCCTCATAGCCCTTGGCTGCGACGTCGTTGCAGATACGCCGATAGACGCCGACGCCACCGATATAGGGCATGAAGATGCGCGGCTTGCCGGGAATGTTGGCGCCCATATACCAGGAATTGGCCTGCGGATAGAGCGTCATCTGCGCCACCTCATTGACATGCGCGACCCACTGCTCTTCCGCCTCATGGCTGGCCTCGATTGAGGCGAGTGCGCGGCGGCGCATAAAGGAAAGACAACCGGCGATCCAATCAACGTGCTGTTCGATCGAAACGATCATGTTGGAAAGCACCGACGGGCTGCCCGGCCCGGTGACGATGAAGAGATTCGGAAAGCCCTCGCTCATCAGGCCGAGATAGGTTTTCGGACCTTCCGCCCATTTCTGGTTAAGCGCTTTGCCGCCGCGGCCGCGAATGTCGATTTTCGCAACCGATCCCGTCATCGCATCGAACCCGGTTGCCAGCACCAGCGCATCGATCTGGTAATCCTCACCGCCCGCGCGGACGGCGTTGGGCAGGATTTCCTCGATACCATTGCTGCGGATATCGACCAGCGTTACGTCGGGGCGGTTGAAGGTTGCGTAATAATCGGTGTCGACGCAGATACGCTTGGTTCCAATCGGGTGGTTGTCGGGCTGCAGACGCTTTGCGGTCTCGGGATCGCCGACGATCTCGGCAATTTTTTCGCGGACGAAATCGGCGGCTGTATCGTTCGCGGCCTTGTCCAGAAGGAGGTTGTTATAGGCGAGCATGAAGGTCAGGCCGCCATTGGCCCAACGCTGGTCATATTTGGCCCGCCGCGCGTTCTCGCCGTCCTCCAGCGCACCGCGCTCGGGCGGTTCGGCATAGATGCCGTTGCGCGAGTCCTCGCGGGCAAAGCGGCGGATCTCGGGATAATTGTTGCGAAAGGCCTTGCGCTCCTCCTCCGTCAGCAGCGAGTTGCGAGCCGGAATTGAAAAATTGGACGTGCGCTGGAAAACAAAGAGATGGCTTGCCTGCGCGGCAATCACGGGGACGGACTGAATCGCCGAAGAGCCGGTGCCGATAACGCCGACACGCTGGCCGGTGAAATCGACGCCTTCATGCGGCCAGTGGCCGGTGTGATAGACCTGCCCGGCAAATTCGCCCAGGCCCGTGATATCGGGCATCCTGGCATTGGACAGACAGCCGGTCGCCAGCACCACGAATTGCGCCCGCGCGGTTCCTCCGTCCGAGGTCGCAACTTCCCAGATGCCACGACCCTCATCGAATTCCGCCCGCTCGACGCGGGTGTCGAACACGATGTCGGGTCGCAAGCCAAAGCGATCGGCAACATGCTGGGCATATTTCAGGATTTCCGGCTGCGGCGCGTAGCGCTCGCTCCAATCCCAGTCTTGCTGCAATTCCTCCGAGAAGGAATAGGAATACTGCATGCTTTCGACATCGCACCGCGCGCCGGGATAGCGGTTCCAGTACCATGTGCCACCGACATCGCTGCCCTGCTCATAGACGCGAGCCGAAAATCCGAGCCCGCGCAGGCGGTGGAGCATGTACAGTCCGGCAAACCCCGCGCCCACCACGACGACGTCGAACGTCACTTCGCGGCCGTTTTCTGCAATTGATGGCGCGGCAGACATCGAGGAGGCGCTCCCCTGGCAATTCTATTCCTTGGTGCGTAGCATTCTCCGGGTTGCGCGAAAGCACAAGGCCCAAAGCAAACGCGATGGCTGCTGTGGATATTCTATACCGCGGAAAGCTTTCATGTCGGAACGACGTGATTTATCGTCCAGGTCATACGAATTCATCCGGGAGTAGACACAACGATGAAATCGCCGGTCTGCGAGATGCTGGGCATCGAGTTTCCGCTGTTCGCGTTCAGCCATTGCCGCGATGTCGTCGCTGCCGTGAGCCGGGCCGGAGGGTTCGGCGTGCTCGGCGCGACCGCGCATTCGCCTGAGACCATCGAGCAGGAATTGAAGTGGATCGACGATCACGTCGACGGAAAACCATACGGCCTCGATGTGCTCATTCCCGAAAACATTTCGACGGCGGGTGAAGCCGACGTCACCTGGCAGAGTCTCGAGCGCCGGATCCCATCCGAACACCGCGCCTTCACCCGCGACCTCCTCAACAAATACAATGTCGAGTTCAAGGCCGCGTCTGTTCCGGCTGACACGCCGCAACCGTTCGATACGACGCGCGCGCTCGAAGTGCTCGAGGCGTCGTTTCGCCATCCGGTCCGGCTGATCGCCAACGCGCTCGGCGTACCTCCGAAGGCGATGATCGAGATGGGCCGCAAACACGGCATTCCCGTCGCGGCCCTGGTCGGCGCCAAGGAGCATGCGCTGCGCCAGGTCGCGGCCGGCGTCGACATTCTCGTGGTGCAGGGAACCGAAGCCGGCGGCCATTGCGGCGAGGTTTCGACCATGGTGCTGGTACCCGAGGTCATCAAGGCCATCAAGCCGGTTCGCGATGTGCCGGTCCTGGCGGCGGGCGGTATCATGACCGGACGGCAGATGGCGGCCTGCATGGCGATGGGCGCGGCCGGCGTCTGGACCGGTTCGGTGTGGCTCGCCACGAACGAATCCGAGACCAGCGAGATTTTCCGCGAGAAGATGATTGCGGCCTCGTCCCGCGATGCCGTGCGTTCCCGAGGCCGCACCGGCAAGCCGGCGCGGCAATTGCGCTCGGTCTGGACCGATGCCTGGGACCGCGCTCCCGAAAGCCCCGGCGCGCTGCCCATGCCGCTGCAAAGCATCATCAGTCGCGACGCCTTTCAGGCCATCGACCGCGCCGCGGCCGCGGGCAACGCCAAAGCGCGCGACCTCGTCAGCTACTTTGTAGGCCAGGGCGTCGGCCTGATCGACAGCGTGAAGTCGGCCACCTCAGTGGTGCAGGAATTCAAGGAAGATTTTGCCGAAGCCGTGGAGCACATGAATGCGCTGGTCGGGGACGGGTAACCAGTTCTCACTCCTCATGGTGAGGAGGCGCGCGCACCCGAGCAGGCCGAGCTGGGCGAGGCCGTTGCGAACGGTGCAGATAAAGGGGCGCCGTTTCCGGACGATGCGTTGCATCGCCGGGAGAACCATGGGGCCACATTGAGGCCTCATCCTTCGAGACGCGGCAAATGTGCCGCTCCTCAGGATGAAGGTTGAGCATAGAGTCAAAACGGCAGTATCAATGACAATCCCCTCCCCTGACCGAATCCCTGTCATTGTCGGCATCGGTGAAATCACCGATCGGCCGAAAGAGATCACCGACGGCCTTGAACCGCTCGCCTTGCTGGTTGAAGCGCTGAAACGCGCTGAAGCCGATAGCGGCGCCGAACTGCTCGGCGAGATCGATTCACTCGACATCGTCAATTTCCTGAGCTGGCGTTACCGCGACCCGGAAAAGTTGCTGTCGTCGCGCCTCGGGATCATGCCGAAGCACGCCTATTACGGGCCGGTCGGCGGCGAGAGCCCGATCCGCTATCTGCACGAGGCAGCAAAGCGCATCGCCCGCGGCGAATGCAGCGTGGCCGCCGTCTGCGGTGCAGAGGCTCAGAGCACGGCGACCCGGGCCGAACGCGCCGGCATCACGCTGCCCTGGACCCCATTCGCGCATGACGTCGAAGAGCCCAAGCGCGGCGCCGCATTTCAGAAGCCCGCGGCCGTGAAGCTCGGCGTGTTCCGTCCCGTCAGCGTCTATCCATTCTATGAAGCGGCTACCGCGGCCCATTGGGGTCAGACGCCGCGCGAGGCGATGGCCGAGTCCGGCGCGCTGTGGTCGACCTACTCGCAAGCGGCGAGCGAAAATCCAAACGCCTGGCTGAAGCGGCGGTTTGCGCCGGACGAAATCACGACGCCTTCGGCCGACAACCGGCTGATCGCCTGGCCCTACACGAAGCTTATGGTGGCGAACCCGATGGTCAACATGGGGGGTGCACTTCTGATGACGAGCCTCGCCAAGGCGCGCGCGGCCGGCATTCCGGAACATAAGTTGATCCACATCCTCGGCGGTGCATCGGCGGAAGAGCCGCGCGATTATCTCGAACGAGATCAGTTCACGGAGAGCCACGCGCAGAACGCGGTGCTCGAGGCTGTGACGGATTTGGCTGGTGGGAAAGCCGGGGCTTTCGACGCCATCGAGCTCTATAGCTGCTTCCCCTGCGTTCCGAAGATGGCGCGGCGAACGCTTGGGCTGGGCGCTGACGTCAAGCCCACCGTCACGGGCGGGCTGACATTCTTCGGCGCACCGCTCAACACCTATATGACGCACGCGGCCTGTGCGATGGTCCGGAAGCTACGCGCTAGTACCGCCGATCTGAAGTCCCTGCACGACAATACTAGAAAAGTTGATCTCCCAGTGCCCATGCCTTTTCGAACTTCGCAAAACGGTGTTGCTGAGACAGAGCGCGAACTTCGAAAAGTGGGCACCGGCGCCTCCCTCGGCCTACTCTATGGTCAGGGCGGCTTTGTTACCAAGCATCACGCGCTGGTGCTCTCGCGGCAGGCGCGCGCCGAGCCGCTGGCGCAGGAGACGAGCGTTCAAAGCGAAGCTGACCGCCGCCGCCGCGCGGTGCCGGCTTTCGTGACGGAAGCGAGCGGCATGGCCACTGTCGAAAGCTTCACCGCGATTTACGGCCGCGACAACGCAGTCGAACACGGCGTGGTCATGCTGCGGACATCAGACAATGCGCGCGCACTGGCGCGGGTGCCCGCCAGCGACGGACGAACGCTGGCGCATCTATTGAATATGGACCGCAGTCCTATCGGCTCGTCCGGCGCGGTTGTCCGCGCCGATGACGGCGTGCTGGAATGGCTGATAGCCTGAGAGGTAGAGGGGCCTAGCCCTTCTCACCCTGCTTGGCCGAAACGGTCGACGGCCGGCCCTTGGTGCTAACGACACGTACAGGGTCGCCGTCGACCATACCGTCGGGCGGCGTACTGATGACGCGATCGTCCAGCGAAATTCCACCGGCAAGCTCGATATCGCGCCCAAGATCGCGGGCAATCTTCACCGGCTTGAACAATACCTTGTTGTCGGACGTCACCGTCGCTACACGCAAGCCCGTCTTGTCGAAAACGAGCGCGCTGGAAGGAATGTGCAGCGGCACGCTGTCGCGTTGGAGGACCAATCTCACATTGGCAAAGCCGCCGGGCATCAACTCGCCTGTCGAGTTATCGAGCCCAAGCTGCATCTGCGTCGTGCCCGAGGTGACGTCCACCGCCTGCGCCGAAGCTTCCATCGTCGCCTCAAAAGTCCGGGTTGGATATTCCGGCACGGAAATCGTCGCCTTGGCGCCGATCTTGACCGACGGCACGTAGGTCTGCGGGACGTTGACGTAGACGCGCAACTTCTTGATGTCGGAAACGATGAACATCGGTGCACTGCTGCCGCCGCCGGCATTGATCAGCGCGCCGACGTCGGTGTTGCGCGCGGTGACGATACCGTCGAACGGCGCAGTGATCTTTTTGTAGCCGGCCAGGGCCTCGAGCCGCTCGACATTGGCCTGGCTCGACTTGACCGCGGCGTTCTTGTTGGCGAGGTCGGCGGTGCGCTCGTCGATTTCCTGCATCGAAACGAAATTCGACGCGATCAGCGTCTTGCGGCGGGCCAGCGTGACCTCGGACAGCTTCGCACTCGCCTCCTGGTTGGCGAGATCGGCGCGCGCCTGCAGCAATTGCTGATCGAGGTCCGGCGCATCGATTTCGGCGATCACTTCGCCGGCCTTGACCCGCGCGCCAATATCCTTGGACCAGTTCTTCAGGTAGCCATTGACGCGGGCGAAGATCGGGGCGCGATAGTAGGCTTCGAGCCGACCCGGCAGATTGATCGTAGCCGTCAATGGACCGGCGTCAGCATAGATCACGGCAACTGCCGGTACGGCCTGTTCGTCGGTCCATTCCTTCAGCTTGGCGTTGGAGTCTTCCCGGGCGCGGATCCCGCTCACCACGAGCGTCAGCGCGGCGGCCACGGCGATGACGCCGAAAATGCCCAGTTTCCGGCGAGATACCGTCGGGCTAGCTTCAGTGGGCATTTTCTTTCTCCGATTGGACGGCGACTTTGGCGTCCTGCTTTTTGTGCAGCATACTAAAAACCACTGGAACAAACATCAGCGTCGCGATGGTCGAGAACATCAGGCCGCCGATCACGGCCCGGCCCAGCGGCGCGTTGGCCTCGCCGCCATCGCCCAGGCCAAGCGACATCGGCAGCATGCCGATGATCATGGCGAGCGCGGTCATCAGCACCGGTCGAATACGCACAAAGCCGGCATCGATGGCGGCCGCGACCGGGTCGCCGAGTTCATCATAACGCTCGCGGGCAAAGCTGATCACCAGCACGCTGTTGGCAGTGGCAACGCCCATGCACATGATCGCGCCGGTCAAGGCCGGGACCGATATTGTGGTGTGGGTCGTAAACAGCATCCAGACGATCCCCGCCAGCGCCGCCGGCAGCGCCGTGATGATCACGAACGGGTCGGACCAGGACTGGAAGTTCACCACGATCAGGAAATAAACCAGCACGATCGCGCCGAGCAGGCCGAACAGCAAACCGTAAAACGAGCTGTTCATAGTCTGCACCTGGCCGGAAAGCACGACGGTCGAACCTTTCGGCACGTTCTTGGCGTTGGCCGCGATGACCTTTTGGATGTCGGAGGCAACGCCGCCGAGATCGCGCCCCTGCGGCGTCGCAAAGACCTGGACCATCGGCTGGATGTTATATTGGGAAACCATCGCGCTCGACGTCGTGCGCGAGATGGTGGCGATGCCGCCAAGAATGGGCGCCTGCGCCGGCACGTTGGACGAAATCGGCAGCGTCTCCAGCGCGCTCAGGGAATCGACCTGATACTGCGGCGTCTGCATCACGACCGCGTAGTTCACGCCGTTATCGGGATTGAGATAAAATGTCGGCTGGACCTGGCCGCTGCCCGACAGGTTGACCGTGAGGCTGTTGACGACGTCACGCTCGGTCAGACCGACATATTGCGCGCGGGTCCTGTCCACATCGATGTCGAAAGTCGGATTCTTCGTTGATTGCTGAATGCGCGCGTCCGCAACACCGGGAATTCGCCGGATCTGATTAAGCAGGTTGGTGGCATAGGCGAAGTTCCCATCCAGATTGTTGCCGCGTATCTCGATGTCGATCGGAGCCGGCGCGCCGAAGTTCAGTATCTGGTTGACAATATCGGCAGGAAGGAAAGCAAACGTCGTTCCCGGGAAGAGGTTCGGAAGCCGCTCGCGCATCGCCTTGATGTAGTTGTCCGTCGGCGGATGGTCTTCTTTAAGCTTGATCTGGATGTCGCCGTCCGACGGACCCATGACGCCCGTGTTGTTGTACGTCAGGTTGATGCCCGAGATTGGCATGCCGATATTGTCGGTCATCGTCTCGATCAGATCCGGCGGGATGATCTTGCGGACCTCTTTCTCGATGTCGGCGAAGTGATTGGCGTTCTCCTCGAGCCGCGTGCCGACCTGGCTGCGCACATGCATCAGGATCTGGCCGGCATCGACCGACGGGAAGAAGTTCTGCCCCAGATAAGGCAACAGCAGAGACGAGGCGCCGATAAAGGCCAGGAACACGATCACGAAGGTCGGACGGTGGCGCAGCGCCAGCGTCAACAGATCGCGATAGCTCTCGCGAAACCGCTCGAACCTGTGTTCGAAGCCGCGCTGGAACCAGACCAGCGGATTGCGCGTGGGCGGCCGCGCCGCGCCGTGCTCATGCTGGTGCGGCTTCAGCAAATACATCGCCATCGTCGGCACCAGCGTGCGCGACAGAATGAACGACCAGATCATCGCGAAGATCACCGCTTCCGCCATCGGCACGAACAGGAAGCGTGGAATGCCCTGCAGGAAGAACATCGGGATGAACACGATGCAGATGCAGAGCAGCGACACGAAGGCCGGCACAACGATCTGCTGGGCGCCGTCCATAATCGCCGGGCGGACATCCTTGCCCTGTTCCAGATGCCAGTTGATGTTCTCGATCGTCACTGTGGCTTCGTCGACGAGAATACCGACCGCCAGCGCCAGACCGCCCAGAGTCATGATGTTGAGGGTTTCGCCTAGCGCCGCCAGCATGATGATGGAGCCGAACACGGCAAGCGGGATCGAGGTCGCGATGATGACCGTCGAGCGCCAGCTTCCCAGAAACAGAAGGATCATGACGCTCGTGAGCAAGGCCGCGATGACCCCTTCGCGCACGACGCCTTTGATTGAAGAGGCGACGAACACGCCCTGGTCGCCGACGAAATCGACCTTCAGCCCGTCGGGAAGCGAATCCTTGTAGGCCGCAGCCTTCTTCTTGATGCCGGCAATGATGTCGAGCGTCGAGGTGTAGCCCGACTTCAGCACCATCATCAGAACAGAGCGATTGCCGTTAACGTGGACGACGTTGGTTTGTGGAGGATTGCCGTCACGCACGCTGGCGACGTCGTGAATATAGACCGTCGCGCCGTTGACGACCTTGATCGGAAGATCGCCCATGTCGCCGGCCTTCAGCGGCGAATTGTTGACCTGAATGATGTATTCGAAACTGCCGATCTTCGAGGTGCCGGCAGGCTGAATCAGGTTTTGCGCCGCGAGCGCATTGGCGACGTCCTGCCCCGACAGCCCCAATGATTGCAATTTCGATGGATCAACGTCGATCTGGATCTGGCGCTGCTTGCCCCCATAGGGATACGGGATCGCCGCGCCTTGCACGGTCACCAGCGGCGTGCGCAGCTGGTTGATGGCGATATCGCCCAGCATCTGTTCGGTGAGCCCTTCGCCCGACAGCGCGAGTTGAACGATCGGAACCGTCGAGGCGTTGTAGATGATGATCAGCGGCGGCGTCGCACCCGGCGGCATCTGCTTGGTGATCGTCTGCGAAATGGCCGTCACCTGCGCGTTGGCCGTGCGGATATCGGCGTTCGGCTGGAAGAAAATCTTGACGATGCCGACGCCGTAATACGAATTCGCCGTGATGTGATCGATGTCGTTGACGGTCGTCGTCAGGGCGCGCTGATATTGCGTGATGATACGGCCGGCCATCTGATCCGGCGGAAGACCTGTGTACGTCCAGACCACGCCGATCACCGGAATTCGGATATCGGGAAAGATGTCGACCGGCGTGCGCAGCGCAGACAGCGGCCCGATGATCAGGAGAAGCAGCGCGAGCACGACGAATGTGTATGGCCGGTTTAGGGCAATACGGACCAGTTCAGTCATGGCGCATGCATTCCTGGGATCGGGCCTGATGTGATGGGTGTGATGCAGCGCGGCGTTTACCTGAAATGCCGCCAAATGGCTATGTCGGGCCCGTCAACTGACTTCAATTCCGCGCGAACCGGCGGCGCACGTTTCACAATATTTCCGGCGGAAGAATGCCTGCGTTCGGTTAACGCATTAAGCCAAGCGCGTCGGAAAAGAATTGCGGTCCGCCGAAATTGCCCGATTTCAGGGCAAGCAGCATGTCGCCCTCTTTTGCGCCGACGGCCCGCAATACAGGCACTCCGGCTGCGATTTCCGCGCCGACCAGAAAACCCGGAATGCCCAGCCGATCCACGACGGCGCCTGAAGTTTCACCACCTGCAATCACCAGTCGCCGCACGCCCGACTGCACCAAGGCTTCGGCGATATCGGCCATGGCTTGCTCGATGGCATGCCCGGCTGCATCACGGCCATGACGGGATTGCAGGGCTGTCACCTGATCCGGCGTCGAGCTGGACGCGATCAGAATGGGGCCGTCGGCGATTCTCTGCGCGGCCCAGGCGAGCGCGCGGCGGACTTCATCCGGCCCCGTAATGATACGGTCGGGATCGAGATGAAGGACCGGCATCGTCTCTTCGGCATTGGCGACTTGTTGCAGTGTCGCCTGCGAGCAACTGCCGGCAAGACAGGCTGCGGGTCCGCCGATCGGGGCTTCCTCCGTCTTCCTCGAAGCACCCCTCGGCACCCCGCCCGATCCGACCAGCGCGCGCGCCAGGCCCAGTCCAATGCCCGAGGCGCCGACCGATAGCCGGTGATCGAGCGCAACGCCGCCGATCGTCTCCAGGTCGAGATCGAACACGGCATCGATGATTGCCGCGCCAACGCCTGTGCCAGCGAGATCAGCGAGATGCGCCCGCACCGCCTCCGGTCCGCGAATGACGGTTGCGAGATTGACCAGCCCGATTTTGGTTTTGCTCTGGCGCGCCAACACCCGCACGAGATTCGAATCGTGCATCGGGTTGAGCGGATGATCCCTCAGCGGGCTCTCGTTCAGTGGCACGAGACCGACGAACAGATTGCCTTGGTAGACGGTGCGGCCGGTTTCGGGGAAAGCCGGCGTGACCAGAACGGTTTTCTCACCGCAATCAGCACGCAACGCATCCATCACCGGGCCGATATTGCCGGCGTCGGTTGAATCGAAGGTCGAGCAGATCTTGAACAGCACGTGGTCCGCGCCGCGGCCGCGCAGCCATTTGTCGGCCGCGCGCGACCGCGACACCGCAAGGCCTGCCTCGATCGACCGGCTCTTGAGCGACACAACCACGGCGTCGACCTCGGGCAGTTTCAGCTCGTTGGCGGGAACGCCGATTGTCTGCACGGTGCGCAGACCGGCGCGCGTCAGCGTGTTGGCGAGATCGGACGCACCGGTATAGTCGTCCGCGATACAGCCAAGCGTCAGCTTCACGATTTCTTCCCCGCATACGGTTTGAACCAGGCAAGTCCATCGGTGGTCTTGCCGCGCGGGTTGTACTCGCAGCCGACGAATCCTTGGTAGCCAAGCCGATCGAGCTCGGCGAACAGGAACGGATAATTGAGTTCTTCGTCGTCCGGCTCGTGGCGTGAGGGAATACTCGCGATCTGGATGTGTCCGGTGATCGGCATCATCTCGCGCAGCCGCGTCGTCACGTCGCCATGCAGGATCTGGCAGTGATAGATGTCGAACTGCAATTTCAGGTTCGGAACCTTCAACTCCTGGATCACGTCGCGCGCGAAGCCGAAGTCGTTGAGGAAATAATTCGGCGTGTTGCGCGCATTGAGCGGCTCGAGCACCACGTCAATGCCGTGGGGCGCGAAGAATTCCGCCACATAGGTTACAGAGTTCTTGAAAGCTGCGACTGCCTTTTGATCCCTGCGATCGGCCAGTCCCGACATCAGGTGCACTCGCTTGACGCCGGTCGCCTGCGCATAGGGCAATGCCGTGACGAGGCTCTGTTTCAGGTCATCGAAGCGCTCGGGCAGCGCCGCAAAACCTTTCTCTCCGGCGTCCCAATTGCCCGGCGGCAGGTTGAACAAGGCCTGCGTCAGGCCGTTGTCGCGCAAGCGTTTGCTGATGTCGTCCACCGGGTAGGCATAGGGAAACAGGAACTCGATCGCGGTGAAGCCGGCTTTCGCTGCCGCCTCGAAGCGATCGAGGAACGGCACCTCATTGAATAGCAGCGTAAGATTGGCGGCAAAGCGGGGCATATGATGTCCTCTGGTTATCCAGGCTTACTTCGGCTCGCCGGGCAAATGTGTGCCAGTGACGCGCGCATACATCCGCGCGACCGACGCATCGTCGTCGCCGCCCATGCCCGATGCCGCTGTCATCAGGAACATCTGCAGCGCCGCGGCCGACACCGGTACCGGGAATTTCGCATTGCGCGCCATATCCTGAATGATGCCGAGATCCTTGACGAAAATCTCGACCGCGCTGCGCGGGGTATAGTCGCCATCGAGCACGTGCGGCATGCGGTTTTCGAACATCCAGGAATTGCCGGCGGACGCGGTGATGACCTCGTACACCTTGCGGATATCAAGGCCCTGCTTGGCGGCAAACGCGATGGCCTCGGAAGCCGCGGCAATATGAACGCCTGCGAGCAGCTGGTTGATCATCTTGAACGCCGCGCCCTGCCCCGGCGCGTCGCCGAGTTCATAGAGTTTAGCAGCCATCGCATCGAGCGCCGGCCGCGCCTTGGCGAAGGCGGCGGCACTTCCCGATGCGAGGATCGTCAATTCGCCCTGCGCCGCACGCTGCGCGCCTCCCGAAATCGGCGCATCGAGATAATGCCGGCCGGTCGCTTCCAATTGTTTGGCAAGCCGCCTTGCGATCTCGGGGTCCATGGTGGCCGAAGAAACGAACACGGCGTCCTTGGCCAGCGTCTCGGCGACACCACCCTTGCCGAACAAAATGGCTTCGGTCTGGGCGGCGTTGACGACCACGCTGACGACGATGCCGGCCGCTTTCGCCGCCTCGGCCGGGGTCGCGGCGCCCTTCCCGCCTTCGGACACAAAGCGCTTGACCACGTCGGCCGCAACATCGCAGCCGGTGACCTCAAATCCGGCGCGTTTGAGCGCGCTGGCCATGCCGTAGCCCATCGAGCCCAGGCCGATCACGGCGATATGCGGTTTGGCGGAACAAGTCATGCGGCGTTCCCTTTAGCTTCTTACTGATTTTCCTCCTGCCTATCACGGCTTGGCCGCGCTGCCAAAGCGTGAGACAAGGCTGAAGAGGGAACGACGCTATGAGCGAGACAAAACTTCGCGAGCAAATCTGCCGCCTCGGCCGTTCACTGTTCGAGCGCGGCCTGACGCCGGGCTCCTCCGGCAATATTTCCGTCAAACTTGAGGACGGCGGCTGGCTGGTCACGCCGACCAACGCCTCGCTCGGCTTTCTTGATCCGGCACGGCTGTCGCATTTGGATGCAGCCGGCCGCCTCCTCTCCGGCGACGCTCCGACCAAGGAAGTGCCGCTGCATGGGGCGCTATATGAGACACGCAGCGCGGCACGCGCGGTTGTCCATCTGCACTCGACCCATTCGGTGGCGCTCTCGATGCTGCCGGAAATCGATCCGCACGCGGCGCTGCCGCCGATGACGGCCTATTATCTGATGAAATGCGGCGCAACCGCGCTCGTGCCCTACTATCGGCCAGGGGATCCCGCGGTCGCAGATGCCATCAAGGGCCTCGCCGGTGAATATTCGTCGGTGCTGCTTGCCAATCATGGCCCGGTGGTTTCCGGCGACACGCTGGAGGCCGCTGTGTTTGCGGTCGAGGAACTTGAAGAGACCGCAAAACTCTATCTGCTCTTGCGCGGACTCAATCCGCGTTATCTCACGCCGGCGCAGGTGGCAGATTTGACTGACGTGTTCGG